>NZ_MVOO01000005.1:0-350359 GCF_002156405.1 Pseudomonas sp. SCPG-7 | reverse complement strand
AAGGTGGCTGAACAGGCCCTATCGCTGGCGAGCCAGCTCCCACAGGGATCGGTGAATGAATACAGATTTTTCAATTCGCCACAGGAATCCACTCCGCCCGCGCCACGTTGGCGGTATCACCGAACGCCGGGAGTTTCTGCGCCAGATCGCGAACGTTTTTCACGTCCAGATCGAGCAGTTGCTGACGCGTGATCAGGGTCGGCGGCACCAGCACCTGATGCCCCGGATTTTCGCCGGCAATCAACATCGCCAGACTGCGCACGCTGATCGCCCCCGCGACTTGCGGATTGACCGCTGCGGTCGCCGCCCAGGCGCTGTCCGGTTCTTTCATGATCTGGATGTCGGCGGTGGAGATGTCAGCGCTGTAGATCTTCACCTTGCGCCCCAGCCCGGCCTCGTCGACGGCGATTTTCGCGCCTTTGGCGAACTCGTCGAACGGCGCGAAGATCACGCGGATATCCGGATTGGCGCGCAGCACCGCGCTGGCCTGATCCGCCACCGAGTTGGCAATCGGCGGATTGAGCGTGCCGAACCGCGCCTTCTCGATGATGCCCGGATTGGCCTTTTTCACCTGACTCCAGATCTCGTCGCGGCGCTCCATCGGCGTGAAGCCGCTGATGTACACGTAACCGGCATCGAACCGCGTGCCGTTGTCTTTCACGGCCTGATCCAGCGCCAGCCGCGCCAGTGCATGGTGATCCTGCTCGACCTGAGTCACTTGCGGACTGTTCAGGTCAACGTCGAACGCCACCACCTTGATGCCTTTGGCGATCGCCCGGTCAATCGGTCCCTTGAGTGTTTCCGCCAGGCCCAGTTGAACGATGATCCCGTCGACCCCGAGGTCAATCGCCTGATCGATCATCTCGCCCTGACTCGCCGCCTGCTGCCGCGCATCGAACACCCGCAGATTGGCCCCCAGCGCCTCGGTCTGTTTCTCCACGCCGCGCAGGTACGCCTCGGGAAAGTCCCCGGAAAACAGGTAACCGACCAGCGCGATCTGCACCTGGCCCTTGTCGAACGGCGCCGGAGCACCCGGCAATGCCTTGGCCTGAGCGCTCAAAGCCAACACCGAGAGCACCGCGCCGGCGAGGCAATGGCGTGCGAACTGCTTGATTGAACCGTGCATACATCTTCCTTGCAGCGATAAATGAACCGGCTCAGCGCGCCCGATGCGCGAGGCCGAAGGTGAACATCAGGGCCAGCACCAGCACCAGTCCCTTGACGAAATCCTGCGCGTAGTACGGCGCGTTGAGCATGGTCAGGCCATTGAGCAGCGACGCCACCAACAGTGCGCCGACCAACGTGCCGAACGCATTGGGCTTCTTCGCTCCGAGCACGGCAAAACCGATTAGCGCCGCGCCGAGGGCGTCGAGCACCAGACCGTTGCCGGAGCTGACATCACCCCGGCCCAGGCGCGCCGCCAACAGCAACCCGCCAAGTGAAGCGAGCAATGCCGACAACACGTAAGCGAGCAACTTCAAGCGCTGTACCGGCGCGCCTGCCAATCGCGCTGCCTGCTCGTTGCCGCCAATCGCATAAAACAACCGGCCGATGCGCGTGCGCTCAAGAAACAGCCACACCGCCAGCGCCACCAACGCAGTGATCAACACCGGCACCGGCACCACGTCCCACAAGCGTCCGCGGCCGAGGGCGAGAAACGCCGTACTGAACGTGCCTTCGGTTTCCACGCCACTGGGCAAGGTCATGCCCACCGCAATCGAGCGTCCGCCCGTGGGAATCAGTTGCACGCCGATCACCAGAAACATGCTGCCCAGCGTCGCGAGAATGTCCGGCACCCGCAGCTTGACGATCAGCCAGCCATTGAGCAGCCCGACCACTGCGCCACCGGCCAGACTGATCAGCACCGCCGGCACCGCGCCCCAGCCGAGCACCACCATCACGTAACTGGCGATCATCAGGCTCATCGCTGCCACCGCCCCAATCGACAGATCAAGTCCGCCGACGGCCATGGTCAGCGTCACGCCAAGGGCCAGCAGCGCGACGATCGACACCGACTGCAAGATGCTGAACAGATTGCCGACACGCAAAAACGCCGGTTCCGCGACACTGAAAAACACCACGATCAGCGCCAGCAGCCACAACAGGCCGTAGCGGATCAGCGCTTGCAGCAGGCGCTCGGCGGGTGCCGTAGCGGCAGACAACAATGAACTCGAATCAGGCACTCGCTCTGCTCCTTGGCGTGGCGTGAAAAGGATTTTCGCTAGCGTCGCTGCCAGCCAACGCGGCGACCAGGGTCGCGCGTTCAAGACCGGCACGCGGGTATTCGCCGACCACCGCGTGATCGCGCACCAACAGAATCCGGTCGGCGATTTCCAGGGCCTCATCGACATCGGCGCAAATCACCAGGGTTGCCCGGCCGCTGGCACTGTCGCGCAACAATTGGCCGATTTCACGGCGGGCGCGCACGTCGACGCCCTGAAACGGCTCGTCGAGGATCAACACCCGCCCTTCTCCGAGCAGCCAGCGACCAAGCACGACCTTCTGTTGATTGCCGCCGGACAGCGCGCTCATCGGCACCTCGATGCCGGCGGTCTTGATCCCCAGCGCCGCGACTTGCGCCTCGACCGCTGCGGCTTCGGCGCGGTTGCGAATGAACCCGGCACGGGTGAAACGCTGCAGAAACGGCAGTGTCAGCGTGCGGCGCAGGGAGAAATCAGGCACCAGCGACTGACTGGCGCGATCCTCCGCTGCGAGAAACACACCGCTGCGAATCGCTTCCCTTGGCGAACCCGGCAGCCAGTCCACGCCGTCCAGTTGCAGACTGCCGGCCACGGCTTTGCGCAAGCCGAACAGCACTTCGGCGATTTCGCTTTTGCCGGCGCCGAGCAGTCCGGTCAGCACCACCACTTCGCCTTGGTGCAGGTTGAAATCGAAACGCCTGGAGCGTGGCAAAACCTGCAAACCGCGCACGCCCAACACTTTTCGGCCCACGCTGCCGGGCGTGTAGACATGCCCGTCCAGCGCCTGCCCGAGCATGGCGTGCACCGCTTCCGGCAACTGCCGTGCGCTGAATTCTCCGGCCAGTCGCCCATCGCGCAAGACAATGGCGCGATCCGCCACCCGTTGCAGATCGGACAAGCGATGGGAGATGTAAACAATCGCCACGCCACGACTGCGCAGGGTGTCGATCAGACCGAACAGCCGTTGCGCCTCGGCGTCCGACAACGCGGCAGTCGGCTCATCGAGAATAAGCAGACGCGGCTGTAAGGCAAAGGCCCGCGCCAGCACCACCAACTGCCGTTCGGCCTGGCCCAGGTGTTCAATCGACTGCTCCAGCGGCAACACCAGCCCCAGCCCGGCGGCGATACTCGCGGCGCGCTCCAGCAGGCGTTGGCGATTGAGCCAAAAGTCCGCGTCAGGCTTGCACAACTCATCGAGCAGCAGGTTTTCCGCCACGCTCAAACCGGGCGCAATGCCCTGGTTGATCTGCTGATGCACGGCAACGATTCCGACTCGACGTGCCGACAGCGGCGAGCTGAATTGCCGGGGCTGCCCGTCGATGTAAATCTCGCCGTCATCAGCGCGCTGGCTGCCGGCGAGAATTTTCACCAGCGTCGATTTGCCGGCACCGTTGGCACCGAGCAACGCCACCACTTCGGCGGGATGAATCTGCAGACTGACGCGATCCAGGGCGCTGTTCGAGCCGAAGCGTTTGCTCAGTTCGCGCACCTGAATCAGCGGCGCGCGGGCCACGACGACACTCATAATATTCCTTAACGTCGATGGGCCAGCGAACGCACCAGCCGGTCGCCCAGGCTTTGCACGCCCTGCACCAGAATGACCAGCACCACCACGGTGGCGACCATCACTTCGTTGTTGAAACGCTGATAGCCGTAACGGATCGCCAGATCACCGAGGCCGCCACCGCCAATCACCCCGGCCATGGAAGAAAAACCGATCAGCATCACCAGCGTCAGAGTGATCCCCGCCAGCAGGGCCGGCAGCGCTTCGGGCAGCAGCACTTTGCAAATCACATGGCGGATATCGCCGCCCATGGCGAGGATCGCTTCGATCCGGCCCTTGTCGACTTCGTCCAGCGCGTTCTCGACGATCCGCGCGAAAAACGGAAACGCGCCGATGGTGATCGGCACCACCGCAGCGGTGCTGCCGAGGGTCGTACCCACCAGCAGACGCGTCAGCGGAATCAGCGCAATCAACATCACCACAAAGGGTAGCGAGCGCCCCAGATTGACCAGCGAACCCAGCGCGGCATTGAGCCGTGGCAGCGGCCGCAGGCCGTCGCGGCGACTGACAAACAGCAACACCCCGAGCGGCAAACCGATCAGCAGCGTGAACAGCCCGGCAAGCAAGACCATGTACAGGGTTTCGCCGGTGGCGTTGAACAGCAGTTGCAGGATTTCATTCCAGTTGATCGCGCGGTTCATGACTGAGCCGCTCGCACGCCGTATTGCTTGAGGAAGCTGAGCCCGGGAATGTCGTGGCCCAGCGGCAGGCCGCAGGTCGGACGCAACGAAGTGCCGAGACTCGACTGCGGATCGGCAAGCAAACGCGGCACCGGGCCGGACTCGACCAGGCGCCCGTCGGCCATCAACGCTGCGTGATCGCAGATCGACTTGACCACGTCCAGCTCATGGGTGATCAGCACAATGGTCACGCCCAGTTGCCGGTTTATGTCGCGCAGCAGCTCAAGAATCGACGCGGTGGTTTCCGGGTCCAGCGCGCTGGTGGCTTCGTCCGACAGCAGATACGCCGGCTCGGCGGCCAGGGCGCGGGCAATCCCCACCCGCTGTTTTTGCCCACCGGACAACTGCGAGGGAAAGGCTTGCGCCTTGTCCGTCAAACCGACCAGTTCCAGCAGCTCGCGCACCCGCACATGGCGCCACGGTTTGCCGACGTTGGCGATCTCCAGCGGCACGGCGATGTTGTCGAACACGGTGCGTGAATGCAGCAGATTGAAGCCCTGGAAAATCATGCCGATGCGCTGACGCTGGCGGCGCAGGTCGCTGGGCGTCAAGGTCAGCAGGTCCACGCCGTCGATGAGAATTTGCCCGCTGTCCGGGCGTTCGAGCAGATTGAGACAACGCAACAGGGTCGACTTGCCTGCGCCGCTGCGCCCGAGGATGCCGTAGATCGCGCCGTCGGGAATACTCAGTGACACCTGATCCAGTGCCGGTGCCGGCGCTGACGGGTAGGTCTTGCTCAAACGCTCGACGACGATCATGGCTTGGCATCCTCCACCGGAATCACCGAACCCTTGAAGTTATCAGTGATGTATTTCGCCACTTGCGGCGAGGTCAGGTCTTTGGCCAGTTGTGCGATGCGCGGATCGTTTTGCAGTGTCGGCGTAGTCACCAGGATGTTGGCGTACGGATTGTGCTCGGCCTTTTCCAGCCCCAGCGCATCCTGGGCCGGCACCAGTCCGGCTTCCAGTGCGTAATTGCCGTTGATCACCGCGAGGTCGACATCGTCCAGCGCCCGAGGGATTTGCGGCGATTCGATTTCGAGGATCTTCAGCTGTTTCGGGTTCTCGGCGATGTCCTTGGGGGTGGCCTGATCGGCCGCCGGATCCTTGAAGCCGGGCTTGAGTTTGATCAACCCGTTGTCCTGCAACAGGTACAGCGCACGGCTCAGGTTGGTGACGTTGTTGGGCACGGCGACGGTGCCTTTTTCCGGCACCTCGGCGAAGCTTTTGTGCCGGCGCGAATAGATGCCCAACGGCTCGATATGCACCGTGGCGGCCACCGCGAGTTTCTGCCCCAGCGCTTGTTCCTGGGATTTCAGGTACGGCAGATGCTGGAAGTAATTGGCATCGACATCGCCGTGCACCAACAGCTCGTTGGAGTTCACGCCGTTGGGAATCTCGATGACCTTGAGGTTGAGTTGCGGATCGATTGTCTGGATGTACGCGAGAATCTGCGCGTGGGGCACCGGATCAGCGGCCACCCGCAGCGGCTCCAGCGCCTGAGCACCGAACGAAGTCACCAGCGCGCCGAGCACGGCCAGGGTCAAACCTGTTTTTTTCAACATGTGCAGAGTCCTTGAGCGAGTGATGAATCAGGCGTTGGCGGTTTTACGAGCCGGTGCGGCGGGCATCAGCGCGTCGGCATAGAAGCGCCGGGCGACGTCGGGGTGCGAACGCAACCGACCCTTGAGGTAGTTCCAGCCGACATCGCGAAACAACGGATTGAGCGGATCACTCGCCGGGCCACGCGCTTCACGCAGCAGCACGGTGGGCAACGGGTACAGCGGCACCACGGCATCGAGTTGCGCGCCGAGGAAGAAGGCGATGGACAAACGCTCGCTGCCTGCGGGCGGCGACACCACCCGATGCACCGTGGCGCGCAGATAACCGTTGGTGGCCAGCTCCAGCAGTTCGCCGATGTTCACCACCAGCGTGTTGTCGCGGGGTAGCGCATCGATCCAGCGCCCCTCTTCAACCTCCACTTGCAGACCGGCCTGCTGGTCCTGCAGCAGAAAGCTCAGAAACCCCGAATCCTTGTGCGCGCCGACGCCCTGCTGGCTCGCGCTGGCAGCCTGACCTGGGTAGCGCATCAACTTGATGTGTTCGTTGGGCTTGTCGCCGTACAACTGATCGAACGCGTCCGCCCGCAGCGACAGCGCCTGGGCAAAGGCACGCAGCAGACGCAACGCCATGCGCGTCATCGCCTGTTGCCATTCGAGCAGCAGCGGTTTTAGTTCTGGCAGCGCCGCCGGCCATTGGTTGGGCCCCTGCAACCGAGTCCACAACGGACTGTCCGCGTCCAGCGGCAACGCTTCACGCTCGGCGCCGAGATCGAACTGTTCACGCCAGTCGGGTTGACCACGGGTGATCTCGGAAGCGGCACGGTTGTACCCGCGAAAGTGCGGCGAATTGATCATGCCGACGGCGGTTTTTTCGTGCTCGGACAAGGCGAAGAACTGCCGGGCGTGATCCTGCACCTGCTTGAGCAGGTGGCTGTCGATGCCATGGCCGGTGAGATAGAAAAAGCCGACGTCACGCGCGGCGTGACGCAGGTTTTCAAGAAATTCATAACGCTGTTGCGCGGTGCCTTCGAACAACGAAAGGTCGAGCGTCGGCAGCGTGGTGATATCGAGGGTATGCGGCATGATTCACTCCCGTGTGAACCAAACCTGAAGAGCCTTTGATCGATTCAGCGTGTGCCGTCATGGCAATCGGGGGTCTATCGGTTTGATGCGTTTGATTCGTCGTGAGACAAAACTAAACGATCTTAAAAACCACGAACAAATACCCTTTTTGCATTAGCTTAGGCCTGACGCTCAGGTTCGCTGTCATCGCACAACCGCTATCCCGCTTCAACCGATCAGCGTGCCGGGTCATAAAAAGGCTCGACTGCCACGCGGCTGCCGACAAAGAAACTGTCCGCCACCAGCCGCAGTGGCTGCAGATCGACGTCGCTGGCCCGATCGCCAATCAGTTGCCGGAAGTGTCGATACACCGCGGTGTACTCGCCCTCTTCCGACACCACTTGGCGCACGCCGTCGATGCTCAGCAGCGCCCCGCCGTTGTCCAGGCGCAGCACCCCTTCGGCGCAGCGAATCTCGATGCTCCAGAGTTCGTCGTGACCGTGGTCGAAATCGAACTCGGCCCGCACGTCGAGTCTGCTGGCATCGGACATCTTGATCGACGCGGCAATCGGCGACTGGCAGTTGTCCGGTACCCGCAGTTCGGCGGACTCGACAAACAGTGGCTGCGCGAGCAAACGGGTGACAATCGACAAGGCATTGATGCCCGGATCGAAAACGCCCAGACCACCGGGTTGCCAGATCCACGTCTGACCGGGATGCCATTTGCGCACGTCTTCCTTCCAGTCGATCCGCACGCTTTGCAGCGTGCGACTGGCGAGCCAGTCACGGGCAGCTTCAATACCGGGGGCGTAGCGCGAATGCCAGGCGAACAACGCACTGACGTCTTGCTGCCGGGCTTGATTGACCAAAGCCATCGCCTCGCCCAGCGTGGCGCACGGCGGTTTTTCCACCAACACATGTTTGCCGGCGGCCAGCGCCTGCTGCACCAGGGCGAATCGACCTTGCGGCGGCGTACAAAACGCAATCGCATCCACCTCCGGACCGTGTTCCAGCAACTCGCTCAACGAGTGAAAGTTCTCCACCCCGGCACAGGGTTTACCTTGCGTGGCGACCGCCACCAGACGAAATCCGGGATCGGCGTTGATCGCCGGTACATGTTGATCCTGGGCAATCTTGCCGTAGCCCACCAGACCGAGACGGATCGGTTGCATCAGTGACTCCTGTTGTTGTCTTGTTGTCGTCAGCGAGTGCGCAGATTAGCCGTAAACGACTGGGAATACCCGGTGGTGGTGATCAAAAAACTGCTGGTGTGCGCGTTCGGTCAGCGCAACGGGTAGCAACGCTGATGCAGCGGCGCAAACAAAGAAAGCCTGCTTTTCAGGGCAGGCTTTCATATTCACAACGCTGCAGTCACTTCTGCTGCGCGGTCAACGCCGAGTAACTGTTCATCAGGTTCCGGTAGTTCGGAATCCGCTGCGACAGCAGATTGCCCAGCCCTTCGATGTCGTTGCGCCAGTCGCGGTGCAGCTCACAGGCGACCGAGAACCAGTTCATCATTTGTGCGCCGGCCTGGGTCATGCGGCTCCACGCGGCTTGCTGGACGGTGGTGTTGAAGGTGCCGGAGGCGTCGGTGACGACGAATACGTCGAAGCCTTCGGCCAGTGCCGACAGGGTCGGGAATGCGACGCAGACGTCGGTCACGACACCGGCAATGATGATCTGCTTGCGGCCGGTGGCCTTGATCGCCTTGACGAAGTCTTCGTTGTCCCAGGCGTTGATCTGGCCTGGGCGGGCGATGTACGGCGCGTCCGGGAACATTTCTTTCAGCTCCGGAACCAGCGGGCCGTTGGGGCCTTGTTCGAAACTGGTGGTGAGGATGGTCGGCAGGTTGAAGAATTTCGCCAGGTCGGCCAGCGCCAGCACGTTGTTCTTGAACTCGTTCGGCGAGAAATCCTGAACCAGAGAAATCAGACCGGTCTGGTGGTCGACCAGCAGGACTACGGCGTCGTCTTTGTTCAGGCGGTTGTAGGTTGCAGTGCTCATGTTTGATTCCCTTTTCTTGGTTGTGGTGGTTGGCGTTGCGTTGAACATGGGCACAGATTACTGACACCACCGAAACCGATAAATCGGTTGAAAAGCGTTTCACTGTCAACTCATAACGGACAATCCTGTGGTCAGGACCGGCCTCGCATGCTTCCGTCTCAATTCACCTCGGGTAGGGGCTTGGCGATCATCAAACTGCACGGCGCCCGGTTGAGGACACTCTCGACCGTCGCGCCGATGAAGCCGTCGAGGCCCTGCTGGTAAGCGGTACCGAGCACCAGCAGGTCAAACGCGTTCTGGCGAGCGAACTGTTCGATCACTTTGTGCGGGATCCCGCTCATCTGGTGCCGGCGTCGTGCTGCGATTGCGTAACGCTCGGCCAGCGCATCAAACGCCTCTTGCTGGGTGTCGTTGATCGCCTCGCACAGGCTGTGATCCAGACTCAGCGTCGGCACGCTCATCGCCGCATCGCCCAGCACCGACCAGTTGCTGACATTGAGCAGGTGCAACTCGGCGCCGCAAGCGCTTGCCAGCGTGGCGGCCAGATTGAGGATGCGGTCGTTGAGGCCTTGGGTCAGAGCCTCCAGATGCGACAGATCGACGGCGGCGAGCATTTTCAGCGGCAGAGGATGACGGGCTTCGGTGACCAGATGCACCGGGGCCGGACAGTCGCGCAGCAACAGCCAGTCCAGCGGTCGATGGAATGCCCGATTCAGCGCCGGGACATGATGGGTATCCTTGATCACCAGATCGGCCCGATAGTCATTGATGTACTCCAGCAGATGCGCCGGCGTGGCCCTGGCCCAGACCACTTCGCTGCTGACCTGCACGCCGCTGCCGGTGTGGAACCGGGCCTGTTGCTCCAGCCAGTGCCGGTGCACTTGCAAATAACCCTCGCGCGCCTGGGCCATCGCATCGTGGTCAAACAGACCGGCCACCGCCAGCGCCTGCACATAATCGAACGCCACGATGTGCAGCGCCGCACCGGTTGCCTGGGCCAGAGCCATCGCGCGATCGAAGGCCGGGGTGCGGACCATTTCGGCAGGCGCGATCAACAGCATTCGCTTGAATCTGAGCATACGAACCTCATCCTGGCAGTGCGGTACTGGCCTGAGGGCCAGCCTGACATCCCTGTCGATCGAGTAGTGACCACTTGCCCGGCCAGTATCCGACGGTACCTTGCGAGGGTTCTGATTTTTATCAAGCAATGGCGCAGCTGCGTTCCCCGCACTGCGCTTTCGTCCGTTCGTCAGCTGGCGCAGGCGGTTGTTAAATGAAATCGGTGTCCGTATGCGGGGCACCTATGCTTAACCCACCCCCAACCGCGTGAACCCTCCCATGTCCGAAAAACTTGCTCTGCCTGTGCACCACCTCAAAACCGCGTGCTCCAACTGCAGTGTGCTGGAGTTGTGTCTGCCGATCGGCATGAGCGGTGCAGAAGTCGAGCGCCTGGACACGCTCATCGTGCAACGGGTCAAGGTCAAAAAGGGGGCCGCGCTGTACCGCACGGGCGATCCGCTGCGCTCGTTGTATGCCGTGCGAATCGGCTCGTTCAAGACCAGCATGCTGTCGGTGGACGGCCGTGAGCAGGTCACCGGTTTTCACATCCCCGGCGAGATGCTCGGGCTGGATGCCATCAGCGCCGACGAGCATGCCTGCAATGCCTTTGCCCTGGAGGACAGCGAGGTCTGCCCGATCCACTTTGCGCAGCTGGAAAAACTGGCGCAGAACCTGCCGTCGCTGCAGCACAACCTCAATCGGTTGCTGAGCCGTGAAATCGTGCGCGACCACAGCATGTTGATGCTCATGGGCAACATGAACTCGGATGAGCGGCTAGCGGCGTTTCTGCTCAACCTGTCGCAACGCTTGAGCCTGCGCGGTTACTCGGCAAAGGATTTCGTGCTGAAAATGCGCCGCGAGGAAATCGGTTCCTTTCTCGGGCTGCGTCTGGAAACCATCTGCCGGGGCATCGCTCACCTGCGGGATCAGGGACTGGTGGAAATCAGCGGCCGCGACGTGCGAATCCAGAACATGGACGGCCTCAAGCAATTGGTTGCCGGCTGCCACCGCTCGCCACGCTGAGGCCGGCCCCGGCCGGTCAATCGCTGGGGCCCCGTTGCCTGACCGCCAGAATGCTGCCCGGCACCGAGTACAGTGCCCGCTCGGTGTTGCTGCCGATCAACCGGTCAACCCCGACCCGATGCACCGTACCCATCACCACCACGTCAGCCAGGTACTGCTCGACAAACTCGCTGATCACCGGCACCGGCAAGCCCATGGCGAAATGCCGACGTTCCGGGGGTACGCCATGACGATCGGCCAAGGTCACAAAAGCCTGATGCAGCGATTCACGCAGTTCTTCGACAAAGTTGCCGTTCCAGCCACCGGTCACCAGCGGTGCGTCACCGTTGAATGCCGCCGACAAGTCATAGGCGTACAACAAGTGCAACGGCGCGTCACATTGCAAGGCCAGGGCGTTGGCCGTCTGGATGATGGTGTCGTTCAAGCCGTTGATCTGCGTGGCCGGATCGAACGGATCCACCGCCGCGACCACTCGATGCGGTAATGCGTAGCGAATCTGATTGACCAGGTGCACCGGCACCGGGCATTCACGCAGCAAGTGACAATCGAGTGGCGTGATGAACACCCGTTTCAGCACTGGCTCCAGCGCCACATCCTTGATCAGCAGATCGGGCTTGAGCGCCTGCACGGTCCTGAGAATCTCCAGCAACGGGTGCGTGGTGAACACCACATCGACGGTGACCTTCAGGCCATGGCCGTTGAGTCGTTCGACCTCATCGGCGATCCAGCGGCGGTAGCGCCGCAAATAGCGCTGAGCGTCGACTTCGTCGATTCTTTCTTCCCACAGATGCGCAACCGGCACCGGTTCGACAAAGGCCCGTACGTCCAGCGCCGCGCCGCTCGCCTTGGCCAGCGCCATGGCGCGCAGCATGGCGGGTGACTGATGCAGGGTCTGGTCGGCGACCAGCAGCAAACGTTGATATTGCCCCATCACACACCTCCGCTCGGCACCGGCGTTGCACGACCGGCAAGGTTCCAGCCTGCGCTCGCGGCCCACTGCCCGACGTTGATTTACATCAACCAACAGCCATTGAGTGACGCGTTTGCGTGTGTCTGATCCAGATCAGATGCGGGCCTCGGCGACGGCGTAAAACCATCAAAAACAACCGTTGCTCAACCCGTGTCAGCCTTTTCAAACCGGATGGAGGATTACCCCATGCTTACAGTCAAAGACCACAACGATCGAGCCGTGGCGGCCTACGCCGCAGTCTCCGGGCAACACTGGATCGAGGCCGTCAAGGATGGGCGTCATGTGTTGATCCGTCCGTTGGCGGAAAAGGATCGCGAGCGTGAATACGCCTTCATCAAGCGCCTGTCGCCCGAGTCCCGGCACATGCGTTTTCTGGCGCAGATCAGCGAACCCGGCCCGGCAATGCTCGACCAACTGATGGACACCGATAACCGGCAGCGCACGGCGTTCATCGCGCTGGTGCATGAAAACGGCCAACTGATCGAAATCGGCATCAGCCGGTATGCCGCCACCGGCGAGCATGAATGCGAATGTGCCGTCACCGTTGCCGATGAATGGCAACACCTGGGCCTGGGGACACTGTTGATGGAGCATCTGATCAAGGCTGCACGCCAGAACGGCTTCCGCCAGATGTATTCGGTCGACGTTGCCAGCAACGAACCGATGCGCGAACTGGCCCGGGCGCTGAAGTTCGAAACCCACCACGATCCTGAAGACAGCCGTCAGGTCATACACCGTCTTCACCTGTAAAAAATCGCCCGGTGCCAAGTCTGCAAAACGACTCGGCACCGGGCGATTCTTCACGATTGCAAGGTATGTCCCGGTTTGATCGCCAGCACACTGCACGGCGCACGATGCAGGATCTGTTCGGCGGTGGTGCCCAACAACTTGTTCAAACCGTGGTGCTGCACCGTGCCCAACACGATCACCTCAATGTGATGTTCGGCGGCAAACTCGCAAATGCTCGGCACCGGTGGACCCTCGACAAAATGTCGGCAGGTCGGCGGCACACCGTGGCGTTCGGCCAGGGCGGCAAATGCCTCATGTTGCGCACTGCCCAGTGACTCATAGATGCCGGTGGCCAGCGGCAAGGCGCCGTAGCCCATGTCCGTGGCATACACCGCCGCCCAGTCGTAGACATGCAGCAACTCAAGCCTGGCATCACACTGCTCGGCCAGGCGCACCGCGGCGTCGACAATCTGATCATTGAACAGCAGGTCCTGATCTTCACTGCGCAGTACGTCAATGATCGCCAGCACACTGCGTGGCCTTGGATGCACGTCATCGGTGACCAGATGCACCGGCACCGGGCAGTCGCGCAGCAGCTGCCAATCCAGCGGGGTATAAAACACCCGCTTCAACGCCGACTCCTGCTGCGCATCCTTGATAATCAGCGCCAACGGCATTTCGTTGACGAACTGCAGGACTTCTTCGTAAGGATGTTGCACCCAGACCACCTCACTGGTGACCTGGATGCCATGCCGTTCGAGCAATTTGCCCTGCTCGGCAAGCCACTGGCGATGCGTGCGCAAGTAACCGTCCCGGGCCAGACGGATTTGCTCAGGAGCGAACAGGCCCGCCACCGCCAGCGCCTGCAGGTAATCGAAGGCGACGATGTGCAACGGCAACTGCATGGCGACCGCCAACGCGGCGGCACGCTCGAACGCCGGGGTGTGGCTCATGGTAGGGGGAGCAATCAACAACAAGCGTTGGGTCTGCGACATGGGGCACCTCGGCACGGCGGCCAACGGAATCAAGTGAACAGATCTCCAGATTGCCCGCTCCTGCTGCCGACGAGTTGATCTTGATCAGCTCTGCCTCAAACCCGCGCCGCCGCGTTTCAGTGCCACAAGGTGCCGGCCCACATCGCCAGTGTCAGCAGCACCTGCCCGGGGATGACAATCGCCGCGAAACGCCTGCCGCCGCTGACCCAGGCCACCACGCATTTGCTCAACGAGTTGCTGCTGATCGCGATCAGCGCCGGAGCGACAATCGCCTCCACCGGTAACAGACCGGCCTTGGCCAACCCGGCGATCGAGGCGCTTGACGCGTGCGCATCGGCGAACCCGCTGAAGGTGGCGGTGAGCATCACGCCCACCTGGCCGAATTGACTGAGCATGGCCGACGAGACCAGGGTGATCGCGGTCATGGTCAACGCAACGATCAAGGCCAGTTTCAGATTGAATGCACCGCCTGCCGGCAGCGTCTCTTCAGCTCCTCTGGCGGGTCGGGGCAACATCAGACAAGCACTGTAGATCAGCGCCGCCACGCTGCCGCAGACTAACGGCAGCCACATGTTGCGCAACAAGGCTGGATCGACGGTGGCGAGAATCAGCCCGGTCTGAACCATGGTCGCCAGATTGGACAGCAGCGCTGCCGCGCTGAGGATCCGCAGATTCGCCGGCTCCCGGGTGAGCCGATGGCCCATCGTCGCAATGGTCACGGTGCTGGAAGCGAAGCCGGAGGCGATGGCACTGATGACATAGCCGTAACGAATGCCCAGCGTACGAACGGCAATGTGCCCGCCGGCGCCCACCAGCATCAGCAATACCGTCAAGGTGCAAATGGTGCGCAGATTGAGCGCGGCGTACGGCCCGATGTAGCGATCCGGTGTCAACGGCAACACCACCAGCGCGGTTATCAGCAAGACCAGGCCATCGCGCATTTCGGTTTCGCTCAACTGCGTGATCGCGAAGTCATGCAGCTTTTCCCGATACGTCAGCAAACCCGCCACCACCACGCCAATCGCCACCGCCAGTTCGGGTGAGCGTGTGCACAACGCGCCCAATATGAGCACGATGATCAGTGCCACTTCGCTGGTCACGCCGGGATCGTCATCGCGCCCGCGCCAATAGGCGACGGTGATCAGCAAGGTCAAACCGATTGCGACAATCCCCACCAACAACGCCGCCCCGACCACCATCGCGGCGTAGCCCAGCAACGCGCTGATCGCGAAGGTGCGCAAACCTGCGCTGCCTCGACGCTCACCCGTGCCCTTGTGCCGTTCGCGCTCAAGACCGATGAGCATGCCGATGCCCAAGGCAGCCGCCGCCCCCGTCATGCCCAGGGATTCATTCATCGTCGATTTGCCCTGCCTTACCCCTGCACGGATCGAATTCAGCCCGCAACAGCCTTCACGGTTCTGACCGGCGCGGATGGAGTAAATATTTGACGCTCAGTAGCGTGTGGCCAGGGATGCGGCGCGTCGATACGGGTCTGGAGCCGGCTGACAAAAGCCTGCGCCTCCTGCAACTGATTGAAGTACACGCGACAATCATCCAGCGACACCACCCAGCCATGCGGCGCCGCCGTTGCACTGATATCAATGTTCATCGAAAAGCCTCCGTCGAATCGGAAAAGGCCCTTGTTCAAGGGGTAATCGCCACCTTCATGACCCCGTCGCGCTGATGCGCAAACAGCTCATACGCCGCCTCGATGTCATCGAGTTTGAAGCGATGGGTCACCAGCGGCGACAGGTCCACCGCGCCGCTTTGCACCACCGCCATCAAGCGGCGCATGCGCTCCTTGCCACCGGGGCACAGGGTCGAAACGATGCTGTAATCACCCAGCCCGGCGGCAAAGGCATTGAGCGGAATGTGCAGGTCGCTGGAGTACACTCCCAGGCTCGACAAGCGTCCACCGGGACGCAGCACCCGCAAGGCCGCTTCGAACGTACCTTGGGTGCCCAGCGCTTCGATGGACACGTCGACGCCACGGCCATCGGTCAACGCCATGATCTGCTCGACCACGTCGCCATCCTTGAAGTTGACCACATGGGTCGCGCCCAGTCGGCGGGCGACGCTCATGCGTTCGGGCACGGCATCGACGCCGATGATCGTGGTGGCGCCCTTGAGGCGCGCCCCCGCTACCGCACACAGGCCGATCGGCCCGAGGGCAAAGACCGCGACGCTGTCGCCGATGTTGATCTCCCCGCGCTCCGCCCCGGAAAAACCGGTGGACATGATGTCCGGGCACATCAGCACCTGTTCGTCGCTCAAGCCGTCGGGGATCGGGCACAGATTGGCCAGGGCGTCCGGCACCAGCACGTATTCGGCCTGGCAGCCGTCAATGGTGTTGCCGAACTTCCAGCCGCCAATCGCCTTGAAGCCGTGGCGGGTGTCCGGGCCGTCCTGCGAGCCGCAACCGCACAGGCAGGCGTAACTTTGGCCGCTGGGCGTGATAGCCCCGGCGATCACCCGTTGACCTTCGACGAAACCGCGCACCTGCGAACCCAGTCGCTCGATGACGCCCACCGGCTCATGACCGATGGTCAGCCCTTTGGCCACCGGGTATTCGCCGCGCAGGATATGCACGTCGGTGCCGCAAATAGTCGTGGTGGTGACGCGCACCAGCGCATCCAGTGGCCCAACTTGCGGAATCGGCTTGTCTTCAAGCACGATGCGGTTCTTTTCGACGAAGATCGCCGCTTTCATCATGGCCATGATCAAATCCTCTGAGCGAGTCGCAGCTTGAGATGTCCTCAAGACTGCGCCGTCGTCACAGCACCAACGTTGATAATGGTCAAACAAACTGCGGATCAGCCCACCGCTTTCGCCGAGCACGTCCGCTCCCACCCGGGACCTCGGACAGCCTCCCCCTACCGCACGTCCGATGGACGGTGTAGGTGAATCGCCCCGTTGACAAATATCAATCCCGCCCGCCACGCCCAGGCCACGATGGACTCAAGGCTCACGGCCCGAACACAACGCCGCCCTTTCGCGTCGTGTGTGCGATCAACCACGGGAGATTTGTCATGTCTGAGCAATCGCGTTTCATGCTGGTGGTTTCGCCCCTGATGAAAAACAGCCCGGCTTTCGAGCGCGCCGCCGCGCTGGCCAAGGCCTCCGACGCGGCGTTGCACATCGTTGCGTTCGATTATCTGGAAGGCCTGGCAACCGCCGGACTGGTCAACGAACAGGCGCTGGAACAGATGCGCCTGGGCTACATCGAACGCCATCATCAATGGCTTGAGGACCAGGCCCGGCCATTGCGCAAACTCGGGGTGCACGTCACCACCGAGGTGGTCTGGGTCGAAAGGCCGCTGCAGGAAATCCTCATTCACCTGCGCGAACAACCGATGGCGGCGCTGATCAAGGCACTGGAACACGAATCACTGCTGTCGCGCCTGATGTTCACCCCGCTGGATGTGCACCTGCTGCGCGAATGCCCGGTGCCGCTGCATTTCGTCAGCCATGTGCAACACGCCCTGCCACGGCGGATTGTCGCGGCGGTCGACCCGTTCCATCGCGATGGTCAGTACCAAGGTCTGAACGACCGGATCCTGTACGAGGCCGATAAACTGGCGACGCTGTGTAACGCGCAGCTCGACGTGATTTACGCCCATGACCTGACCTCGCTCAGCGCCGCCGAATTCGGTTTCGATCACGCCTCCGCGTTCTTTTCTTCCAGTGCCGCCAAGGCGCTGTTCGATGCCCAGGGCGAAACGTTCCGTGAGCTGGCCGAACGCAACGATATTCCGGCAGAAAACCAGCACATGATTTTGGGTGACCCGGCCAAGGTACTGGCCAGCTACGCCGATGCTTATGACATCGACATGATCGTCATGGGCCGCATTGCCCACCGGGGCGTGGGCCGTCTGATCGGCAGCACCGTCGAACACCTGCTGTACAAGATGCCGTGCAGCGTGTGGGTGGTGGCGCCGGAAAAAATCGAGTGAAGTTATAAGCTGATAACGCCTTCATTAAACCGTCTTTCAAACGTTGTACTAGGATAGGATCCACATCCTGACATTGCGTCGACCAGGGAACATGCTCGACGCAGGTCAGGAATGGGACTGTTTCACCTGCAACTCATGGATGATGTTTATGAACTCACACCTGTTTCCCCATATCGGCAAAGTCATTGCGAGCACCGGTAGCCGGCACTTTCCGCGAATGCTGCATGACCTGATCCAGACGCAACTGGCGGTGGACGCCACGCACATTCGGCAAATGCGCGTTGAGCCGGTCGGCCGCCCCGCCCATCGCAATCCGCCGGAAACCGGCAAAGACTCGGCCCAGCAGGCTGAAACGGTATTCTGCGAACACATTGCCGCACGCTCGAGTGCGCCAATAGACGCGCCCGCCTCCGCCAGCGCCGACGCCTCACAATTGCACCTGACCCGACGCAAGGACGGCTACCGCTACGTGATTTCGGTGTATCGCAACGACCAGTCGCAACGGTTCTCGGCCCAGGAGCAGAGTTTGTTGCAGGACATCTCTCCGGTGCTGTTGCCGATGCTGGAAAAACACATTCACGCCCTGCAACCCTTGCAAACCGGCACTGAAGAGCCGTCGCCCGGCACTGACGGCGTGCAACCGGGCCTGGACAACCTGCGACTGCGCTTCAACGAACGTTTGCAGCAACTGGGCCTGAGCCTGTCCAATCGCGAAACCGAAGTGTGCATTGGCCTGCTCGCCGGGCGTACCGCGCCGGAGCTGGCCGAGCAATTGCAGTTGAAGGTCAACACGGTGGAAAGCTATCTCAAGCGCGCCGCGATCAAACTGGGGATCAGCGGCCGGCATTCGTTGATGCGCTGGATGTACTCGCCGGAGGACACGTCCACCGCCACCAGCGCGGCCTGAGTCCGCCACTGAAGAAAAAAACCGCCGCCCTCCCCGGGTGGCGGTTTTTTACATTGGAGGCTTAATCCTTCGGCACGACTCTATCCAGCGCCTGATTCACTGCCAACTCCCCCAGCATCACCACCTGCGCAATGCCCAGCGCGGTATTGCGGCTCGGCCCTTCCAGCGTGCCGGCGAAATCACCGAGCATCACCGTGGCCGAGGCCAGGGATTCGCAGGCGTTGGCCAGCAGGGATTCGGTGTCGGTTTGCGGGTTGACCAGGAACATGCTACTGGGGCTGTACGGCGTTGCCATGATTTGCGCGGGCGCGAGGTAATGGTCGAGGGCGCGTTCGGCGGCTTCGTGGAGTTTTCTGGAGTTGAGGGATTCGTAGGGTGACACCGGGTCTGTGATCGGCGGATTGGGTGGGGTTTCGGACATCAGCTGGAACTCCGATCGAGGCACTTTGGAAGATTGATGACCTGTAGGAGCTGCCGCAGGCTGCGATCTTTTGATCTTGATCTTGAAAAACAAAATCAAAAGATCGCAGCCTTCGGCAGCTCCTACAGGGGACCGGGTGANGACATCAGCTGGAACTCCGATCGAGGCACTTTGGAAGATTGATGACCTGTAGGAGCTGCCGCAGGCTGCGATCTTTTGATCTTGATCTTGAAAAACAAAATCAAAAGATCGCAGCCTTCGGCAGCTCCTACAGGGGACCGGGTGATTAGTTCGGCACGCGGCGGCCGTCCAGTACTCGGTTGACCATCAGTTCACTGAGCATGATCACCTGATGCAGCATCAGCATGGCCCGGCGCTGTGGGTGGTCGATGACGTCGCCAATATCACGGGCCATATCGCTGGCGGCGGCTAACGATTCGCAGGCTTCGACGAGCAAGGTTTCCTCGTCCACGGTGGGGTCGATGAGGAAGATTCTGTTGGATTTGCTTGAGGGTGTTGAAGGGATCGAGATCTTCAGGGCGCCGGGGTTGAGGTAGAAGTTGATGGCGCGGTCGGTGGCCGCTTTTATCTTCTGCGGGTCGAGGGCTGGGTCGTACGGGATTGAGGTGTCTGGGGGGTTGGGTGTGGCTTTGAACATGGATGAAGCTCCTGCTTAGCAAAAGTAAGGAGCCATCACTCTCGCTACCAAACGAGGGTGGCGGCCATACGCGGGTTGGTAGACCGGTCTAAGCAGGAAAACCCGGCGCTCACGAATGAGCCCCACGCATGGCCACCATAAAATCGAGTCCCTGAAAAGGTACTGAATATGGCGTCGCCATCACACTTAGAAACGGGCTACCAAACCCGATCACTGATTTTCAGTGACAGGGAAACGATATAGCCCGCCCCATAGCCGTGTAAGCCGGCGGATTCTGGCGTACGCGTAGGTAACGGCGCAAGGCGTTGTAGCCGGTATGGCGTAACGGTTCGTGTATTTTAAACGTGGTTGCGGGGTTATGTTTATGTGCGGGGTTTGCTCTGTTGTTTTGATGTTGTCTGGCAAGCCGCTTTCGCGAGCAAGCTCGCTCCCACAGTTGGAATGAGTGCATTCAGTGGGAGGTTGGTCGGCTTGTAGGCCGTCATCGCTGGCAAGCCAGCTCCCACCATTTGACCGAGTGCATTCAGGTGGGAGGTTGGTCGGCTGGTAGGCCGTCATCGCTGGCAAGCCAGCTCCCACAGTTGGATTGAGGGCGAAAAACAGGGACGGGGTCATGACCCGTCCCTTTCGATTTGTGCGCTTAAGGCACGAGCCCGGCCAATCAGCTCCGGCAATCAGTCCCGCGCCAGCGCCTCGATCGGGTCCAGGCGCGAAGCATTACGCGCAGGGACGAAGCCGAAGACGATGCCGATCAGCGTCGAGCAGATCACCGCCGTCAACACCGAGGCCATGGAGAACACCATTTCCCATTCCTTGATGAACAGCGAAAACAGGTGGCCGATGGCGTACGACAGGGAAATGCCGATGGCCCCGCCGAGCAGGCAGACCATCACCGCCTCCACCAGAAACTGCTGACGAATGTCCGACTGCCGTGCGCCGACCGCCATGCGAATGCCAATCTCGCGGGTACGCTCGGTGACCGACACCAGCATGATGTTCA
Organism: Pseudomonas sp. SCPG-7; assembly: GCF_002156405.1. Taxonomy (NCBI): domain Bacteria; kingdom Pseudomonadati; phylum Pseudomonadota; class Gammaproteobacteria; order Pseudomonadales; family Pseudomonadaceae; genus Pseudomonas; species Pseudomonas sp. SCPG-7. The sequence continues at coordinate 329,572 of NZ_MVOO01000005.1, read as the reverse complement.
TCACCCCGATGCCGCCGACCACCAGCGAAATCACCGCGATCAGCGACAGCAGCAAGGCCAGCGAGCGGCTGGTTTTCTGCACGGTCTGCATCACGCTGTCGAGGTTGTTGGTGTAGAAGTCCTTGATGCCGTGGCGTTGCAGCAGCAATTGGGTGACATGATTTTCCACGACTTTGCTCGACTGGCCGTCCTTGATCCGTACGCTGATGCTGTCGAGAAAACGTTGGCCCAGGATACGCCCGGCGGCGGTTTCGTAGGGCACCCAGACGTTGAGGGTTTTGCCTGAGGCAAACAGGTTTTTGTTCTCGGCCGCCACGCCGATCACCGTGCACGGCAGGTTGCCGATCAGGATCACCTGCCCCAGCGGATCGACGCCCTCGGCGAACAGCCGATGCCGAGTGTTGTAATCGATCACCACCACCTGCGCCTGGCGCCGCGCATCGCTTTCGCTGAAGGTAATGCCCGCCTCCAGTTTGATCCCACGCACCTGAAAGTACTGGTCGCTGACGCCGTTGATCTGCGCGTCGAGGTCGATGTTGCGGTAACGCAGAAGCATGCTGCGACCGACCACCGGGGTGGCGCTGTCGACGTAATACAGCTGATTCAGCGCGGTGACGTCGGCCGGCACCAGTGTCTCGATCGAGGCGGCGCGCTTGTCGCCGAAACTGCTGCCGGAATAGATATCGATGGTGTTGCTGCCGATTGCCGAAATGTCCTTGAGCACGTAATTTTTCGCGCCCTCACCGATCGCCGAAATCGACACCACCGAGGTGATACCGATGACGATGCCAAGCATGGTCAGCAAGGTGCGCATGCGGTGCGAAATCAGCGCCACCCAGGCCATGTTGAAGGCCTCCTTGAACAGCCCGAGGCTGGCCACCAGGCGGCGGGTCGCCGGTGGTTTGGCCGGCACCTGCTCTTCGTCCGACAGTTGCCCGGTGTCGCGCTGGTTGCGCCGGTCGCTGAGAATTTCGCCGTCGCTGACTTCGATGATGCGCTCGGCGTTGGCCGCGACTTTCGGGTCGTGGGTCACCAGAATCACCGTGTGCCCGGCTGCGTGCAGCTCCAGCAGAATGCGCATCACCTCCTTGCCGCTGGCGGTGTCGAGGGCGCCGGTGGGTTCGTCGGCGAGAATCACTTCACCGCCATTCATCAAGGCCCGGGCGATACTCACCCGTTGCTGCTGACCACCGGAGAGCTGGCTCGGCCGGTGGGTCAGGTGCCCGTCGAGACCCAGTCGCGCCAACAACTCGCGGGCGCGGGCGTGGCGTTGCGGCGCGGGAATGCCAGCGTAGATGGCCGGCATCTCGACGTTGTGCATCGCGCTCAGGTGCGGCAGCAAGTGATAGCGCTGGAAGATGAAGCCGAAGTAATCGCGGCGCAGTTCGGCCAGCGCCTGATCGTCGAGGTCGCGGGTCTCCTGACCGTTGATCCTGTAGCTGCCGGCGGTGGCGTAATCGAGGCAGCCGAGGATGTTCATCAGGGTTGATTTGCCGGAGCCGGAGGCGCCGATGATCGCCACCATTTCTCCGGCATTGATCGTCAGGTTGATGTCCTTCAGCGCGAGAAACTCGCGGTCGCCGGCAGTGAAACTGCGGGTGATGCCGGTCAGTTGCAGTAACGGCTGCGTCATGCTCAAGCCCCCGCCACGGCGGGCAGCGGATCGCCGATCACCACCCGCTCGCCTTCATTCAGGCCCTGATTGATCTGCACTTTGACGTTGTTGTTGATCCCGGTCTGCACGTTGCGCGACTGCGCCTGGCCCTTGGCGTCCAGCACCCGCACCGGAAAGCTGCCATCGGCATTGCGTGGCCCGAGCGCGGCCACCGGCACGGTCAGCACCGATTGCGCGGTATCAAGGACGATACGCACCTGCGCGGTCATCGAGATACGCAAGCGATGGTCGGGATTGGGCACCTCGAACAGCGCGTTGTAGAACACTGCGGTGTTTTGTTTCGGGGTGCCGGCCGGCGGCGTTTCGAGGAAGTTCTGCGGCGCTGGTTCAGTACCGCGCAGCTTGCCGTAATAGCGTTTGTCCTCGCCGAGAATGGTGAAGTACACCTGCTGTCCCGGCGCGATATGGATCACGTCCGCTTCCGAGACCTGCGCCTTGATGGTCATGGTGTCCAGATCCGCCAGTTTCAGCAGGATCGGCGCCAACTGGTTAGCGATCACGGTCTGGCCTTCCTGGGTGACGATGCCGACCACGTCGCCATCGATGGGTGCGACGATCCGCGTATACGCGAGGTTGACCTTGGCGGTGTCGATCTGGATGTGCGCACTCTTGATCTGCGCGTCCAGCGACAACAGATTGGCCTGCTGCACCTCGTAGTTCGATTGCGCGGTTTCAAAATCCTGACGCGAGATCGACGCGTCTTCCTGCAGGTTCTGATAGCGCTGGTAAATCGCTTTGGTCTGCTTGAGCTGCGCCTGCGTCGCGCGCTTCTGCGCCTGCAGGTTCTCCTCATCGACCTGCGCCTGCCGCAGGGTGTTCTGCAGCACCAGCGGATCGATTTCCGCCAACCACTGGCCCTTCTTCACCTTGTCGCCAACCTTGACCTTGAGCGACTTCAACTGCCCCGACACCTGGGCGCCGACATCCACTTGCTTGACGCCTTCCAGCAAACCGGTGGCGAGCACGGTGTTTTCGATGTCCGTGCGTTCGACCGGCGCCGTCTGGTATTTCGGCGCTTCGGCCGGGGCCTGCACCGTGTACAGCACCAACCCGGCCACCGCCGCCAACGCCAACCCCATACCGACTTTGCGCAACTTCGACTTTTCCATAAATAACCACAAGTCCGTTCAGGGATGGACCCGGCCAGCGGCCGGGTCTTGATAGAAAAACCACACTCAGGACAGCGCTTCGCCGACCGCCAGCGCCAGGCCGTCATGCCACCACGCGGCGAAACTGAAGACGTTGGGCGCCTTGAGAATCGTGAAGTGGTTGCCCGGCCCGTACCACACCGCCAGATCACTGACCTGCCGCTGCCAGCCTTCGAGCATCGCCGCCTGTTCGCGCTGATTGCCCCACTCGTCCAGCGTCGGGTCATCGACCAGCACCAGCCGCACCGGCCCGCTGTAGGCCAGACACGGCTGATAGACAGTGCGCAAGGCGCTGGCGAACGTGCGGACCGGGCCGTGCATCGCGTCCGGTGCCGCGCGCTCCGACAACACCCCGGCGCGCACCATGCCGGCGTGCAGCAGGCGCAGTTGTGTGCTGTCATCGGCGTTGGCGAAGGTCGCCGGATCGATGCCCAGCGATTTGCCACAGGACAATTGCAGGGTGTCGATCAGCCGTTGCAGCGCGGCAGTGGCCGTATACGGCTTGCCCGCCGTGCCGTCACCGCCCGGTGCTTCGCTGTCGATCAAGGTCAACGACGCCACCTCGCGCCCGGCCGCCTGCAATTGCGCGGCCATGGCATGCGCGACCCAGCCGCCGAACGAATGCCCGATCAGGTGCAGCGGCCCTTGCGGGTGGATCTGCTCGATGGCCTGCAGGTAGAACGCGGCAGCGGCTTCGACCGCGCTGTGGGGCACACTGACGCCGTCCAGCCCGCGCGGTTGTAGACCGATGATCGGCCATTCCGGGCCGATGGCCTCGGTCAGGTGAATGAACCCGGTGACACTGTCACCCGCCCCCGGCACGCAGAAAATCGGCGCATGCCCCGGCTGCCCGGTCTGAATCGTCAGCAGCGGTTGATACAGTGTCGGCTGCGGCGTCACCAGGGTTTCCAGCGCCCCGGTAATGGCCTGACCGAGTGCCTGAATGTGCGGATGCTTCATCATGGTCCGGTGATCGCCGGGGATGTCGATGCAACGCAGCAAGCCGATATCGAAGCGCTCTTCCCAGCCGCGAGTCGGGCTCGGCAATGACTGGCCGTCCATCAGTTCCTGGGCACGGAACAAGTGGATCGGCTGGCTCGCCGGGCTGACCCGGTAATGCGCCAGCGCCAGACGATGCGCCGCTTCGCGATCAAAGTAATGCCAGGCGTCCGCCGCGCTGACCGTGGCCAGTTCCGGGTCGGTCAGTTGTTGCGCCTGACAGCGCTGGAACAGCTCGGGGAAGTCCAGTTGTTCGACTTGCGCTTCCAGCGTTTGCACCGCCGCCAGCGCTGCCTCGCTTTCAGCACCGAGCATCAGCGAACGGCCACGGCAATGGCCGAGTAACTGGCGCTTGTCGAGGCCCTCGCCGCTCCACATGGCCTTGTCCTGAGCCAGCGGGTTCGGTGCGTAGCTGTCGAGCATGCCGATAAACTCCACCGGTTCATCGAGGCCAAGCAATTGCTGCGCGACCTCATGCGTCAGCACCCCGCCGAACGACCAGCCCGCCAGCCGATACGGGCCGTGTGGCTGTACCGCGCGGATGATCCCGACCATGCGCTGCGCCATGCACTCAAGCGTGCGTAATTGCGCTTGCCCCAACGGCACGCCGGGCAGGCCGTAAATCGGGAACTCGCCACCGATGTGCTGGGCCAGAGTCGGGAAGTACACGTCCCTGCCGCTGAATTCATGCAGCAGGAACAGCGGCGTACCGTGCGCCCCGCCGCGCACTACGACCAGCCCGTCAGGCTGACTGAGTGCCTCGTCCTGACTGAGCAGCGCGGCGGCAGACTCAATGCTCGGGTGCTGGAACAGCTCGGCCAGCGACAGTTGCAGCCCGGCCCGTTGCAGCAGATTGACCAGTTTCACCGCCAGCAACGAATGCCCGCCGAGTTCGAAGAAATTGTCGTGCCGTCCGACCTGCTCGACGCCAAGCACCTCGCCCCAGATCTGCGCCAGCGCGGTTTCGACTTCACCCTCGGGCGCCACGTAAGGCCGGTTGATGACGGCATCGGCCCCCGGTTCCGGCAGGGCCTTGCGGTCGATCTTGTCGTTCGGTGTCAGTGGCAAAGCGTCGAGCAGCACAAACGCGCCGGGCACCATGTACTCGGGCAAACGCTCCAGCACATGCCCGCGCAAGGTTTCCAACGATGGCGCGTCGATGCCGGCGCGCACGGTGTACCAGGCCACCAGACGCTCATCACGCACCATCACCACCGCTTGCCGAATCGCTGGATGCTCGATCAACCGTGCCTCGATTTCTCCCGGCTCCAGACGCAAGCCACGCAGCTTGATCTGGAAGTCGTTGCGACCGAGGAATTCCAGCTCGCCAGCGTGGTTGTAGCGCGCGAGATCCCCGGTGCGGTACAGCCGATCCCCCGGCACAAACGGGCTGTCGATGAAGCGCTCGGCCTGCATCTCCGGCAAACCGTGATAACCGCGCGCCACGCCGACGCCACCGATGTGTAACTCACCGCTGACGCCTTGCGGTACCGGTTGACCGTAGGCATCGAGCACATACAGACGGGTGTTGCTCAATGCCTTACCGATGGGCACCACGTTGTCCGGCACCGGCATGTCCGGCTCCAGCGTCCAGCCGGTGCTGTCCACGGTGGTTTCGGTCGGGCCGTAAACGTTGTGCAAACGCACCCACGGCAGGCGATCGCGCACTTGGCGGGCCAGCGCTGCACTGAGTTCGCCACCACCGTTGAGCACATCGGTCAGGCTGGTGCATTGCTCGACACCGTCCTGCTCGATGAACTGCTGCAACAGCGCCGGAACGAATTTGACTACGGTGACCTGCTGCTCACGAATGGTCTGCACCACATACGCCGAATCGCGGTTGCCATCCGGTCGCGCCAGTACCAGGCGCATCCCGGAACACAGCGGCCAGAAGATCTCCCACACCGAACTGTCGAAACTGAACGGCGCCTTTTGCAGCAGCGCGCCGTGCTCGGTTGGCGGACTGAGCTGCGAGCCCCAATGCACCATGTTGCAGGCGCTGCGATGCTCGATCATCACGCCTTTCGGCAATCCGGTAGAGCCCGAGGTGTAGATCATGTACGCAAGGTTCGAGGCGCTGAGACGCGGCACTGGCGAATCATGATCCGGCAGGTGCTGCCAGGTACTGCGGTCAAGGTCGATTACCGTGGCGGTCGCTTCATTGAACAACTCGCGAGTAGCGGTCTGCACCAGCACCGCGGTCGGCGCGCTGTCCTTGAGCATGTACGCCAGACGCTCCACCGGATACCCCGGATCCAGCGGCACATAGGCGCCACCCGCCTTGAGAATCCCCAGCAGACCGATCACCAGATCCAGCCCGCGCTCGACACAGATCGCCACCCGCGCATCCGGTTGCACACCGAGTTCACGCAAATGCCGGGCCAAGCGGTTGGCGCGCTGATTGAGCTCGCGGTAGGTCAGGTTGCCTTGCGCGGATTGCAGCGCGACAGCGTCCGGTTTGCGCCGCACTTGCGCTTCGAACAAGCCGTGCAACGGCTGCTCCAGCGGGCAATCAACCTCGGTGGCGTTGAAATCCACCAGCAAGCGCTGACGCTCATCCGTCGCCAGCAACGGCACCTGCGTCAACAGCACCTGATCATCATTGACCAACGCCGCCAGCAGTTGCTGGAAGTAGCCGACGAAGCGGCGAATGGTCGCCTCGTCGAACAACGCCGTGGCGTAGCGCAACGAACCGCGAATCCCGTCGGGCGAATCGCCAAGACTCAGTGACAGGTCGAATTTCACAAAATGGCTCTCGCCGGCCACGCCTTCCAGGGTCAGGTCGCCGAGGGTCAGGCTCGGATCGTCGTTGTTGTCCCAACTGAGCATGGTCTGGAACAACGCGCTGTGCGACAGACTGCGGACTGGCTTGCTGATGTCCACCACTTGCTCGAACGGCAGATCCTGATGCGCCTGAGCGTCCAGAGTCTGCGCCTTGACCCGCGCCAGCAGCGCCTCGCCGCTCGGCTCGCCCGAGGTGTCGATGCGCAGCGCCAGGGTGTTGACGAACATGCCGATCAGCCCTTCGATCTCCGCGCGGGTGCGGTTGGCCACCGGCGAGCCGATCACCACGTCGTCCTGCCCGGACAAACGACTGAGCAACATCGCCCAGGCGCTCATGATCACCATGTAGGGCGTCACCGCACGACGCTGACACAAGGCTTTCAAACCGGTGCTCAAGTGTTGATCGAGCAGTATGTCGACGCGGCTGCCGGAATAGTCCTGCTGCGGCGGACGCGGACGGTCGGTGGGCAGGGTCAGTAAGGCCGGCGCGCCGGTCAGCGTCTGCTGCCAGTAATCGCTCTGGCGCTGCAGCACCTCGCCACTGAGCCAGCGCCGTTGCCACACCGCGTAGTCGGTGTATTGCAGGGCCAGCGGCGGCAGCGGATCGTCCTCGCCACGGCTGAACGCCTGATACAACGCCGCCAGCTCACGGGTCAGCACGCCCATCGACCAGCCATCGGCGATGATGTGGTGCAGCGTCAGCAACAGCACATGATGGTCGTCGGCCATACGCACCAGACGTCCGCGCAGCAGCGCATCGTGCTGCAGATTGAAGGAGGCGCAGGCCTGTTCCTCGATCAGGCCACGCAAGGCATTCTCAGCCTGTGGGTGCTGACGCAGGTCTTCTACCGCCAGCAGCAAACTGCTCTCGGCCGGCAGAATCAGCACCTGCGGCTGATCGTCGATCTGGCTGAAGCGGCTGCGCAGGGTTTCGTGACGCGCAACGATGCGTGCCAGTGCCCGTTGCAGCGCGTCTTCATCCAGCCGACCACGCAGGCGCAGACCGACCGGGATGTTGTAGGCGCTGTGGCCGCCATCCATCTGCGCCAGGAACCACAGACGTTGCTGGGCGAAGGACAGTGGCAATAGCTGATCACGCGGTGCCGGCAAAATCTCCGGCAAGGTGCTGCGCCCCGCCCGGCTCAACACCTCGGCGACAGCGGCCAGCTCGGGGTTGGCGAACAACTCGGCCAGTGTCAGCTCGACGCCCAACTGCTGGCGCACCTGCGACAGCATGCGCATCGCCAGCAACGAATGCCCGCCCAGTTCGAAGAAGCTGTCGTGACGACCGACCTGTTCGAGCTGCAGCAAGCCAGCCCAGATCCGCGCCAAATGGTGTTCCAGCGCCGAGATCGGCGCGACATACACCCGGCTGAGCATCGCTGCCTGTGTCGGCGCCGGCAGCGCCTTGCGGTCGACCTTGCCGTTGTTGTTCAACGGCAGTACATCCAGTTGTACCCACGCGCTCGGCACCATGTATTCCGGCAGTCGCGCCAGCAACTGCGCGTGCAGGTCGGCGCTGTCCAGGCGCCCGGCGTGCGCGGTGTAGTAGGCCACCAGACGCGTGATGTCCTGACCATCGCGGCGCGCCAGCACCACCGCTTCCTTAATCCCCTGGCAGTTGAGCAGGCGGTTTTCGATTTCGCCCAGTTCGATACGGAAACCGCGAATCTTCACCTGATCGTCATTGCGCCCGATGCAATCGAGCTGCCCCGGTGCCAGCCAGCGTGCGAGGTCGCCGGTGCGATACAGCAGCGCGCCCGGCTGCTCGCTGAACGGATCACACAGAAACTTCTCGGCGGTCAGATCGGCGCGGTTCAGGTAACCCAACGCCACGCCCTGCCCGCCGATGTACAACTCGCCGGTCACGCCCATCGGCACCGGTTGCTGATGCGCGTCGAGCACGTACACCTGAGTGTTGGAGATCGGCGCGCCAATCGGCACGCTCTCGGCGTTTTCCGCCACTTCACGCACTTCAAACGTCGTGGCGTAAGTGGTGGTTTCGGTCGGGCCGTAGCAATGCACGATGCGCAGCGCCGGCGCCTCAGCCAGCAGTCGACGGAACGCCGCCGGGTCACCGCGCTCACCGCCACACAGCAGAATGCGCAAGCCTTTCAGCGCCTGCGGAATCAGCTGCACGTATTGGTTGAACAGCGCCGTGGTGACGAACAGCACGGTCGCCCCGGTTGCGCTCAACTCGCGGCCAAAGGCGTTCGGATCAAGCAAGGTCTGGTGATCGATCACCAGCACGCGCCCGCCATTGAGCAGCGGCCCCCAGATGTCCATGGTGCTGGCGTCGAACGCCGGATTGGAGGCGAACACCACGCGGTCCTGCGGGTTGAAATCGGCATAACCGTTGTTCAGCACCAGGCGGCCGATGGCGCGGTGCGGCACCATCACGCCTTTCGGGGTGCCGGTGGAGCCGGAGGTGTACATGATGTACGCCAGCGATTCCGAGGACTGCGCCAGGTTCGGGTTGTGCGTGGGTTGGCCGCTGAGGGTCAAGCGGTCAAGGTCGATGCGCGGCGCAGCGTAGTCGATGACTTCACGGCTGAGGGTCAGCAACGCCGCTGCCTGACAGTCCTCGACCATGAACGCCTGCCGCTCGCTCGGGGCATTGATGTCCAGCGGCACATAGGCCGCCGCGCACTTGGCAATCGCCAGTTGCGCCACCAGCAGTTCCAGCGAACGCGGCAGCAGGATCGCCACGTGATCGCCCGGCTGTACGCCTTGGCTGATCAAATGATGCGCCAGACGGTTGGCCTGGGCGTTCAGCTCAAAGTAGCTCAGCGAATGCTCGCCATGCACCGCCGCCACCGCCTTCGGATGCGCCGCTGCCTGCTGCTGGAAAATCCCGTGCACGGTCAGCGCTTGCGGGTATTCGCGCGCCGTGGCGTTGAAGTCGTGGAGCAAACACTGACGCTCAGACTCGGTGAGTAACGGCACATGCTCCAGCACTGTCTGCTCATTGTTGACCATCGCCGCCAGCAGGCGCTGCAAGTAGCCGACATAGCGCTCGACGGTCGCTTGATCGAACAACGCCGTGGCGTATTCCAGCGAACCGCGAATCACCCCGTTGACCTCACCCAGGGTCAGGGTCAGGTCGAACTTGGCCACCTGGCCCAGCGCGGCGATTCCTTCAAGGCGCAGATCGCCCAGCGCCAGGTTCGGCCCCACGTTGCTGTCCCAGCTCAGCGTGGTCTGGAACAACGGGCTGTGCGCCAGACTGCGCGCCGGCCGGGCGATTTCCACCACTTGCTCGAACGGCAGGTCCTGATGCGCCTGCGCCTCCAGCGTGCGCGCCTTGACCCGTGCCAGCAGCGTGGCCACGTTCGGTTCACCCGAGGTGTCGATACGCAGCGCCAGGGTGTTGACGAACATGCCGATCAGGCCTTCGATCTCGGCCCGGGTGCGGTTGGCCACCGGCGAACCGATCACCACGTCGGACTGCCCGGACAGACGACTCAGCAACAGCGACCAGGCACTCATCAGGGTCATGAACAGGGTCACGCCGTGCCGCTGACTCAGGGCTATTAGCCCGGCGCTCAGGCGCTCGTCCAGGCGTACTACGACGCTGCTGCCGGCAAAGTCCTGCTGTGGCGGACGCGGACGGTCGGTGGGCAGGGTCAGCAGCGCCGGCGCGCCGTCGAGGGTCTGCTGCCAGTAATCGCTTTGCCGCTGCAGCACGTCACCGCTGAGCCAGCGCCGCTGCCACACGGCGTAGTCGCCATATTGCAGCGCCAGTGGTGGCAATGGATCCGGCTGACCGTGACTGAAGGCCTGATACAGCGCCATCAGCTCACGGGTCAGCACGCCCATCGACCAACCGTCAGCGACGATGTGATGCACGGTCAGCAACAGCACATGCTGCTCGTCGGCCAGACGCAGCAGGCGTCCGCGAATCAGTGGATCGTGCTGCAGATCGAAGGCAGTCGCGGCTTCCTGCGCGAGCAGTGCCTGCACCGTGGCTTCGGCCTGTGGATCCTGGCGCAGGTCCTCCACCTGCAACAGCAGACCGCTGTCGACCGGTGCAATCATCACCTGCGCCTGATCGTCGACGCTGACGAAACGGCTGCGCAGGGTGTCGTGGCGCGCAACGATCTGCGTCAGCGCGCGCTGCAAGGCTTCGCCATCGAGTTGCCCGCGCAGGCGCAAGCCAAGCGGAATGTTGTACGCCGAGTTGCCGCCGTCCATTTGCGCGAGAAACCACAGGCGCTGCTGGGCGAAGGACAGCGTGCCGTCACACGGCACCGCTACGATCTGCGGTTGGCTACTGACCTGCGCTACGCACAGGCACTCGGCGACCGCCGCCAGTTCAGGGTTGGCGAACAGATCGGCCAGCACCAGCTCCAGCCCCAGTTGCTGACGCACCTGCGCGACCATGCGCATGGCCAGCAGCGAATGGCCGCCGAGTTCGAAGAAGTGATCATGCCGACCGACCCGCTCGACCTGCAGCACCTCGGCCCAGATCTGCGCCAGCGCGGTTTCCAGCGCGTCTTGCGGTTCGACGTATGCGCGGCTGAACAGCGCAGTCAGCTGCGGCTTCGGCAGCGCCTTGCGGTCGACCTTGCCGTTGGCGGTCAGCGGTAATGCGTCGAGCCTGACGAATGCCGCCGGCACCATGTATTCCGGCAGTTGCGCCAACAGCCGGGCGCGCAGATCGCCAATGCTCAGCGCGTCGCCCTGTTCGGTGAAATACGCCACCAGACGTGGCTGGCCGGGTTCATCCTCTCGGGCCAGCAGCACCGCGTCTTGAACGCCGTCGAGCTGATTGAGCCGGGTTTCGATCTCGCCCAACTCGATACGCACGCCACGGATTTTCACCTGATCGTCGTTGCGCCCGAGGTATTCGAGGGTGCCGTCCTCGCGCCAGCGCGCCAGGTCGCCGGTGCGGTACAGGCGTGCATTCGGCACGCTGCTGAACGGATCGCGCAGAAAGCGTTCGGCGGTCATCTGCGGATGGTTCAGGTACCCACGGGCCACGCCGGCACCGCCGACATACAACTCGCCCATCACGCCCAGCGGCACCGGGCGTTGCTGCGCGTCGAGCAGATACACCGTGGCATTGCTCACCGGTTTACCGATGTGCAAGACGTCGCCCGCCTCGATCAGGCCGGAGGTCGCCACCACCGTGGCTTCGGTCGGGCCATAGTTATTGATCACCCGGAACGGCTGGTTGCGGTTGAACTGGCGCAGACGATCGCCGCCGATCAACAGGGTTTTCAGGGTCGGATGCGCCGGCTCCTGACTGAAGGCGTACTCGGCCACCGGGGTCGGCAGGAAGCTCACGTCCAGCGGCTGCGCACGCCACCAGGTCAGCAGCGCGTCGATGTCTTCGTTGCCGTCATGGTTTGGCGCCAGATGCACGGTCGCGCCAACGCACAAGGCCGGCCAGACTTCCCAGGCCATGGCGTCGAAACCGAACCCGGCCAGGCTTGAAGTATGGCTGCCAGCGTGCAGATCGAAGGCCGCGCAGTGCCAGTCCACGAGGTTGCTCAGGGTCTGATGCTCGACCATCACGCCCTTCGGCAGGCCAGTGGAGCCGGAGGTGTAGATCACGTAGGCCAGGTGTTGCGGGGTCAGGGCCGGCAGCGACGGGTTGTCGATTGGCTCGTTTGGCCACTGGCGCAGATCAAGGTCGATCAGCGGCACCGACAATGCCGGCAGGCGTTCACGCAGAGCGCTTTGGCTCAGCACCGCGACAGGCGCACTGTCTTGCAGCAGATAGCTCAGGCGCTCCGCCGGGTGCGCCGGATCCACCGGCACATAACCGGCGCCCGCCTTGAGAATCGCCACCAGCCCGACCAGCGTATCGAGACCGCGCCGGGCGACGATGGCCACGCGGTCGTCAGGCTGTACACCCGATGCAATCAAATGATGCGCCAGCATGTTGGCCTGGCGGTTCAACTCGGCATAGCTCAGCGAGGCACCGGCAAACACCGCTGCCAGCGCCTGCGGCCGTTCAATGGCTTGCTGCTCGAAACGCTGGGCAATCGTCAACCCCTGCGGGTAATCGGCGCGGGTCGTGTTGAAGCTGTGCAACACCTGCTCGCGCTCCGCGCCCGGCAGGATCGACAGCGGTTCAAAGCCTTGATGCGGCGAGTGCTCCAGCGCCTCCACCAGCGCGTGCAAGGCGCATTGCAGATAGTCGCAAATGCGCCGCGCATCGATACCGGCACCGGCCAGTGCGGTCAGGCTGAAGCCTTCGCCGAGGTCGTCGACGCTAAGGGTCAGGCGGTAGTTGCTGTGCTCCTCGGCCTCGAGCAATTGCATGCCCTGCCAGGCCGCCCGGGCCTCGGCAGAACCGCCACCCGCCGAGGCACCATGACGGTAATTGAACAACGTGCTGAACAGCGGCGTGCTCGGCGCCATGGCGCTGCAATGCTGAATGCGCGCCAGTTGTGCGTGTTCGTGCTGGAGCAACTGGCTGAGTAATTGATGCGTCGCCAGTGCTGCGCCCTTGACGCTGTGCGCGCGCAGATCGATACGCAGCGGCAAGGTATTGATGAACACCCCGAGCGCCCGTTCGGCGCCCTCGCCGCCCTGCAAGCGACCGAGCAATACCGTACCGAACACCACGTCGTCACGACCGGACAATGGCCCCAGTACCTGCGCCCATGCCAGGTGCATCAGACTTGCAGCGCTGACACCCAGGCGCCGCGCCTGACTGCGCAGGTTGCGGCTCAGCATGGCGTCGAGGCTCAACCGAGCCTGCGTGGCCAGCCCTTCCTGCGCCGGGTTCTGCCCGTAAGGCAAGGTGGGTTCGTCGACGTCACCGAGCATCTCGCGGAAGAACGCTTCGTGCTGCTGGTCGCTCATCCCCGACAGGGTGTGCGCCACGTAATTGCGATACGGCACCGGCTCGGCCAGACGTTGCGGCTGACCGATCAGGAACGCCTGCATCTCGTGTTGCAGCACCTCCAGCGCCACGTGGTCCATGATCAGGTGATGGAACAGCAACAACGCCACCACCCGCTGATTGGCTGAATCCCAGGCGTGTACCACGCGCATCAGCGGCGCCTGATTGACGGCCAGGCGGTACTGCGTGGCGTCGAAGCGACGGCGCAATTGCTCGAGTACATCGCCGTTCGCGCCATCCAGTTCCAGCGCTTCGCACGCCAGCGGTGCCTCACGCCAGACCACTTGCACCGGGTCTTGCAGGCCGTCCCAGAACAGCGAAGTGCGCAGGATGTCGTGGCGCTGGATTACGTTCTGCAGGGCTTGGGTGAAGGTGTTCAGGCGCTGCTCGTCGGCAAATGCAAACTGCGCCTGCAACACATACGGATCGCCCTGTGCGGCGGACAAGTGATGAAAGAGGATGCCAGTCTGCAACGGCGCCAGCGGATAGATGTCCTGCACATTGGCCACGCCGCCGGGGATGCTGGCGACGATGCGGTCAATGCTCGGCTGGTCGAGCGCTACCAGTGGCAGCAGCTCGGGAGTGATGCGTGTGCAGTCCGTGGTGATGAAGTTGGCCGCGACTTCGGCCTCCGGTTCACCGCCCACCGCAGCGGCCAGTGCGGCGAGGGTCGGCTGGTTGAACAGCACGCGGATGTCGGCCGTCAGACCGGCGCGACGCATGCGCGCCACCAGATTTACTGCCAACAGCGAGTGGCCACCCAGTTCGAAGAAATGGTCGTGGCGCCCTACCCGCTCAACCTTGAGCAGGTCAGCCCAGAGCTGCGCGAGGGCGATTTCCACTTCGCCGACCGGCGCTTCATATTCACGGGCGGTCAGCGCCGCCAGATCCGGCGCCGGCAACGCCTTGCGGTCGAGTTTGCCGTTGGGGCTCAGCGGCAGTGCATCGAGATGCACGAATACGGCAGGCACCATGTAGTCCGGCAGGTTTTCCAGCAGATGGCTGCGCAGCACGTCGGTTTCCAGCCGTGCGCCGGTGTAGTACGCCACCAGACGCTTGTCCCCCGGCACGTCCTCGCGGGCCAATACGGCGGCTTCCTGAATGCCGTCAATCTGGGTCAAACGCGCCTGGATTTCACCGAGTTCAATACGCAAACCACGGATCTTCACCTGATCGTCGTTGCGACCGAGGTACTCGATATTGCCGTCCGCCAGATGGCGGGCGACGTCGCCGGTGCGGTACATCCGCCCATTGGCCTGGAACGGATCGTCGAGGAAGCGTTCGGCGTTCAGTTCCGGGCGATTCAGATAACCGCGCGCCACCTGCACGCCACCGATGTACAGCTCGCCGACCACGCCGTGCGGCACCGGTTGTTGCTGGGCATCGAGGATGTACATGCGGGTGTTGGCGATTGGTTTGCCGATTGGCGTGTTGTCCGGGGTGCTTTCGAGCGGCCCTGCGCAGTTCCACGCGGTCACGTCCACTGCCGCTTCGGTCGGGCCGTAGAGGTTGTGCAGTTCGCTGCCCGGCAGTTGCTGTTTGAAGCGCCGTACCACGCTGCCCGGCAACGCTTCGCCGCTGCACATGACTTGCCGCAGGCTGCTGCAACGTGCGCTGTCACCGTGAGCGAGAAACACATCGAGCATCGACGGTACGAAGTGCAACGTGGTGATGTGTTCACGTTCGATGATTTCGCTGAGGTATTGCGGATCCTTGTGCCCCTCGGGCCGCGCCATGACCAGTCGTGCGCCAGTCATCAACGGCCAGAAGAACTCCCAGACCGAGACGTCGAAGCTGAACGGGGTTTTCTGCAACACCGTGTCGCTGGCGGTCAGTTGATAGGCGTCCTGCATCCACAGCAGGCGGTTGACCACCCCGCGATGTTCGTTGATCACGCCTTTCGGTTGGCCAGTGGAACCGGAGGTGTAGATCACGTACGCGGTGTGCTGCGGGGTCAAGTCAGCGAACGACAAATTGTCCGATGGCAGCGACTGCCAGTGCGGCTGATCCAGATCGATCAGCGGCACCGCTACATCGCCGAGCAACGAACGCGTCGAACCCTGCACCAGCACCGCCAGCGGCGCGCTGTCCTCCAGCATGTAGGCCAGACGCTCCAGCGGATACGCCGGGTCCAGCGGTACGTAACCGCCGCCAGCCTTGAGGATCGCCAGCAGCCCGACCACCATGTCCAGACCACGTTCGACGCAGATCGCCACCCGTGAGTCCGGCCCTACGCCCAATTCACGCAGATGCCGCGCCAGTTGATTGGACCGGGCATTGAGTTCGGTAAAGCTCAGACGCTGCTCGTCACTTTGCAGCGCAATAGCCTGCGGCGTGCGCGCCACTTGCGCTTCGAACAGACCATGAATGGTCTGCTCAAGGTCGTAATCGACCTCGGTGGCATTGAACTCGACCAACAAACGCTGCTGTTCCTCCTCCGCCAGCAACGGCGCCTGTTCCAGCAGCGCCTGATCATTGCCGACCATCGCCTGCAACAGGCGCTGGAAGTAACCGACGAAGCGCTCGACCGTGCTCTGGTCAAACAACGCCGTGGCGTATTCCAGCGATCCGCGAATGATGCCGTTGGACTCACTCAGGCTCAGCGACAGGTCGAACTTGGCGAAGTGGCTCGGCTCGGCCACGCCTTCCAGCATCAGTTCGCCGAGGGCCAGCGCCGGGCTTTCGAGACCATCCCAACTGAGCAAGGTCTGGAACAACGGGCTGTGCGCCAGGCTGCGCACCGGCCGGGTGATTTCCACCACTTGCTCGAACGGCAGATCCTGATGCGCCTGCGCTTGCAGAGTTTGCGCCTTGACCCGCGCCAGCAGCGCTTCGACGCTCAGCTCGCCCGAGGTGTCGATGCGCAGCGCCAGGGTGTTGACGAACATGCCGATCAGGCCTTCGATCTCGGCGCGGGTGCGGTTGGCCACTGGCGAACCGATCACCACGTCCGCCTGCCCGGACAAGCGACTGAGCAGCATCGCCCAGGCACTCATCAGCGTCATGTACAGGGTCACGCCGTGGCGCTGGCCCAAGGCTTTGAGCCCGGCGCTCAAGCGTTCGTCGAGCACGACGGCGACGCTGCTGCCGGCATAATCCTGCTGCGCCGGGCGCGGCCGATCGGTCGGCAGCATCAACAGCGCCGGGGCGCCGGCGAGGGTCTGTTGCCAGTACTCGCTCTGGCGTTGCAGCACCTCGCCGCTGAGCCAGCGCCGCTGCCACACCGCGTAGTCGGTGTATTGCAGCGCCAGAGGCGGCAGTGGATCCGGCTGGCCGTGACTGAACGCCTGATACAGCGCCATCAGTTCACGGGTCAAAACCCCCATCGACCAACCGTCAGAGATGATGTGGTGCAGGGTCAGCAACAACACATGGTGATCGTCGGCCAGGCGTACCAGTCGCCCGCGAATCAACGGATCGTCCTGCAAGTCGAACGGCCCGGAGGCTTCGCCCTGAATCAGCGCCTGCAGGGTTTCCTCGGGTTGCGGGTGCTGACGCAGGTCTTCGACCCGCAGCAGAAGACCGGTATCCACCGGGGCAATCAGCACCTGCGCCTCGTCGTTGAATTGGGCGAAGCGGCTGCGCAGGGTTTCGTGGCGGGCGACGATCCGCGCCAGTGCGCGTTGCAGCGCCGCGTCGTCGAGACGACCACGCAGACGCAGGGCCACGGGAATGTTGTAGGCGGTGTTGGCGCCTTCCATTTGCGCGAGGAACCACAGGCGTTGTTGGGCGAACGACAGCGGCAACGCGCCGTCACGCGGTACCGGCACGATCTGCGGTTGCGCACAGCGTCCGGCCTCGCTGAGCACTGACGCGACCGCCGCCAGTTCGGCGTTGGCGAACAGATCGCTCAGCGCCAGCTCGACACCCAGACGCTGGCGCACTTGCGAGACCATGCGCATCGCCAGCAACGAATGCCCGCCGAGTTCGAAAAAGTGATCCTGCCGCCCGACCCGCTCGACCTGCAGCACGTCGGCCCAGATCTGCGCCAGCGCGGTTTCCACCTCGCCTTCGGGCGCTGCGTACTCGCGGGTGAACAGCGCTGCCAGATCCGGCGCCGGCAAGGCTTTTCGGTCGACCTTGCCGTTGGCGGTCAGCGGCAGCGCGGCGAGTTTGACGAACGCGGTCGGCACCATGTATTCGGGCAAACGGCTGAGCAATTGCGCGCGCAACTCGCCCACCGGCAGCGCTTCGACCTGCGCCTGCTCGGTGAAGTACGCCACCAGTCGCGGCTGGCCGGGTTGATCTTCACGGGCGAGCAGCACCGCTTCCTGAATCCCCGGCAACTGGTTGAGGCAGGTTTCGATCTCGCCCAATTCGATGCGCACGCCACGGATTTTCACCTGATCGTCGTTGCGCCCCAGGTACTCGATGTTGCCGTCCTCGCGCCAGCGTGCAAGGTCGCCGGTGCGGTACATCCGCGCGTTCGGCGCGCGGCTGAACGGGTCACGCAGAAAGCGTTCGGCAGTCATGTCCAGGCGATTCAGGTAGCCACGGGCGACCCCGGCACCGCCAACGTACAGCTCACCGGCAACGCCAAGCGGCACCGGGCGCTGCTGTTCGTCGAGCAGGTACACCGTGGCATTGCTCAGCGGTTTACCGATGTGCAGCGCGTCGCCGCATGCTACCCGCCCTGAGGTCGCGACCACTGTGGCCTCGGTCGGGCCGTAGTTGTTGATCACGTCGAAATGCTGGTTGCGATTGAACTGACGCAAGCGGTCGCCGCCGATCAGCAGCGTGCGCAGGGTCGGGTGTTCGAGGTTCTGGCTGAAGGCGTATTCGGCCACCGGGGTCGGCAGGAAGCTCACGTCCAGCGGCTGCGCGCACCACCACGCGAGCAAGGCATCGATGTCTTCGCCGCCCTCGTGAGTCGGCGCCAGATGCAGGGTCGCGCCTGCGCACAACGCCGGCCAGACTTCCCAGGCCATCGCATCGAAACCGAAACCGGCGAGGCTTGAGGTGTGGCGACCGGCACAGAGGTCGAACGCGGTGCAGTGCCAGTCGACCAGGTTGCTCAAGGTGTGATGCTCGACCATCACGCCTTTGGGCAGACCGGTGGAGCCGGAGGTGTAGATCACGTAGGCCAGGTTTTCGGTACTCAGGCCGGGAACGCGCGGATTATGGGTCACGTCCTGCGGCCAGTTGCAGCGGTCGAGTTCGAGTACCGGCACGGTCAGCGTCGGTAAGCGCTCGCGCAGATCGTTTTGGGTCAGCACCGCCACTGGCGCGCTGTCGTCGAGCAGGTAGTTCAAGCGCTCCGCCGGGTGCGCCGGATCAATCGGCACGTAACCGGCGCCCGCCTTGAGGATCGCCACCAGCCCGACCAGGGTGTCCAGCCCACGGCGGGCAACGATCGCCACGCGATCATCCGGCTTCACGCCCAAGCCGATCAGGTGCTGCGCCAAGGCGTTGGCTTGCTGATTGAGTTCGGCGTAGGTCAGTTGCACGTCGGCAAACACTGCTGCCAACGCGTCCGGCCGCTCGGCCACCTGCGCCTCGAAACGTTGCTGGAGGGTCTGTGGTGCAGGGAAATCCACTTGAGTGGCATTGAAGCCGCGCAACACCTGTTCAAACTCTGCCGCCGGCAGGATCGGCAATTGATTGACCGGTGTCTGCGGCGCCTGTTCCAGGGCAAGCAGCAGGTTCTGCAGTGCGCAGAGCAGGTAATCGCAGATGCGCTGCGGATCGGTCTCGGTGCTGGCCAGCAGCGTCA
This sequence comes from Pseudomonas sp. SCPG-7, assembly GCF_002156405.1. Lineage (NCBI taxonomy): Bacteria > Pseudomonadati > Pseudomonadota > Gammaproteobacteria > Pseudomonadales > Pseudomonadaceae > Pseudomonas > Pseudomonas sp. SCPG-7. The sequence continues at coordinate 310,394 of NZ_MVOO01000005.1, read as the reverse complement.
GGCTGAAGGCGTCACCGAGGTCATCGACACTCATCGTCAGCGGATAGTTGCTGCGCTCTTCGGAGTGCAACGTGGAGATACCGTCCCACGCCGCGAGGGTTTCGGCGCTGGCGGTGGCGACGTTGTGGCTGTGACGATAATTGAGCAGCGTGCTGAACAGCGGCGTCGGCGCCACCACGTGGCTGCAGCGCTGAGCCAGGGCCAGCGGTGCGTGTTCGTGACGCATCAGCGTGGTCAACCGGGCGTGGGTGGCGTTGACCGCCGCGCGCACATCCTGCCCGTCGATGTTCACCCGCAACGGCAAGGTGTTGATGAAAATCCCCAGCGCCCGGTCAATCGCTTCGGCGCCCTGCATGCGGCCCATCAGCACGGTACCGAATACCACTTGCTGCTTGCCGGTCAGCGCGGCCAGCACCTGCGCCCAGCCGAGGTGGAACAGGCTCGCGACACTCACGCCAAGGATCCGCGCCTGCGCCCGCAGACGCTGGCCCAATAACGTTGGCACCGGCACGCTGAGTTCGACGATTTCACTGCCGTCACCCTGCACATCCTGAAGGCCGTAAGGCAGCGTCGGTTCGTCGATGTCGCCGAGCATCTCGCGGAAAAACGCCTCGTGCTCGGCCTCACTGACGCCCAGACGCGCCTGCGCCACGTAGTTGCGAAACGGCACCGGGCGCCCGAGCCGTTCACGCTGCCCGGTGAGGCAGGCGCGCATTTCGTGGCGCACCACGTCGAGTGCCGAGTGGTCGAGCGCCATGTGATGGAACAACAACGTGGCGATCACCCGCTGCCCCGCTTCATCCCACGCGTGGGCCAGACGCATCAGCGGCGCCTGGGTCACGTCGAGGCGGAAGTGCCGGGCGTCGAAACGCTCATGCAGATACGCCAGAACGTCGTTGGCGGCATCTGGCAGCGTCACGTCTTCCACCGGCAGTTCGGCCCGGCGCCAGACCACCTGCACCGGCGCGTCCAGCCCTGCCCAATGCACAGCGGTGCGCAGAATGTCATGGCGATCGATCACCGCTTGCAGCGCTTGAGCGAACGCTTGAAAACGCTCGCGGCTGGCAAAGGCGAAATGCGATTGCATGACATACGGATCACCGTCACCGCCACTGACGTGGTGATACAGGATGCCTTCCTGCAGCGGCGCCAGCGGGTAGATGTCCTGCACGTTGGCTGCGCCGCCGGGGACTTGTGCGACGAGGTGGTCGATGGTCGGCTGGTCGAGCTCGACCAGCGTCAGCATCGCCGGGGTGATGCGCGTGGTGCCGGCAACGATGCCGTTGGCCGGCACCTCGACCTGGCCGTGCTTGCTGGCCGAGTACTGCCCGGCCTTGATCAGCTCGATCAGCGCCGGTTTGTGCTCGCGCAACAGCGCCAGCAACGCCGGGTCGTTCAAGGCCTGCTTGTTGCCGTTGACCCGCAATTGGTCGTCCGCGACCGCCAGCTGAATATCCTTGGCCTTCAATGTGGCCAACAGTTCGATCACGTTCACAGGACGATCTCCATTCGTTCGGTAATTGCGGCGTAGCCGGCCAGGGTCGGATGTTCGAACAGCGACCTGACATCGGCTTCCATGCCTTCCTGACGCAAGCGGCCGATCAGACTGACCGCCAGCAGCGAGTGACCACCCAGTTCAAAGAAATGGTCGTGGCGCCCTACCCGCTCGACGTTGAGCAACTCGGCCCAGAGCCGTGCGAGGGTGATTTCCACTTCGCCGACCGGCGCTTCGTATTCGCGCACCGGCAATGCGGCCAGATCCGGCGCCGGCAGCGCCTTGCGGTCGAGTTTGCCGTTGGGGCTCAGCGGCAGTGCATCGAGATGCACGAACAGCGCGGGCACCATGTAGTCCGGCAGGTGCTCCAGCAGATGACTGCGCAGCACGTCGGTTTCCAGGCGTACGCCGGTGTAGTACGCCACCAGACGCTTGTCCCCCGGCACGTCCTCGCGGGCCAATACGGCGGCTTCCTGAATGCCGTCAATCTGGGTCAAACGCGCCTGGATTTCACCGAGTTCAATACGCAAACCACGAATCTTCACCTGATCGTCGTTGCGGCCCAGGTACTCAATGTTGCCGTCCGGCAGGTAACGCGCGATGTCGCCGGTGCGGTACATGCGCCCATTGCTCTGGAATGGATCGTTGAGGAAGCGTTCGGCGTTCAGTTCCGGGCGATTCAGATAACCGCGCGCCACTTGCACGCCGCCGATGTACAGCTCACCCACCACGCCGTGCGGAACCGGTTGTTGCTGGGCATCGAGGATGTACATGCGGGTGTTGGCGATCGGTTTGCCGATCGGTGTGTTGTCCGGGGTTTGCTCCAGCGGCCCGGCGCAATTCCACGCGGTCACGTCGACAGCTGCTTCGGTCGGGCCGTAAAGGTTATGCAGTTCGCTGCCCGGCAGTTGCTGTTTGAAGCGCCGCACCACGCTGCCCGGCAACGCTTCGCCGCTGCACATGACCTGACGCAGACTGCTGCAACGTGCGGTGTCAGCGTGAGCGAGAAAGACGTCGAGCATCGACGGGACAAAGTGCAGCGTGGTGATGTGTTCGCGTTCGATGATTTCGCTGAGGTACTGCGGATCCTTGTGCCCCTCGGGCCGGGCCATGACCAATCGAGCGCCAGTCATCAGCGGCCAGAAGAACTCCCAGACCGAGACGTCGAAGCTGAACGGGGTCTTTTGCAGAACCGTGTCAATGGAACTCAGTTGGTAAGCGTCCTGCATCCACAGCAGGCGGTTGACTACCCCGCTGTGTTCGTTGATCACGCCTTTCGGTTGGCCAGTGGAACCGGAGGTGTAGATCACGTACGCGGTGTGCTGCGGGGCCAGTTCGGCTATCTCAAGATTGTCTGTCGGCAGCGCTTGCCAATGCGGCTGATCCAGGTCGATCACCGGCACGCCAACGTCACCGAGCAACGAGCGCGTCGTTCCCTGCACCAGCACCGCCAGCGGCGCGCTGTCCTCCAGCATGTAGGTCAGACGCTCCAGCGGATACGCCGGGTCCAGCGGCAAATAACCGCCGCCAGCCTCGAGGATCGCCAGCAGCCCGACCACCATGTCTAGACCACGCTCGACGCAGATCGCCACCCGCGCATCCGGCCCTACGCCCAATTCACGCAGATGCCGCGCCAGTTGATTGGCCCGGGCGTTAAGTTCGGCGTAGCTCAGTGGCTGCTCACCCGCGACCACGGCGGGTGCCTGCGGCGTACGCGCCACTTGCGCTTCGAACAGCCCGTGAATGGTCTGCTTAAGGTCGTAATCGACGTCCGTGGCATTGAGGCCGAACAGCAACTGCTGGCGCTCGGCATCCGCCAGCACCGGCAGGCGATTCAGGGCCTGCTGCGGTGTCTGCTCCAGCGCTTCGACCAGCCCCGCCAACGCCTGCTGCATGTAGCCACACACCCGCGCCGCGCCGATCTGTGAAGGGGTCATTGCCGTAAGGTCAAAGCCCTGGCCCAGGTCATCGACGTTGAAGCTCAGCGGATAGTTGGTGCGCTCCTCGCTGGACAGGTTTTCGATGCCTTGCCAGGCCAGACGATTGGCCTGCAACTGTTCCTCGCTGACGCTGTGCCGGTAGTTGAGCATGGCGCTGAACAGCGGCGACGGCGCCGCCACCCCGCTGCAACGCTGGGCCAATGCCAGTGACGCATGTTCATGGCCGAGCAATGCGGTCAGTTGTGCATGGGCGGCGCGCACCCCGGCACGCACCGAAACATCACCCAGATCCACCCGCAGCGGCAGCGTATTGATGAACATCCCCAGACCGCGATCAGCGCCGGTACCGCCCTGCATCCGCCCCAGCAGCACGGTGCCAAACACCACGCGCTCATGTCCGGAAGTCGCCGCCAATACCTGAGCAAACGCCAGATGGAACAGGCTCGCGACGCTCACGCCCAGCTGCCGCGCCTGGCTGCGCAGGCGCCGCGCCAAGGCTTCGGGCACGCGCTGACGGACTTCTTCGATGTCATGGCCGTCACCGTGCACGTCCAGCAGACCGAACGGCAGCGTCGGCTCATCGATCTCGCCGAGCATCGCGCGGAAGAACGCTTCGTGTTCCTGCTCGCTGACACCCAGCCGGGTCTGCGCCACGTAATTGCGATACGGCACGGCGGGTATCAGGGCTTCGCCGTGACCGAAGAGCAGCGCCTGCAGTTCCTGCTGCACCACTTCCAGCGCCGTGTGATCCATGGCGATGTGATGGAACAGCAGCATGGCGACCACTCGATCATTGGCCGGGTCTTGTGCATAGACCAGGCGAATCAACGGCGCCTGACTGAGGTCGATGCGGTAATGCCGCGCGTCGAAACGCTCATACAACTGCGCCAGAACATCACCGGCGGCCGGGTCGAGTGCGACTTCCTGCACCGGCAGTTGAGCCTCGCGCCAGACCACTTGCACCGGCGTCGCCAGCCCTTCCCAGACCACCCCGGTGCGCAGGATGTCATGGCGAGTCATGACCTGACGCAGCGCGGCGGCAAAGGCCTGCAGGCGTTCAAGGCTGTCGAATGCCAGGCGTGATTGCAGCAGGTACGGATCGCCCTGCGCGGCGCTCAAGTGGTGATAAAGAATGCCTTCCTGCAACGGCGCCAGCGGATAAATATCCTGCACATTGGCGGCACCGCCCGGCACCGTGGCCACGATACGCTCGATGCTGGCCTGATCCAGTTGCAGCAGGGTCAGCATGTCTGGAGTGATATGTGTGCAACCAAACGGAATCAGGTTGTCCGGCACCGCGACTTCGCGACCGCTGCCGACGGCGGCCGCCAGCGCGGCGAGGGTTGGCTGGCTGAACAGCACGCGCACGTCAGTGCTCAGGCCGAGCTGACGCATGCGCTCGATCAGGGTCACCGCCAGCAACGAATGGCCGCCCAGTTCGAAGAAGTTGTCGTGACGTCCGACCTGTTCGACCTGCAGCACCTCGGCCCAGACCTGCGCCAGCGCGGTTTCCACCGGCCCTTGCGGCACTGCGTATTCGCGGCTGAGCCAGGCGTCCTGATCCGGTTCGGGCAAGGCCTTGCGGTCGAGTTTGCCGTTGGCGGTCAGTGGCAGCGCCTCCAGCCGCACGTAAGCTGCCGGCACCAGTGCCTGTGGCAGACGCGCTTGCAGATGCGCACGCAGCTCTTCGATATCGACCGCTGCGCGGGCAGTGAACCAGGCGATCAACCGCGCCTCACGCACCAGCACCACCGCGTCCTGCACCGCCGCATGGCTGGACAGCGCGGCTTCGATTTCACCCAGTTCCACCCGCACGCCGCGCAGTTTGACCTGATCGTCGTTACGCCCCAGGTACTCGATATTGCCGTCGGCCAGCCAGCGCGCGAGGTCACCGGTGCGGTACATGCGCGCCTGCGGTTCATCACTGAACGGGTCTTCGAGGAAGCGTTCGGCGGTCAGCTCGGGACGGTTCAGATAACCACGGGCGACACCCGCGCCACCGACGTACAGTTCACCGGCAACACCCACCGGCACCGGTCGCTGCTGTTCATCGAGCAAGTAAACCCTGGCGTTGCTGATTGGCCGGCCGATGTGCAGCAGCGTGCCGGCGGCAACCGGCCCGGAGGTCGCGACCACCGTAGCCTCGGTCGGGCCGTAGTTGTTGATGACGTCGAACGTCTGCCCACGCGAGAACTGCCGCAACTTGTCGCCCCCGATCAACAGCGTACGCAAAGTCGGATGCCCCAGCTCACGACTGAAGGCGTATTCGGCAATCGGCGTCGGCAGGAAGCTCACTTGCAACGGCTGCGCGCGCCACCAGTCGAGCAGGTCATCGAGGTGTTCGTTGCTGATCGACGGCGGCGGCAGGTGCAGGGTCGCGCCGACACACAGCGCCGGCCAGACCTCCCAGGCCATCGCGTCGAAACCGCAACCGGCGACGCTGGCGGTGTGGCTGCCGGCGCGCAGGTCGAACGCCTCACAGTGCCAGTGCACAAGGTTTTCCAGGGTTGCGTGTTCGACCATCACGCCTTTCGGCTGACCGGTCGAACCCGAGGTGTAGATCACGTAGGCCAGATGCGCCGGGGTCAGCGTCGGCAGTTGCGGATTGGTAGCCGGCAGGTGTTGCCAGAGGGCGTTGTCCAGATCGATCATCGGCACTCGACCCAGCAGCTCGCGGGTCGAGCCCTGCGCCAGCACCGCCACCGGATCGCTGTCCTGTAACAGGTAGGCGATGCGCTCCGCCGGGTACGCAGGGTCGACCGGCACATAACCGGCGCCAGCCTTGAGAATCGCCAGCAGCGCCACCAGCATCTGCGTGCTGCGTGGCAGGCACACGGCAATCCGGTCGTCCGGCTGCACGCCGAGGCCGAGCAAGTGATGGGCCAGGCGATTGGCCTGCTGATTGAGCTGCGCGTAGGTCAGTTGCTGCGTGCCCTGCACCACCGCCAGCGCCTGTGGCTGCAGCTCGGCCTGCGCTTGCACCAGCGCCTGAATCGTTGCACCGCGCGGGTAGGCTGCCGCAGTCGGGTTGAAACCGACCAGCAAGCGCTCGTATTCCTCGACCGAGAGAATCGGCAAACGGTTGAGCGGACGCTGTGGCGCCTGCTCCAGTGCGTGCAGCAGATGCTCCAGCGCGGTGTGCATGTAGCTGCAGATGCGTTGCGCGCCGATGTGCGCCAGTGCCAGTACGGACAGGGAAAAGTCTTCGCCGAGATCGTCGACGCTGAGGGTCAGCGGATAGTTGCTGCGCTCTTCGCCGCCAAGCAATTGCACGCCTTCCCAGATGCCCTGACCGTCACGCGGCTGCGCTTCGGCAGCGGTATGCCGGTAGTTGAGCAGTGCGCTGAACAGCGGCGCCCCGGACACCGCGCTGCAACGCTGGGCCAGCGCCAGTGGCGCGTGTTCATGGGCCAGCAACGCGGTCAGCCGTGCGTGGGTAGTCTTGACCGCAGCGCGCACGCCTTCGCTGACATCCACCCGCAGCGGCAAGGTGTTGATGAACACGCCCAGGGTGCGATCCGCGCCCTCGCCGCCCTGCAAACGACCCAACAGCACCGTGCCGAACACCACGTCGCGGCGGTTGGCAAGCACGCCCAGCACCTGCGCCCAGGCCAGATGCATCAGGCTCGCCGGGCTGACACCCAACTGCCGCGCCTGTTCCCGCAGGCGCAGAGTCAACCCGGCATCGACGGCTTGCTGCGCCTCCTCGATGTCGCCTCCATCGCCTTGCACGTCGTGCAGACCAAACGGCAGGGTCGGTTCGTCGATATCGCCGAGCATGTCGCGGAAGAACGTTTCGTGTTCCTGGTCGCTGGCACCCAGACGCGCCTGCGCCACGTAGTTGCGGTACGGCATCGGCGTGCCGAGGCGGTCGGCCTGATCGAACATGAAAGCACGCATTTCCTGGCCGACCACCTCCATGGCGGTGTGGTCGAGAATCAGGTGCTGGAACAATATGATCGCCACCACCCGTTGCTGCGCCGGGTCTTCGGCGTAGACGATGCGCATCAGCGGCGCCTGGCTCAGGTCGAGGCGGTTGTGGCGGGCATCGAAGCGCGCGTGCAACTGTTCGAGGACGTCGCCCTGAGCCGGATCCAGCGGCACCGCTTGCACCACCAGCGGCGCCTCGCGCCACACCACCTGATGCGGACTCGGCAAGCCTTCCCAGACCACGCTGGTGCGCAGAATGTCGTGACGGGCGACGACCTGCTGCAAGGCTTGGCTGAAGGTGCGCAGGCGCTCGACGCTGTCGAAGATCAGCCGCGATTGCAGCAGGTACGGATCACCCTGTTCGGCGCTCAGGTGGTGATAAAGGATGCCTTCCTGCAACGGCGCCAGCGGATAGATGTCCTGCACATTGGCCGCGCCACCGGGCACGGTGGCGACGATGCGCTCGATGCTCGCCTGATCGAGCTCGGTCAGGCTGAGCAGGTCCGGGGTGATGTGCGTGCAACCCGGCGGAATGCGGTTGGCTGGCACCTCGATTTCGCGACCGCTGCCGACCGCGGCGGCCAATGCGGCCAGGGTCGGCTGATTGAACAACACGCGAACGTCGGCCGCGAGGTCGATCTGACGCATGCGTTCGATCAGGCTCACTGCCAACAGCGAATGCCCGCCCAGTTCGAAGAAGTTGTCGTGACGCCCGACCCGCTCGACGTTCAGCACGTCGATCCAGATCTGCGCCAGCGCGGTTTCCACCGCACCTTGTGGCGCTTCATATTCGCGGCTGAGCCACGCGCCCTGCTCCGGTTGCGGCAAGGCCTTGCGGTCGATCTTGCCGTTGGCGGTCAGCGGCAATGTGTCCAATCGCACGTAAGCGGCCGGCAGCAGCGCATCCGGCAAGCGCGCCTGTAAATGCGTGTGCAACAGTTGAATATCGACCGCCGTGCGCTCGGTGAACCACGCAATCAGCCGTCCATCGCGAACCAGCACCACCGCTTCCTGCAGCGCAGCGTGGCTGCCGAGCGCGGCTTCGATTTCACCGAGTTCGATACGCACGCCACGCAATTTGACCTGATCGTCGTTGCGCCCCAGATACTCAATGTTGCCGTCGGCCAGCCAGCGCGCCTGATCGCCGGTGCGGTACATGCGCGCCTGCGGCTCATCGCTGAATGGGTCGAAGAGGAACTGCGCAGCGCTCAGCTCGGGGCGATTCAGATAACCGCGCGCCACGCCCGCGCCGCCGACATACAACTCGCCCGCCACACCCACCGGCACCGGGCGCTGCTCGGCGTCCAGCACATAGATTTTGGCATTGGCAATCGGCCGGCCGATATGCAGCGGCTGATCCAGCTCGACCCGACCCGAGGTGGCGACCACCGTGGCTTCGGTCGGGCCATAGTTGTTGATCACTTCAAAGGTTTGCTGGCGATTGAACTGACGCAGCCGGTCGCCGCCGATCAGCAGCGTGCGCAAGGTCGGGTGCTGCAATTGCCGGCTGAACGCGTATTCGGCCACCGGCGTCGGCAGGAAGCTGACCTGCAACGGCTGCGCGCACCACCAGTCGAGCAACTCGTCCAGATGTTCATTGCGGATCGACGGCGGCGGCAGGTGCAAGGTCGCGCCGACACACAGTGCCGGCCAGACTTCCCAGGCCATCGCATCGAAACCGAAGCCGGCGACGCTCGCGGTCTGGCTGCCGGCCTGCAAGTCGAAGGCTTCAGCGTGCCAGTGCACGAGGTTTTCCAGGGTCGCGTGCTCGACCATCACCCCTTTCGGCTGGCCGGTGGAGCCGGAGGTGTAGATCACGTACGCCAGATGCTTCGGCGTCAATGCTGGCAGCTGCGGATTGGCATCCGACAGGTGCTGCCAGAGGTCGCGGTCCAGATCGATGACCGGCACGCCACCGAGCAGATCGCGAGTCGATGCCTGCGCCACGACCGCCACCGGGGCGCAGTCCTGCAACAGGTAGGCGATGCGTTCCGGCGGATACGCCGGATCGACCGGCACATAACCGGCGCCGGCCTTGAGGATCGCCAGCAGCGCGACCAGCATGTCCGGGCTGCGCCGGGCACACAGGGCGACCCGGTCATCGGGCTGCACGCCAAGGCCGATCAGGTGATGCGCCAGACGATTGGCCCGCTGATTGAGTTCGCCATAGCTCACCTGCTGCGCACCTTGCACCGTCGCCAATGCCTCGGGGTGCGCGGCCGCCTGGGCCTCGACCAAATGCTGCACGGATTGCGCCGGCGGGTATTGGCGACCGGTGATGTTAAACCCGACCACGACCCGCTGGCGTTCACTCGGCGACAGCACCGAGATCTGCCGCAGCGGCGTGGCCGGATTGTGCTCCAGCGCCGTCAGCAGATTGTGCAACGCGGTCTGCAGGTAATCGCAGACCCGCGCGCCATCCACTTGCGGCACCGCTTGGACACTTAGACGGAAACCTGCGCCTAGGTCATCGACGCTGACCACCAGCGGATAGTTGCTGCGCTCGCGCGAGCTGAGAATCTCGATCCCGTCCCAAGTCACGCCTGCCGGTTCGGCCGCGCTGTGGCGATAGTTGAGCAAGCTGCTGAACAGCGGCAGCGACGCCGCCACACCGCTGCAACGCTGGGCCAGCGACAGCGAGGCCTGCTCATGCGCCAGCAGTTGCGCCAGACGTTCATGGGTAGCGCGCACGCCTTGCTGCACGTCGGTCGCGCCAACACTGACCCGCAACGGCAGGGTGTTGATGAACATGCCGAGTGCGCGATCGGCGCCCTCGCCACCCTGCATGCGCCCGAGCAGCACGGTGCCGAACACCACCTCTTCGCGCCCCGAAACCTGCGCCAGCACCTGGCCCCAGGCCTGGTGCACCAGACTGGCGGCGCTGATGCCGAGGCGGCGCGCCTGCTCGCGCAAGCGCTCGGCCACGCCGGCATCCAGCGCCTGCTCGCTGTCGACGATGCTGCTGCCATCGCCATGCACGTCCTGCACACCGAAGGCCACGGTCGGCTCGTCGATGTCGCCGAGCATGTCGCGGAAAAACGCTTCGTGCGCTTGGGTATCGGCCTGCTGTTGCGCCTGCGCCACGTAGTTGCGGTACTGCACCGGCATCGGCAAATCGGCGCCGCTCGGGTACAGGCTGTCGTTCATTTCCGCGAGCAGCACTTCCAGTGCGGTGTGGTCGAGGACGATGTGGTGCAGCAACAGGATGCCGACCCAGCGCTGTTGTTCACGGTCTTCGGTGTAGGCCAGACGCATCAGCGGCGCGCGGCGCAGGTCGAGGCGGTAGTGCCGTGGATCGAACCGCGCCTGCATCTGCTCCAGCACATCGCCTTCCAGCAGGTCGGCATCGACCCGTTCCAGCGCCAGCGGCGCTTCACGCCAGACCACTTGCACCGGCTCTTCAAGCCCTTCCCAGACCACGCTGGTGCGCAGAATGTCGTGGCGCTCGATCACCGCATTCAACGCACGGACGAAGGCCTTGATCTGCGCCAGACCGGCGAAGGCGAATTGCGCCTGCAACACGTAGGGGTCACCGGCGCTGGTCGCCAGATGGTGGTAGAGAATCCCCGCCTGCAACGGTGCCAGGCCGTAAATGTCCTGCACATTGCCGACGCCGCCAGGCACGCTGGCGACCACGCGGTCGATGGCGGCCTGATCCAGCGTGGCCAGCGGCAACATGTCCGGGGTGATCCGCGTGCAATCGGCAGCAATCAGATTGTCCGGCACCTGCCAGGCGTGACGGTGGCTCAAGGTCGCCGCCAGCGCCGCAACGCTCGGCTGGCCGAACAGCACGCGCACGTCGCACTGCAAGTCGTGCTGGCGCATGCGCTCGATCAGTTTCACCGCCAGCAGCGAATGGCCGCCGAGCTCGAAGAAATTGTCGTGTCGCCCGACCAGTTCAATCCCGAGCAAGGTCTGCCAGATGCCGGCGATCAGGGTTTCAACTTCCCCCACTGGGGCTTCGAAACCCCGACGGGCGAAGGCATCGCTGTCCGGTTGTGGCAAGGCTTTGCGATCAAGCTTGCCATTGGTGGTCAGTGGTATGGCGTCGAGGCGCACAAACGCGCTTGGCACCATGTAGTCGGCCAGCGATTGCAGCAACGCGTCGCGCAATTGCGCGGCGCTCGGTTCAGTGCCTGCGGCGGCCAGCCAGTAGGCGACCAGACGCTTGTCACCGGGGCTGTCTTCGCGAGCGATCACCAGCGCTTCGCGCACACCGGCGCAGGCTGCCAGGCGAGCTTCGATTTCACCGAGTTCGATGCGGAAACCACGGATCTTCACTTGATCGTCGTTGCGCCCGAGGTATTCGAGGCTGCCATCCGCTGACCAGCGCGCCAGGTCACCGGTCTTGTACAGTCGCGCCTCGGCACGGCCGCTGAACGGGTCGGCGATAAAGCGTTCAGCAGTCAGCGCGTCACGATTGAGATAACCCCGGGCAACCCCGGCGCCGCCGACGTACAACTCGCCGATCACGCCGGCCGGCACCGGCTCGCGCTGCGCGTCGAGCACGTACAGTTGCAGGTCGGGAATGCCCACACCGATCGGGCTGCGCCCGACCAGCAGCGCGTCCGCTGCCTCCAGTGGCCGATAGGTCACGTGCACCGTGGTTTCGGTGATGCCGTACATGTTCACCAGCCGCGTACCGGCATTGCCGACCCGCGCGTACCACGGTTTGAGCAGGCCCGGTTCCAGCGCTTCGCCGCCGAAGATCACTTCGCGCAACGAGTGCTGCAGCGGGCTGCGGCCCTGCGCGGTGATCAACTGGCGGAAGGCGCTCGGCGTTTGATTGAGCACGGTGACGCCAGTGCGGCACAGCAGCGCGTAGCAGTCGTCCGGTGAGCGGCTGACGGCCTGCGGCACCAGCAGCAACTGGCCGCCGAACGCCAGCGCGCCCCAGATTTCCCACACCGAGAAATCGAAGGCGAAGGAATGGAACAGCGCCCACACATCTTGCGGGTTGAAGTTGAACCAGTCGTGGGTCGCGGAAAACAGGCGCGTGACGTTGCGGTGTTCGACCATCACGCCTTTGGGCAGCCCAGTGGAGCCCGAGGTGTAGATCACGTAGGCGAGATGACTCGGACTCAGCTCGGGAATCTGCGGATTGCTGCTGAGTTCAGCCTGCAACTGCACGCTGTCCAGATCGATGCTCGGCACGTTGAGCGCGCCAACCCGGTCCAGCGTATCGGCCTGGGTCAGCACCGCCACCGGGGCGCTGTCCTGCAGGGTGTAGGCGATGCGCTCCAGCGGATACGCCGGGTCGATTGGCACATAACCGGCGCCCGCCTTGAGGATACCGAGCAGGCCGATGAGCATTTGCGGGCCGCGCTCGACACAGATCGCCACGCGCTGATCCGGGCGAATCCCCAGCGCCAGCAGGTGGTGCGCAAGCTGGTTGGCGCGGCGGTTGAGCTCGCCGTAGCTCAGCGTCTGCTCCTCGAACAGCAGCGCTGTGGCCTCCGGGCGTGCCGCCGCATGCGCTTCGAACTGCTGATGGATCAACGGCGTTTCCGGGAATTGCGGCAACGGCGAGTTGACCCCGTGCACCAAGAATTCGCGCTCGGCGGCCGGCAGGATATTCAGCTGATGCAGCGGCGCATCCGGGGTCGCTTGCAAGGCCTGCAGCAGACTGTGCAACGCGGTGTGCAGGTAAGCGGCAATGCGTTGCGCGCCCAGCGCCGTATCCGCCAGCGCAGTGATGCGCAAGTCTTCGCCGAGGTCGTCGATGTTGATCGTCAGCGGGTAGTTCGTGCGTTCGCGCGCGCCCAGCACTTGCACGCCGGGGGCCAGTTCGCTGACCTCGGCGATCTCTTCACTGCTGCTGTGGCGATAGTTGAGGATCGCGCTGAACAACGGCGTCGGCACCGCCACCGCACTGCAACGCTGGGCCAGGGCCAGCGAGGTCTGTTCATGGCCGAGCAACGCGGTCAGGCGTCGATGGGTGGCCAGCACCCCGGCACGCACGCCGTCCGCCCCGACATCCACCCGCAGCGGCAAGGTGTTGATGAACATCCCCAGCGCCTGTTCGCCGCCCTCGCCCGCCTCCATCCGCCCCAGCAACACGGTGCCGAACACCACGGCGGTGCGGCCCGACAACTGGCCGAGCACCCGCGCCAGCGCCAGGTGCATCAGGCTCGCCACACTGACGCCGAGCTGACGCGCCTGGCCGCGCAGTTGCCGGCTGAAATCGGTGTCGAGCATCAGCAAGGCTTCTTCGATGCCTTGGCCATCGCCCTGCACATCCTGCAGACCACAGGGCAAGGTCGGCTCGTCGATGTCGGCGAGCATCTCGCGGAAAAACGCTTCGTGAACCTGCTCGTCCAGACGCAGACGGGCTTTGGCCAGATGATCACGGTACGGCACCGGCGGCCCGACCCGCGCGGTCTGGCCGAGCAGGTGCGCGCGGGTTTCGCGGCGCACCACATCGAGCGCGACGTGATCCATGATCAGGTGATGGAACAACAACAGCGCGACCACGCGCCCATTGGCCGGATCCATGGCGTACACCAGACGCAGCAGCGGCGCCTGCCGGATGTCGAGGCGGAAGAACCGCGGGTCGTGGCGCTCCAGCAGTTGCGCCAGTACATCCGCGCCCGGGTCGAGGGCGATTTCCTCGCAGTGCAGACGAGCCTGCCGCTGCACCACTTGCAACGGTTCGTCCAGACGCTCCCAGACGAAGGAAGTGCGCAGAATGTCGTGGCGTTCGATCATCCACTGCAACGCTTCAGCGAAGGCCTCCAGCCGTTCGCGGCTGTCGAAGGCGAACCGTGCTTGTGACACGTAAGGATCGCCGGCGGGTGCCGACAGGTGCAGGTAGAGCATGCCTTCCTGCAGCGGCGCCAGCGGGTAAATGTCCTGCAGGTTGGCGGCACCGCCGGGCACATTGGCCACCAGCCGGTCGATGGTCGGCTGATCCAGCGTCACCAGCGGCAGCATGTCCGGGGTGATGCGAAACGCCGGGCTCAACCAGTCGCCACCGTGCTGCGCGACCAGTTCCAGCAGTTGCGCCTTGTGTTCGCTGAGGCTGTCCCACAACGCATCGTCCAGGGCGTCGTCGCTGCCCAGAATGACCAGGTCTTCATCTTCCTGTTGAAGGCGGATCGCATGGGTGGAAAGAACAGCCATCAGTTCGCTGAAATGCATGGGATAACCTGCTGTAAATACGAGAAAAAGGAGCGCGCAGCCGCGAGTCCGTGCCTGCTGCGCGCAGCCTGGAAAAACTAAAACATCGGGGCTTGCGGGGCTGACATGGGAAGCGGGGACAAGCCGGCCTCCCTGCGGCTGAGCAACCGCATACCTGTGGCGAGGGAGCTTGCTCCCGCTGGACTGCGTAGCAGGCCCCGATGGTTTGCATCAGGAGCCGGGGGACGCGTTGCGCCCCAGCGGGAGCAAGCTCCCTCGCCACAGGTTCGGTGTCAGACGCAGAGTTCAGAGCCGCCGTTTGCGGGTGAGGCTCGGGATGGTGGTTTGCGGGATCACCACTTGCTGCGCCTCGGGTGTGGTGCTCAGCGCCAGCGCCGCCAGGGTCGGCTGGCTGAACAGCGCCCGGGCGTCGGTGTGCAAACCGCTCTGGCGCATGCGCGCCACCAGACTCACCGCCAGCAACGAATGCCCACCGAGTTCAAAGAAGTTGTCGTGCCGTCCGACCTGTTCGACGCCAAGCACCTCGCCCCAGATCTGCGCCAGCGCGGTTTCGACTTCACCCTGTGGCGCCACGTATGGGCGATTGATGACTGCATCTGCCCCCGGCTCCGGCAGGGCTTTGCGGTCGATCTTGTCGTTCGGCGTCAGCGGCAAAGCGTCGAGCACTACGAACGCACCGGGCACCATGTACTCGGGCAAACGCTCCAGCACATGGCCGCGCAAGGTTTCCAACGATGGCGCGTCGATGCCGGCGCGCACGGTGTACCAGGCCACCAGACGCTCATCACGGACCATCACCACCGCCTCGCGAATTGCCGGATGCTCGATCAACCGCGCCTCGATTTCCCCCGGCTCCAGACGCAAGCCACGCAGCTTGATCTGGAAGTCGTTGCGACCAAGGAATTCCAGCTCGCCAGCGTGGTTGTAGCGCGCCAGATCCCCGGTGCGGTACAGCCGATCCCCCGGCACAAACGGGCTGTCGATGAAGCGCTCGGCCTGCATCTCCGGCAGCCCGTGATAACCGCGCGCCACACCGACGCCTCCGATATGCAACTCACCGCTGACGCCTTGCGGCACGGGTTGACCGTACCCATCGAGCACGTACAGCCGGGTATTGCTCAGTGCTGTGCCGATCGGCACCACGTTGTCCGGCACCGGCATGTCAGGTTCCAGCGTCCAGCCCGTGCTGTCCACGGTGGTTTCAGTCGGGCCATAAACGTTATGCAACCGCACCCACGGCAGGCGATCGCGCACCTGACGCGCCAGCGCGGCACTGAGTTCGCCGCCACCGTTAAGCACATCGGTCAGGCTGGTGCATTGCTCGACACCGTCCTGTTCAATGAACTGCTGCAACAGCGCCGGGACGAACTTGACCACCGTCACCTGCTGCTCACGAATGGTCTGCACCACATACGCCGAATCGCGGTTGCCGTCCGGTCGCGCCAATACCAGGCGCATGCCGGAACACAGCGGCCAGAAGATCTCCCACACCGAACTGTCGAAGCTGAACGGCGCTTTTTGCAGCAGCGCGCCGTGCTCGGTCGGCGGCGAAATCTGCGAACCCCAATGCACCATGTTGCAGGCACTGCGGTGCTCGATCATCACGCCCTTCGGCAGCCCGGTAGAACCCGAGGTGTAGATCATGTAAGCGAGGTTCGAAGCATTCAGACCCGGCAGTTGAGGGTTGTCTGACGGCTGCTGCTCCCAACTGCCGTGATCCAGATTGATCATCGTCACACCCGGCTCACCCAGCAATTGCCGTGTGGGGCCATGCACCAACAGTGCGACAGGCGCGCTGTCCTGCAACATGTAGTTCAGGCGCTCCAGCGGATAGTCCGGATCCAGCGGCACATAAGCGCCGCCGGCCTTGAGAATCCCCAGCAGACCGACCACCAGATCCAGCCCGCGCTCGACACAGATTGCCACCCGCGCATCCGGTTGCACACCGAGTTCGCGCAGGTGATGGGCCAGACGATTGGCGCGCTGATTGAGCTCGAGGTAAGTCAGGGTTCCCTGCGCGGATTGCAGCGCGATGGCGTCTGGCTTACGCCGCACCTTTGCTTCGAACAACACGTGCAACGGCTGATCCAGCGGACAATCGACCTCAGTGGCATTGAACGTGATCAGCACGCGTTGCAGCTCTTCGGCTTGCAGGATCGGCAAGCGGTTCAACGGCTGCTGCGGTGTCTGTTCCAGGGCCTGCAGCAAACCGTGCAACGCGGTTTGCATGTAGCCGCAAATCCGTTGCGCGCCAATCTGCGCCACGGCCCTGCCGGTGAGGCGCAAGCCGTTGCCGTAATCATCCACGCTCATGGTCAGCGGATAGTTGGTGCGCTCTTCGTTGGCCAGGGTTTCAATGCCTTGCCAGGCTTGCCGCGACGGCTCCAGCAGTTCGGTTTCGTCACTGTGCCGGTAGTTGAGCAGCGCGCTGAACAACGGCGACGGCGAAGCGACGCCACTGCAGCGCTGGGCCAGTGCCAGCGACGCGTGCTCATGCCCGAGCAGCGCGGTCAGTCGCGCGTGGGTGGCGCGCACGGCGTCCAGCACCCCGGCATCGACATCGATGCGCAACGGCAAACTGTTGATGAACACGCCCAAAGCGCGGTCAGCGCCCTCGCCGCCTTGCATGCGCCCCATCAGTACCGTGCCGAACACCACACGCTGCTGGCCGGACGTCGCCGCCAGCACCCGCGCCCACGCCAGATGGACCAGGCTCGCCACGCTGACCCCCGCCTGGCGCGCCTGGGTGCGCAAGCGTTGATAGACGTCAGCCGGCAGGGTCTGCTGCGCTTCGTCAATGCCGCGTCCGTCGCCCTGCACTTCCATCAGCCCGAATGGCAGGGTCGGCTCGTCTATGTCCGCCAGTTGCGCTCGGAAAAACGCCTCGTGTTCCTGCTCGCTGACGCCCAGCCGCGCCTGCGCCACGTAATTGCGATACGGCACTGGCGGCGCCAGCGCCACAGTGTGTCCGCACAGGCTGGCCTGCAGCTCGCCGCGCATCACTTCAAGGGCGATGTGGTCCATGGCCAGATGATGGAACAGCAGAATCCCCACCACTCGCTCCATAGCCGGATCACGGGCATACACCAGACGCAGCAACGGCGCCTGACTGACGTCGAGGCGATAACGCCGGGCGTTGAAACGCGCGTGCAACTGTTCAAGGACCGGCCCGTCACGCGGATCAAGCTCGACCTCCTGCAACGGCACAATCGCTTCACGCCACACCACTTGCACCGGGGTGGTCAGGCCTTCCCAGAGCACCGAAGTACGCAGAATGTCGTGGCGCGCCATGACCTCGCGCAGCGCCGCAGCAAAGGCCTCGACGCGCTCAAGACTGTCGAACGCCAGTTGCGACTGCAGCAGGTACGGATCGCCCTGCTCAGCGGTGATGTGGTGGTAGAGAATCCCCTCCTGCAACGGTGCCAGCGGGTAGATGTCCTGCACATTGGCGGCGCCCCCCGGAACGCTGGCGACGATCCGCTCGATGTCCATCTGCTGCAGTTGTACCAGCGGCAACATCGCCGGCGTGATGTGCGTGCAATCGGCGGCGATGCGGTTGGCCGGCACTTCGATTTCCCGACCGCTGCCGACCGAAGCGGCCAG
The DNA here is from genome assembly GCF_002156405.1 of Pseudomonas sp. SCPG-7. Taxonomy (NCBI): domain Bacteria; kingdom Pseudomonadati; phylum Pseudomonadota; class Gammaproteobacteria; order Pseudomonadales; family Pseudomonadaceae; genus Pseudomonas; species Pseudomonas sp. SCPG-7. The sequence goes on along the minus strand of NZ_MVOO01000005.1, from coordinate 292,286 downwards.
TGCAGCGAGCGTCGGCTGGCTGAACAGCACGCGCACGTCGCTGCTCAGATCGAGCTGACGCATGCGTTCGATCAGCATCACCGCCAGCAACGAGTGCCCGCCCAGTTCGAAGAAGTGATCGTGACGCCCGACCCGCTCCACTTGCAGGACTTCGGCCCAGATCTGCGCCAGGGCGATTTCGACCTCGCCTTGCGGTGCCTCGTATTCGCGGCGGATCAAATCTCCTGCCTCGGGCGCGGGCAGCGCCTTGCGATCGACCTTGCCGTTGGCGGTCAGCGGCAGCGCCGGCAGACGCACGTAGGCGTTCGGCAGCATGGCGCTGCTCAGGCGGGTTTTCAGGTGTGCGTGCAGTTCATTGATGTTCAACGGCGCCCGCTCGGTGAACCACGCCAACAATTGTCCGTCGCGCACCAGCACCACCGCTTCGCGCACCGCTGGATGGCTGGTGAGTGCGCTCTCGATTTCCCCCGGTTCGATGCGCACGCCACGGATTTTCACCTGATCGTCATTGCGCCCCAGGTATTCCAGATTGCCATCGGCGCGCCAGCGTGCGAGATCGCCAGTGCGATACATGCGCGCCCCCGGTTCAGCGCTGAACGGATCGCGCAGGAAGCGCTCGGCGCTCAGGTCGGCGCGGTTCAAATAACCGCGAGCCACGCCGGCCCCGCCGATGTACAACTCGCCGCTCACGCCCAGCGGCACCGGTTGCTGCTGTTCATCCAGCAGATACACCGTGGCATTGCTCACCGGTTTGCCGATGTGCAGCGACTGCCCGGCGTCGATGCGACCCGAGGTCGCCACCACGGTGGCTTCGGTCGGCCCGTAGTTGTTGATCACTTCGAAGGATTGTTGACGCGGGAACTGGCGCAGGCGATCGCCACCGATCAGCAGCGTGCGCAACGTCGGGTGAGCGAGTTGGCGGCTGAACGCGTATTCGGCGATGGGGGTCGGCAAAAAGCTCACCTCCAGCGGCTGCGCACACCACCAGTCGAGCAGCGCATCGATGTCTTCGCCACCCTCGCTGACCGGCGCCAGGTGCAGGGTCGCGCCCACGCACAGCGCCGGCCAGACTTCCCAGGCCATCGCGTCGAAACCGAAGCCGGCCAGGCTTGAGGTATGGCTGCCGGCGCGCAGGTCGAAAACGTCAGCGTGCCAATCGACCAGATTGCACAGGGTGCGATGCTCGACCATCACCCCCTTGGGCAGGCCGGTGGAACCAGAGGTGTAAATCACATAAGCGAGGTTGGCCGGGGTCAGCCCCGGCATCTTCGGCGCGCCGACATGTTCGACGGGCCAGGTCGGCTGATCCAGCTCGATCACCGGCACCGACAGCGCCGGCAAATGCTCGCGCAGCACACGCTGGGTCAGCACCGCGATGGGCGCGCTGTCCTCCAGCAGATAGCTCAGGCGCTCGGCCGGATGCGCCGGATCCAGCGGAACATAAGCGGCGCCAGCCTTGAGAATCGCCAACAACCCGACCAGTGTGTCGAGCCCGCGACGGGCGATGATCGCCACCCGGTCATCCGGGCGCACACCGAGGTCGAGCAGATGATGAGCGAGCGCATTGGCACGTTGATTGAGTTCGATATAGCTCAGGCATTGCCCTTGAGCAATCGCCGCCAGTGCCTGCGGCCGCAGCATTGCCTGCGCTTCGATACGCTGCGCAAGGGGGGTCGGAGCCGGGTAGTCCACCCGCGTGGCATTCCACTGTTGCAGCAGCGCGGTTTCCTCGGGCGTGCTCAGGTCGAAATCCGCCACCGGCAGGTTCACCGCCTCCAGCCCCTGCTCCAGAATCAACAACCAGCGTTCCGCCAGGGCCTTGACTTGATCGGCGCTGAAATATGCCTCGCTGTAGATCAGGTACAGGCGCGCATCGTCGTTGGCAAGACTGCTCAGCAGGTGCACCGCCAGCGGCGTGGCCTCCTCGACGTTCGAGGCCTTGATGATCCGTCCCGATGCCTCGCCGTAGCGATAATCATGAGTGCCCTGTTCGTAGGAAACCGTGACCTCGAACAGCTGCGAGCGCTCTTCGCGCAGCAAACCCAGGGCGCGGTTCATTTCACTCACGGGGAAGCGCTGATGGCGGAAATCCTTGCGCAGCTCATCACGGATCGCGCGCACCAGTTCAGCGAAGGTAGATTCGCGACCGAAACCCATGCGCACCGCGCTGACCTGGGCGAACAGCCCGAGGGTGGATTTGAAGCGCGCACCCGAGCGGTTGAGAATCGGCAATCCAACTACCCATTCGTCACGCTGCGCGGTACGGCTGAAGTAAACATGCAGCGCCGCCAGCAACACATGGAACGCCGACGCGCCGAACGCTCGGGCCACCTGCTGCATGCGCTCATGCAGCAACGCCGGCAAGGGCTGCGCGTAGACCTGCGTCTGCGCGGTCTGACCGGCCAGACTCTGCTGATGCCGTGGCAGCAACAGCGGCTCGGGCAATTGTCGGTACTTGTCCAGCCAGTAGGCGCGATCCTGCGCATAACGCGGCGACGCTTGGTAGCGCGCATTGTCTTCGATGAAGTCGATGTACGACGGCGCCGCGACTGGTGCCGGTTGGCCGTGCGCCAGCGCGTTATAGATCTCGTCCAGCGACTTGAACATTTCGCCAAAGCTCCAGCCATCGAAGATCAAGTGATGAGCCTGCACGGCTAACCAATGTCGCTGGTCATCGAGGTGGATCAACTGAAAGCGGAACAGGCAGCCGCCGTCCAGCACGAAGGGTTGATCGATGCGCGCCTGAACCAATCGCCGCGCCGCCGATTCAGGCTCGCCGTGCGTCGACACATCGTGGATCGGCATCGGCACCGCGACTGACCGGGCAAACTGCTGCAGCGGCAAGCCTGTTGCACCGGCGCCGGGCAACAGCACCGTGCGCATTGCGTCATGCCGGGCCACCAGCGTTTCCAGCGCGGCCTGCATCCGGGCCGGCTCCAGCGGGCCACTGAGGTCCATGTAGCCGCCGATGTTGTACAGCGGCGAATCACCGCGACTCAGCTGATCCAGCCAGATATCCAGCTGCGCAGCGGTCAGCGGATACGTCTGGAGCGATGCGGACGGCGTGGCCACCGCAGGGGCGGAAATAGGCGGCATAAGATCCTTCTCAGGTGATTTTGCGCCTATTCAAGCATCGGCCCCGAGGCCGACATGACACCTGAAACCCGGACAACCTCGTCCCACGCGCCGGCCAGTCCGCGCTTGAACAGCCTTATTGGGTGGGAACACACTAAAAGTTCGGAGAGGAAATACTGAAATTCTTGTAGGAAAAATGCCACACGCTGACGCCGCCATCGACCAGCGCAGTCAGCATATGAAAAGGTAACTGCCCCGGTTTTCAAGCCTTTGCCGTGACCGAACAGTCACGCAAAGCGCGACCGCTGTACCAGGAACCGTCAGAAGGCCGGCGCCAATTTTCAGAAATGATGGCACTTTGTGTCCCTGTTTTCCCCTACAGACGTAGGACAAATCCATAGGCTTAAATCCCGCCCCAGATCAGTTTCAAGGAGAGACGATTGCGTGGGCGGCTTTTGCATCAACAGCGGACGACTCGGTGATGACTCGGAACCAGGGATGACAAGGATATGAATCTGACCGGCAGCATTCGCAACATGGAAAACCCGCACTTTTACTGGCAACTGGGGGAACTGATTGCCAGCACCGGCGATGATCATTTCGCCAATAACCTGTTCCAGTTGGTCGACACCCTGGTGCCGGTCAATCGCGTCGATCTCAGCGAGTGGACGCTGGACGAACGCCAGGCCAGCGTGGTCGAGATCAAGGCGCTGGGCAGCGCTGGCCTGCCGCAGACCTTTCCGCCGCCAGACCCGTTGACGAGTCCGGACGATCATCCGCTATTGCAGAAGATGATCGAGATGAATGATTCCCTGCTGATTCAACTCAAAGCCTCACTCCAGCCCCGCCATCCGCAGCACAGCGTGCACCAGTGCAATCTGGTGTCGCGCACCTCCAACCGCCGTTGTGTCATCTCGTTCTACCGACCGCATACGCAACGGGTGTTTTCCCTGCCGGAGCTGTCGTTTCTCAAAAGCCTGTCCGACACCCTGTTGCCGCTGATTGAACGGCACGCGCAACTCAGTCGACAGATCGTCGCCAAACAACCGCGCCTGCCCCTGGCCGATCTGGAGCAGGCGCCGTTGCAGCAGGTGTTCGACGAGCGCCTGGCGCTGGGCGCCATTGTCCTCTCGGCCCGGGAAAAGGAAGTCTGCCTCGGGCTGCTGACCGGCGGCACTGTGCCGCAACTGGCCGAGCAGCTGCGGGTCAAGAGCAGTTCGGTCGAGACCTACCTCAAGCGTGCCACCGCCAAACTGGGCGTCAGCGGACGGCATGGCCTGGCGCGCTGGATGGCGGGGGCGTAACGGCGAAGTCAGGCTTCAACGGTGTTCGCGAGGGTGTATGGAGACTGAGTCCCCGGCACGTATTTTTTCTGCATGAGAGCGTTCGATGTTGCGCATGTCCCTGCTGTCCCTCGCCGTCCTGTTGGCCGGTTGTTCGTTGATTCCCGAGTACCAGCGTCCGGCCTCACCGAGCGCGGCGCAGTACCCGCAAGGCGCGATTTACCCGACACAGACAACCGCCGCAGCGCGCTCTGAAGACTGGCGCACGCTGTTCAACGACCCGGCGCTGCAACAGCTGATTGAAAGCGCACTGCTGAACAATCGCGACCTGCGCGTGGCGGCGCTGAACGTCGAGGCGTTCCAGGCGCAGTACCGGATCCAGCGCGCCGATCTGCTGCCGGCAGTGTCGGCCAATGCCAGCGAGTCGCGCCAACGCCTGCCGCCCAGCGTGACCCGCAGCAAAGCCATGATCAATTCGACCTATGCGGCGAATCTCGGCGTCAGTGCCTATGAGCTGGATTTTTTCGGCCGGGTGCGCAGCCTCAGCGAGCAGGCGCTGCAAACCTGGCTGGCGACCGAGCAGGCGCGGCGCAGTGCCGAGCTGAGTCTGGTGGCCAACGTCGCCAATGCCTACCTGACCTGGCGCGCCGATCAGGAGTTGCTCGAACTGACGCGCCAGACCCTCGCCGCCGATGAACAGAGCCTGCGCCTGACCACGCGCAACCGTGACGCCGGCAAGTCTTCGGCGCTGGAACAGGCGCAGGCCAAGACCAGCGTCGACAGTTCGCGAGCCAATCTGGCGCGCTACAAACGCCAGGTGGCGCAGGATCTCAACAGCCTGACGCTGTTGGTCGGCGCGCCAGTCCCCGAGCAACTGCCGGCGCAACCACTGGCCAGCGATCTGATCCGGCAACTGCCGGCGGGGTTGCCGTCGGATCTGCTGCAACGGCGCCCGGACATTCTCCAGGCCGAGTACCAACTGAAGGCGGCCAACGCCAATATCGGCGCGGCGCGCGCGGCGTTTTTCCCCAGTGTCAGCCTGACCGCCAGTGCCGGCACCTCCAGCCGCGATCTGTCCGGGCTGTTCAGCGCCGGCTCCGGCGCCTGGACGTTCCAGCCGCAAATCAACCTGCCGATTTTCAACGCCGGCAGCCTGCGCGCGAGCCTGGATTATTCGAAATTGCAGAAAGACGTCGCAGTCGCCGAATACGAGAAATCGATTCAGACCGCATTTCAGGAAGTCGCCAATGGCCTGGCGGCGCGCAGCACTTATCAGCAGCAATTGCAGGCGCAACGCGATCTGGTGCAGGCCACTCAGGACTACTACAACCTGGCGCAGCATCGGTATCAGAATGGCGTCGACAGCAGCCTGACGTTTCTCGATGCACAGCGTTCGCTGTTCAGTTCACAGCAGGGGCTGATCACCGATCGGCTCGCGCAACTGGTCGCCGAGGTCAACCTGTACATCGTGCTGGGCGGCGGCTGGCGGGCCGATGAGGCGAGTTTTAATTAGCCCCCCGTCACTTTTTCTTACACCTTTTGTCGCCCGATCCTGCGCCACGCAGCGATCCGTGGCCGGCGTCTGCCGTCAGTTTGGTATCATGCGCCGCTTTTACGGTTAACCCCCCGCCAGTCCTGCCGACTGACGGGCTGCAAAAGGCGGTATTAGATGACGGCTTTGTTGACTCGCCGCAAGGTGCTTGCGGGAATGGGCGTGCTGGGCCTGGGCCTGCTCGCCGGCTGCGACACCCGTGGCCAACTGTCGTACAAGTACGGCAAGGACCTGAGCGACAAGATCCTCGGGCGCACCTTCAAGCTGAAGAACACCGACGGCGAAACCATGACGCTGTCGAGCTTTCGCGGCATGATGCCGATGATCTTCTTCGGCTTCACCCAATGCCCGGCCGTGTGCCCGACCACCCTCGCCCGCGCCGCGCAAATCAAGAAACTGATGGGCAAGGACGGCGACCGTCTGCAGGTGATCTTCATCACCCTCGACCCGGAACGCGACACTCCGCAGATCCTCGACAGCTACGTCAAAGCCTTCGACCCGAGCTTCGTCGCGCTGTACGGCACCGTCGAGGAAACCAAGGCCACGGCCAAGGAATTCGACGTGTTCTACGAGAAGGTCCCGGCGGGCGATACCTACACGATCTCCCACACGTCCACCAGTTACGTCTACGACTCGCGCGGCCAGTTGCGCCTGGGTCTGTCTGTATCGCTTTCGGCACAAGAGTGCACGGAAGATTTGCTCACCGTTATGGAGGTCTGCTGATGCACCCCGTTTTGAACAACATCAAACGCGCCGTTTTCGCCCTGTCCCTGCTGGGCCTGGCGTTTCAGGCCAGCGCTCAGACCAAGGTCGACGACGCCTGGGTGCGTGCGACCGTGCCGACCCAATCGGCCAGCGGCGCGTTCATGACCGTCACCGCCGACAGCGACAGCAAACTGCTGAGCGTGGCCTCGCCAGTGGCCAAAGATGTACAGATCCACGAAATGACCATGAAGAACGACGTGATGAGCATGGGCCCGGTCAAATCGGTCGACCTGCCGGCCGGCAAAGCGGTCAGCCTCGACCCGAACGGCTACCACGTGATGCTGATGGGCCTGACCGCTCAGCTCAAGGAAGGCGAAAGCGTGCCGCTGACCCTGACCGTGGAAAACGCCAAGGGCGAGAAGGAAACCGTCGAAGTCAAAGCCGAAGTCCGTGCGCTGACGCACATGGAAGGTCACGATCACAGCAAGATGCATTGATCTGACTGCGCGGCAATAAAAAGGGGCGGCCTGATTGATGATCAGGTCGCCCCTTTTTATTGCGCAAGTCAGCCGCGTTTGCGAGCCAGTGCGTTGCGCACACTTTCTCTCGACATCCCCGAGCGCGGTGCCGCCGCAGTTTTCTCCACGGGCGCCGCAGCCAACTGCTGCTTGCGCTTCAACACCTGACTCCAGCGATAACCGAGATAACCGGCCGCCGCAAAGAACCCCAGCCAACCAGTGATCAGGTTGACCACTGTCCACAGCCCAAGGGTGATCAGTACGGTTTTCCAGGTGAACAGCTTCAGGTTGGCGCCGACAACATCCTCAGGCATCCACCAGCCGCTCACGCAAAAACTCGATGAAACGCTGGGTCTTGGCCGGCAACAAGCGGGTTTCCGTCAGTGCGTATACCGCAATTGAACTGGACTGCCACTTTGGCAACACCCGGCATAACGCGCCGCTGGCCAGATCTTCGGCGGCAATGCCTTCGGCCAACACGGCGATTCCCTGATCAAGCATGGCCAGGCGCCTGAGCATGCCGACACTGTTGAGCTGAAAGCGTCCGGCGATTTCGACTTCAATCGTCTCTCCGGCCGTAGACAGGATCCAGTTGTCCGGCCTTGGCGTGCGCAAACGCAAGCACTCGTGCTTCACCAGATCACTCGGTTGCCGCGGCGTACCAAAACGCTGCAGATACCCCGGTGATGCATACAACCCGCGTCGTAACGTGGTGAGCTTGCGGGCGATCAGATTGGACGTCGCCGGCTCACCCATGCGGATCACGACATCCACCGGCTCGCTGACCAGATCCACCTGGCGTGGCGTAAGGTCGAAATCGAAGCTGATGCCCGGGTAATTCCCGGCAAATTCGGCGATCAGCGGTGCCAGATAAACGTTAGCGAAATCCACCGGCATCGACACGCGCAACAGTCCACTGGGCTGCGCCAGCATTTCACCCAGTTGCTCGTGCGCCAGGCGCGCCTCCTCGACGATCCGCTTGCAGCGGTCAAAGTACAGCTGCCCGGCTTCAGTCAGTTCAAGCTTGCGCGTGGTGCGATGTAGCAAACGCAGGCCAATGGCCTTTTCAAGGCCGCTGATGCGCCGCGACAGAGTCGAATTGGGCATGCCCAGTGCCTCGGCCGCGCGACGAAAGCTGCGCACCTTCACTACCTCCACAAACAGCGCCATATCGTTCAAAAGCTCCACGGAAATTGCTCCATGAGTGGAATAGTCATTTCATCTTTAGCGGATTTATCCCGAAAACGGATTGATTAATGATAGCCACATCAATTACCGAGGAGCAGCAAAATGAGTTCGCTATTCACGCCCGTCCAGATGGGTCGCGTTGTACTTGAGAACCGTCTGGTGATGGCACCGATGACTCGATCCCGTGCAGATGACGACGGTGTACCCAGTGATCTGGTCGCCACTTATTACACGCAGCGCGCCGGCGCCGGCCTGATCATCAGTGAAGGCGTGTATCCCCAGGGGACGGGTAAAGGCTATGTGCGTACTCCCGGGATCGAGACCGACGAACAGGTCAGCGCCTGGAAACAAGTCACCGACGCGGTGCATGCTCAAGGCGGCCGAATTTTCATGCAATTGATGCACAGCGGACGAATCTCCCATCCGTCGCTGCAACCCCGCGGCGCCCTGCCCCTGGCACCGTCGGCGATCAAACCGGCTGGTCAGACCTGGACCTCGAATGGCCTGCAAGACTTCGTCACGCCGCATGCACTGAGCGTGGTCGAAATTGCCGCAGTGGTTGAAGGCTACCGTCAGGCAGCTCGCCGGGCGATTGAGGCCGGTTTCGATGGTGTTGAAGTGCATGGGGCCTCCGGGTATCTGCCAGAGCAGTTTCTCTCCTCTGGCAGCAACCAGCGCAGCGATGAATATGGCGGCTCGGTGGAAAACCGCGCGCGGTTCCTCCTCGAAGTGCTGGCGGCAGTTGCCACGGAAATTGGCAGTGATCGCGTGGGCTTGAAAATCTCCCCCGAGATGAATTTCAACGACATCATCGATGCCGACCCACAAGCAACGTACACCTATCTGGTCGAGCACCTGCACAGTCTCGACCTTGCTTATTTGCACGTCGCCTTGTTTGGCGCCAAGACCGACTATCACGCGTTGCTGCGGCCACTCTTCGATGGTCGCTACTTGATCGGTGGAGGACTCGATCAAGCCGCCGCCCAGGCGTTGATCGAAAACGCACAAGCGGATGCTGTGGTGTTCGGCAGTGCGTTCCTTGCCAACCCGGATCTGCCCGAGCGTCTGCGTCTCGGTGCCGAACTCAATGCACCGGACAAAGACACGTTCTACACCCCGGGCGCCAAGGGCTATATCGACTATCCGACATTGAGCCAAGTGTAAGGAGTCTGCCATGTCCGCCCGCGCCTCCTTGAAGTCCATGCGTCACGGCAGCCATTTCCGTGCCTTTTCTCTGCACGGCGGGCAGCCGAATGTCAGCATCGACCCGTTTCTTGCCGTAGACCATGCGTGGATCAGCGGGCCGACGTTTGCGCCCCACCCACACGCAGGGTTCAGCGCGGTGTCGTATCTGTTTGCCGACTCGCAAACCGCAATCGACAACCGTGATTCGCTGGGCAACCGCAACTTGATTCGACCGGGCGGCCTGCACTGGACAGCCGCCGGCAAAGGCATCGTTCACGAAGAGGTCCCGAACGAAAGCGGCAAGACCGTACACATGCTGCAAATTTTCATCAATTTGCCGCTCGCATTTCAGGAGGCTGCGCCTTTTGCCCTCAGTCTTGCCCCTGAAGACGTGCCGGTCTTGCGTTTGCCGGGGGCCAAAATCCGGGTGCCACTGGGTGCCTTTCTCGACACCCGCTCGCCGCTGGATCTGCCGACCGACGTAAGCCTGCTCGATATCAGCATCAAGCCGAGGCACGAAGTGCGGATTCCCGTTGCCAGCGGCGAGTCGGCGTTCGTCATGCCAATCGACGGCGACATCTGGATCGACGACCAGCGTTTCACCATCGACAACGCGCAGGTACCCGTGAGCCTGGTCATCGGCGAAGCGCACAGCATCACCCTGCGGGCTACAGATGCGCCCGCCCACGCCGTGGTGTTTCGTGGTGTGCCATTGCATCAACCGGTGTATTGGCAGGGGCCGCTGGCACTTGCCTCGTCAGACGCGCTGAGCCGGGCGGTTGCGGCCTATCAGCGCGGTGAGTTCGGAACTCTGTAACCCCGTTGAACCGTTCCATCGACCGGGGCGCCGTGCCCCGTAACATCTGCCAGGAGAGATACCATGAGTTACGAGAAATTCAGTGCCAATAATGCTGCCCTGCTGTTGATCGACCATCAGGTGGGCACCATGGGCTGGGTGAAATCCATTCCGTTCGAAGAACTCAAACGCAATGCCCTGATGCTCGCCAGAACCGCAAGCATTCTCAAACTGCCGGTGGTGCTGACGTCGAGTATGGAGGAATACGCTCAGGGTCCATTGCTCAGCGAACTTGAGACGATCCTGCCTGCCGAGTTCGCCGCACGAGTCAAACGCCTTGGCATCGTCAACGCCATGGATGATGAAAACTTTGCCGGCGCCGTCAAGGCGACCGGACGCAAGAAGCTGATTATTGCCGGGGTCACCAACGACGTCTGCACGGTATACCCGGCGTTGAGTCTGGTGCGCGACGGTTATGAAGTGCAGGTGGTTGCCGATGGCGGCGGATCGCCGAGCGTCATGGCCGACGATATCGCCTTGCGCCGCATGGACAAAGGGGGGGTGACCCTGACCACGACCAATCAGTTGATCGCCGAACTGGCCGGCAGTTGGGCAACCCCTGAGGGTGGCCAACTGGTGCAGGTGTTGATGGAAGCCTTGCAGTCCTGATCACTCAACTCCGGCAGCCGCCGCTCGGCGGCTGTTTTTATGCATCAACTCCCCGCGCCACCATGCGCCTCTTCAAAGAAGTAATCCTTCCAGGTGCCGGCCTTGTTCTTCAGCACGCCCAGTTCCTGCAGTTTTTCGGCATAGATAAACGTGCGCTGCGGCACCACCGTGAAGTCGATTTCCGGATCGGTGACGATCTTCTCGACCAGCGCCAGCGGCAGCTTCGACTGTTCGACGCGGATGTACGCCTGGGCGGCGGCGGGTTTGTCGGCCTTGATGATTTTTTCCGCTTCGACCAGCGCATCGTAGAACGCCTTGTAGGTCCTGGGATTGTCGTCGTGGAATTTTTCCGTGGTGTAGAGCACGTTGAAGGTGGCCTGACCGCCGAGCACGTCGTAGGAACTCAGCACTTTGTGTACGTTGGGGTTTTGCAGCGCCTGATACTGGAACGGCGGGCTGGAGAAATGCGCGTTGATTTCCGAACCGCCGGCAATCAGCGCCGCCGTGGCGTCCGGATGCGGCAGGCTGACCGAGATGTCGTCAAATTTCTTGTACTGGTCATTGCCGAATTCCCTGGCCGTTTCGATCTGCAGGGTCCGCGACTGGAACCCCACGCCCGCTGCGGGTACGGCGATGCGATCCTTGTCGCTGAAGTCCTTCAGGGTCTTGATATTCGGGTTGTTGGTCAGCAGGTAATTGGGCATCGAGCCGAGCGAGGCAATGGCCTTGACGTTCTGTTTGCCGCGGGTGCGATCCCACACGGTAAGCATCGGCGGCACCCCGGCGGAGACCACGTCCAGCGCACCGGTGAGCAGTGCTTCGTTCATGGCAGTGGCGCCGGAAATGCTGTTCCAGTCGACCTTGATCTCCAGCCCCTGCGCCTTGCCGTGTTTTTCGATCAGTTGCTGATCACGAACCACATCGAGAATCAGATAACCGATGCCGAATTGCTGGGCGATGCTGATCTTGCCTTCGGCCTGCGCACCGCTGCTGAACAGCATGCTGCTCGCCAGAGATGCGGCCAACAGGGTCAGCGCAGAACGTTTGAACGGTGTGGCCATGACAACCTCGCAGCAGGGTGGATTTGGCTGAAAGGCCGAACTCTATCGCTATAAAAAACAGAAATTAAATACCGTTATCGAATATCCATAGCACGCTCGCATGGGCCGTCATGCGCTGATTTAAACAGCCTGAAACAATAAATCTGCCATCGGTTACACGTTGTGCGTCAGTCACTAGCGGGCTGACACCAGCGCTGGTCACGGCCTCAAGCCCTGCGCCGTGTCTGTGCGAGCAGATCAGCCACGCGTTTAAAAGGGCGATCACGCAGCCCACCCTTGGTATCATCGCGCACACTTTTATGACGGTTTGATGGCTGGAAGGTCTGTGTTTGTGAGCGTTCTTTTGCGTTGGTTGCGGCAACCGCATGCCCGCCTGTTTTCCCTGATTCTGCTGGTACTGATTGTACCGGTGTGCCTGCGCGCGGCATTGGGCTGGTCGTCGCCGCTGGGCTATTTGTCCGACCTGGCGATTGGCAGTTTGCTGGTGCTGTTGCTGCATCGCCGTGCGTGGTGGCTGGCGTTGCCGTTGCTGCTGTTCTGGGGGTTGCTGGCGGTGGCGACGGCGGAGCTGGTCAGCGCTGTCGGCCGGCTGCCGAATCCTGCCGACCTGCATTACCTGATTGACCCGCAGTTCGTGGAAAACTCCACCGGTGGCGGCTTTGCCCATCCGGCGCTGGGCGTGGCCCTGTTGCTGGCGCTGCTGCTCTGGTTGCTGACGCGTTTCGCCAATCGCGCGCAACCCGCTGCTGCCCTGCCCCGTGCCGTGTGGGCCGCACCGGCGCTGCTGTTCGCTGCGCACTGGGGCGTGCAAAACCAGTGGCCGAGCGAGGAAGATCCGTGGCGCCTGTACAACCTGCCGCATCAGTTGCTTGCCTCGCAAGTCGCCGATCTGCAGTTGCAGGCCGAGGAATGGCTGGACGGTGACGTCGAACCCGCCGCGCCACAGATGGCCGGGCTGACCGATCTGGATCTCAATGGCCACAAACTGCTGGCCGCGCCGGGGCAGGCGCGCAACGTGCTGATCATCGCCTTGGAAGGCATTCCCGGCGCGTACATCCGCGCCAATCGCGAGGCCATCGGCAGCCATTATCAGGAAGACCTGATGCCCAACCTCAGCCGCTGGGCCGAGCGCGGCATGAACACCCCGGATTACGTGCTGCATACGCACCAGACCATTCGCGGCCTGTACGCCATGCTCTGTGGCGATTACGACAAGCTCAACAACGGCACGCCCAAAGGCGTGGAAATGCTCACCCAACAGGAGCGCAATCAGGCCTGCCTGCCGGCGCAGCTGCGGCAGAGCGGCTTCAGCACTCATTACCTGCAAGGCGCCGGTCTGCGTTTCATGGCCAAAGACAAGATCATGCCGCACATCGGTTTCGATGCGACCCACGGCCTGGAATGGTTCTCTAACGCCAACTATCTGGAGTTTCCGTGGGGCAAGGATGACAAGGCGTTCTTCGAAGGCGCGCTGGATTACGTCGGCCAACTGAAGAAGCAGAAGCAACCGTGGATGCTCACCCTGCTGACCGTTGGCACCCACCAGCCCTACTCCGCACCGGAAGACTATCTGGCTCGCTACGAGACGCCGAAGCAGGCTGCCGTCGGTTACCTCGACGATGCGCTGGAGCAGTTCCTCAGCGGCCTCGAACGTCAGGGTGTGCTCAGGGAGACGCTGGTGGTGATCACCTCGGACGAATCCCACGGCATCGACGGCGTGCGTCTGGCGTCGTCGTGGGGCTTCAACCTGACGCTGGCCCCCGAACAGGAGCAACTGCCGCGACTGAATGCCGGGGTCTACGGTCATGTCGATCTGAGCGCATCGATCCTCGACTATTTCGACTTGCCCGTGCCGACGACGCTGAGCGGCCGCTCGCTGTTTCGCGACTACGACAGCGGGCGCGAAATCATGTCCTACACCAACGGCAAACTGCGCTACCACAATGGTCAGGGGATCTTCTCCGAGTGCGACATGCCGCGCCGTTGCCGCTACTACGAAAGCGCCGGGTTCATTGCCGAGCGGGCCACCTTCAAGGGCAATGAAAGCAGCCAGCAGGCCCGGCAGATTGCCGCGCGGGCCATGGCGCTGGACCTGTCGCTGCTGCGCACCCCGCTCAATCAGCGTTACCAGTTCGGCAGCAACAACGTCATCCCGCTGCAGGCACAGATCAACGATGACTGGGCCGACAACCTGATCGGCGCGCAGTACCTGGAAATGCCCAAGGGCTCGCACACCCGCGTGCGCCTGACCGTGCGCTCGGTGGACCCGCAGCAGGCGGCGTACATTCAGCTCAAGGCCAAGGAGTTCGAACAGGATGTGCAACTGGGTCTGCCAACCGAGATGGTCGCCACGGCGGATCAGCCGCTGGAAATGGATTTCAGCTTCGACAACCCGCAACAGCGCAAGGCGTTTTCGTTCCACTTGCTGGGTTATGGACTGGGTGCGGTCGAGGTGACGGATTTCAGTGTGATCACCGAGTTGCCGGGGCAGGAAGATCCGCTGGATGCGCTGCCGGAGGATGAAACGATGCAATCGAGTTGAAATCAGGGAGGGGACGGATTGGTTGGATCCGTCCCTTGGCATTTACTAAATACGCTTAATTTCAAATTTACCTGTAACTGTCTTTCCATCAGGCAAAACAAAATCGATGTCACCTGAAACACCGGATCGATTTTCGCCTGTCCGTAAGAACGTGACATTTGCCAGTCCTTGTTTAATAACGTGAGACACGTTTGAGATCCTAACGCTCCAAACCAGCCCACCTTCGTACCATCTCACCTGGTGAGGGCCGTCCTTTATCAAGTCCTGTGGAACGCAGAAGGTAACGACGTTGTGGTTGTAATCATCAGCCCCAACAATGAAATAGTCCTTATCTGCCGTATGAAAAAGCAAGTTTGTCTTCGCGACCATGAACTCTCTTCCATCAACGTGTGCACTAAACGTTCCTTTATATTGATGGTGATTTTCATTAATCAGGTCGAAAATTTGCTTTTCTGATTTATTTGAATTTTGCATGTCGATGCGCTCCGATCCGTTTGAAGGCGGTTGCCTGCGATTGAAAAGCTATGCCTCAATTATCTTGGGCGCTACTGTCATAACTGACAGGTTATTAGCTGAAATCGAAATAAGAAGTTTAAAAAAGACAATTAAATGCGGTATCAAAGCAGTTTGCGACAATGTATGAGCCGGCTATGGACTGGGCGCGGTCGAGGTCACGGATTTCAGTGTGATCACCGAGTTGCCGGGGCAGGAAAATCCGCTGGATGCACTGCCGGAGAATGACACCGCACAATCAAGCTGATGCCCGTGCAGGAGCTGCCGCAGGCTGCGGCAGCTCCTTCAGGGGGGCGAAGGGCTATCAGAACGTCGTGCGCAACCCGACCTGAATGCTGCGCCCTTCTGCCGGTGCAATATCACGCAGGATCGAACTGGCGTAACGCACGGTCTGGTTGGTCAGGTTCTCGGCGTTGACGAAGGCCAGCCATTTGCTCTGGCCGACATCAAAGTGATAACCCACATTGGCGCCCAGCGTGGTGTAGCCGTCGGTGCTGCTTTCGTTGTCTGGCACACGATGCTGCGAGCTGGCGTGTTCGATATCGATCCGCGCCTGCCAGCGATCCAGTTCCCACAGCAAACCACTGTTCAAGCGCAGCGGCGCGATGCGCGGCAGGTCCTGGCCGGTGTCGAGATTCTTGGCGCGGGTGTAATCGCCTGACAGCTCCAAAGCAAATTTGCCGTAGGCATTTTCGCCAAGCGTCCAGCGATCCTGCGCCTCGATGCCACTGAAACGTGCACGCACACCCGAGTAGGTGTATTCGGGAATCCCGCCAGCATCCTCTTCGCCTTCGTCATTCAGTGTACGGCCCGTGCCGAGCAAGCCGATGTAGTTGGAGAAGTGGCTGTAAAACACACCGACACTGCCCTTGTGCGTGCCGTTGTCGAAGCGCAGTGCGAGGTCGCTGGACACGGCTTTTTCTTTCGACAGTCCGGCATCGCCAACTTCATAGGTGCCGGTCGCGACGTGAGCGCCGTTGGCGTACAACTCATAGAACGTCGGCGCGCGTTCGGTGTAGCCCAATGTCGCGGCGACCGACCAGATCGGCGTCAGCGTGTACACCGCGCCGGACGACAGGCTGCCGGCGGTGAAACTGCTGGAGCGGTCGGCATTGGCAAAGCGCTCATTGCCTTTGGCGTCCGGGTCGACGCTGGTGTGTTCGAGGCGTCCGCCGAGGGTGAACAGCAAGCGCTCAGTGGCTTGCAACTCTTCCAGAATGAACAGTGCGCCAGCGTCGGTATCGGTGTGCGGCACAAAGGCTTCTTCGCCCAGTGCCGAGAATTCGTTGCGGCTGACCTGGGCGCCGATCACCCCGTTGAACGGGCCCAGCGGCTGATGCCGAGCCTCGACCCGAGCTTCGTAACCCTTGTTCTTGAAGGTGGTGCCGACTTCACCGCCCTCGATTTCGCGGTGCTGGTAATCGGTGTAGCCGGCATCGAGTTTGATCGAGCTGAACGGCCCGTCGAGATTGCGCATTTCCGAGGCGAACGCGTAGTGCTCCTGCTGCATGCGAATGCGCACGTCGTCTTCGGCGGGCGAGCCGTAGTTCGAATCGTAATTGCTGTAGGACAGCCCGGCGTAACCGTCATCCCAAGTGTAGGAACTGCCGACGGCACCGCCATCCTGACGACCATCGCTGTTGGCGAGCCGATGCTTGCGCGAGTCGCCGTCGTCGTTGGCGCGTGCCGTGCCGGTCTTGGCGTAGCCGGGAATTTTCAGGTCATTGAATTCCCGGGCGCTGGCGTCCAGGTGCAAGGCGAACTGACCGTTGCCGGCCTCCAGTTTCCCCGCGCTGCTGCGGGTGGTGTCGGCCCCGCCGTAACGCAACTCGCCGGCCCCGTGAATGCCTTCGATGGCTTCGGTGGGGATGCGGTTATCGAAGGTGTTGACCACCCCACCGATCGCGCTGCCGCCGTACAGCAACGCCGCCGGGCCACGCACGATTTCAATGCGCTCGACGTTGACCGGGTCCAGCGGCACCGCGTGATCGTAGGACAGCGACGAGGCGTCCAGCGCGCCGACGCCGTTACGCAGGATGCGAATGCGGTCACCGTCCTGCCCGCGAATGATCGGCCGACTCGCGCCCGGGCCGAAGTACGACGAGGACACACCGGGCTGCTTGTTCAGCGTCTCGCCGAGGCTGCCCTTCTGCTGCAACGTGAGGTCGTCGCCGCTGAGAACGGTCGAGGGCGATGCCAGGCTCTGACTGCCCAGCGGGTTGCCGGTGATGACTTGCGGTTGCAGTTCGAGCGGCTCGGCGGCGAACACGGGTGAGGCAACAAGCAGCGCGGCGGCCAGAGGAGCCAGGCGTCGTTGAAGGGGTTGGGAACGGGCAGGCATTTCAGAACTTCCATGAGCAGAAAAATGAGATCGCTGCCGGCGTTTGGCGAGTAACGCTGGCAGAAACAGAATGAAATCTTTTTTATGTTATACAATAACATTTCTTTTTGTCATCACGATTCTCGCGATCCGTTTCGCAGCAAGCCCTCAAGCACGGGGATTTCAGGGTCGAATCAGACAATCATCCAGCCTGCGCAGTAGGCGAAAACGCTGAAAGACTGCGCCTATCAACCTCCAATAGTCGGCCTATTAGCTGGTTGCCCGAGTCGGGTCTAGCCTTACTAGTCCGAAGTCGGCATGAGCCGGCCGCACAAGACCTGATAAGGATCCGAACATGGCAAATGAATCGAAATGCCCGTTCAACCACGCTGCCGGTGGTGGTACGACAAACCGTGACTGGTGGCCGAATCAACTGAACCTGAAGATCCTCAGCCAGCACTCGCCCAAGTCCGATCCGCTGGGCAAGGACTTCAACTACGCCGAAGCCTTCAAGAGCCTGGACTTCCAGGCCCTGAAACAAGACCTGCGCGCGCTGATGACCGACTCGCAGGACTGGTGGCCAGCCGACTTCGGTCACTACGGCCCGCTGTTCATCCGCATGGCCTGGCACAGTGCCGGCACCTATCGCACCGCCGACGGGCGCGGGGGCGCCGGCTCCGGCCAGCAGCGTTTCGCCCCGCTCAACAGCTGGCCGGACAACGTCAGCCTCGACAAGGCCCGGCGCCTGCTGTGGCCGATCAAGCAGAAATACGGTCGCAATATTTCCTGGGCCGACCTGATCGTGCTCACCGGCAACGTCGCACTGGAATCCATGGGCTTCAAGACCTTCGGTTTCTCCGGCGGCCGTCCCGATGTCTGGGAGCCGGATGAAGACGTGTACTGGGGTTCGGAACGCGAATGGCTCGGTGGCGACAGCCGTTACGGCAAAGACAAGTCAGCCATGCAAGAACCCGGGGACGGCACACTGGTGGCCGAACCGGATCTGCATGGCAAAGAGGAAAGCCGCACCGATCAGGGCGAACGCAACCTGGAAAACCCGCTGGCCGCCGTGCAGATGGGCCTGATCTACGTCAACCCGGAAGGCCCGGAAGGCAATCCCGATCCGGTCGCCTCGGGTCGCGATATCCGCGAAACCTTTGGCCGCATGGCCATGAACGACGAAGAAACCGTGGCCCTGATCGCCGGCGGTCACGCCTTCGGCAAGACCCACGGCGCTGGCCCTGCCGACAATGTCGGGCCTGAGCCGGAAGCGGCCGGACTGGAAGAACAAGGTCTCGGTTGGCGCAACGCATTCGGCACCGGCAAAGGCGCCGACACCATCACCAGCGGCCTCGAAGTCACCTGGACCACCACCCCGACCCAGTGGAGCAACAACTACCTGGAAAACCTGTTCGGTTTCGAGTGGGAACTGTTCAAAAGCCCGGCCGGTGCGCACCAGTGGAAACCAAAAAACGGCGCCGGGGCTGGCACCGTTCCCCATGCGCACGATCCGAGCAAAAAGCTCTCGCCGACCATGCTCACTTCCGATCTGGCGCTGCGTTTCGACCCGATCTACGAGCCGATCGCTCGACGCTTTCTGGCCAACCCGGACCAACTGGCGGACGCCTTCGCCCGCGCCTGGTACAAGCTGATCCACCGTGACATGGGCCCACTGTCGCGCTACCTCGGCCCGGAACTGCCGAACGAGGAACTGCTGTGGCAAGACCCGATTCCTGAGGCCACGCACCCGCTGATCGACAGCAACGATGCCGCCGCGCTGAAAAGCAAAGTGCTGGCGTCCGGGCTGTCGGTGTCGCAACTGGTGTCCACCGCATGGGCCGCCGCATCAACCTTCCGTGGTTCCGACAAGCGTGGCGGCGCCAACGGTGGCCGTCTGCGTCTGGCCCCACAGAAATTCTGGCAGGCCAATCAGCCGGAGCAACTGGACAAGGTGCTGAAAACCCTTGAGGGCATTCAGAACGAGTTCAACGCCGGCTCATCCGGCAAGAAAGTGTCGCTGGCAGATCTGATCGTGCTGGCGGGTAACGCCGGGGTCGAGCAAGCGGCGAAAAACGCCGGACACTCGGTGTCGGTGCCGTTCAATCCAGGTCGAACCGATGCGACTCAGGAGCAAACCGATGTCGAGTCGTTTGGTTTCCTCGAACCGATTGCCGATGGTTTCCGTAACTACAGCAAAGGCAAATACACCGTTTCCGCCGAAGCCCTGCTCATCGACAAGGCCCAACTGCTGACCCTCTCCGCTCCGGAAATGACCGTACTGGTCGGTGGTCTGCGGGTATTGGGGGCCAACGTCGGACAGAGCCGGCATGGCGTGTTCACCTCGCGCACTGAAACGCTGAGCAACGACTTCTTCACCAACCTGCTGGACATGGGCGTGGAGTGGAAGCCGACCTCAGCGGCGGCAGACGAGTTCGAAGGACGCGACCGCAAGACCGGCGGCGTGAAGTGGACGGCGACGCGGGTTGATCTGGTGTTTGGTTCCAACGCGATTTTGCGCGCGCTGGCCGAGGTGTATGCGAGTGCTGACGCGAAGGAGCAGTTTGTGAAGGACTTCGTGGCGGCATGGGCCAAGGTGATGGAGCTGGATCGGTTTGATCTGAAATAACAGAAAACGCAAAAACCTGTGGGAGCTGGCTTGCCAGCGATAGCGGTAGATGAGTCAACTTCAACGTTGAATCTGATGCCGCCATCGCGGGCAAGCCCGCTCCCACAAGGTCTGATCTTATCCCTACTTACGCCAGGCTTTTGCTGACCACTTCGTACACATCACTCGACAACTGCCCAGAAGCCAGAATCCGCTCCAGCTCAGCCTTCATCAACGCCTGACGGGCGCTGTCGTATTTGCGCCAGCGGGTCAGTGGCGCCAGTTGCCGCGAGGCGATCTGCGGGTTGAAACCGTTCAGCTCGATCACCAGATCCGCGAGGAAGCGGTAGCCCGAACCGTCGGCGGCGTGGAAGTTGATCAGGTTCTGCCCGGCAAACGCACCGACCAGCGCACGCACCTTGTTCGGGTTCTTGATGTTGAACGCCGGGTGCTGCATCAACGCCTTCACCCGTGCCAGACCGCCCGGCAACGTGCTGCCGGCCTGCACGCTGAACCACTGATCCATGACCAGCGGGTTGTCCTTGAAGTGCTCGGCGAAAGTTGTCAGCGCTTTGGCCTTTTGTTCTTCGAACGGCGAGTTGACCAGCACCGCCAGCGCAGTCAGACGCTCGGTCATGTTGTCGCTGTTTTCGAACTGTTCTTGCGTAGCGGCCAACACTTCCGGCTTGCCGCTGAGCATCAGGTACGACAGCGCAATGTTCTGCAGTGCACGACGGGCAAAGTGCTCGGCCTCGGCCACGTACGGCGTCTGCTTCGACAAATCGCGGTTGGCCTGATAACGCAGCCACAGCGCTTCAAACAGGTTGTCCGCCAGTTGCTTGCGGGCAAACTCGCGGGCGCTGTGAATCGCCTCGACATCTGCCACTTCGCTGATTTCGGTCAGATACGCTTCGCTCGGCAGCGAAAGCATTTCAGCGACCATGGCCTGATCCAGCGACTCATCGGACAGCACGGTTTTCAGCGCCGAGATCAGACGCGGATCGAGCACCAGGCTTTCGCCCTTCTGCTGCTGGGCAATCAATTCCTGCAGCACTTGCACCGACAGTTGCTGACCGGCATCCCAGCGGTTGAAGCCATCGCTGTCGTGCTGCATCAGGAACATCAACTGGTCGCGGTTGTACGGGAAGCTCAGTTTGACCGGCGCCGAGAAACCACGCAGCAACGATGGCAGCGGGTGTTCAGCGATGTCGACGAAGGTGAACGTCTGCTCGGCTTCAGTCACCGAGATCACACGGCTGGTACCTTGCGCTGCCGCTTCACCGGCCAGACGCAGGGCAATCTCGTTGCCCTTGCTGTCGAGCAGGCCCAGTTCGACCGGGATCACGAACGGCAGTTTTTCCACTTTGTCCGGGGTTTCCGGGCAGCTCTGGCGGAAGGTCAGGCTGTAGGTTTTCGCCGCAGCGTCGTAGGACTCGCTGACCGCCAGACGCGGTGTGCCGGCCTGGCTGTACCAGCGCTTGAACTGCGTCAGGTCGACACCGTTGGCGTCTTCCATGGCCTTGACGAAATCGTCGCAGGTCACGGCCTGGCCGTCGTGGCGTTCGAAGTATAGGTCACTGCCCTTGCGGAAGCCTTCGGCTCCCAGCAGGGTGTGAATCATGCCGACCACTTCCGAGCCCTTTTCGTACACGGTCAGGGTGTAGAAGTTGGAGATCTCGATGAAGCTGTCCGGGCGCACCGCGTGGGCCATGGGACCGGCATCTTCGGCGAACTGGTGGGTACGCAGGTACGCCACGTCCTGAATGCGCTTGACCGTGGCCGAGTTCATATCCGAAGAGAAACCAGCGTCGCGGAATACGGTGAAGCCTTCCTTGAGCGACAGCTGGAACCAGTCGCGGCAGGTCACGCGGTTGCCCGACCAGTTGTGGAAATATTCGTGGGCGACGATCGCCTCGACCCGCTGGTGCGCCGCGTCGGTGGCGGTTTCGGCGCGGGCCAGCACGGCGCTGGAGTTGAAGATGTTGAGGCCCTTGTTCTCCATCGCGCCCATGTTGAAGTCGTTGACGGCGACGATCATGAAGATGTCCAGGTCGTACTCGCGACCGTAGACCTCTTCATCCCAGCGCATCGACTTCTTCAGGCTGTTCATCGCGTGCTGGCACTTGTCGATGTTTTCCGGCTCGACGTAAATGCGCAGCGCGACATTACGGTGGGTCATGGTGGTAAAGGTGTCTTCGACACACCACAAATCACCGGCCACCAGCGCGAACAGGTACGCCGGCTTCATGAACGGGTCTTCCCAGGTCGCCCAGTGCCGGCCGTCTTCGCCCGGGCCGGAGGCGATCGGGTTGCCGTTGGACAGCAGCACCGGATAGCTGTGCTGCTCGGCGACCACCGTGGTGGTGAACTTGCTCATCACGTCCGGGCGGTCGAGGTAATAAGTGATCTTGCGGAAGCCTTCGGCCTCGCACTGGGTGCAGAACATCGTGCCGGACTTGTACAGGCCTTCCAGCGCGGTGTTGGTTTCCGGGTGGATTCTGACGCTGGTGTCGACCGTGAAGCTGGCGCTGGCCGGCTGCAGGGTCAGGGTGTTTTCAGTCAGCTGATAATCGCCGGCGCCCAGTTCCTGGTCGGCCAGGGTCACCGACAGCAGTTCCAGCTGCTGGCCGTCGAGTACCAGTGGCGGCAGGCCCGGGCCACGCTCCGGGTTGCGGCGCATCACCAGTTGCGCGTGGACCAGGCTGTGGTCCTCGAACAGCTCGAAGGTCAGGTGCGTCTCGTCGATCAGGTACTCGGGCGCCTGATAGTCCTTCAGGTAAATCATCTTCGGTTGTTCGGTGCGCATGCTGGAATCCTTATTGATGCACGGCGAGTTGATAGGCCGTGTATTTACGAACGTTGATCACGCCGGTGTCGAAAATCAGGTACTGACCCTTGATCCCCAGCAGCGTGCCTTCGGCAATCGGGTTCTTGTCCAGGTTGAAGCTGACGATTTTGGCCGGGTATTGCTCGACCGGATAGCGGATTTCGAGCGGTTCTACATCGGCAATCGTCTGAATTGCCTGTAGGCCGAATCGCTGTTGCAGACCTTGCAAGCCTTCGGCGCAGCTTTCAAACAGCTGATCGCGTACTTGCGCCAGATCCACCGCCGCCGCATCGCCCTTGAGCAAGGCGCGCCAGTTGGTCTTGTCGGCCACCTGACTGCGGAACAGGTCTTCGACGAAGCCCGACTGCTGACGTGTGGCGACGCGCATGATCGGCAGCGCCTGACTCGCGCCCTGATCCAGCCAGCGGGTCGGCAACTGGGTAGCACGAGTGATGCCAACCTTGATCCCCGACGAGTTGGCCAGATAGACCACGTGATCGGTCATGCAGAATTTTTCGCCCCACGCTGGCTCACGGCAGGTGCCGGCCTCGAAGTGGCAGCGCTCCGGGCTCATGATGCAGAGGTCGCACTGGGCCAGTTTGGTCATGCACGGGTAGCAGTAACCCTGGCTGAAACTGGTTTTGGTCTTGCGCCCGCAATGGGTGCAATGAATCGCCCCCAGGTACTCCAGACGCACCGTGGTGCCGATCATGGGGTTGACCGGCACCTCGACGTCATCCAGACGAAACGCGTATTGCACGTTCGGCCCGTCCAGGCGCGCCGACATTTTGCTGATTGCACCGCGGCCAATCTCGATCAATGGATGGCATCCGACTTGAACAGGATGTTCGGTACTTCGATCGACTTCGACGCACATTCTTGCGGGCCCATGTAACCGGTGCGCTGGTCTTCAGGCAGGTTCTGGATTTCCCAGGCGATCATCGCCTGCAGCGACAGCTCGCGCTGTTCGGCGGTGAGTTTGCCACCGTCGGACCACTTACCGATTTCCACGGCCAGTTTCAGGCTCTCGTAGATGTCCGGGGTTATGTTTTTGATCATGTCGTTAAAAGAGGACATCTGGGTCTCCGTGCTCTTTATTCACTGAAATGTTAGGCGGCCAGTTTACGGCGGTTATACAAACCGCCCAACAAACCGGTGAAGCATCCGATGAGTAACCCGCTGACGTGGGCGGCGTTGGCGATCTGGCCGAACCCGATCATCGAGACCAGTCCGGACATGCAGATCACCAGCCACACCAGCATCATCACCAGCACGCCACGTGGCAGGCGATACGCCGGGTTCGGTGCCAGCAACTGGAAAATCCAGCAGTGGCCGAGCAGTCCGTAAAGCACGCCGGACAAGCCGCCGAACAGGCTCGGGCCGCTCCAGGCAAACTGCGCGTAGTTCGACACCAGGCTGAACAGCAGGGTCAGACCGAGCAGATTGATGCTGCCCTGACGTGACTCGATGCGCCGACCCAGCTCCCAGTACCACATGCCGTTCATGGCCAGGTGCAGGATGCCGAAGTGCAGCAGCATCGGCGTGAACAGGCGCCACCACTGCCCCGCCGCCAGGCTGTCGGCCAGCGGGGTGAACTGGATGTACTCGCCGACCACACGAAAGTCGAGGAACGTCAGCCAGCGGATCGTTTCGAGGTTGTCGCCCAGATAGGTCAGGCCACCGACCAGCAGGCTCAGCAGCAGGATCAATCCGGTGGCCTTGGCGTGTTTGAGTTGCTCGGCGAAGCTCGGGCGTTTGAAGGTCGGCGCCAGCGGGATGTCCAGTTGCTGATCGGGATCGCCGGCCGGGAAGCGCTCGTACAGCGAACGTACGTCTTCGCTGATTTCCGCTGGCGCCCACAGCACTTGCTCGCCCGCCTCTTCACTGACCCGATGCGGCACCTGCATCCGTTGCAGCAGCTTGACGAAACCACTCAAATCCACCGCCAGTGGCAGACGCAATACCGCTACCGCACTCATTGCAGCACCTCCGGCCGCTCGACATCGACCCAGACAAATTTATGCGGATCCAGGCGTGTTTCCTGATCCAGACGATAGGCCACCAGTTTGCCGTAGAGCACCGCGCTGTAATCCAGACACGCGAGGTTCGGGCGGATCGGCGCCGGTTTGCCGCTGCGCCAGTAATGCCCGACGAACAACAACGGCTCGTCGATGCCGTAGCGCAGCAGGTTGTTTTTTTCGCTGGAGGTCAGCGGCTTCTGCGCCACCGGCTCAGGCAGTGCATCTGGCTGGAAGACAATGTCGCCGTAGGTTTTCGGATCGTCTTCCCAGAACTTGGTACGGAAAAACGAACGCACCAGACCGTCGCCGCTGGTCATGGTCAGGCCATCCGGCAGGCGCATGTCGGTGCCGCGCAGCAAGCGGTCGAACACCGTGCAGGCGAAACTGCCGGGCACGGCCGAGGCCTGGAGAAAATGCTCGTCGATGCGCGCATCGGGAAACAGCCCGCGCAATGGTTCGATCAGGCTGGTATCCCAACAGGCGTGCACCACACGGAAGCGTCCGGCATCAACCACCAGCGGCAGTTCGTAGAACCAGTTGAGGAAGTCATGCCAGTCGCCCGGATGGTCTTCGAACTGGGTCAGGGTTTCGTGCAGCAGGCGCGCGTGCCGCGGCGTGTGCTCACGGACGAACTGCTTGCCGCTGCCCGGCAGCGCCGGCGTGCTCCAGCCCAGTGCGTTGAATTCGTGGTTGCCCATGATGCACAGCGCCTGCCCGGCCTCGACCATGTCGTGGACGATGTGCAGGGCTTCGCGGATTCGCGGGCCACGGTCGATGATGTCGCCGACGAACACGGCCATGCGCGATGGATGCCGCCAGACCCCGCCCTGCTTGTGATAACCGAGACGGTCAAGCAAGTGTTCGAGGGTCAGGGCGCATCCGTGCACGTCACCAATCAAGTCATAACTGCGCGCGGGATCGAGCATCAGTCGCCTCCACCACCCAGCTTGCTGCCCCAGCCGAGCTTGGTCCGGCAGACTTCGTAGTAGTTGTGGTCGAGCGGATGAATCAGCCGCAGCTTCTGGGCTTTCTTGCTGACGGTGATGGTGTCGCCCGGCGCGCAGGTGAAGTGGTTCTGCCCGTCGCAGGAGACCTGCGGGTAGATCTGCATGTTTTTCGACACGACGATTTTCAGCTCACTGTTGCCATCGACCACAATTGGCCGGCTCGACAACATATGGGGGTACATCGGCACGATCACAATGGCGTCGAGCTTGGGATGCATGATCGGGCCACCCGCCGACAGCGCGTAAGCGGTGGAACCGGTCGGGGTGGCGACGATCAGACCGTCGGCCTTCTGGCTGCAGACGAACTGGCCGTCGATGTACAGCTCGAACTCGATCATCCGCGTCGATTTGCCCGGGTGCAGCACCACATCGTTCAGCGCATCGCCCTGGCCGATGGCCTCGGCGTGGCGGCGGACTTCGGCTTGCAGCAGGAAACGGTTTTCTACCAGATAGTGGCCGTCGAGCACCTTGGCCACTTCGACTTCCAGCTCATCGGGACGAATGTCGGTGAGAAAACCGAGGCTGCCCCGGTTGATCCCGAGTACCGGAATATTGTGCTTGGCCAGCGCCCGCGCGGCGCCGAGCAGGCTGCCGTCACCGCCAACGACGATGACCATGTCGCAGACTTCGCCGAGCATCTTGCGCGACGAGGTTTGCAGGCCATGGCCCGGCAGGACTTCGGCGATGGTGTCTTCGAGGATCACGTGCAGGTGACGATCGAGCAGAAAGCGTTTCAGTCGGCGGACGGTATCCAGCACCTGGGAACTGCCCAGGCGACCGATGATGCCGATATTACGAAATTGCTCCATGGGACCTCTGCGGACAATCGAAAACGCGAAAAGCACAATTATGGGCGAAAGCCCGCCATAGACAAAATCCTTTCAGCCTCAAGGGTGCGCGCGTGTTTCAGGCTATGCTCGCAAGATGATCCTGTTTCCCGACCTGCTCCAGTTGCCACATCAATTACGCCATCCGGAAGTGCGGGATCTGGCGTGGGTGATTCTCGCCCCGCCAATGCTCGCGGCGACACCTTGGCCGCAACGCCATCCGCTGGCCGGCAGCGATTGGGTGAGCGATCCCGCGCGCCTGGAGCAGTGGCTGCGGCAACTGGATCGGGACAGTTATGGCTTGCTGCACTGGCTGTCGCAGGCGCGCACGCGGCGGCTGGGCCTGTATTACGAGCGGTTGTGGCAGTTTGCCGTGGAGCATGCGCCGGGCATCGAACTGATTGCCGCCAACCTGCCGATCCGCCGCGAAGGCCACACCCTCGGTGAACTGGACATGCTGCTGCGCGACCGCGACGGCGTGCATCACCTGGAACTGGCGATCAAGCTCTATCTCGGCCCGCAGAATGGCGACGGCCACGACCCGGCGCAGTGGCTGGGGCCGGGTTGCCACGATCGACTGGACCGCAAACTGGCGCATCTGGCCGAACACCAGCTGCCGATCTCGGCGCGCCCGGAAAGCCGTGCGGCACTGGCCACGCTGGATATCGAAGTGTTCAGTGCGCAGTTGTGGCTGGGCGGCTACCTGTTGTACCCGTGGCCCGGTCACGCCGAGCCGCCGAAAGGGGCGCATCCGCAGCATCTGCGCGGCAGTTGGTTGCATCAGAAGGACTGGCCGGCGTTCGTCGCCCAGCGCCCGGCCGGACGCTGGCAACCGCTGCCCCGCCATGCGTGGCTGGCGCCGGCGCACTACCCGGCAGATCAGACCTGGAGCGCTGAACACCTGCAGAGGTGGCTGGACACCCTGGAACCGATGGCTCCGGCGCAATTGATGGTGCGCCTGACCGAGAATGCGCAGGGCGAATGGGAAGAGGCGGAGCGGTTGTTTCTGGTGGCGGATCTCTGGCCGAATGTGCCGGGCCAGGCTTGAGACTCTGCGGTGTTTGCATCGGCCCCATCGCTGGCAAGCCAGCTCCCACAGGGAGCTTCTGTGTGCTCACTATCTGAGCCGCATCACAAAACCTGTGGGAGCTGGCTTGCCAGGGATCTTCTGTGTGCTCACTATCTGAGCCGCATCACGAAACCTGTGGGAGCTGGCTTGCCAGCGATGGGATCAACTCGGTCTAAAGGGATAACCGCAGCGCCAAAGCCGCCAAGGTAATCAACAACACCGGCACCGTCAGCACAATCCCGACCTTGAAGTAATACCCCCAGCCAATCCGGATATCCTTGCGCGCCAGCACATGCAACCAGAGCAACGTCGCCAGACTGCCGATCGGGGTGATTTTCGGCCCCAAGTCGCTGCCGATCACGTTGGCGTAGATCATCGCTTCCTTGACCACACCGCTGGCCTGACTAGCATCGATCGACAACAAGCCGATCAGCACCGTCGGCAAGTTGTTCATGATCGACGACAACAGTGCCGTCAGCACCCCGGTACCCAGCGCCGCGCCCCACACGCCGTACCCGGCGAACACATCCAGCCAGCCGGCCAGATACCCGGTGAGTCCGGCATTGCGCAGGCCATACACCACCAGATACATGCCCAGCGAGAAAATCACGATCTGCCACGGCGCTTCTTTGAGCACCTTGCGCGTGGAGATCTTGTGACCACGGGCAGCGATCCCCAGCAGCAATGCAGCGCAGACCGCCGAGATCGCGCTGATCGGGATGCCCAGCTGTTCGAGGAAGAAGCAGCCGATCAACAGGATCACCAGCACCACCCAACCGGCGTAGAACGTGGCTTTGTCGTGGATCGCCGTGTGCGGCTGTTCGAGCTGTTCGGGGTCGTAGGCCTTGGGAATGTCGCGGCGGAAGAACCACATCAACACGCCCAAAGTGGCGGCCACGCTGACGAAGTTGACCGGTACCATCACCGCCGCATAGCGGTTGAAGCCGATGTGAAAGAAGTCCGCCGAAACAATGTTGACCAGGTTCGACACCACCAGCGGCAGGCTCGCGGTGTCGGCGATGAAACCGGCGCCCATGACGAACGCGAGGGTTGCCGCCGGAGAAAAGCGCAGCGCCAGCAGCATCGAAATCACGATCGGCGTGAGGATCAGTGCCGCGCCATCATTGGCGAACAGCGCCGACACCAGCGCGCCGAGCAACACCATGTAGGCAAACAGCTTGCGCCCACTGCCCCGCCCCCAGCGCGCCACATGCAGCGCAGCCCAGGCGAAGAAACCGGCTTCGTCGAGCAACAGACTGATGATGATCAGTGCGACGAAGGTGCCGGTGGCGTTCCAGATGATCTGCCACACCAGCGGAATATCGCTCAGGTGCACGACGCCGAAGATCAATGCGAGCACGGCGCCGAGCGTCGCGCTCCAGCCGACGCCGAGGCCTTTGGGTTGCCAGATGACAAGGGTGATGGTCAGCAGGAAGATCAGTGACGCAGCGAGCATTCGCGACAGCCTTAATGAATGAAATAAGCCAAACCACACAACTGTGGGAGAGAGCCTGCCCGCGAAAGCGGACTGTCAGTCACCACGAGGTGTGGCTGATGGCCCTTTCGCGAGCAGGCTCGCTCCCACAGGATTTTTTCAAGCCGCAGCTCTGACCCGATTATTTTTTGTGTTGTTCCACAAATGTCCCATACGCATTGATGAAATTTTGCAGGAACGGTTTCACCGACTCGCTCAATTTGCCCGCCTCGTCAAACGCCGAACCCGCACCGCCCAGGTACGCTTCCGGCTGCTGCATGCACGGCACATCGAGAAACACGAAAGACTGGCGCAGATGCTGGTTGGCGCCAAAACCGCCAATGGCCCCCGGCGACACGCTGATCACTGCCCCCGGCTTGCCGCTCCAGACGCTTTTGCCATAAGGCCGTGAACCCACGTCAATCGCATTCTTCAAAGGCGCCGGCACCGAGCGATTATATTCCGGGGTGACAAACAGCACCGCGTCGGAAGAGCCCACCTGCTGGCGGAAAGTGCTGTAGGCTGCCGGCGGTGAATCGCCGTCGATGTCTTCGTTGTAAAGCGGCAGATCGCCGATTTCGACAATCTTCAGTTTCAGGTTCGCCGGGGCCAGCTCGGCCAATGCCAGCGCGACTTTGCGGTTGATCGATGCTTTGCGCAGGCTGCCGACGACTACAGCGACGTTGTAGACATTGCTCATGGAAGACTCTCGACTGTCCGTGGGAAGAGCCAGTAGTTATAGATGATTCGATGACCGTTTCACCAGCGTGCGCAGGAAATTCCTCCGCGCTGATTATTTTTTTCCTGCAGGAAAACTTACAGGGCTTGATGACGGTCTACCAAGCCGCAAATCAAGCGTTTTATCTCCAGAGGTTCTAAGCAGATGGCAGCAGTACTCGTCGGTCAGTTCCATGCAAGAGATGCGGAAGGCCGCGTTTATTCCGTGCATGAGTTCCAGGAATCCACCCCGTCGGCAGACGGTTTCACCGGCATGGAGCCTGTCACCACCTACAAACTGGCGATTGGCGATCGAGTCAAGAAGCTCAGCGACAATGAGTTTTTGCTGGTTCAGTCAGACATCACCCTGATCCGCGAACCCGAGCCAACCGTCGCTCAATAACCGCGCGTTATGAGCAGAAGTCATATGCGCAGACTTGGGGTAGGATTCAGCCACTGACCCCACCTGCTGAACATGGACTTCACGCATGCGTTTACGTCATATCGAAGTGATTCAGGCGCTCTTGCAGACCGGTCACCTGGGCACCGCCGCCGAATGGCTGCAGCTCCCGGTGACTGACGTCGAAGAGCGTTTGCGCGAAGCCGAGAGCGAGTTGGGGTTCATGCTGTTCGCCAGCGTGCGCGGTCGATTGCAACCAACGCCCGAAGCGCGGGCGCTGCAGGTGGAAATTGCTCACGTCTATCAGGCGCTGGAGCCGGTGCAGCGCCTGGCCAGCAGCCTCAAGCAATACCTCGCTCCGCCCCTGCGCATCATCGGCACCCCGCCGCTGGCGCAACTGCTGTTGCCGCAAAGCATCGCGCTGTTGCGCCGACGTTTGCCCGACGCGCCCTGCCGTTTGCTCAGCTCGCCCACGTGCGACATCGTTCGCAGCCTGCTGCTGCGCGAAAGCGATCTGGGCCTGAGCCTGCACGATCCGGAACACCCCGACATCCACTGCCAGCCATTGGCCCACGGCAAGCTGCAACTGCTCGCGCCGCACGGCTGGCTGCAACCGAAGCAGAAATACATTTCCCTGCAGGATCTCGCTGGCCAGGCAATGGTCGGCCTCGAAGGCCACGACCCGCTGAGCCCGGCATTGGAGAACAAACTCCAGGCCCTGCGCCCGGCGCCGAGCATCCAGACCCGAGTGCAAACCCATCAGATGATGCGCAGCATGGTCGAGGCCGGCGAGGGCCTGGCCATCGTCGACCCGTTTACTGCGCTCGGTGCACGGGCGGGCGGCCTGGACGTCTGCCCGTTGTCACCGGCGGTGCCGATCAGCCTGTATGCGCTGAGCTACCGACACAACGCCACGCCGGCCGCGATTCAAACGCTGCTGGCGATCGTCACGGAACAAGCCGAGGCGATGCTGGCGAGCTGAGCGGGTTTTCCAGCGGGTTGTCGAACAGTCTGTACCAGAACAGCGCAATTTCGGCGGTATTCGGGTCTATCCCGCGATAACGCAAATGGTCGATACCGCCAATCTCGTAGCCACAACGTTCGTACAAACGACACGCACCGAGGTTGTTGTTCTGCGTCTCGAGCATGATCCCCGGCAGCTTCTTCTTGCGACTCCAGAACTGCGCGACATCCAGCAACGCCTTGGCGACGCCATGGCGTCGTGCCGGTGCGTGCACCGCCAATTCATCGATGTGGGCAAAACCGTTCCAGTTGGTGCTGATCACCAGATGGCCGACCGGTTCGTCGTCCAGATAAGCCATGAAGATCGCGCTGTCGGCGGCGTCGCGATAGCTGCTGAACTCTTCAGGATCGATGCCGTAGCACTTGCGGTACGGCACGATCGGCGTCACCGCCCAGCGCTCGACCGGCTGGCCAATGACTGCCGCGCCATACGCAGCCACCTCGAAACTGAAGTCGCTGCCCCAGATGTACGCCGCAAAACCATCGTCGGCGACGCGCACCGACAGTCCTGGGTATTTTGGATTCATGACCGGTTGCATACTCGGAAAAGTCCTCATTCCTTGACGCAATCGACGGTGTACTGCCGTCCATTGCCTTCATCTTCATGTTGCAGTCCATGCACATCAGCGACAAAACCGGGAAAGCTGCTATCGAACGTGCGGGCAAATTTCAGGTAGTCGATGATCGAGCGGGTTGCCTCGGTGAAGCGCTCGCCGGGCATGATCAACGGAATCCCTGGTGGATACGGCACCAGCATCACCGCCGCGACCCGTCCTTCCAGCTCATCGATCGGCACCGCCTCGACCTCGCCGCGCACCAATTGATCGTAGGCGTGGGCCGGCTTCATGGCGATTTCCGGCAACACCGTGTACATGCGTTTCAGATGCTTGGCCGTGGCGTTGCTGCGGTAACAGGCGTGCAGTTGATCGCACAGGTCACGCAGGCCCATGCCGCGATAGCGCGCGGTGTCTTGCTGCGCCACGCAAGGCAGGCAGCTCGCCAGACTGACGTTGGCGTCATAACTGCGTTTGAATTCGAGCAACTCGGTGAGCAGCGTGCTCCACTTGCCTTTGGTGATGCCCATCGAGAACAGCACCAAAAACGAATACAGCCCGGTCTTCTCCACCACCAGCCCGCGCTCCCAGAGGAACTTGCTGACCACCGCCGCCGGGATGCCCTTCTCGCTCAGCGCGCCGCCGGCATTCAATCCGGGCATGACCAGGGTCACCTTGATCGGGTCGAGCAGCACGTAGTCGTCACTGACTTCACCGAAGCCATGCCAGTCGGCGTCCGGCTGCAGCAACCAGTCTTCGGTCTGCACCCGGTCGATGCCTTCGACGCCGGGCGGCTGCCAGATCGAGAACCACCAGTCATCCGCCGCAATGTGCTGACGCAGATTGGCCAGCGCCCGGCGAAAACTCAGCGCCTCATCGAAGGTTTCCTGCAACAGCGAACGCCCGGCCGGGCCTTCCATCATGGCCGAGGCCACGTCCAGCGAGGCGATGATGCTGTATTGCGGCGAGGTCGAGATGTGCATCATGAACGCTTCGTTGAAACGATCGCGGTCCAGTTGCCGCGCACCACCGTCCTGTACGTGAATCATCGAGGCCTGGCTGAACGCGGCGAGCAGCTTGTGGGTGGAATGTGTAGTGAACACGAGTGGGCTGTCTTCTGTGCGCGAGGTGGCCATGCCATAGCGTCCGGCGAAAAACTCGTGAAACGCCGCATAGGCGTACCAGGCTTCATCGAAATGCAGCACTTCGACGCTACTGCCCAGGCTCTGCTTGATCAGCTCGGCGTTGTAACACAGGCCGTCATAGGTCGAATTGGTCACCACCGCCA
The DNA here is from genome assembly GCF_002156405.1 of Pseudomonas sp. SCPG-7. Taxonomy (NCBI): domain Bacteria; kingdom Pseudomonadati; phylum Pseudomonadota; class Gammaproteobacteria; order Pseudomonadales; family Pseudomonadaceae; genus Pseudomonas; species Pseudomonas sp. SCPG-7. Next base: position 259,067 of record NZ_MVOO01000005.1, on the reverse strand, counting down.
GTTTGACTTTCGGCGCGCGGCCCCTGGTCAGCGGGCTGGCGTCAATTTTGGCCTGGATCGACTCGCGGCTGAATTCGCTTAGCGGAATCGGGCCGATGATCCCCAGTTCATTGCGCTCCGGGCACAGGTACAACGGGATCGCGCCGGTCATGATGATCGCGTGCAGCACCGACTTGTGGCAATTGCGATCGACGAGCACCAGATCATCCCGACCGACCATCGAGTGCCAGACGATCTTGTTGGCAGTCGAGGTGCCATTGATCACGAAAAACGTGTGATCGGCGCCAAAGTTGCGCGCCGCGCGCTCTTCGGCTTCAGCCAACGGGCCGGTGTGATCGAGCAGCGAACCGAGTTCCGGCACCGACACCGACAAATCCGAACGCAGGGTGTTTTCGCCAAAGAACTGGTGAAACGCCTGTCCCACCGGACTCTTGTGGTAGGCCACGCCACCGCCATGTCCAGGCGTATGCCAGGAATAGTTGGAGTCGGCAGTGTGCTGCACCAACGCCTTGAAAAAAGGCGGCAGCAGGCCATCCAGGTACTTGCGCGCCGCCCGCGCCACTTGCCGGGCCAGAAACGGCACCGTGTCTTCGAACAGATAGAGAATGCCGCGCAACTGATTGAGTTCGGCCATCGCATCGGCCGGGGCATTTTCCAGGGTGACCTGTTCGCCGAGGGCAAAGATCGGCAGATCCGGCGCTCGCACTCGCGCCAGACCGATCAGTTCGGCCATGTTTTGCAACAGATGGGAATTGGTGCTGGCGTCTTCGGCAGCGATGAGCATGCACGCCAGACCATGATGGGTTGACGCCACCAACCGCCCTTCGGTGTAGTCGATGGCCGAAACGATCTTGAAACCTTCCTGCTCCAACTCCCGGGCGATGCCCCGGATACGCTCGCCGGCGACCGTGTCGGCCTTGATGTCGCGGTGGACGATCAACACCGGAAACTTCAAATCTTTGTACATGAGGCTCAGTGTCCCGAGGCGGCGGATCAATGTCTGCCAATGCACTCAGGGTAGAGGGTTGCAGCGAAAGTGGCGAGGGTGGCCAGTTGGCTTCATTCAGCCAAAAGCAAAAGATCGCAGCCTTCGGCAGCTCCTACAGGGATCGCATTCCAATGTAGGAGCTGCCGAAGGCTGCGATCTTTTGATCTTTTGATCTTTTGATCTTTCAGGCCTGAGCGTCAGCCTCGGCGATCTGCGTCCACAGCGCCGGGCCACCGGCCGACTTGGCAATGATCTCCAGCCGCGTCAGGTGCTCCGCCAGCTCATCTTCTGTCGCCCGGATAATCCGCGCAGGCTGACGATTCGCCGGCAGACGACGGATTTCGGTGGCGGAGTTGTCCGCGCCCTCACCTGTGCCATTGCCGTCGGAAGCGTTACCGGCCAGCGACAGACTGGTCTGGCCACCGGTCATGGTCAGGTAGACGTCGGCGAGAATCTCCGAGTCGAGCAAAGCGCCGTGCAGTTCGCGGCCGGAGTTGTCGACGCCATAACGTTTGCACAAGGCGTCGAGGCTGTTGCGCTGCCCCGGGTGACGCTCCCGCGCCATCATCAGGGTATCGAGAATGGTGCAGTGCTGCGTGATGTCCGCACGATCGTGCTGGCCCATCAAGGCAAATTCGTTGTTGATGAAGCCAACGTCGAACGCCGCGTTATGGATGATCAACTGCGCGCCATTGATGAACTCGAAGAACTCGTCGGCGACTTCGGCGAAACGCGGTTTGCCGACGAGGAATTCGTTGGTGATGCCGTGAACGCCGATCGCCCCTTCATCACTCTCGCGATCCGGTTGCAGGTAAACGTGAAAGTGCCGGCCCGTCAGGCGCCGGCCGATCAGTTCGACACAGCCGATTTCAATGATCCGGTGACCATCGGTCACCGGCATGCCGGTGGTTTCGGTATCGAGTACAACGGATCTGGTGGCCATCAGTGTTCAGTTCTCAACGGGGTCAATCGTACAAAAGCGGCGATATTAACACGCTCGGTGGGGGTGTTTCAGGCAGACCGTGTCGCGCCCATTCGCGAGCAGGCTCGCTCCCACAGGGAAGCGCATTCCAATGTGGGAGCGAGCCTGCTCGCGAATGGGGCATACCACAGTGCTCCGCCGTCAATCAGCTCTGCTTGTACCCGCGCACCTCATCAACCCCACGGTTGGCCAATTGGTCAGCCCGTTCGTTACCGTGATGACCAATGTGCCCGCGCACCCACTTCCAGGTGACCTTGTGGCGGTTGACCTGCTCATCCAGCTCTTTCCACAGGTCAGCGTTTTTCACCGGCTCTTTCGCCGCCGTCTTCCAGCCACGTTTCTTCCAGTTGGCCATCCACTCGTTGATGCCCTTCATCACGTACTGCGAGTCGGTCACCAGCAGCACTTCGCAAGGACGCTTCAGGGCTTCAAGGCCACGGATGGCGCCGAGCAGTTCCATGCGGTTGTTGGTGGTGTTGGCCTCGCCGCCCCACAGTTCCTTTTCCACGCCCTTGCACACCAGCAAGGCGCCCCAGCCGCCCGGGCCGGGGTTGCCCTTGCAGGCGCCGTCGGTGAACAGTTCTACGCTATCGACGCTTTCGCTCATGCCACGCTATCCAGATAAATGTCTGGCCCCGTCAATCGCGGATCGACGATGGCCGCGGCCGGAGCAGGTCCGGCCACTATAAAAAGAAGGTTTACGGTTCGATACGACGGCGGTTGACCTTGGCCATCGGCAGCGGAATCAGCTTGCCCATCGGCTCGCGGCGCTCCTGACGCACCGGACGCAGGCCAACCACGATCTTGCGCGCGACCAATAAATAGAAGCCACCGCCCGACAGTTGCCAGTCGCCGGCCTTGCGTTCCCAGCCGGCCAGTCGGGCCTGCCACTTGGGCGATGCGAGCGGCGGACGATAGCACCCGAAGCGGCGTTTCTCCAGCGCAAACCCCAGCAGATTGAGCCAGTCGGCGACCCGCGACGGCGAGATACAGCGCGCCTGGCGCAAGGCGTCGTGGGCGAAAACATGGCGCAGGCCCCAGGTGCTCCACGGGTTGATGCCGATGATCAACAGATGCCCGCCGGGGCGTACGCTGCTCGCCGCTTCACGCAGCAATCCGTGGGGTGACAGGCAGAAATCCAGACCGTGCTGTAACACCACCACGTCAGCAGCATGCTCGCTCAACGGCCAGGCCTGTTCCTCGCAGACGATCTCGACCCCCGGCAACGGCGCGCCGAGCCGCACGTTGCGCTGCACCTGCGGCGCCGACGGCGGGGTCTGCGCCGACGGCCCGTAATGCACCAGATAGCCGCCGAAGAACCGTCCCAACTCGTCTTCGAGCATGCGTCGTTCTTCATCCAGCAGAAATTGCCCGAGCGGGCCGGCCAGCCATTCACGGGCCGCGCCGATCAACGCCAGCCAGTCGGGATCGGCCTGAGCGAACGCTTTATCGGTCATGTCATTCTCCAACGCCGCTAGAAGCTCTAAGATGCGCCAATGTTTTCCGCTTGGCGAATTCCGACGATGATACAGATCAGTGCCCTGCCCGCGTTCACCGACAACTACATCTGGTTGTTACAGGATCACCGCACCCAGCGTTGCGCCGTGGTCGACCCGGGCGATGCCGCGCCGGTGCAGGCCTGGCTGACCGCACATCCGGGCTGGGTGCTGAGCGACATTCTGATCACTCATCACCATCACGATCACGTCGGCGGCGTCGAACGCCTGAAAGCGGCAAGCGGCGCCACAGTCTACGGCCCGGCCAGCGAAAACATCCCAGGGCGCGACGTGGCGCTCAAGGACAACGACAAGGTCAGCGTGCTCGGCTGGGACTTCGATGTCTATGCGGTGCCCGGTCACACCCTCGGCCACATTGCCTACTACCACCACGGCCTGCTGTTTTGCGGCGACACCCTGTTCGCCGCCGGTTGCGGACGTCTGTTCGAAGGCACGCCGGAGCAGATGCACCACTCGCTCGGCCGTCTCGCCGCTTTGCCCGAGGATACGCTGGTGTATTGCACCCATGAATACACCCTGAGCAATCTGAAGTTTGCTGCGGCAGTCGAACCGAGCAACCCGGACATTGCCGCCCGTCTGGAAAAAGTCACTCAACAACGGGAAAAAGGCGTGATGACCCTGCCCTCTACCCTGGCCCTGGAAAAGCTCACAAATCCGTTTTTGCGTACCGCTGAAACATTAGTTACACAAAAAGTGGACGAACGGGCAGGCGCTCAAAACCGGGCGCCGAGTGAGGTTTTTGCGGCTCTGCGGGCGTGGAAAGATAAATTCTAAGCGACTCGCCCCCTGGTACAAAAATTCTGAATGGTTGACCGCAGGGGGTGCGCTTTCTAGAATCGCCCGACATTTTTGCCCGGAACTTACTTCCAGCCAATGTCGTCATCCATACGTAAGTCCGTCAATTCAGACACGTTGACCCGCCTGGCCCAAGCCATCGCGGTGGCTGTGTCCGCCACATTGGCGGGCTGTTCCAGCCATGCTCCGCAGACTGAAGCGACCCATACGCCGAACATTGCTGCGCGAGCCAAGCAGAAACCGATCTGGCTGAGCGAAAAGCCCAGCCCGCAGGTGCCTCAGGACATCTGGGAGCGCATGCGCGGTGGTTTCCAGCTGCAGGACGGCCTGGGCGTCAACCCGCGCATCGAGCAACAGCGCCTGTGGTTCGCCAGCAACCCTTCTTTCCTCGAGAATGCCGGCGAACGCGGCAGTCTCTACATTCATTACATCGTCGAGCGTCTCGAAGAGCGCAACATGCCGCTGGAACTGGCCCTGCTGCCAGTGATCGAGAGCGCCTACAACCCGATGGCCTACTCGCGCGCCGACGCCTCGGGGCTGTGGCAATTCATTCCGTCCACCGGTCGCTACTACAACCTGCGCCAGACCCGTTTTTATGACGGCCGTCGCGATATCACCGCCTCGACCACCGCTGCGATGGATTACCTGACCCGTCTGCACGACATGTTCAACGGCGACTGGCTGCTGGCCCTGGCGGCCTACAACGCCGGTGAAGGCACGGTGAGCCGCGCCATCGAGCGCAACGAGAAGCTCGGCCTGCCGACCGACTACTGGAACCTGTCGTCGTTGCCGGCGGAAACCCAGGCGTACGTGCCGAAACTGCTGGCCCTGTCGCAAGTGGTGCTGGCCCCGGAAGCCTACGGGGTGAACCTCAACCCGATCGCCAACGAACCGTATTTCCAGGTCGTCGAAATCAACCAGCGCATGGACCTGTCGAAGGTTGCGGCGGTGGCCAACATCGACGAAGACGAGCTGTTCCAGCTCAACCCGGCCTTCAAGCAACGCACCACCATCGACGGCCCGCAGCATCTGCTGGTGCCGACGTCCAAAGCGCAACTGCTGACCGCCAGTCTGCAGACCATGCGGCCTGAAGAACTGATCAGCCCGCGTTCGCTGAAACCGGTATTCGACGGTGCCGACCCGACCGAGGTGGCGAAGCTCAAGCGCGCCTACCGGGTCAAACGCGGCGACAACCTCGGCTCCATCGCCAAGGCCAACAAGGTCGAAGTCAAGGACCTGCAGCGCTGGAACAAGCTGACCGGCAAGAACCTCAAGGTCGGCCAGACCCTGGTGATGCAGGACACCACCAAGCGCGCCCCGGCTCGTAACAGTGGCCGGATCAACACGGTGATTGCCGCCAACAGCAAGACCAAAGGCAAGGCCGACAACCAGCAGCAGACCCAGTACAAGGTCAAGCGTGGCGACACCCTGTACGTAGTGGCCAAGCGTTTCAACGTCGAGATGCAGCATCTCAAGCGCTGGAACCCGGGCGCCGGCAAGGCCCTCAAGCCTGGGCAGATGCTCACGGTTTACCAGCCGCATTGAGTTGAAATCAAAAGATCGCAGCCTTCGGCAGCTCCTACATTGGTCTCTGTAGGAGCTGCCGAAGGCTGCGATCTTTTTTTTCATTAACACAGCATTAACCCGCTATCTTTTTCCAGTCCAGACAAGCTGTTACTGTACGGCCCACAAAGCCCAAGCCGCCTGGATCGGATCTGACTTGAAGCGTCCCCTCCTCCTGCTCCTGATCAGCCTGGCCTTGAGCTCACCCGCAAGCGCGACGATTACCGAGAGTCACGGTTATGCGCAGTTCGGCACGCTCAAGTACCCGGCCAGATTTACCCACTTCGACTGGGTCAACCCGCAAGCGCCCAAGGGCGGTACGTTGCGGGTGATGGCGTTCGGCACCTTCGATACGGTCAACCCGTACACCTTCAAGGGCACCAGCCCGGTCACCACGCCGAATTTCCTGCAGTACGGCATCAATGAGCTGAACGAGCCGCTGATGGTCGGCACCGGCCAGTATTCGCCGTCCGGTGACGAGCCGGCATCAAGCTATGGCCTGATCGCGCAATCGGTGGAATACAGCGAAGATCGCAGCTGGGTGGTGTTCAATCTGCGCCCGGAAGCACGTTTCCACGATGGCACACCGATCACCGCCTACGACGTGGCGTTCTCCTATCGTTTGCTGCTCAAGGACGGCCATCCGCTGTACCGCACCGCCCTGCAGGAAGTCTCGCGGGTCGACATCCTCAACCCGCAGCGCATTCGTTTCGTGATGAAGCGCTCGGGGAACCCGCTGCTGATTCTGCGCCTCGGTGAGCTGCCGGTGCTGCCACAGCATTACTGGAAAGATCGCGACTTCAAGGCCACCACCTTCGAGCCACCGCTGGGCAGCGGGCCGTACCGCATCAGCTCGGTGACGCCGGGACGGCAGCTGATCTTCGAGCGGGTCAAGGATTACTGGGGCAAGGACCTGCCGGTCAATCGCGGCAAGTACAATTTTGATCGCATGGAAGTCGAGTTCTACCGCGACAGCGACGTGGCCTTCGAAGCCTTCAAGGCCGGTGAATTCGATATCTACATCGAGCATCAGGCGAAGAACTGGGCCAATGGCTACAACTTCCCGGCGGTGCGCCGTGGCGACGTGATCAAGGCGAAGATCCCGCATCAGATCCCGACCCAGAGCCAGGGCCTGTTCATGAACACCCGACGCGCGACCTTCAGCGACGTCAAGGTGCGCGAAGCGCTGGGCCTGATGTTCGACTTCGAGTGGACCAACCGCGCGCTGTTCAGCGACGCCTACCAGCGCACCACCAGCTACTACCCCAACAGCGAATTCAGCGCCAGCGGCCTGCCGGTCGGGCACGAATGGCTGATGCTCAAGCCGTATAAAGATCAGTTACCGGCGAAGCTGTTCACCGAGCCGTTCACCTTGCCGCAAACCGATGGCCGTGGCATCCCGCGAGAAACCATGCGCAAGGCCCTGGCGCTCCTCGCCGAGGCCGGCTGGAAGCTCAACGGCCAGCGCTTGCAAAATTCCGCAGGCCAACCGCTGAGCTTCGAACTTTTGCTGGTCAACCCGAACCTTGAACGGATCCTGCAGCCGTACATCGAAAACCTCAACAGCATCGGCATCGATGCGCGCCTGCGCACGGTGGATCGCGCCCAGTACAAACAGCGCCTGGATCAGTTCGATTTCGACATGATCCTGATGACCCTCAACCAGACCCTCAGCCCGGGTCTGGAGCAATGGCAGTACTTCCATTCCAGTCAGGTCGGGGTCAAGGGCAGCAAAAACTACGCGGGCATCGCCAACCCGGTGGTCGATCACCTGCTCGAACAATTGCTCGCCGCGCAAACCCGCGACGAACAGGTCGCCGCCGGCAAGGCGCTGGACCGCGTGCTGCTGTGGCAGCACTACAGCATTCCCAACTGGTACCTCAATTATCACCGACTGGCCTACCGCAACCGGTTGGCTTTCGTCACCACGCCGCCCTACACCCTGGGCCTGAGCGCGTGGTGGCTGAAATCTTCGGAGAACAATAAATGACCCCCATCCGTGCCCTGCTCCTGCAGGCCAGCGGTCTGCTGTTCGCCGGGCTGGCGATTGCCGCCCCGCAACACGCGGTGACCCTGTACAACGAGCCGCCGAAATACCCGGCGGACTTCAAACAGTTCGATTACGTGAACCCCGACGCGCCCAAGGGCGGGATCTTCCGCCAGGCCGGGTTCGGCGGCTTCGACAGCCTCAACCCGTTCATCAGCAAAGGCGTGCCGGCCGATGACGTCGGGCAGATCTACGACACCCTGACCAAGCACAGCCTCGACGAGCCGTTCACCGAATACGGCCTGATCGCCGCGAAGATCGAGAAAGCCCCGGACAACAGCTGGGTGCGTTTCTACCTGCGCCCGGAAGCGCGTTTTCACGACGGCCATCCGGTGCGCGCCGAAGACGTGGTGTTCAGCTTTCAGACCCTGACCAAGGACGGTTCGCCGCTGTTTCGCGGCTACTACAGCGATGTCGAAGAGGCCATCGCCGAAGACCCGCTCAAGGTGCTGTTCAAGTTCAAGCACACCAACAATCGCGAGTTGCCGCTGATCCTCGGCCAGTTGCCAGTGCTTCCGAAACACTGGTGGGCCAATCGCGATTTCACCAAGGGCAATCTGGAAATCCCGCTGGGCAGCGGCCCGTACAAGGTCGCCGAAGTGAAGGCCGGGCGCTCGGTGCGCTATGAGCGGGTCAAGGACTATTGGGGCAAGGATTTGCCGGTCAATCGCGGCTTCTACAACTTCGACGTGATGACCACCGATTACTACCGCGACAACACCGTCGCCGTCGAAGCGCTGAAGGCCGGGCAGTTTGATTACTGGCTGGAAATGACCGCGAAGAACTGGGCCAACGCCTACAACATTCCGGCGGTCACAGAAGGTCGGCTGATCAAGGAACAGATCGCCAACAGCAACCCGACCGGCATGCAGGGCTTCGTTTTCAATTTGCGTCGTCCGGTGTTTCAGGATGTGCGGGTGCGGCAGGCGCTCGGCCTGCTGTTCGATTTCGAGTGGACCAACAAACAGCTGTTCAACGGTGCCTACTTCCGCACCCGCAGCTATTTCGAGAATTCGGAAATGGCCGCCACCGGCCTGCCCGACGCCGAACAACGGGCGATCCTCGAACCGTTTCGCAGCAAACTGCCGGCGCAGGTGTTCAGCGAAGCCTTCGAGCCCCCCAAGACCGACGCCAGCGGCATGATCCGCGCCCAGCAGCGCGAAGCCTATCAACTGCTGCAAGAGGCCGGCTGGAAGATTGTCGACGACAAAATGGTCGACGCCAGCGGCAAACCGGTGGTCATCGAGTTCCTCCTTGCGCAGACCGAATTCGAACGCGTACTGCTGCCGTTCAAACGCAATCTGGCCGACCTCGGCATCGATCTGGTGATCCGCCGCGTCGACGTTTCGCAATACATCAACCGCGTGCGCTCACGGGACTTCGACATGATGGTCGGCAGCTTCCCGCAATCCAATTCGCCGGGCAACGAGCAGCGCGAATTCTGGATGAGCGCGGCCGCCGACAAATCGAGCAGCCGCAACACCATGGGCCTGAAGGATCCGATCGTCGATCAACTGGTGGAAAGCCTGATCAACGCCGATTCACGCAGCAGCCTGGTGGCGCATGCCCGGGCGCTGGATCGGGTGCTGCAATGGGGTTACTACGTGGTCCCCAACTGGCATATCAAGACCTGGCGCGTGGCTTACTGGAACCACATCGGTCACCCGAAAGTCTCCCCCAAATACGACATCGGGATTAACACCTGGTGGGTCAAGCCTAACGCGAAACCCGCCATAGAAGTCGAAACCAAACTGCAAGCCGACCCTGTGGGCACGGAGTAATCAGATGCTGGCGTATATCTTTCGGCGACTGCTGCTGATCATCCCGACCCTGTTCGGCATCCTGCTGATCAACTTCGTGATCATTCAGGCCGCGCCCGGCGGCCCGGTGGAACAGATGATCGCCAAGCTTGAAGGCTTCGAAGGCGCCACCAGCCGCATCGCCGGTGGCGGCGCCGAAGTCTCGGTGGCCGGCTCCGCCTATCGCGGCGCGCAAGGCCTGGACCCGGCGCTGATCAAGGAAATCGAGCACATGTACGGGTTCGACAAGTCGGCCCCGGAACGCTTGTGGATCATGGTCAAGAACTACGCGAAGCTGGATTTCGGCGACAGCTTCTTCCGCGACGCCAAGGTCATCGACCTGATCAAGGAAAAGATGCCGGTGTCGATCTCGCTCGGGCTGTGGAGCACGCTGATCATGTACCTGGTGTCGATCCCGCTGGGGATCGCCAAGGCCACGCGGCACGGCAGCCACTTCGACGTGTGGACCAGTTCGGCGATCATCATCGGCTACGCGATTCCGGCGTTCCTCTTTGCGATTCTGCTGATCGTGGTGTTTGCCGGCGGCAGTTATCTGGACTGGTTCCCGCTACGCGGCCTGACCTCGAACAACTTCGATCAACTCAGCCTTGGCGGCAAGGTCCTCGATTACTTCTGGCACCTGGCCCTGCCGGTGACGGCGCTGGTGATCGGCAACTTCGCGACCATGACCCTGCTGACCAAAAACAGCTTTCTCGACGAGATCAACAAGCAGTACGTGGTCACCGCCAAGGCCAAGGGCCTGACGCGCAATCGCGTGCTCTACGGCCATGTGTTCCGCAACGCCATGCTGCTGGTGATTGCCGGGTTCCCTTCCGCGTTCATCGGCATCTTCTTCACCGGCTCGTTGCTGGTGGAGGTGATCTTCTCCCTCGACGGCCTGGGCCTGATGAGTTTCGAAGCGGCGATCAACCGCGATTACCCGGTGGTGTTCGGCACCCTGTTCATCTTCACCCTGCTGGGGCTGGTGGTGAAACTGATCGGCGACCTCACCTACACCCTGGTCGATCCGCGTATCGACTTCGCCAGCCGGGAGCATTGAGATGAACCTGTCCCCGCTCAACCGCCGCCGGTTCGAACTGTTCAAAGCCAACAAGCGAGGCTGGTGGTCGCTGTGGCTGTTCCTGATTCTGTTCGGCCTGAGCCTCGGCGCCGAGCTGATCGCCAACGATAAGCCGCTGCTGGTGCATTACGACAACAATTGGTACTTCCCGGCGATCAAGCGCTACCCGGAAACCACCTTCGGCGGCGAATTCCCGCTGGAAGCCAACTACAAGAGCCCGTATATCCGAGAACTGCTCAAGGCCAAGGATGCGTGGGTGTTGTGGGCGCCGATCCCTTACAGCTACCAGAGCATCAATTACGACCTGAAAGTCCCGGCCCCGGCCCCGCCCTCGGCGGATAACCTGCTGGGTACCGACGATCAGGGCCGCGATGTGCTGGCGCGGGTGATTTACGGCTTCCGCATTTCCGTGTTGTTTGCCCTCACGCTGACGGTACTCAGCTCGATCATCGGCGTGATTGCCGGCGCGCTGCAGGGTTTCTATGGCGGTTGGGTCGATCTGGCCGGGCAGCGCTTTCTGGAAATCTGGTCGGGGCTGCCGGTGCTGTACCTGCTGATCATTCTCGCCAGTTTCGTCCAGCCGAATTTCTGGTGGCTGCTGGGGATCATGCTGCTGTTTTCGTGGATGAGCCTGGTCGATGTGGTGCGCGCCGAGTTCCTGCGTGGGCGCAACCTCGAATACGTGCGCGCGGCGCGGGCGCTGGGCATGCAGAACGGCGCGATCATGTTCCGCCACATTCTGCCCAACGCGATGGTCTCGACCATGACCTTCATGCCGTTCATCCTCACCGGTGCCATCGGCACCCTGACCGCGCTGGATTTCCTCGGCTTCGGTTTGCCGGCCGGCAGCCCGTCGCTGGGTGAACTGGTGGCCCAGGGCAAATCCAACCTGCAGGCGCCGTGGCTGGGCATCAGCGCGTTTGCGGTGCTGGCGCTGATGTTGAGTTTGCTGGTGTTTATCGGCGAGTCCGCTCGCGATGCCTTCGACCCGAGGAAGTGAAATGAATCAGGACAATCTGATCGAAGTGCGCGACCTCGCCGTCGAGTTTGGCTTGAATGAGCGGGCCCACCGGGTGGTCGAGGGCGTGAGCTTCGACATCAAGCGCGGTGAGACCCTGGCGCTGGTCGGCGAATCCGGCTCGGGCAAATCGGTGACGGCGCACTCGATCCTGCGCCTGCTGCCTTATCCGCTGGCCCGCCATCCGGCCGGCAGCATCAACTACGCCGGGCAGAATCTGCTGGGGCTGAGCGAAAAGACCATCCGCCACATCCGCGGCAACCGCATCGCGATGATCTTTCAGGAGCCGATGACCTCGCTCAACCCGCTGCACTCGATCGAGAAGCAGATCAACGAGGTGTTGGGCATCCACAAGGGCCTGAGCGGCAAAGTCGCGACCAAACGCACGCTGGAGCTGCTGGAGATGGTCGGCATCCCCGAGCCGCACAAGCGCCTCAAGGCCCTGCCCCACGAGTTGTCCGGCGGCCAGCGCCAGCGGGTGATGATCGCCATGGCGTTGGCCAACGAGCCGGAGCTGCTGATCGCCGACGAGCCGACCACCGCCCTGGACGTGACCGTTCAGCTGAAAATCCTCGATTTGCTCAAGGAACTTCAGGCTCGATTGGGCATGTCGCTGTTACTGATCAGTCATGATTTGAACCTGGTGCGAAGAATTGCGCATCGCGTATGTGTCATGCAGCGCGGTTGCATCGTCGAACAGGCATCGTGCGCAGAGCTGTTCCGTTCGCCGCAGCATCCGTACACTCGGGAATTGCTCGGCGCGGAGCCCAGCGGAGGCCCGGCGAGCAATAAAATCGGGGCGCCGCTGCTCGAAGTCGAGAACCTGAAAGTCTGGTTCCCGATCAAGAAAGGCCTGCTCAAACGCACGGTGGATTACGTCAAGGCAGTGGACGGCATCAATTTCAGCCTGCCTCAGGGACAGACCCTGGGGATCGTGGGGGAAAGCGGTTCCGGCAAATCCACGCTGGGTCTGGCGATTTTGCGGCTGATCGGCAGCAAAGGCGCGATCCGCTTTGAGGGCAAGCAGCTAGACTGCCTGACGCAGAACGAGGTTCGCCCGTTGCGGCGGGAGATGCAGGTGGTGTTTCAGGACCCGTTCGGCAGCCTGAGCCCGCGAATGTGCGTCAGCGACATCGTTGGCGAAGGCCTGCGGATTCACAAGATGGGCACCGCGACCGAGCAGGAAGCGGCGATTATTGCGGCATTGAAGGAGGTAGGTCTGGATCCGGAAACCCGGCACCGCTACCCCCACGAATTTTCCGGTGGGCAACGGCAACGTATCGCCATTGCCCGGGCTTTGGTGCTGAAACCGGCGCTGATCCTGCTGGACGAGCCTACGTCGGCGCTCGACCGCACGGTGCAGCGGCAAGTGGTGGAGCTGTTGCGTTCACTGCAAGCCAAGTACAACCTGACGTATTTGTTCATCAGCCATGACCTGGCTGTCGTCAAAGCGCTGAGCCACCAGCTGATGGTGGTCAAGCATGGCCAAGTGGTCGAACAGGGAGACGCGCAAGCAATCTTTGCCGCTCCCAAACATTCGTATACACAGCAGTTGCTGGAAGCCGCTTTTCTGGCACCAGCCACTGCGCAATAACCTGAAAGAGGAGCAACACATGGGTTTTCTCGCCGGTAAGCGCGTACTGATCGTCGGTGTCGCCAGCAAGCTGTCCATCGCATCCGGCATCGCTGCCGCCATGCATCGCGAGGGCGCTGAGCTTGCCTTCACTTATCAGAACGACAAACTCAAGGGTCGCGTTGAAGAGTTCGCACAGGGCTGGGGTTCGAGCCCTGAGCTGTGCTTCCCGTGCGACGTGGCCAGCGATGAAGAAATCGCCAAGGTCTTCGAAGAACTGAGCAAGAAGTGGGACGGCCTGGACTGCATCGTGCACTCCGTCGGCTTCGCCCCGGGCGACCAACTGGACGGCGACTTCACCGAAGCCACCACCCGTGAAGGTTTCCGCATCGCTCACGACATCAGCGCCTACAGCTTCGTGGCCCTGGCCAAGGCTGGTCGCGAAATGATGAAAGGCCGCAACGGCAGCCTGTTGACCCTGTCGTACCTGGGCGCCGAGCGCACCATGCCGAACTACAACGTGATGGGCATGGCCAAGGCTTCGCTGGAAGCTGGCGTACGTTACCTGGCCGGTTCCCTGGGCCCGGACGGCACCCGCGTCAACTGCGTATCGGCTGGCCCGATCCGTACCCTGGCCGCCTCGGGCATCAAGAACTTCCGCAAGATGCTGGCCGCCAACGAAGCGCAAACCCCACTGCGCCGCAACGTCACCATCGAAGAAGTCGGCAACGCCGGCGCCTTCCTGTGCTCCGACCTGGCGTCGGGCATCAGCGGTGAAATCATGTACGTGGACGGCGGCTTCAACACCACCGCCATGGGCAACATCGAAGAGTAATTTTCGCGCTGCGATAAAAAGCCCGCCAATTGGCGGGTTTTTTCATGCCTGCGATGCCAGGCAACGGGCGAACAACTGCTGAATCGGCTGGCTGCGCTGGCTGTAACGCTGCAACAGCACCATCTCGCGATAGAACGTCAACTCACCCAATTCGATCACCCTCACCCTCAACGGGTGCTCCAGCCACAATCCGGCTCTTGGCAGCAACGAAACCCCAAGCCCGCACTCGACCATTTTCACAATCGCTTCCAGCTCATCCAGCTCCAGCGCTACGTGGACGTCTATCCGCTGCTCACGCAGAAAGCGCGTCACCAGTCGCCCCCCGAACGAGTTACGGTCGTAGCGCACATGAGGATGCTCGGCGAGCAATTGCAGCGGATCATCGCCCTCGACACCGGGCGGTACGATCAGCACGAACGGTTCGCGTCGAATCACCTGCGCCGACAGCTCCTTGGGCAATTCGAACGGCGGCTTGATCATGATCGCCAGATCGACTTCCCCGGCATCCACCTGACTCAACAAGTTCAGCGACACCCCCGGCACCAGTTTCGGCTCCACGCCCGGTGCCTGCTGACGCAAGCGCAACAACGCCTGAGGCAGCAGCCCGGTCTGTGCGGTGGCCACGGCACCGATTCTCAGCTCGCCGCGAAACTCGCTGGCGTCTTCACTGATCGCCATGCGACTGAAAGTCGCGAGCATTTCCTGCGCCATCGGCACCGCGCGCTGTCCTGCCGGATTGAGGATCGCCTGCCGCCCGGTGCGATCGAACAGTCTTACGCCCAGGGTCTGTTCCAGATTGCGGATTTGCGCGCTGACCGCCGATTGCGTCAGGCCGACATGAAAACCCGCCGCGGCAAACGTGCCGTGCTGCGCCACCGCCAGAAAGGTCTTGAGTTCACGCAGCATGGACACCTCAATTGATCGAAATAATTTGAGCTCGGCGCAAAAACTATCGTCTTTCAATCGAAATGCACAGCGCTAAACTCAGCTCACCCCAACCGTTTATCGAGACCGCGCCTATGTCACTCAGCCCATTCCATCTGGCCATCCCCGTCTATGACCTGGCCGCCGCACGGCATTTTTACCGCGAAGTCTTCGGGCTGGAGGAAGGACGTTCCAGCGCACACTGGGTCGACTTCAACTTCTTCGGCCATCAACTGGTGATTCATCTGGCGCCGAAAAACGCTGCTCAGGAAGCCGCCCACACCAATGCCGTGGACGGGCATGACGTGCCGGTGCCGCATTTCGGGGTGGTGCTGGGGATGGCGCAATGGCAGGCGCTGGCCGAACGTCTGACGTCGCTGGGCACGCGGTTTGTGATTGAGCCGGGGATTCGCTTTCAAGGCCTGGTGGGCGAACAGGCGACGATGTTTCTGTTCGACCCGTGTGGCAATGCGCTGGAGTTCAAGGCGTTCAAGGACATCGGACAGTTGTTTGCCAAATAAAAGTGTGGCGCCTTACCGGACGCTATCGCTGGCAAGCCAGCTCCCACAAGGTTCTGCGGTGTGGCTGGATTTTGTGAGCACCCGCGAAATCTGTGGGAGCTGGCTTGCCAGCGATGAGGCCCTCAATGACCGCGCTTCAATTGCTGCTTGTGTTCGTACATTGCGCTATCGGCATCAGCCAGCAGCCGATCCACCGTGTCATGGCGTTGCGGATCATATTCGATCTGGCCGACGCTGAAGCGGATGTCGTAGCCGCGTTGCAACATCGTATTGCGCTCGTCGAGGATGTCCTTGAGCCGCGCCATGATCGCCGTGGTTTCGACGTGACTGGAGCCGGTCAGCAGCGCCACGAACTCGTCACCGCCCAGGCGCCCGACCACGTCACTCTCACGAAAAGCGATGCGCAGGACGTCGGCGAAGGTCTTCAGCGCACTGTCGCCTTCGGCATGCCCATAGTGATCATTGATGTGTTTGAAGTCATTGAGATCGAAAAACAGCAGCGTCGCCGGTTTGTCCCGGTGCTTGCAGGCCTCCAGCGCATACTGAGCAAGGGCCTTGAAGCCACGGCGGTTGGACAGCAGCGTCAGCTCGTCCATGTTCGCCATCTGCACCGCCATCAATTCCTGCTCGGCCATGCCAGCCAGATCGCGCAACAGCCCGCGCTCCTCGTCATCGAGCTCGCGCGGCCTGGTGTCGATCAGGCACAGCGTGCCCATCTTGTTGCCGTTGGGCACGGTCAGCGGGTAGCCCGCGTAAAAACGGATGTTCGGCTCGCCGGTCACCAGTGGATTGTCATGAAAGCGTTTGTCTTGCTTGGCATCCGGCACCAGCAGCAATTCATCCTGAAGAATCGCGTGCCCACAGAACGACACATCCCGTGGGGTTTCGTTGACGTCGAGGCCGACGCACGACTTGAACCATTGCCGATCCTTGTCGACCAGCGTGACCAACGCAATCGGCACGTTGAACAGCCGTTTGGCCAGACGCGTCAAACGGTCGAAACGTTCTTCGGGCGCAGAGTCCAGGACGTTAAGTCCGTGCAATGCCTGGATTCGCACAGCTTCATTGGCAGGTTTGATCGGGGCCAGCATCACGCACTCCATCAGGGTCAACGACCGTTAGAGTAGCTTGATTCGCCAGCGACTCACACACTCAACCGCCCGCCACCGGGCACGGCCCGCCGGCATCGGCCCAAAGCTTGAACTGGGCCACAAAAATGTCATGCGGCACTGGCACCGGCGCGCGTCCGGCTCCGGGATTCCAGCCCCACAGCACCAGTTTGTCGTCGCTGACATGTTTGATCAGCGCGGCGAAATCACGGTCGCCGTTGCTGGAGCGGTCCTTGATCATCGCGCACAACTTGTCCGGCGGCAGGCCAATCCAGGCCATCTTGTGCGCCGCCGGTGGCAGGCTCCAGTGCGGCGCCCCCGGAGGCGCATGCGGGCCATAACTGTCGGGCGGGTTGCGCTCGGCATGACAGGTGGCGCAAGGCAAACCGGCGGCACCCTTGCCGTCCATGCCGCGCACGACATTCATCGCGTGCGGTTTGCCGGCGTCGAATTGCAGCGGCGAGTCGCCGGGAATGTGGCAGTTCTGGCAACGCGGGCTCTGGAACACCTTCTGCACCGTGCCGAACGCCTTGAGCGCTTCCTGATCATCGGCGAACAGGTCCGAGGCATAGCCGCCCAGCCCCAGCAGGATCACCGTGCCCAACAGCAGATGTCGTTTCATCTCACACCCCCGACAGTTGCAGCGGCAACTCACGCAAGCGTTGCCCGGTCAGCGCATACACCGCGTTGGCCACCGCCGGCGCGGTGGGCGGAACCCCCGCCTCACCGATGCCCCCGGGCTTGTCGCTGCTGGGCACGATATGCACTTCGACCAGCGGCATCTCATTGAGGCGCAGCACCTGATAGTCGTGATAATTGGATTGCACCACCGCGCCGTCCTTGACCGTCAGCTTGCTGTGCAGCGCCATGCCCAGGCCAAAGGTGATGCACGATTCCATCTGCGCCGCGATGCTCTGCGGATTGACTGCGATCCCGCAATCCACCGCACACACCACGCGGTGCACGCGGATCGCCAGATTGTCCTGGGAGACCTCGGCCACCTGTGCCACATAACTGCCGAACGACTCGTGCACCGCCACGCCCAGCGCATGCCCGTCCGGCAATGGCGCTGTCCAGTTGGCCTTCTCCACCGCCAGATTCAGCACGCCGAGATGGCGCGCATGATCCTTGAGCAACGTTCGCCGGTACTCCACCGGGTCCTTGCCGGCCGCCGTGGCCATTTCATCGATCAGCGACTCCATGACGAACGCGGTGTGGCTGTGCCCCACCGAACGCAGCCACAGCACGTTGATCCCGGTCTGCGGCGAATGCAGCTCGACCTGTTGATGAGACAGGCCTTTGATATACGGGCTGTCAGCCACACCTTCGACCGAGGTTGCGTCGATGCCGTTCTTGACCATGGTCTGTTCAAGCATCGTGCCGGCCATGATCGATTGACCGACCAGCACATGCTGCCAGCTCAACGGCATGCCCTGCCCGTCGAGGCCGATGCGCGCCTGATGCAGGAACATCGAGCGGTAATACCCGCCACGAATGTCATCCTCACGGGACCACACGGTTTTCACTGGCATCCCGGCAGCTTTCGCCACTTGCACCGCTTCGGCGACGAAGTCCGAAGTCGGATTGGCCCGGCGCCCGAAACCGCCGCCCAGAAACTCGGTGTGAATCTCCACCTGCTCCGGTTTGAGTCCGGTGATCTTGCCGGCGACCATCTGGTCGAGGGTCTGGAATTGCGTGCCGGTCCAGATTTCGCACTTGTCGGCGCTGATCTTCACCGTGCAGTTGAGCGGTTCCATCGGTGCATGGGCCAGATACGGCACGCTGTACTCGACGTCGATTTTCTTCGCCGCTTTATTGAAGTTGCCCTGCGGATCCCCGGCCTGACTGGCGGAAGTGCCCGGTGTCGCTGCCAGCTTGCGGAAGTTGTCGAGCAGGCCCTGACTGCTCAGGTCCGCGTGTGGCCCCCTGTCCCAATCGACTTTCAAGGCATCGCGACCGAGTTTCGCCGCCCAATAATGCTCGGCGATCACCGCCACGCCCGTCGGCACCTGCACCACTTTGTGCACGCCGGGCACCGCCAGCGCCTCGGCCCCCTCGAAGGACTTGACCGTGGCGCCGAACACCGGTGCACGGGCAACTATCGCGGTCATCAAGCCTTCGAATTGCACGTCCATACCGAACTTGGCGCGCCCGGTGATTTTCTCCGGGGTGTCGAGGCGTTTGGTCGGTTTGCCGATGACCTTCCAGTCCTTCGCCTCCTTGAAGGTGATCGACTTCGGATCCGGCACTGGCAGTTGCCCGGCAGCGTCTGCCAGTTCGCCGTACGTCGCGCGTTTATCGCCGGCAATCACGACGCCCGATTCGGTGCGAATCGTCGACGCAGCGACGTTGAAGCGCTTGGCCGCCGCTTCCACCAGCATCTGCCGCGCCGTGGCCCCGGCCAGCCGGTAACGGTCGAACTCCATCCAGGTCGAGGTCGAGCCGCCGGTAATCTGCATCCCGCCAAACGCCGGCATGCCGTAATTGGCCGCCGAGGCCGGCGAGTGTTCGACGCGGATCGTCGACCAATCGGCGTCCAGTTCTTCGGCGATCAACATGGTCAGGCCAGTCCAGATGCCTTGGCCCATTTCCGAATGCCCGAGCAACACCGTCACGCTGTTGTCGGCGGCGATACGCAAAAACGCATTCGGCGCGAAGACCTTGCCTTCATTCTCCGCTGCCCGCGCAAACCGATGGGCACCGGGCACGACAAACGCCACCACCAGACCGCCACCCAGCACGGCACTGCCCTTGAGAAAGCCGCGACGCGATACAGGACTGTTCATCGTCTATCTCCCAATCAGCCAATTTCGGCCGCACGTTTCACTGCTGCGCGGATTCGCGGATAGGTGCCGCAGCGGCAAATGTTGCCGGAGAGCGCCTGATCGATATCGCTGTCGGTAGGTTTGGGGATTTTCGCCAGCAGCGCCGCGGCAGACATGATCTGCCCGGACTGACAGTAACCGCATTGCACCACATCCAGTTCGGCCCAGGCTTGCTGCACCGGGTGCGAGCCGTCGGTGGACAGGCCTTCGATGGTGAGGATTTTCTGGCCGTTGGCCACGGCAGTGGCGGGCGTGATGCAGGCACGCAACGGTGCCCCATCAACGTGTACGGTGCAGGCGCCGCACTGGGCCATGCCACAGCCGAATTTGGTACCGGTCAGGTGCGCCACATCACGCAGGACCCAGAGCAGCGGCATGTCTGCCGGCACATCGAGTTCCTGATCCTTGCCATTGATATTCAAGGTCAGCATCGGGGGTTTTCCTCAGACTCACGGTGTTCTGAAGGGGCGTCGCTACGGCCATCGAAGCCAGTGCGTGCCTCGGCTTATCCCTTTCAGCAAAGCCCAAATTGCGCCGCAAGCCAGACGTTGCGACCACCGGTCATGCCTCAACGTAAAAATGTCGACTTTAATCTTCTGGCTGATAACGGCGCTCACCCGAGCCAGCACCACCGGTTTGCGACGAGCGCGGTCACCCATCACATTGGTCAGGAGTCGCGAACATGGGATTTGTCACCACTCAAGACGGCGTGGATATCTTCTACAAGGACTGGGGCCCGAAGGACGCTCCGGTGATCCACTTCCACCACGGCTGGCCACTCAGCTCGGACGACTGGGATGCGCAGATGCTGTTCTTTCTGGGCCAGGGCTTTCGGGTGATTGCCCATGACCGTCGGGGCCATGGACGTTCGAGCCAGGTCTGGGACGGCCACGACATGGACCATTACGCCGACGATGCGCTGGCGGTGGTTCAGCATCTGGGGGTGAAGAACGTGGTGCATGTCGGCCACTCCACCGGCGGCGGTGAGGTCATCCACTACATCGCCCGACATGGGCAGGACAACGTGGCCAAAGGCGTGTTGATCAGCGCGGTGCCACCGTTGATGGTCCAGACCGAAAGCAATCCCGGTGGGTTGCCGAAATCGGTGTTTGATGATTTTCAGGCACAACTGGCGGCCAATCGCGCGCAGTTCTATCGCGACATTCCCAGCGGTCCTTTCTATGGCTATAACCGCCCGGGAGCAAAACCTTCGGAAGGGATCATCGGCAACTGGTGGCGTCAGGGCATGATCGGCGGCGCCAAGGCGCATTACGACGGGATCGTCGCGTTCTCCCAGACCGACTTCACCGAAGACCTGAAAAAAGTCACCGTGCCGGTGCTGGTAATGCACGGCGAAGACGACCAGATCGTGCCGTATGCGAACTCGGGGCCTTTGTCCGCGAAACTGCTGCCAAACGGCACGCTGAAGTCATATCCGGGCTTTCCGCACGGGATGCCGACAACCGAGGCGCCGACGATCAATGCGGATTTGTTGGCGTTTATTCGCGGCTGACACACATCATTGTGGGAGCTGGCTTGCCAGCGATGGCGGTGGATCAGGCAACATCAATTGTGGATGCACCGGCCTCATCGCTGGCAAGCCAGCTCCCACAGGGGACCGGGTGATTGGCTTGACTGCGTACTACGCCTCGGTACGGCCCGTCCATTCGCGATCACGTTCGTAGTGGTGCGCCAGTGGCAGCGCCGGTAACCAGGCCTCGCGACGGATGGTCCACAGCTCATAAGTCGGCTTGAACTGGTTCGGCTCGTCCAGCGAGCCGACATTCACTTCAATTTCATCCCCCGAACGTGCAAGTACTGGCGAACCACAGCGCGGGCAAAACACCCGCCCTTGATACTCGCCGAGAGTCCCGCTGACGGTCACCGCGTTCTCGGGAAATATTGCCGATGCGTGAAACAATGCGCCGTGATGTTTGCGGCAGTCGAGGCAATGGCAAATGCCGATGCGGTAAGGTTGGCCCGCAGCTTCGAAGCGAACATCGCCGCACAGGCAACCGCCGGTTAATGGGGTCATGGTGTCTATCCTCTGTCAGACTCTGTTCAGCCTTTGAACATAGCAGCCGTACTAGCGAACGCTCACAATTTGCCCTTTGCCGGAGACAGCGCCATGTCCTCCCCTGAATCCACTTTGTTACAGAGCTGGCACGCCAACGCTGATGCCTGGATCGAGGTCATCCGCAGCGGTGCCATCGAAAGCCGTCAGCAGGTTACCGATCAGGCGATCCTGCTGGCGATCATGGGCCGCCAACCGGAACGCGTGCTGGATCTGGGTTGCGGCGAAGGCTGGTTGTTGCGCGCGCTGGCGGATCGCGGCATCGATGCGGTGGGTGTCGACGGTGATGCGAGGCTGATCGAGGCGGCACGCGCGGCCGGTTCAGCCAATGTGCATGTCGCCAGTTACCAGACGCTGGTCGAGGCCGAAGGCGCTATTGGCCGTGATTACGATTTGATCTGCGCCAACTTCTCGCTGCTGCATCAGGACATCATTCCATTGCTCGCCGCCATGCATGCGTTGCTGGTTTCGGGCGGCACCATGATCATTCAGACCCTGCATCCGTGGGCCGTGGCGGCCGGCAATTATCAGGATGGCTGGCGTGAAGAATCGTTCGCCGCGTTCAAGGGCCAGTGGCAGCCGATGCCGTGGTATTTCCGCACGCTGTCGAGCTGGTGCAACGCGCTGGACATGGCCGGGTTTCACATTCTCAGTTTGCAGGAGCCGCAGCATCCGCAAAGCCCGGTGCCGCAGTCGTTACTGATGATCGCCGAGCGACGCTGACTTCCTGCACATCCTGACTGAGTCACAGACATTGTGGGAGCTGGCTTGCCAGCGATAGCGGTGGCTCAGGCAACATCACTTCTGAAGGTGCCGGCCTCATCGCTGGCAAGCCAGCTCCCACAGGTTCAGGGTGTTGCTGAATTGCACTGCACTTGTCGATCTACGGCACCGCCATTCGACCAAGGACTGACTACGCTGTAAATCCCGCGTGTCTAACCTGCCGAGGATGACTGCCATGCAACGTTTCCAGAAAATCACGCCGTGCCTGTGGTTCGACGATCAGGCCGAAGCGGCTGCGAAGTTCTATTGCTCGATCTTCGATCATTCGAAAATCACCGGCCTCACCCACTACAGCAAGGTCGGCCAGGAATTTCACGGCAAGCCGGAAGGCGCGGTGATGACCGTCAGTTTCGAACTCGACGGCCAGACCTTCACCGGCCTCAACGGCGGGCCGATGTTCAAGTTCAGTGAGGCCATTTCGTTTCAGGTCAATTGCCAGAATCAGGAAGAAGTCGACCATTTCTGGGGCAATCTGTCGGCCGGTGGCCCGGTCGAGGCCCAGCAATGCGGCTGGCTCAAGGACAAGTTCGGCGTGTCGTGGCAGATCGTCCCCGTGGCGTTCATGCACATGATGCTGGACCCCGACACCAGCAAGTCGCAACGGGCGATGCAGGCCATGTTCACGATGAAAAAACTCGACATCGCCGAACTGGAGCGGGCCTTTGCCGGCCAGAGCTAATACACTCCGGGTCTGGCCTGCCGGGAACCATAACGATGAAACACGCTGCCGCCAAAAACCCTCAAAAAGCCCCACGCTTCTGGCGGGACGATGCCCTGCCCTTCATCGAAGCGCGGGCCATCGCCGATGGTCGTGAGGTCTGCTACTCACGCCATTCCCATGCGCACTTTTCCATCGGCGCGATCACGGCCGGGCGCAGCATTTATGTGCATGAGCAATCGACATTCGAAGTCGCCGCCGGCACCGTGGTGCTGATGAATCCGGGCGACGTGCACGCCTGCAATCCGATCGATGATCAGCCGTGGTCGTACTTGATGTTGTATGTCGAGACGCCGTGGCTGACGGATTTGCAGCATCAACTGGGGTTCAGTGCGGAGCTTGAGTTTCGGCGGTTTTCCACCACACACCTGGGTGACCTGCGACTGTTTCGTGACCTGCGAGAGTTTTACGCCATATTGGTCGATGAGCAGCAGGACGCACTGCGTAAACACAGCGCGGCGGTGGAGTTTTTCAGTGATTTGCAATGGCGCCTGAACCCGGCTGAACCCGCGCTGCGCGAGCCGAATATCAAGCTCGAGCGCGCCGCCGACTTCATCCGCGCACACTGCACCGACCTGCTCAGCCTGGAGGACATCTGCACGGCGGCGCAGTTGTCACCGTCGTATCTGATCCGTGCATTCAAACAGCATTACGGCATGACGCCGCACGCGTTCCTGGTCAACCAGCGCATCCAGTTTGCCCGCGAACGCCTGCGCAGCGGCCAGCTGATTGCCGATGTTGCACTGGAAGCAGGGTTTGCCGATCAGGCGCATTTTCAGCGCGCGTTCAAACAGCATCTGGCCGCGACACCCGGCCAATATCGCGGCTGACCATCGACTTCGGGCTCACGGCAACAGCAGATAAACCGCGCTCGCCGCCAGCAGCAAAGCCATCAAGCGATTGAACAGGCGCATCCCCGCCGGATTGCCCAGGTACCCCCGCAAAAACGTTCCGGCGTACACCCAGCAACCGACCGACAGATAACAGATCACCAGATACACCGCGGCGAACTGCCAGACCAGCTGCGCCTCGCCATCGGCGACAAACGCGCCCATTCCTGCCACACAGGCCAGCCACGCTTTCGGGTTGAGCCATTGCATCACCGCGCCGTACAGCATCGACGGCGCCCGCCCCGCTTCGCCGGCATGCAACTGGCCGTCATCGGCAGCCAGCTTCCAGGCCATGAACAACAGAAACGCCACCCCGGCCAATTGCACCACCCGGGTCAGGAATGGCCACAGTTTCAGGACTTCATGCAGGCCCAAACCCATCAGCACCAGCAACAGCACAAAGCCCAGCGTCGCCCCCGCCACGTGCCGCTGACTGGCCCGAAAGCCGTACTGCGCCCCGGAACTCAGCGCGACGATATTCACCGGCCCCGGGGTTATGGACGCCACCAGCGCAAACGCCGCCATCGACACAATCAGACTCATTACGCACCTGCTGCAATTGGGGAACAAGGCGCCAACAGTAAACAGTGCCGCGGGCTCGCGTATTGAACAAAATCACCCACGACCCGCGCCACAACTCAGGCACTTGAGGCCGGAAAAGAAGTTTCTGTTGCCACTTAATACTTCAAGCAGACATCTCGATACTTTTAATAACAACCTGAAACTTAAAATGAAACACCAACATTGCTCGACGCTTTATATTCCCGACCACTTCACAACCCGCCAATTTAACTTGGCTGACTGCTGCGCTACATAACCCGAACCAGAAGAAGTCAATATGGATATTAATCGCAACCTATTTGCAACTGCCCCATCATCGGCCGACGAAGCTGAACGACTGAACATCGCCAAGGCTCTGGAGAACCGACACTTCCTTCGACAAGCCTTTCGTGCTGAAGAAGACTTCATGCAACTCGCTACGGAAGTTGTTTCGGGAAGCCGTTTCGACAGTGAACATCTCGCCGGCAAATTATTGCTGCGTTCACTCAGCAAACATCCAGAATTCATTGAATTCATTGCCTCCTTCGACCTGCCTGCCGATCACTTCTTTATGGTCAGAAGCAATGGTGAAGTGTACGCCGCCTATGAAGCGTTCGGCGCTACGGGTTTTTACATCCACTACGCCATCATTACCGATGAACTGTATGAGATCGAATCTTTACGGAACGATATCGAACTCTTGTCGAAAACCGCATGGCGTTCTGGCGGCATTATTTCCTCCAGCGCCACCGTGCCACTGCGCAACTGGCTGGCGTTTCAGGAAATTGACCCACCTGAAAATTATGCAGACCTTGCAAACTTGGTCGACTGCCTGAACTTCAAAATGCCCGCGCCGCCAAAATTCGCTAACTACTGGGGTATTTCCGAAGAGACTCAGGATATCGCCCTGATAGTCGAGCCGGAGCAGTATCCTGTGATCATGCAGGTCGTGCGAACGTTGATGGCTGAGTCGGGGCGGTATTCCGAGCCGTTGATCAACTACCTGACGGATGTGCTGCTCAAGAAGAGAAGCGGCGCCTTGCTGCAGGAAGATCCGCGACTGGCGTGGGAAATTCTGATGCAAACGAGCGAGGCAAAAAGTCTGGCTCAGCGTTGTTTCGATGCACTTCTGATCGAGGGCAAGGCACACACGGTAACGGAGGTCACCCGCAGCCGGTTACTGCTCGCCGCGGTCGTGCTGGACCTGGACATGGGCTCGGATGAGCGGGTCGAAACTCATCGAAGTCTGCGTTATGAATCGCTGTATGTGCATGAAACCCCGGCGCAGGCGCGGACTCGTCTCAAAAGCCATTTTGAGCAGATCAACCGCGTCAGTCCGTTCGCCGCTTACCTGGCAGTGGAACTGGTGCTGGCGGGGCAATCACCGGAGTTTCTGGTCGTTACCCCGCCGACACTGCTGATCGGTTCACCAGGCTGGGTCATGTTGCGCAAGGCCGTCATGCTGACAGAAAGGATCGCTCCCGGCTTGTCGCGCAAACTGTCTTATGAGCAACTGATGAAATTTGCCGCACTTGCGCCGCTCAGCGATGCACAACGCGCCCTGCATCAATTACTCAATCTGCAATGCGTGCTGGATTGGGCAAACATCAACGAGGTGATGCTCCGTGAAGACCCGGCATTATCGGAAGAACAGATCGCAACAGCGGCAGTGAATCACTACAACACGTATGCCGGTGAACTGGAGGCGGCGCTGAAGTCGATAACCGCTGCGCCGGTCAGCCGACGGAAACTGGCGCAGCAAACGCTGTTCGATGCCGACATCGACCATCATCAGGAGGTATTTCGTTCGCCACACAATAAAGGGGGACTGATCAGCGACACGGTGATCAATCTTTACCTTGCCAACCAGTTACACCGTAAAAACCTCACCAGCACATCGACCAAGCGCAATTTGCACGACGTGCATCCGGATTTGGCCAGCCTGGCGCCAATCAATCAGTTGTATGCCGATAAGCTCAAGCCGCAGCACGAAACCTTCAAGTCGGGAATCAGCACCATGATCCGGCTGGCATTCTCCCGGCTCGGCATGAGTGATCGAGAAGCACTGACACAGGGCGCTTCAACGCTCTACCTGGTGCGCGGCAACCGCAATATCCCCGGTCACAGCGCCGACCACTTCTCCCCGCACGGGGTGGTCATCCTGTGTCGTCACAAATCGAAAAACCATTGCTTTGAGTTGTTCCCGTTACAGGGAGTGTGCCGCAAAAGCGAGCGCCTGGCCGAGGCTTTCGCCAGCGGCTATGCATTCAATGAAGACACCGCAAGCTTCGACGGGCCGACCAACGGCAAGACCGGGAATTTCCCGCGCCTTACCTATCTGGAAAATATCATTACCGAGCACGCAGCCTACTTCCAGGGTGCAACGCCTGGTCAGAGCGAACAAACGGACATCAATCAATTACTGCCGCGCCGCCACTGGGAACTGGCCGAGCATGCAGATGTTCATGAGTTCGGCATGCTGCTTGATCGGTTTGGTCAATTTGCGCCGCACTACGAAGAATCGGCCTGGTACACATCGCCAATGGAAAGTTACCAATCGCCGAGGCTAAAAGACATTGCCGACTTCATTGCGCAAAAGAACCCGCCCATCACCTACAACGAATATTACCGGATGGGCTATGACCAGACTGAATACGAGGAAAAGCAGGAAGCGTACGAGCGCGTTGCCAACATCATTCTGAACATCTTCATTCCATTCAGAGGCTGTATCCAGCAACTGACTTCGGATGATCCGGATGAACGCAGTGGGGCAGCCTTCAGTTGCGTCATCGACGCCCTCGCGGTGTCCTTTGTCTTTATCGGGGCGGCCGGAGCGCTGGCAAAGGCAGTGGCAAGCAGCACCAGGCTGCTAAGCCTCGGGCGCGTGGCGGGCAGTATTCTGGTGTCAATCTTCAACCCTGTCGACGGCGTTCCCCAACTGATCGTCGGCGCCGGGAAGCTGGCAGGCAAAAGCGCGCTGAAGCTCAGCCACGCTGGCAGTTCGATCAGCATGACAGCAGCCCGCCAGCTGCGTCGACTGACGACCACCAGCAGTGGCTCCTACGACCTGGTCAAAGCGTTGAGCAAGTCCGGCGCGGCGGCCGAGATTCGCATGACATTGCCGACGGTGGCTCATGCGCGGGCACTGTTCAAGGACGACGCTCTGGAAACTGTCGAACAGATCGTCACACGACTGAGTCAGGACGTTATATCCGTCCCCAAGGGCAGCAATGCGACAGAGCTGCAGCATCTTTTCAATACTGCAACGAAGGAAGCGGCTGCGTCGTCAAAGGGATTCCAGGAACTGGAATCGTTGATAGGCCATGCCGCAGCGAACGACGTATTGATCACGTTCACAAAAAGCAAAGGCCCCAGGTTCAATGGAACCAAGTTCACTACAAAAGCCCGTGACTATTCCGACACACTCGGGTTCATGGCCGAGCTTGAATCAAAGAAAATCATCTACCTCAAGAATCATCAGCAAAACGTCTTGAAGCTGGATCTTGGCAAGCCGCCCTACACCGATGTGATGCCCGAATCGTCGTTCAACCCGCAGGGTTTCTCCGACAATGCGCAGCGAGCCGGGGCGTGGATGGTCAAAGGCTCGACCTCCGACAACGAACTGGCACACATTGTGGCGATCCTGCGTGAGTATGCGGGCAACAACAGATCCCTGACCGATGCGACCGTGGTCAAAGAAATCCACGGCCGATTGGTTCCTCAACTGGCTGGGTCCGTGCGCGAGGCGGGTGCGCCGTCAAAGTATGGCAGCAGCGTCAGCGGTTTTGCCTTGCTGGAGCAACACCTGAAAACACTTGATGCCGCTCATGAGCACTTCGACAAACACTTGCTGGCGGCCATCGCCGGTTTCCAAGGCTTCGGTGACGGCAATGGTCGTACCGCGAGTGCGGTGTATGCGATCAGCCAACTGCGCAACCAGCGATTTGTACCGATGCCGAAACACGTGTTCATGTCGTTGAGCGATCTGGGCTGACCACTCAAAATCCGTGCCCCGTTTAACGAGGCACGGATTTTCTCATTCACCGGTAAGCATCGCCGGCACGGTAAACCGAAACTCCGTGCCCTCACCTGGCTCACTGCTGGCCTCGATGCGCCCGCCGTGAGCTTCAACAATCCCCTGCGTGATGTACAAACCCAGTCCGGTTCCGGTCGGGTTGCCCTCCTTCACCGTCCAGTAGCGGTCAAACACCCGCGCCAGGTTTTCCTTGGGAATGCCTTCACCGGTATCGCGCACCGTAAACACGATTTCCCTGCCGTCAGACTTGGCCAGTACGCCCACTGAGCCTTTGCGCGGGGTGAACTTGATCGCGTTGCCGATCAGGTTCGACAGCACCTGAAACAGGCGCTCCGGGTCGGCATGGATTTTCAGGTCGGGGTCGGCCTGGAACGAGATGCTGATGTCCTTGTCCAGCGCCAGCGGCCCAAGCAGGGATTGGGTTTCCTCGAACATCTGCCCGACGTCCAAGGTCTGCGGGGCGATGGTGTAGCGCCCGGCGTCGATTTTCGAGGTGTCGAGCAAATCTTCGAGCAGCGTGTTCATCCGCCCGGCGGCCTGCTGCATGGTGTCGATCGCGGTGGAGATGCGCCGCGAGGTGTGCGGGCCATCTGAGCTGAAGGTCTTCTGCATCATGCCGCAGAGCATGGAAATCACGGTCATCGGATTGCGCAAATCGTGGGAAACCACTGCCACCAGCTCATCACGGGCGCGCACCGCTTCCTGCTCGCGGTGCACCTGCCGGGCCAGGTCGTTTTCCAGTGCGGAGCGGCGCAGGTCATTGGCCGCAAACAGATCGCCGTGGCTCCATTTGGTGGAGATCCCGGCCATCTCGACTTTCCAGATTTCGAACGAAGTGCGCGGGCGCAGACGCAGGCCGGCATCGGAGTTTTCCAGATCCAGCGGCTTGCGCGGATCACCGCTCCAGTTGATGTTCTCCTTGACCTCGGGGCGGAACCACAACACGCCGTTGTCCACCGGTTTGGGCAGGCTCATGGCGAGCACGCCGCTGGCCACTTGCTGAAATTGCGCGGCTGGCGGGTAGACGCTGGCCAGATGATGACTGGCGAACACCGGCTCGCCGGTTTCCTGCAACCACTTGTGCAGGGCGCGAATGTCTTCCGGTTCCGGGCAGTTGCCGTAACGGTGCAACTGCTTGTCTTCGATGATCGCAATGCCCCCGGCCCCGGCCAGCGCCATCAGCACTTGCGGTTGCTGCGCCAGACCATCGAAGACATTTTCCGGCGAGTCGATCATGGCTTGATTGAGCAGCGTCAGCGCCTCGACCTTTTCTTCACGCTGACGGCTGAGTTCCAGCGCCTCCATCGCGCTGATCTGCAGCGACAGCACCTGACCGATGGTCTGACAGGCACTGCGCAACTCGTGCGGCACATGCAGCGGCTGGCGGTTGCCACAGCTGATCAGGCCCCAGAGTTTGTCGCCCTTGAGCAGCGAGATGCTCATCGACGACAGAACGCCCATGTTCTTCATGTACTGACAATGAATCGGCGAGACGCTGCGCAGGGTGGCGAAACTCAGGTCCAGCGGGGTCTGGGTGTCCGGGCGCAGCTTGGGCACCAGCGGCACCGGCTGGTAATCGGCATTGGGGATGATCCGCAGCCAGTTGGTGCGGTACAGCTCGCGCGCTTGCTCGGGGATGTCCGAGGCCGGGAAGAACAGGCCGTTGAACACTTCCATCGACGGATCCGACGCCTCGGCGATCACCTGACCGTGGCCCTCCTCCTCGAAGCGGTAGATCAGCACCCGGTCGTAACCGGTCATCGCCTGGATTTCCTTGACGCTGATGTCATACAGCGCCTGCAATGTGGTGGCTGCTTGCAAGCGCTGGAGCATGCGTCCCAGATGGGTCTGGTTGCCGGCGACATTACGCGGCTGGAAGTTTTCGACGTGGATTTCCAGTTCCAGAATCAACACGCCTTGATGACGGTGCAGCAGACCTTCGAACGCGGTGCCGTTGAGGCGGAAATGCAGCGGTCCGGCATCGGCGAACACCGGTTGCTGCAGCGCATCGCGCACGGCGGCGGCAGGCGCTTCACCCAACAAACTGTGCAGCGGCTGGCCGATCAGCTCCTGCGCCGGCCGTGCCAAGAGGGTCTCGACGTTGGCGCTGATCTGAATGATTTCCAGCGCCGGCTCGCTCAGGGTCAGCAGCAGGCCATGGGGCTGGATGGCACCCGGAAAGCGGATCGGTTCGTCGGCACAGTTGGCCAGCAGTTCTTCAAAGGCTTCTTGGTCTTGCGGGTTCATGCCAGTACCTCCCGGCTTTCGAGCCAGCGCTCGAAACAACTGAATGTGGATTGGGCCGCCGCAACCACGGCTTCACGTTCATCCGCACTCAGCGGTCGACTGCCCAGGTAATCAATGAAATCGCGCCAGCGGCGGCCGGTGGCAGCGCCGTAAACGTCGAGGAATGCCGCGCCATTGTCGGCGTCCAGGCTCAACCGCGAAGCGATTTCGCGACGCAGGATCTGCCCGCCGAGGGTTGCCCCTTCCAGCACGTACAACACACCCAGGCAAGTCGGCCCGGAGTCGATCACGGGCAACGTCTGACACTGTGGCAAACGGGCGATGGTCTCGGTCGTAAGGCCCAGAGCCTGCAAATCATCGAGCAAAATCTGCGATTTGAGGCGTGGCGCAAGATCGAAACCCACCGGGATCGCGCCGCTGTCGAGCAATGCGCTTTCCAGTGGCCGATAAAAGCCGTAATAAGCCTGCATCAACCGTACGAAAGCGTTGGAATCGAGGGTATTGGAGAAAAAAGGAAGACGTTTTTCCAGTGCGATGTGCAGTTCGGCAGTGCCGGCTCGCAGATCTTGCAGCACCGGCGGCACATAAACTTCACGGGCCTTTGCTTGCATGTAAATCGCTCTTGGTGGGGCCGCTTCGGGGCCGGCAGGGTGTTTGCAGCTTTGGACGAATATTACACGGCAAACGCCTTTTTCTGACTTGGCACATAGATTTTTCTGACGAAACCAGCGCCTTCAGACTTTTGAGAGTTCCGGCCAATCGGAAAAGTTCGACTTGATTGAAGGGACTGCCAAGGCTGTACCGCGACAGCGCCGCGAGACTGTATGGGTCAACGCGGCCGCCGCCTGTGATAAAAATGCGGCATCGCTTCTGGAGCCCACATCCATGGATCTCGCCACGCTTACGCTGTTTCTTCCGGCCTGCTTTGCCTTGAACATGGCCCCCGGCCCCAACAATTTGCTGTCGGTCAGCAATGCCACCCGCTATGGCTATCGCCGGGCCTGCGCCGCCGGTATCGGGCGGATTATCGCGTTCGCCGGGATGATCGCCCTCGCCGGCGCCGGACTGTCAGTGGTGCTGCAGACCTCGGAATGGCTGTTCCATGCGATCAAGATCATCGGCGCGGCGTATCTGCTGTACCTGGCCTGGCAACTGTGGCGAGCCAATCCTGAGGCCGAGCAGCAGGTAGCGGGAGCGTCGGTGGGGTTCTGGCGGCTGGCACGTCAGGAGTTTCTGGTGGCGGCGGGCAATCCGAAAGCGATCCTGCTGTTCACCGCGTTTCTGCCGCAATTCGTTGATCCGAGCCGCCCGGTGCCGGCGCAATTCGCCGTGCTCGGTGCACTGTTCCTGCTGCTGGAATGGATCGCGATCGGCGCCTATGCGTGGATGGGCCTGCACATGCGCCGCTGGTTCGCCGAGCCGCGCGGCAAACGGGTCTTCAACCGTTGCTGTGCAGGGCTGCTGTCGGCGGCCGCTTCAGTGCTGTTGTTCGCCAAACGTGCTTAAGCCTCGGACGGGCCTTTGAGTTCGACCTGATTGCCGTCCGGGTCGAAGCAATACAGCGACAGGCCGTAGCCCTCGGCGCCGAAGCGTCTGGCGGCTTTTTCCACGGTCAGGCCGCAGGATTGCAAGTGGCTGACCAGCGCCGCCTCGTCGAACGGGTCGATGCGCAGGCAGAAATGATCGACGTTGCGCCGCTCGGTACCGGCTGCACCGCCGCCCTTCCTGCCCAGCTCGCCTTGCAAGTTGACGAGATCGATCATCGAAGTTCCGGCGCGCAGGTGCACCAGACCCAGTGGTTCGTTGTGTCTGACCACCTCGGCACCGAAGACCTGGCGGTAAAAATCGATACTGCGCTGCAGATCGGCGACACGCAGGACGATGTGATCAATATGTTGAATCGAAAACGGATGCATGAACTCGACACCTCACCCACTCTGTAGGAGCTGCCGCAGGCTGCGATCTTTTGCTTTTGATTTTAAGAAACAAGATCAAAAGATCGCAGCCTGCGGCAGCTCCTACACGGTAGTTCAGAGGTTCTGGAAATTCACTGTCGATTTTTCGGTGGAGCCATCGAAATCCTGGATTTAAGCTCTGGCCATGAACATACAAACCGCACTGCTGCCGCCCCACGCCGAGATGGTTCGCGCCATGCTCGAACGCGACACCGCCTACGAAGGGGTGTTCTTCACGGCCGTGAAAACCACCGGGATCTTCTGCCGCCCCAGTTGCACGGCGCGCAAGCCGAAGCCGGAAAACGTCGAATTCTTCGCCCATGCCGATGAGTGCCTGAGCGCCGGTTATCGCGCCTGCCTGCGCTGCAAACCGCTGGACGCTGCAGCCATCGCACCCGATTGGGTGCAGCGCCTGCTCAAAGCCGTCGATGCCGACCCGGAAGTGCGCTGGAGCGACGCCCAGTTGCTGGCCGAAGGCATCGAACCGCTGAAGCTGCGACGCTGGTTCAAGCAGCATTTCGGCATGACCTTCCATGCATGGCTGCGCACCCGCCGGCTCGGCATGGCGCTGGGCGGCATTCGCCAGGGCGCCTCGATCGATCACGCGGCGTTTGACTCCGGCTATGAATCGCTCAGCGGTTTTCGTGACGCGTTCCAGAAATCCTTCCACATCACCCCGGGCCGCGCGGCCAACAGCGAACCGCTGCTGTTCACCCGCCTGACCACACCACTGGGGCCGATGATCGCCATGGCCGAACGTCGGGGACTGGTGTTGCTGGAGTTTCTCGACCGCCCGGCGCTGACCCGCGAAGTCGAGGAATTGCAGGCCCGTCACGGCTACGTGGTCGCACCGGGGCACAATGCGCATCTGCAGCAGATCGAACAACAACTGAAGGAATATTTCGCCGGCACCCGCAGCGTCTTCAGCGTGCCACTGCACCTGCCCGGCAGCGCGTTCGACCGGCAAGTCTGGGACGAACTGCTGAACATCCCCTTCGGCCACACCAGCACCTACGGTGCCATCGCGGCACGTTTGGGCAAACCCGGCGCTAGTCGCGCGGTGGGGTTGGCCAACGGGCACAATCGGTTGTCGATCGTGGTCCCGTGCCATCGGGTGATCGGTGCGGATGGGTCACTGACCGGCTATGGTGGTGGGCAGCCGCGCAAGGCGTTTCTGCTGAGGCTGGAAAACGCTGCGGTGCAGCTCACACAACCCCTGGCTTTCTGACGCTTTGCACCACTCACAAGAAGGAATCTCGATGAACGCGCTCGACACTCGGTTCCACCAGTTACACCAGGAAGGTCTGCTGATCCTGACCAACGTCGCCGACGCCACTGGCGCGCGACTGGTCGAGCACGCGGGCGGTAAAGCGGTCGCGACCAGCAGCGCGGCAGTCGCTTGGGCGCATGGCTACCCAGACGGCAACACCCTGCCCCTCGAGCGGTTGATTTCAACCGTGGAATCCATCGCGCGGGTGATCCAGGTGCCGCTGAGCGTGGACATCGAGGCGGGTTATTCCGATGATCTTGGCCGTGTGGCCGAAGTGGTCGATGCGGTGCTCGCCGCCGGTGCGGTCGGGATCAATATCGAGGACGGCAGCGGCGCCCCGGAACTGTTGGCGCGCAAGATTGAAATGGCTCGGCAAGTCGCTCAGAAGCGTGATGTGAAGCTGTTCATCAATGCGCGCACGGACGTCTACCTCAAGGGTCTGGTACCGGCCGAGGATCGCGTCGCCGAAACCCTGCGCCGTTCGGCGTTGTATCAGGCGGCCGGGGCCGATGGGCTGTTTGCCGCTGGCGTGACCGCCGCTTATGAAATCGAGGCAATCTGCAAGGGCACGTCACTGCCGGTGAACGTGCTCGGCTTCGCCTGCCTGCCCTCGCCGACCGAGCTGCAAGCCCTGGGCGTGCGGCGCTTGAGCGCCGGGTCCGGGATCGCCGAATTCCTCTATGGCGCGATGGGTGCGCTGGTGAAAAGTTTCCTCGCCAGCGGCAAGCTCGATACCCATGATTTGAAGGCGCTGACCTACGGCGAAGTCAACGGTCTGCTGAAATAGCATGCCGGATCGTTATCAGGCGGCCAGTGAGTTTCTGGCCGCGCTCGACAAGGACTGGCATCGCCACATTGCCGCCGTCGGCCCCTGCCTGCATCAACCGCACCCGACGCGTGATCCGTATCAGTCGCTGGTGCGGGCGATTGCCTATCAGCAACTGCACACCAAGGCCGGGGACGCGATTGTCGGGCGCCTGGTGGCGTTGTTTCCCGGGCAGACGTTTCCCCGGCCTGAACAGATTCTCGCGACCGACTTTGATCGACTGCGTGGCTGCGGCTTTTCGGCGGGCAAGATTGCAACGATTCAGGGCATCGCCCAGGCAACGCTGGACGGCGTGGTACCGGACTACCCCATCGCGCGGGCGATGGACGACGAGACGTTGATCGAACGTCTGGTCAGCCTGCGCGGGGTTGGCCGCTGGACGGTGGAGATGCTGCTGATCTACAGCCTGGAACGCATGGATATTTTGCCAGCGGATGACTTTGGCGTGCGCGAGGGCTATCGCCGATTGAAGGGGCTGGAGGTGCAGCCGACGCGCAAGCAAATGATCGAGATCGGCTTGGCGTGGAGCCCGTATCGGACGGTGGCGGCCTGGTACCTGTGGCGCGTACCAAAACCCCTGTAGGAGCGGCCCGAACCTGCGGCAGCTTCTACAGGGGAATGCATTGCAAAGGTGGGAGCGAGCCTGCTCGCGAAGGCGCCAGTTGATTCAACCTCAAATCACAGACCTGACTTCAACTTGCTGAACGCCCGAATCAAAGCCCGATTGAACGCCTTGCCATTGTCATTCTTGCTGTACAGCGAAGCCCGCACCGCCGCTGACGGGTACGTCCCCGGATCATTGCGGATCGACGCATCAACCAAAGCATCCGCCGCCGTGATCGCATTGGCGTAGTGGATGGTGTCAGTGATCGGCGCGATCACCTCAGGCGTCATCAGATAATCCATCAACGCCAGCCCGGCCTGCGGATGCGGCGCATCCTTGGGAATGACCATGGCGTCAAACCAGATCAACGTGCCCTCTTTGGGGATGCGGTAGCTGAGCTGGAACGGCTTGTTCGCCGCTTGCGCCTGCCCTGCTGCAATCGCCACGTTGCCGTTCCACGACATCGCCACGCAGGTGTTGCCGTTGGCCAGGTCGCTGATGTTCAGGTCGTTGTCGAAGTAGCGAATGTACGGGCGGATCTTCGCCAGTTGCTGCTCGGCGAGTTTCAGGTCATCGAGGTTCTGCCGGTTGATGTCCAGGCCCATGTACTTCATGACCGCCGCGAACACTTCGTTCGGATCGTTGAGCAGACTTACCCCGCAATCGGCAAATTTCGCAACCACGGCCGGGTCAAACAGCATCGCCCAACTGTCGGTCGGCGCCTGCGGCAGACGCTGCTTGATCGCCTGTTCCTGATAGCCCACCCCCGTGGTGCCCCAGGCGTAAATCCCGGCGTAGCGGTTGCCCGGATCGAACACCGCCATGTGCTGGCGAAACTCCTCGCCAACCCCGGCAAAGTACGGCACTTGCGCCTTGTCCAGCGGCTGGATCGCACCACTCTCGATGGCCCGCGACAGGTGCTGGCCGGCGGTCAGCACCAGGTCATAACCGCTGCGCCCGGTGAGCAGTTTGGTTTCCACGGTTTCCAGCGAATCGAAGTGATCGGCGACCACCTGAATGCCGGTCTGCGCTTCAAAATTCTTCAGCGTATCCGGGGCCAGGTACTCGCCCCAGATGTACAGATTGACCACCGGTCTGGCGGTGTCGGCGGCCTGCACACACAGGGGTGCAAGCACCAGCAATAACGCTTGAGTCAGTTTGTGCAGGCCCATCATCACACCCCCTTGCGATTAGACGTGCCGGCGTATTGCGGCATGGTGATGCACGCGACGTTGCCGCCACCGAGGAGGATTTCCCGGGAGTTTTCGATGCCGACAATCTTGTGCTGCGGGAACAGTTCGGCCAGGGTCGCCATGGCCACCTGATCGTTGCGATCACCGAACAGCGGTACCACGATCGAACTGTTGCCGGCGTAGTAGTTGATGTACGACGCGCAGATTCTGGTGCCAGCCTGACGGGTATGGGTGCTGTCCTGCTGATCGAGGCCTTCGGCTTCCTCGGCGGTCCACTCCAGCACGTCCGGTTGCGGCAGCTTGTGCACGATCAACGCGCGGCCACGGCTGTCGGGGGTGCTGCGCAGGATGTCGTAGGCCTCCTGATAGATTTCCCATTGCGGGTCATCGCGGTTGTCGGTCCACTGCAGCACCACTTCCCCGGGGCGCACGAAGCAGGCGAGGTCATCGACATGGCCATCGGTTTCGTCGAACTTGCAGCCGCGTGGCAGCCAGATCACCTGTTCGGCGCCAAGGTAATCGGTCAGGCGCCGAGTGACTTCCTCCTTGCCCAGATGCTGGTTGCGATTGCGGTTGAGCAGGCACTGTTCGGTGGTGAGGATGCTGCCCTGACCATCGCTCTGGATGCCGCCGAGTTCGGCAATCAGCGGTGCGCGGTAACGGTCGAAGCGTTCGATTTCGAGGATCTTGCTGGCGATCTGGTCGTCCTTGTCCCACGGGTAATACAAGCCACCGTCGAGGCCGCCGTAGGCGTTGAATTCGAAGTCGACGCCACGCACTTCGCCGCTTTCATCATTGACCACAAAGCACGGGCCGCTGTCGCGAAACCAGGTGTCGTTGCAGGTCATCTCGACCACGCGCACTTGCGGCGGCAATTGCCGACGCGCCGTGGCAAATTGCGCGGCGGAGGCGCAGACCGTGACCGGTTCGCTGTGGGAGATGGCGGTGACGATCTGCACCCAGACTTTCTGCGCCGGTTTCGCGCCGTTGCGCCACACGTCGGTGCGCTCCGGCCAGCCGAGCCAGCAGCCGGATTTGGCTTCGAATTCGCCGGGCAGACGGAAGCCGTCGTGTTTGGGGGTGGAGTCGAGCAAACGTGCCATGGTCAAACCTCGTCTTGGGTGGGGAATGACCACAGGCTAAGGTCGCGGACGGCAGGCCCGCCAACGATGATTATTGCGGAACCGTTGAATTCAACTCATCAATCGCTCAACTGATCGTTGAACCATTCGAGCATCTGCGCCACCGCCGGACGCTCCAGCCGCAGCCGTTCGCAAACCAGCGCGTATTGGCCGAGCGCGGTCATGCTCGCACTGAACGGCCGCACCAGTCGCCCGCTCAGCAGGTCCTCCTGCGCGGTGAGGTTGTCGCCCATCGCCACGCCCTGCCCCTGCGCCGCCGCTTCCAGCGCCAACCCGGCATGGGCGAAATACAGCTGACGCTGCGGGCGCAGATCGCCGGCGTGGCTGGTGAGCCACGTTGTCCAGGTCTTGCCATCCTGATCGTCGTGCAGCAGGCAATGGCGCATCAAGTCCTTCGGCGACTTCAGAGCGCCCTGGTTGAACAGCCCGGGGCTGCACACCGGGAAGAATTGCAGCGCCGGCAACGGCCGCACGAAGTAGGAACTGCTGTCTGCAGGTCCGATGCCGTAAGTGATCGCCAGATCGATGTCCTCGCCCGGCGCGCTGGCGTCGATCGGCTGTTCGTAGAGATGCAGGGTGATGTGCGGATAGCGCGCATAGAAATCAGTGAGGCGGTTCATCAGCCACTTCTGCGCCAGTTCGGCGGTGACCGCCAGACGCACGACCGCCAGCGAGGATGGATCGCGCAGTTCATCGCAGGCCTCGCCGATCAATTCGAAGGCCTGCTGCAGGCTCTGCATCAGGCGCCCGGCGGCAATGGTCGGGCGGATCTGCCGGCCTTCGCGGATGAACAGCGAGACGCCGAGCTGCTCTTCGAGCTGACGGATCTGGTGGCTGACGGCGCTGTCGGTGACGCACAGCTCGGCGGCAGCCCGGCCGAAATGCGCGTGGCGGGCGGCGCATTCGAAGGTTCTGAGGGCGGCCAGTGAGGGGAGTCTTCGCATGGGTTGGGGTGCCTTTTTTGGGGACATGCTGACCGGGCCTTGAGCAGGCGTCCAGTGGCTCCGCGTTATCGTTCATCGCTGGCAAGCCAGCTCCCACAGGTTTTGTGTCGAATGGCAAAGCCGCGCACACCAAAAAATCACTGTGGGAGCTGGCTTGCCAGCGATGGCGTCGGCACATTCACACAATTCTTCTAGGCTCATTCAAACCCATCCAGCCAACCGGAGGCCCCTCATGCACCTCGAAGGCTCTTGCCACTGCGGCGCCGTCACCTTCAGCCTGACCAGCGCCCATCCCTATCCCTATCAACGCTGCTACTGCTCGATCTGCCGCAAGACCCAGGGCGGTGGCGGTTACGCGATCAACCTGGGTGGCGACGCGGCCAGCCTCAAGGTTCAGGGGCGCAAGCACATCAGCATCTACCACGCGAAGATGAAGGAAGCAGGTGAAAAACGTGCCCATCGCAGCACGGCCGAACGGCATTTCTGCTCACAGTGCGGCAGCGGTTTATGGTTGTTCAGCCCTGAGTGGCCGGAGCTGATCCACCCGTTCGCCTCGGCCATCGATACGCCGCTGCCGGTACCGCCGCAACACACGCATTTGATGCTGGGGTCGAAGGCGCCTTGGGTCGAAGTGGATGCCAAGCCCAAGGACAAACAGTTTGCGGTGTATCCCGAGGAGTCGATTGCGCAGTGGCATGAGCGCTTGGGGCTGGTCAAATGAGCATGGATTTGCGCTGGCTTTGATGGCCCTATCGCTGGCAAGCCAGCTCCCACAGGTTTTGTGTACGCCGAGAAACCTGTGGGAGCTGGCTTGCCAGCGATAGGGCTGGAACCGACAACGCAGATCAGTCCAGATGCGCCCAGGTCATCCGAAACGACGCCCCACCCCACACTGATTCCCCGACCTCGACCTGCCCGCCATGGGACTGCGATACCCGTCGCACCAACGCCAGACCCAGCCCAAAGCCACCGGTACGCCGGTCGCGGCTGGCATCCAGTCGCGAGAACGGTTCGAAGATCTTCTCCCGGCCTTCCACCGGCACCCCCGGACCATCGTCGTTGACCCGCACTTCGTAGTAATCGCCGCTGCGCACCAGCGTCACCTCGACTCGCTGCTCGGCATAACGAATGGCATTACGCAGCAGATTGATCACCGCCCGCGCCATGAACCGCGGCTCAATGCGCACGGTGTCGAGCCGGCAGTCACCAATCAGCAACTGCACCCCCGCCGCTTCCGCCTCCAGCGCAACGCTGCCGACCACGCTGTCGAGCCAGTTGGCCGCTTGAATGTTTTCGCGCTTGATCACCGTCGCACCGCGTTCGAGGCTGGCGTAGGTCAGCAGTTCGGAGACCATTTCTTCCAACTCGCCGAGGTCGGCGTACATGTCGGCGATCAGTTCGCGGTTCTGGCTGGCGTCCGGCTGTTGCTTGAGCTGGTCGAGTTCAAACGACAGCCGCGCAATTGGCGTACGCAATTCGTGGGAGACCGCGTTGGTCAGCTCGCGCTGATTGGCGATCAGGCTCTCGATGCGCGCCGCCATCAGGTTGAAGTGTTCCGCCAGATCGCGGATGTTCGAGCGTTTCGACAGTTGAATGCGCACCGACAGATCGTTATCGCCAAAGCGCTCGGCGGCCAGACGCAGTTTTTCCAGATCGCGCCAGTGCGGGCGTACCCAGAAGAACAGCACGATGCCGATGAGCACCGCGAGCATCGCGTAAGCCACCGCGATGTAGAACGGCATCAGGCTCGGTTCGGGCGGCAGCTTGATGCTGAGCAGTTGCGAGCCACCGTCGATGTTGCTGATGAATTGGGTGTAGTTGTCGCGGATCACCAACAGGTTTTGCGCCAGTTCGGCCTTTTCCTCGGTGCTGAGGTCCAGTTGATCGGCTTCGATCAGCTTCAGCGACAAGCCGTAGTGCGGGCGCAACGCTTCCAGCTGCTGTTCACGCGCCGCGCCTTGCTGATCGCGCATGTGCTCGACCAGTGACCACGCCTGCCCGCGCACCGCCTCACGGTTGTAGGCCTGCATCTGATTGTCGAGCAACGCGTTGAAGGTGTGTTCGACAGTTTGCAGAGCCAGGACCAGGCCCACCGTCATCACCAGAAACAGCCCGAGGAATAACCGCAGCATCTACAGCTCCCACGCGAATGGATTGAACAGGTAACCCTTGCCCCACACGGTCTTGATGCACACCGGCTCACGGGGATTGTCCTTGAGTTTGTTGCGCAACTTGCTGATGTACACGTCGACGCTGCGATTGAGCCCATCGAAGGCGATACCGCGCATGCGGTTGAGGATGTCATCGCGGGACAGGGTTTTGCCGGCGGCGCTGGCCAGCAGCCACAGCAGCTCGAATTCCATGGTGGTCATTTCGATGATCTCGCCAGCCAGCCGCACTTCGCGGCAGCTGCGGTCGATGCTCAAGCGGCCGAACTCCAGCGCACTGACCACGCCGGCCTCCGGCATCTGCCGACGCTGCAAGGCGCGTAGCCGAGCGAGCAATACCGGCGGCTTGATCGGCTTGATCACGTAATCGTCGGCGCCGGATTCCAGGCCGAGAATGTGGTCGAGGTCGTCTTCCTTGGCGGTGAGGATGACAATCGGCGTGTCCGACA
Organism: Pseudomonas sp. SCPG-7; assembly: GCF_002156405.1. Taxonomy (NCBI): domain Bacteria; kingdom Pseudomonadati; phylum Pseudomonadota; class Gammaproteobacteria; order Pseudomonadales; family Pseudomonadaceae; genus Pseudomonas; species Pseudomonas sp. SCPG-7. The sequence goes on along the minus strand of NZ_MVOO01000005.1, from coordinate 217,651 downwards.
CGCTGCGGATTTCCCGGCACACGTGCAGCCCGCTCTGCCCCGGCAGCATCAGATCAAGCACCACCACTTTGGGCTGGAATTCGAGAAACGCGGCCACCGCCAGATCGCCGCGATGCACCGCGCGCACCTCGTAGCCATGCTGCTCGAGAAAGTGCGCAATCAGCGTGGCCAGACGTTCATCGTCTTCGACCAGCAGGACTTTGCCAAAACCCAGGTTATCCATAACGACCGTCTGCCAACCCATGTGTGAAATGGTCGACAGTATGGCGGCAATCGTCGGCGAGGCGTTGTTTCGGGCAGCAAAAACCGGCCGCAGGGGCCGGTTTTCGGTGATATTTCATACTCTTAAGAGTTTTTAACAAGTAGGAGCTGCCGAAGGCTGCGATCTTTTGATTTTTGAAACAAGATCAACAGATCGCAGCCTTCGGCAGCTCCTACAGGTTATGCGGCAGCCGGCACACCACTGTGAAAGCGGAACTCGTCATCCGGCGACTCGATCAGTTCCTGCTCGGCAGCACGCACCTTGTCGATCACCTGAGCGATGTCCTTCGCGTCGCCGTACTGGTAAGCCAGTTTCAGATAACCCTGGAAGTGCCGCGCCTCGCTTTTCAGCAGGCCGAAATAGAACTTGCCGAGTTCTTCGTCCAGATGCGGCACCAGCGCTTCGAAACGCTCGCAACTGCGCGCTTCGATGAATGCGCCGACCACCAGCGTATCCACCAGTTTCACCGGTTCGTGGCTGCGCACCACTTTGCGCAGTCCCGAGGCGTAGCGCCCGGCGTGCAGCTGGCGCAGCTCGATCTTGCGGCGTTTCATGATGCGCATGACCTGTTCGTGGTGCACCAGTTCTTCCCGGGCCAGACGCGACATCATGTTGATCAGGTCGACGTGGGAATGGTACTTGGCAATCAGGCTCAGCGCGGTGCTGGCGGCCTTGAACTCGCAGTTCTTGTGGTCGATCAGCAGGGTTTCCTGATCGGCCAGTGCGGCCTGGACCCAAGCGTCGGGTGTGCGGCAGCCAAGGAATTCGTGGATTTCGGGAAGGATCATGAGGCTCACGGTAAAAGGTGTACGAGCAAAGGCCGCCGATTATACCGGCCTGCCCGCAGACCACCAGTCGCAGGCGTTGATATGCATCAAGTCGCAGGCGCATGAGCAGCAACTATAGTTGTGCAACGCCGTGCCTTTTCTTTGCTGGAGACTCCGCTCATGCAAGCCATTCGCAGCATTCTGGTGGTCATCGAACCCGAACATTCGGAAAGCCTGGCGCTCAAGCGCGCCAAGTTGATCGCCGGCGTGACCCAGGCCCATCTGCACCTGCTGGTGTGTGACCGCAAGCACGACCACGCCGGCATGCTTGGCGTGCTCAAAGCCGCACTGCTGGCGGATGGCTACAGCGTGACCACCGAACAGGCGTGGAACGAAAGCCTGCACGAGACCATCATCGACGTGCAGCAGGCCGAAGGTTGCGGGCTGGTGATCAAACAGCACTATCCCGACAGCGCGCTGAAAAAAGCTCTGCTGACCCCGGCCGACTGGAAACTGCTGCGCCACTGCCCGACTCCGGTGCTGTTGGTGAAAACATCCACCTCCTGGAAAGACCGAGTGATTCTTGCGGCTGTGGACGTGGGCAATGCCGATGGCGAACACCGGCATTTGCACACCACGATCATTGATCATGGCTACGACATTGCCAGCCTGGCCAAGGCGCATCTGCATGTGATCACGGCGCATCCGTCGCCCATGCTCTCGGCCGCGGATCCGACCTTCCAGCTCAAGGAAACCATCGAAGCGCGGTACCGCGAGCAGTGCAAGGCGTTTCAGGCCGAGTTCGATGTGGACGACGAGCACCTGCATATCGAGGAAGGCCCGGCGGATGTGTTGATTCCGTTCATGGCGCACAAGCTGCAGGCGGCGGTGACCGTGATCGGCACCGTGGCGCGCAGCGGGTTGTCAGGCGCGTTGATCGGCAATACCGCTGAAGTGGTGCTGGATGCACTGGAAAGCGACGTGCTGGTGCTCAAGCCGCAGGAGGTTGAGGATCATCTGGTGGAGTTGGCGGTGAAACACTGAGGATTACGGTGCCTGAACCGACGCCTTCGCGAGCAGGCTCGCTCCCACAGTTGGAATGCATATTCCTGTGGGAGCTGGCTTGCCAGCGATAGCGGTGGCTCAGTCAACATTGATATTGGATGCACCGCCCTCATCGCTGGCAAGCCAGCTCCCACTACATTTTGCACTCCACTCCGATCATTGTGGGAGCGAGCCTGCGCGCGAAGCTTCTAGGCGCCGAAGGCGTCTTTCAGAAAGCCGGGGGCGATATAGCGCTGATAATGCGCTTCCGACAACAGGAAGAATTCCCGATCAATGGCATCGCGCAGTTCCGGCAGGTTCCAGTCGCGGAACTCCGGCAGCAACACCATCCCGTAGGCCTCCAGATTAATGATCACCCGCGCCCCGCGAGCGATCAGCTGATAGGCCCAGCAATATTCCGACTGATGCGGTACAAAGCGGATCTTGCGCTGTTCCAGCTGCTGGCGCAGACGCGCCGAATCGAAGATCTCGACCTTGCTCGCCATCACTTGTGACAGCAATTGCTCCAGACGCAACCACACCGCACGCTTTTCCTCCTCGCCGTAACCATTCCAGTGGATCACTTCGTGGTGGAAACGCTTGCAGCCACGGCACACCAGATCTCCGTAAACAGTGGAGCAGAGGCCGACGCAGGGGGTCTTGATGGTCTGATTGGGCATAAATTGGCAAAACACTGAAACGCGGAACAGGCCGGCATGTTAGCCCTTTGTCGGCCATTGATCACCCCTCAAACGTCAGGGGCAAGCGCTGGCTCGCGGTTTGCCTCGCCCGCGCACAACGCCACCAAAGTCCAATAGAGCGCGACTTACCTTTAAATTTTTTTTGCCGTAGAATCAGCCAGCCTTTTAAGGCGCCAATGTCCGTTAGAAGCTGTTTTCAAAGCGTCACGAGCACAGTCGTTCCTTCAGAGCGGTGTTGGCGAAGGGTTTTTCCAGCGGGGAAAAGCCCAACGCCAACCCTCATCAGCTCCCCGTTCTGCAGGCGTAAAACTTTGAAAGCAGCTTCTGTAAGGAATTGCCGGTAATTCTGGCCAAACGACTCACAACGTCGTGCGGTGCATGAGTACGGCAATTTCGGGATGAGCGTCCCGGACACCCATTTGGGACCACTGATGAGGGTAATAACTGTGCTTGAAGCCTACCGCAAACATATCGAAGAGCGTGCAGCCCTGGGTATCGTTCCCCAGCCGCTTAACGCCGAACAAACTGCAGGCCTGGTCGAGCTGCTGAAGAATCCTCCGGCTGGCGAAGAAGCTTTCCTCGTTGACCTGATCACCAATCGCGTACCACCAGGAGTGGACGAAGCCGCTTACGTCAAAGCCGGTTTCCTGTCGGCCCTGGCCAAAGGCGAAGTCACCTCCCCTCTGCTGGACAAGAAGCGCGCTGTAGAACTGCTCGGCACCATGCAGGGCGGCTACAACATCGTGACCCTGGTTGAACTGCTGGACAACGCCGAGCTGGCGCCAGTGGCTGCCGAAGAACTCAAGCACACCCTGCTGATGTTCGATGCCTTCCACGACGTGGCTGAAAAAGCCAAGAACGGCAACGTTCACGCCAAAGCCGTGCTGCAATCCTGGGCTGATGGCGAGTGGTTCAAGAAACGCCCTGTGCTGGCCGACAAGATCAGCCTGCGCGTGTTCAAGGTCACCGGCGAAACCAACACCGACGACCTGTCCCCGGCACCAGACGCCTGGTCGCGTCCTGACATCCCGCTGCACGCCCTGGCCATGCTGAAAATGGCCCGTGACGGCATCGTTCCGGACGAGCAAGGCAAGACCGGCCCGATGAAGCAGATCGAAGAAATGCGCGGTCAAGGCTTCCCGATCGCCTACGTCGGTGACGTGGTCGGTACCGGTTCCTCGCGTAAATCGGCGACCAACTCGGTCCTGTGGTTCTTCGGCGACGACATTCCTTACGTACCGAACAAGCGCGCTGGCGGTTTCTGCTTCGGCAGCAAAATCGCTCCGATCTTCTACAACACCATGGAAGATGCCGGCGCACTGCCGATCGAGTTCGACGTGTCGAACATGAACATGGGCGACGTGATCGACCTGTACCCGCACGCCGGCAAAGTCTGCAAGCACGGTACCGACGAAGTCATCACCACCTTCGAAATGAAGACCCCTGTGCTGCTGGACGAAGTCCGTGCCGGCGGTCGTATCCCGCTGATCATCGGCCGTGGCCTGACCGAGAAGGCACGCGCCGAACTGGGTCTGCCTGCGTTCGACCTGTTCAAGAAGCCGGAAGCACCGGCTGAAAGCACCAAGGGCTTCACCCTGGCGCAGAAAATGGTCGGCAAGGCGTGCGGTCTGGCAGAAGGCAAAGGCGTTCGTCCTGGCACCTACTGCGAACCGAAAATGACCACCGTAGGTTCTCAGGACACCACCGGTCCGATGACCCGTGACGAACTGAAAGACCTGGCGTGCCTGGGCTTCTCCGCTGACCTGGTGATGCAGTCCTTCTGCCACACCGCAGCGTATCCGAAGCCGATCGACGTGACCACCCACCACACCCTGCCTGACTTCATCATGACCCGCGGCGGCGTTTCCCTGCGTCCGGGCGACGGCATCATCCACTCGTGGCTGAACCGCATGCTGCTGCCGGACACCGTGGGTACCGGTGGTGACTCGCACACCCGTTTCCCGATGGGCATCTCGTTCCCGGCCGGTTCCGGTCTGGTCGCGTTCGCCGCTGCCACCGGCGTCATGCCGCTGGACATGCCGGAATCGATCCTGGTGCGCTTCAAAGGCAAAATGAAACCTGGCATCACCCTGCGTGACCTGGTTCATGCCATTCCTTACTTCGCCATCCAGAACGGTCTGCTGACCGTCGAGAAGAAAGGCAAGAAAAACGCCTTCTCCGGCCGCATCCTGGAAATCGAAGGCCTGGAAGGTCTGACCCTGGAACAGGCATTCGAACTGTCCGACGCCTCGGCCGAACGTTCGGCTGCCGGTTGCACCATCAAGCTGTCGAAAGAGTCGATCACCGAGTACCTGCAATCCAACATCACCCTGCTGCGCTGGATGATCGGCGAAGGCTACGGCGATGCACGTACCCTGGAACGTCGTGCGCAAGCGATGGAAGCCTGGATCGCCAACCCGCAACTGATGGAAGCCGATGCCGACGCCGAATACGCCGAAATCATCGAAATCGATCTGGCCGACATCAACGAGCCGGTACTGTGCGCGCCGAACGATCCGGACGACGCCCGTCTGCTGTCCAGCGTCGCTGGCGAGAAGATCGACGAAGTGTTCATCGGTTCGTGCATGACCAACATCGGTCACTTCCGCGCTGCCGGTAAACTGCTGGACCAGGTCAAGGGTCAGCTGCCAACCCGTCTGTGGCTGTCGCCGCCGACCAAAATGGACGCTCACCAACTGACCGAAGAAGGCTACTACGGCATCTACGGCAAGGCCGGCGCGCGCATGGAAATGCCAGGCTGCTCGCTGTGCATGGGTAACCAGGCACGCGTTGAGCCGAACAGCACCGTGGTCTCGACGTCGACCCGTAACTTCCCGAACCGTCTGGGCGACGGCGCAAACGTCTACCTGGCTTCGGCCGAACTGGCGTCCGTGGCTTCGATCCTGGGTCGCCTGCCGACCGTCGAGGAGTACATGGAATACGCTGGCAAGATCGACAGCATGGCGGCCGATGTTTACCGCTACCTGTCCTTCGACCAGATCGCCGAGTTCCGTGAAGCGGCTGCGAACGCCAAGATTCCGGTCGTTCAAGCCTAACGCTGCAACGCAATGAAAAAACGCCGCCCATCGTGAGATGTGCGGCGTTTTTTTATGCCTTGAGTTTGAGGGCTTGCTGCACCGCCCCATCGACGCTCAGCCCGCTGAGTATCACCCCGTTGGCCGTTACCTCCGGCAACGCCTCCAACGCGACCAGCGCTTCCTGTTTGAGCCGCGCCAGAATCAGCCGCTTGCCCTCCTGATGCACCCGCAGGAAAAACTCCTGCATCGCCTCGATACTGGTGCCGTCCAGGTCCGGGGTTTCCTCCAGACTGAGGATCACCGTGTGCAGCGGCACTTGCGAATGACGAATCAAATGCAGCGCCGCACCGAGAATCCGCTCCACATTGGCAAAGAACAATGCCTCACTGGGCCGCACAATCAGCACTCCCGGCTCAACCGTCGCCGTTGGATGTCGCTGCAAATCGACAAAATCGTGCCCGCCGTCGATTCGCCCGAGCACCTGAATGTCCGCCGCCGACATCTGTTTGAGCATCAGCAACACGCTGATCGCCACCGACACCAGCAAGCCGTCGAGAATGCCCAGCACCAGCACCGCCCCCACCGCGCACAGCACCAGCAGCCGATCCCGGCGCCAGACGAAGTAGCGCCCCAGCGGCTGCAGACTCAAGCCACGCGCCAGCGCATGAATCACGATGGCCGCCAGAATCGGCTCCGGCGTCAGGGCGATCCATGGCAACACCGTCAGCACGATCACCAGCACCATCAGCGCCGCCACGCCACCGGCCCAGCGTGACGTCGCCCCGGCCGCCTCGTTCGCCGACGTCGCCGAATACCCGGCCCCCGCCGGCATGCCATGGAACAATCCAGACAACAGATTCGAGGCCCCCAGCGCCAGCAGATCACGGTTGGAGGTCACACGATCACCGTGTTTGAGGGCGAACGCACTGATCGAGCCGTACGACTCTGCATACAGAATCATCACCAGCGCGAACCCCACTTCCCCTAGCCGCAGCCAGTCGGCAAACGGCAGCACCGGCAGGTTCGGTACTTCCAGGCTCAGGTCGATCAAGCCGATCAACTTCACACCGTGGGCCGGCAGGTTCAGCCATTGCCCGGCGACGATACCGATCACTACCACCAGCAAACCGCCGGGCACCCGTGGAAAACGGGAGAACAGGCTCAACAACAGCAGAGCCACCGCAGCGACAGCCGCCGCCGGCCAGTTCCATTGCGGCAGTTGTTCGAGCAATTGCGGGGCGAAGCGCACCAGATTGGCGTCGGTCAGGTGCACGCCGACCACGCTGGCGACCTGTTTGAGGATGATCGTCAGCGCCAGGCCAAAGGCGAAACCGCGCAATACCGGTTTGGCGATAAACGAAGTAACGCTGCCGAAGCGAAAGATCCCCGCCAGCAAGAACAGCCCACCGGTGACCAGTACCAAGCCGACCGCCAGCGTCGCGCGTAACTGCGGGTCGCCATTGGCCATGGTCGCGGTGGTCGCCGCCAGCACCGCCGCTGACGAAGACGTGGCCGAGACAATGGCAAAGCGGCTGGTGCCAAACAGTCCGTAGCAGAGCAATCCGGCAAATAGGGCAATCACGCCGGCCTGCGGCGCCAGCGCGGCGATGGTCGAATAAGCGACCGCTTCGGGCAAGAGCAGCCCGGCAATCGACAGGCCGGCGAGGATGTCACGCCAGCGATTGGTGGGTTCTACCGGTTGGGCCGTACTCGACAATCCACTGTCTCCAGACGAAAAAAAGCCGCAGTGCATGAGAGATGCGCAGCGGCCTACTGTAGCTGAAAAGCGAAAGATCGCAGCCTTCGGCAGCTCCTACAGGTATACACAAACCCTGTAGGAGCTGCCGCAGGCTGCGATCTCTTGATCTTCAAGCAGTCAGCGAATAAATCAACGCCGAAATCGCCACCAGACCTACGGCGGTGACGAACACGTTCGACGCCTGACCGCGATAGCGCGCCATCGCCGGTACTTTGCGGATCGCGTACATCGGCATCAGGAACAGAATCGCAGCGATCACCGGGCCACCGATGGTCTCGATCATCCCGAGAATGCTCGGGTTCAGGGTCGCGACGATCCAGCACACCACCAGCATGAACGCCGCCACGATGCGATCCAGCGCCTTGGCACCCGGACGCTTGCCGCTCTTGACGATCAGGCCCTTGAGGCCTTCGCTGGCGCCGATGTAGTGACCGAGAAACGACTTGGAGATCGCCACAAACGCAATCAACGGCGCCGCGAACGCGATGGTCGGATTGCTGAAGTGGTTGGCCAGGTAGGACAGGATCGACAGGTTCTGCGCCTTGGCTTCGGCCAGTTGTTCCGGCGACAGGGTCAGCACGCAACTGAAGACGAAGAACAGCACCATCACCACCATCAACAGGTGGGCGCGGCAGAGGATCTGCGAGCTGCGCTGGTCAGCGTTGACACCGTAGCGACGCTTCTGATCCACCGCAAACGCCGAGATGATCGGCGAGTGGTTGAACGAAAACACCATGACCGGAATCGCCAGCCACAGTGTGTGCAGCAACGCCGACGGTGCCGGCACTTGCGAGGCGGTGGTGAGAATGCCGCCGTTCCAGTGCGGAATCAGGTACACCGCGAGGAACAGCAGCGCAACGATGAACGGATACACCATCAGGCTCATCGCCTTGACGATGGCCTGCTCGCCGCAACGCACAACGGCGAGCAGGCCGAGGATCAACACGAACGACAGCAGCGCGCGCGGTGGCGGCGTGATGTGCAGTTGGTGTTCAAGGAAACTGGCGACCGTGTTGGTCAGGCCGACGCTGTAGATCAGCAGGATCGGGAAGATGGCGAAGAAGTACAGCAGGGTGATCAGCGCACCGGCCTTGATGCCGAAATGCTGCTCGACCACGTCAGTGATGTCGGCGCCTTCGCGACCGGAGAGGACGAAGCGGGTCAGGCCTCGGTGGGCAAAGAACGTCATCGGGAAGGCCAGCAGCGCGAGGATCACCAGCGGCCAGAAGCCACCCAGACCGGCGTTGATCGGCAAAAACAGGGTACCGGCGCCAATGGCCGTCCCGAACAGTCCCAACATCCACGTGGTGTCATGGCGATTCCAGCTCGACAGTTCAGCTGGTGCTGCCGCTTCATAGCGTTCGTCGACGCTATTGGCCTGATCATTCATCCGGTCGGATCTCCGCATTCCGGTCACTTGCCACTCGGTCGGGACGCGTCGGAAAAAACCGACAGACATGCTCCGGCCGAAACAGGGGCGCGATTCTCCGTGATAAATGAGCAGAAGCAAAGACTTAGCTGAGGAATGGTTGTACGGAGCAGATCAGTGGGTTGTCGTTTTTGGGAAAATAGCTGTCGGCTTCGGATACGTGAAATGTCGTTTTTCGACAAGCTCCAGCGCCAAATCCACTGGCAAGGCCTGATCAGATTGATCGAGCCAGGAGAAATCCGAGTGACATGCAAAACAGGCCGAACGCCAGCATTCCCCAGATTGGGTACATATCGCCCTTGTTTTTGATGCGCATTCTTTCAACGTCCTCATCGTATTCTCGATCTGCCCGTTCAATCATGGCCTGACGGTCAAATGTACTCATGGTGATTTCCTTCTTAGAGAGTGGGGTTGAATGGTACAAACGCGAACACTTAAAACTTGAGTGAAAGTCCTACTACGGCCGCTGTTGCGGTCAACACCCCAGCGACTACCGCAAACGGATAAAAATACGTATCCCACCTCAACTTCTTTTCTTCCGCGATAAGCTTTTTTCTCTCGGCCGCCAGTTTCCGTATTTCACTCATTATCCTTTCGAGTTCCAGGTGTTCTCGATTGTTTTGAAGCATTTGCCTTCCTTGGCTGTTGGTAGTCACTACCCGAGCTACTTTGTGTCCCCATGATTTCGCGTTCATCACCATTCCGGTAGCAGACGCATCCGCCAAATTCGTAGGCAAAATCCGCGAAAAATGTAGGTAGCCTCGTACAAAAACAGCGGCGAGCTCATCACCCCACACTTTCAATCTGGCCGACATGTTCTAGCGTGAGAGGAGTCCCTTGCCCCACGGAGTCTTTGCCCATGCCCCTCGTCCGCGTCGAAATCAAAAAGCACTCTGATCCCACCTTCGCCAAACGCATCGGCGAGCAGATCTACGCCGCCATGCGCAGCACCATCAACGTACCGGAGCACGACAACTTCCAGATCCTCAACGAGCACGACGGCGAGCATTTCATCTTCGACCCGCAGTACCTGGGCATCCAGCGCAGCGATGAGTTGGTGATCATCCAGATCACCCTCAATGAAGGCCGGACGCTGGAGCAGAAAAAAGCCCTGTACCAGACCATCGCGCACAGCCTGAACAGTCAACTGGGCATTCGCCTGGAAGACGTGTTCATCAATCTGGTGGAAGTCAAAAAGGAGAACTGGTCGTTCGGCAACGGCATCGCCCAATACGCCAGTTGACTGGACTCGTTGGCGACTTCGTGCAGCCGATCAACGATACCGGGGCGAGCTTCTGACGAAGCGCCCGCGCGCTCCCCGTTTCAGCTCCTACACTGGCTGAAGCGGGGCTGCGGCCATCATTGCCAAAGCGCTCTGGAATCAGCACTCTGACACGATATTCGCGACCGAACCGCCATTGATCACAGGAGCCGCGCAATGCCCGCCACCGTTCTGGTACTGGTTGAAACCATCAATGACTATCTGCCGATTCTCGAGCATCAGGGCTTTCATCTGATCCTCGCACCAACCCCTGCCGAACGCGCGCAAGCCATTGCCACCCACGGGGCACGGATCGACGCTGTACTGACTCGTGGCCCGCTGGGCCTGACGGCCGAGGAAATCGCCGCCCTGCCGGCGCTGAAGATCATCACCGTGATCGGTGCCGGTTACGAACACGTCGACCTGCAGGCCGCCAGCGATCGCGGGATTACCGTGACCAACGGCGCCGGGGTCAACGCCTCGTCGGTGGCCGACCATGCCCTGGCCATGCTGCTGGCACTGGTACGCGACATTCCGCGCTGCGACGCGGCGGTGCGCCGGGGTGAATGGCCGAAGATCATGCGCCCGTCGCTGGCCAATAAACGCCTGGGGATTCTCGGCCTGGGGGCGGTGGGCATGGCGATTGCCAAGCGTGCTCACCTTGGTTTCGACATGCAGATCAGTTACCACAACCGGCAGCTGCGCAGTGATGTGCCCTATGCGTTCTGCTCCACGCCGACCGAACTGGCACGGGCCTCGGATTTTCTGATCGTCGCCACGCCGGGCGGGATTGGCACCCAGCATCTGGTGACGCGCCCGGTACTTGATGCTCTGGGCCCGACCGGTTTCATCGTTAATATCGCCCGGGCCAGCGTGATCGCCACGGCCGAGTTGATCAGCGCACTTGAGCAACGACGGATTGCCGGGGCTGCGCTGGACGTGTTCGATCACGAACCGCAGGTGCCCGATGCGCTGAAAACCCTGAACAATGTGATTCTCACGCCGCATGTCGCCGGTCTGTCGCCGGAAGCCACACAAGGTATGGTGGAACTGGTGGGGAAAAACCTGATGGCATTCTTTTCGGGGCAACCGGTGCTGACGCCGGTTGAGCTACCGCCGAAACTGGGCAATCAACGCGTGCACTAAAGCACGCCGAGCAAGGTCCACAAACGCCGCGACTCGGCGTCGGCGCTGATCAATTCGCCGAGCAATTCACTCAACGGCTTGTTGCCCCACTCTACCCCGCGCCGAATCAGGTAAGGCACCGGGCTGTGGGGCTCGGTGCGGGCCAGGTATTCGGCAATCAGCAGCAATTGGCGGTAAGCCTCTTCACGACTGGCCGGCTCACGGAAAATCTGTGCGACCGACGCTGCTTCGCCCGTCTGAACCTCGGTGACAGGCGCCTCAACGACCGCAGGCGGTGGTGCCGGTTGTTGCGGGTGCATGGCAATGAACTCCTGAACCAGTGTCAGCAACGCTTGAATGGTTTCCTGCAAGGGGCGAAATCCCGGCCCCTGATCGCCCAGATACGCATCGCTCCAGGCGTCCAGTCGCTGCAGATGCTGCAGGCTCAGCAGTAAGTTACCCTGCATGCGCAGCCAGAACGCCATGGGCGTGACGCGTATTTGATCGTCGAGTTTCTTCTGTTCGTTGCGCGCGACGTCAGACGAGGCCTTGGCGTTTTTGCTGTCATTGGCCTTGACTTGCTGCACCTGCAAGCGGCGCCAGACGTCGAGGGTGTAAACCTCGAAATCACTGTTGTGCGTGCCGAACAGCGGCACTCGCGTCAGCAGAACATCGCTGTAGCGCCGCACCAGCCATTCCAGCGGAATGACCCGCCACGACTGATCACCGTCCTCGGCCTGCGGATGCAGGTGCTCGGGATAGCGTTCGCACAGGCCGGCGATCAGCGCCAGGCTGCCGGGCAAACCATCCAGTGCCTGCAGATGCAGCCACGCCTCGCCCAGCCACGCGGCGAGCATCAGGTCCTTGCTGCGCTCCAGCAGCAAGACCGTGGTCAACGCTTCGAGCTCCGGCCAGTTCGCCCGCTTGACTGCCGACTGCCAGACCCCGGTCGGCAGGCTGGTGTCGTCCTCGCGGCGCAAATCGCGCAACTGATCGTACTCACGTTCGTAACGCAAATCCGTCCCACAGGGCTGCTCGGCAGTGATGGGCGCCAGCAACTGATCGATCAGGTCCGGCAGAGTCGTCGATGGCAGGCTCACAAACCCTCCTCGTTGCGGGCATCCAGCGCGGCGGTGGCGCCGGTCTGTTGATACGGCGAGCGCGGTGCGCGGGTCGGCAGCGGCGAGATCGCCAGCGGCAATTTCGAGCCCTGACTCATCAGCGACAAGCGCACGAACATCCGTGTGAACTCACTGGTGACACTGTCGGTCGCCGCCGTCACCGGCAGACGCAACGTCAGTGGAAAGTCGGTGTAATCAAGATTCGGCTGCCGCTGCACCGAGAAATGCGCACGCATCAGCCGCAACAACGACCACGGCCCGCCGTACTCCCAGCCCGCCTCCAGGTCGCGCACCACCAGGTTCGGTTGCAACGGATCGTTGACCGGACGCTCTTTGCCGTTACGTGCCCAGCGCAGCGTCAGGCGGATCGGCTGGCCGACCATCCAGCGCAGGTTCGGCTGTTCGGCACCGGGGTAGTTGACCTGTTGATTGCCCGCTAACAGGCCCCAGGCGATCACCTGATCGGCCCCCTTCTCCTCCTCGCGATCAGTGCGCCAGCGCACATCAATTTCAACCCCGAGGATGCCGCTCTTGTCACGCACGAACAGCGGCGTCAGCCACACACTGGCCTGCTTCAGGCGCTTGAGAAAGTCTTCGGCCGCCAGGCGCTCCGGAGTCTGACTCAGGATCAGTCCGGCCTGCGCCACCGGCAGGCGCTTGTCGATGATTTCGAGAAAGTGCTGAACCCGCGCCGGGTCGGCATCTTGCGCCTGCACACCGTTGGCAAACGGAAAGCGATCGGCCAGGTATTGATTGAAATAGGAAGCCAGCTCATTCCACGCCGCAGCCGCTTGCTGCTGTTGCAGGAATTGGCAGCGCTGCATCGCCGACTGCTGCAATTCCACCGCGCGCATCGCCAGGGTGCCACGCCCGCCCGTCAGGTTGGCTGTTTGCAGGACCTGCAGGCAGGAAGCAGTGTCCATCTCGACGAAATCACGACTGACCAGTTGCTCGATCTGCGCCGGAGAACTCGCCGGGTTGGCGTCCTTGTACTTGAGCAATTCATCGTTGAGTGCGCTGAACTGCGTCACTCGCTCGTAATCCAGCGCCGACAGGTTGCCCTGCTGGGTCATCAGCCATTGCAGGGCTGGCGCGCGACGTTCGGTGATACCGAGCATGGTGTTGAACTGCTGTTTGAGGCTCAGCTTCAAGTCCTGTACATCGCTGGCGCCGTATAGTTGCAGACCAAGGTTTTTCGAACCATCCCACTGACTGATTTCAGTGCGCCCGCCAAACAGCGGTTGCGCGGTGATTTCGTCCAGGCCACTGACGATCTGCGCCAGCGCCCGCCGGTTCAACGCGTTTTGCAGACGCGCAGCCAGATCGCTGCGGTGCACCTCGACAAAAGCCTTCTGCAGGGCCATGGCCTGTTCGGCCTGAACATTGAAGACCGCGTACGGATGTGTCTGATCGTTATGATCCTTGAGACTCAGCCACATTGCCTGTGCAGCGGCCGTTTCGGCAGCCTGCAGCAGCGCATCGCGATACACCGGCGGGATGCGCGGCAGCTCTTCGGCGACATAACTTTTATAGCTGGCGAAGTAGCTCAGTGAGGTATTGAGGTCGTCGCCGTCAACGGTCTGGCCCTGCATGTTGACGTTATCTTGCGTGGCACGCATTGCGATCGAAACAAAATCGCGCCGGAACAGCGCCTGCACCGCGTTGTTGAGTTTCACCACCTGATCCTGCAACGCCAGTTGCCCGCTGCCCTGCTGCACCAGCAGGTTGCCGCGTGAACCGACCTGGGCAATCCACTGATCGCGAAAGCTCTGCTGCAACTTGCTCGCCTGGGCGTCCAGTTGTTGTTCGACCGCTGGCCCGAGCAAGCTGCTCTTGCGTACCTTGTCGAGAAAGTCGCGATAACCCGGTACCAGTTCCTGCCCCTTGCCGCGACTCCAGGTCGAGTTGGTCAGAGCGATCGCCGCTTGCAGGTCATCGATCAGGGCGCGCAGGTCTTCCAGCTCGCTCAGGCTATTGCCGCTGCCGGCCTCCAGTTGTTCCAGATGCAGCTTGAGGTAGCCGGCCTTGCTGACGAAGTTGTCGGCGAGAAAATACTGGTCGAGCCAGCGCTCCATCAGCCCGTTGAAATTGCTGACAATCAGCGGCCGTTCCACGCTCAGGTCCAGCGCCTGCAAGTCACCGCCATCCCCCGCCGCGAGCAAGCGGTTGTAATAAGCGGCATGGGGCAACGTGGCGGGGTTGAGGTTGAGTGACAGCGCACTGTTGCTCAGTTGCACCAGATCATCCAGTGGTACACGCTGGTTATTCTGCACTTCACCGAACAACTGGTTCTGCTGCTCCAGACGCAGCGCGCGATCCACCAGATCCGTGGCCTTCTGATAGTTCTGCCATTGCGCGGGGTCCTCGCTCTCGACGCTGGCACGCCGCTCAGTGCTGCGAATCGCCTTGATCTTCGCCAGCTCCGCGACCAGCAGATCGTGCAGCGGCACCAGCATATGGCGCTGGATCGAGCGGAACAGCTCCTGCTCCAGTTGCAGGTCGAAAGAGGAAAACCACGCGCTCGGAAACACCAGCGACGCATAGTGCCAGTGCGGGGCTTTTTCCAGCACGCGCCAGAAACTCTGCACGTTACGCCGGGTCGGCTCGATGCGATGCGCCTCGTCGGTGACCGCGACGTAACTCTTCTGCGCGCCCTGCATCAGCCGCGCCAGTTCGTGAGCATCGCGCACCGAATCGCGCCAGATCCAGACCATCGCCACCACCCATACCACCCCGACCACCAACGCGACGCCGGCAGTGATTCGCTGCCAGCGCTGACGCAAGCGCAACAGGCGCGGCACACCCTGGGCCAGCCCCCGCTCGCCAACCACTCGCTGACGCCACAACTGACGCACGAACGCACTGCGTTGCAGGCCGCTGTCGTCAGCGGAAAAGCCGTCAAGCGCATCGTCAGCCGGCTGATTGGCACTGAAGTAAAGACCGCGAAAACACGCGGCCTCGCCCTGCGCATTACCTTGAAATACCGGCTCCAGTACGTTTTGCAAACCGCGGCGCAAGGTTTCGATACGTTCCGGCAACGCGTACAGGTCCGCGCTCAGGTGCCCGGACAACGTGCCGATCTCAATCACCGCTTCGGCCAGTGCCCGGTGCAATCGATCCATGGCCTGATCGCTCCACTGGCCCTGCCACACCGCATCGCGTGGGTAAGGCGATGACCAGCCCAAAGTGCGATCACGGGCCTCGTCGGGCAGTGCACTGATCAGCTCCTGAAATCCCGGCAGCTCTTCAAGCCCGGTGACGATCACGTACACAGGCACACTCAAGCCGAAACGCTGCAGCAGATCGATAAAGCGGCGGCGTGCCGCCAGCCCGAGCTGGGTGGCCTGCTCCAGGTTGCCCAGGCGACTGGCTGGCACCGTCCAGACAATCCCGTCCAGCGGACGTTTGCTGCGCAGGCGCAAGATCAGCCCGAGCAGACGCCACCAGCCTCCGCGCTGCAAGTGCATGCCGTCTTCGGGCAGGAACAAGGCCTGCGGCACCACCAGCACCGCGCCTTCGGGGTCCGACCACCAGCGGCCGAACCACGCTGGTTTGTCGGTGGGTTGCAGGTGCCATTCGTTGACCAATTGCGTGCCCTGGCGTTCGTCGCCGAGCATCAACAGCCACGGTATCTGGTAGCGGTCGTGAGTGCCCTGCTCTTGCTCCATGTGCCGCACCGACGTATAGAAACTGCGGATCGCCGCGCCGCTCTGGGTCCGCAGCCACCACACCAAAATCGCGATGATCAGCAGCAATAACAACAGCGCCACCACCCACGCGACAATCGTCAAAGTGCTCATGAGTCTTGCTCCGGAGCCACCACTGAAGCGCTGATTTGCAGCACCGGTTCCAGTTCAGAGCGGATGTCGCGCCACAGAAAATGGCCGATGCCAGTCAGCAGCAGAACCATTGCGATAATTCCCAGTGCCAGGCGAAATCCGTCCGGCAACGCCGTGCGTACCGGCAGTTGCAACGGCGGGACCTGTGAGGGTTGCACCAGGCGCTGACTGACACCGGCGTAGTCGGCTTCGTCTTGCCAGGCAAAGCGGAACAGCGCCAGCCGCCACTTTTCCAGTTGTGCCTGACTGTGTTCGCCGCGCAGTCGTCCGTGAAAGCCAAGGATCAGGCATTGCAGGTAGACATTGGCCAGATCGCGGCTGGTCGGTTGCTGTTCATCGAGCAGCGTTTGAATCGCCGCCGGCAGTTGCTCGCCAGCCTGACGCGTGGAATACAGACGTGACTCCAACGGTTTGCTCTGCCACGCCGATTGTCCCGGCCACGGGCTGAATAACAGGGTCTCATCAACCAGCGCAACGAAGGCATAGACCAGCGCCTTGACCTGCTCAGTGGCCGAATCGCCCACCCGCGAATACGCTGTGCGCCACAAGCGTTGCGAAGCCTGGGTCGAAAGTTCGACCACGCTGTCGACCAGTTCGGTCTCGTCCTCGTTGTCCTTGGGCAACTGGTTCCAGTCCAGCGACCATTGCTGCCACGTTTGCCGGAACGCGCTGCCGAGCGGCGCGTCCTGCAAACTCAGAGTTCTCGTTGCGGCCCCGGCAGTCCCTTCCGACATGCTGCGTTCCTTGTGTGATCAGGCACTTTCACTCGTCTGTGCAACAAACAGCACCACCTGCCACGGACTGCTGGTCAGCTTCGCTGCGGGCGCGGCGATCACCAGCGGTAGTTGTGCGTCGAACCACGCGCCTTCGGCAGTGATCACGAACAGTCGCGTGTCTTCGCCGACGCTGTAGGCCACTTGTTCATTGCGACTCATGGCCTGGTGGCTCAACCCGCTCATGCGCTGGCGGCTGAGCAAGGCAACGTGTGGCGAGGAGGCGATGATTGCACCACGCAGCCACTCGCTGGCCGCCTGCTCGCTGGCGCCGTTGGGCATGCGCAGGCCGATGACCAGCCGCTGGCTCGGTTGCTCATCGGGCAACTGGATGGAAAAACTCTGCTCGCCGCGTTCGAACGGCAGGCTGTGATAACCGGCGCGGATCAATTCGAGAGTCGTTTCCAGCCATTGCAGTACCGTATCGTAACCGCGCTGCAACTCCAGAAAGTCCAGCGGCGCGAACGAAGGCACCCCGGCCAGCGGGTCAAGTGCCGACCATGCGCCAGCCAGACCGAGCAGTTGCACATACAGGCTTTGCGGGTGAGCGATGCGACTGTTGAGTGCGCCTTCGACTTCCGGCAGTCGCGCCCATAACGCGGTCAATTGCCGGCGGATTTCCAGCGCATCATCCTGATTTCCGGCCTGTTGCGCCTGACGCAAGCGACCGCCGAGAAACAGGCACTTTTCCCGCGCCCGCGCGCACAACCCGGCAACCCGCCGGCCCAGCGGCGAATCGGGCAACAATAATGGAGTGGGAGGCGTGTAAGCCAACGCCAGGAAGCCGCCGCCCTCCTTGCGGATTTTCAACAACGGCAGGCAGATCGAATCAGCCTTGTTCAGTTGTGTACACAGGCGGGGGTTGGGCCGCCACACGGTGATCGATTCCGGAAACTCGCCACTGGTCAGATCCGGCAGCGCGTCGCCGACTACCGATTGCAAACGCCCCTTGAGCGGCAGCAGTTGCCCGGCGCGCCACAACGGACTGATCGCCAGGTACACGGTAACGCTGGCGTCGTCGGTTTCGTTGATGGCCGGGCCGACATCCAGCTCCAGGGTCGGGCCGATACCGGCTTGCAGATCCACCGGCAAACCGTCGGGCATGGTGCCCTGCAACGCCAGCACGCGGACCACTCCCGCGCTCAAGGCCGAGGGATCGAATTCCATGCGATTGACGCCCCAGAACCATGGGTTGCACGCCTGCGCCAGATGCGCCCCGAGGGCTTCGGCGCGCAGGCCCTGCAACTGAAAATGCTGCGGCAGCAATTGCATGCCTTCGTGCCAGCAAACCGCGTCAGGTAGCAGACTCATACGACTCCCTTCGGCCATGCCGCAACCCGGCGGCGGGCGGTATGTTTCAGTTTTCCTTGCTGACCAGGCTCATCTCGCGACTGTCGAACCTGAGCCAGGCCTCGCTCTGATCGTCGAGCCGCAAGCGGTGCGCTCCGGGTGTGTTATAGCTGGCGAAGACCAAAAGTCCAGCGGCCTTCTTGCCCCCCAGCGGGAAGGGTTGACGGTCGATGAATTGACCCGGAACCAGCTCCAGCCCCCACACACTCATCAGTTGACGATAGTCGCGCTGGTATTGCTCGCGCTCGGCAAACCACTGGCTGGCGTTGATGCCCGACAGTTGCTTGAGCAGATCCGGATCGGCGACGGCGACGAAATCCACGGCAATCGGCGTGTCGTCATTGGCCTTGGGTGCGACATCGAGGGTCAGGCTGTCCAGGTCGACTTTGGGGCCGAAAAGAGAGCAGCCGGCGACCAGCGCAAACCAAACCACCATCAAAAAACGTCTGCACAAAATGAATTTTCCTTTTCCCGTGGCAGTCCAAAATCGTTTTTGCTTGCTTTTTTATAGACCTGTTCTAGCGTCTTGGATAGTTCGGTTCCAGCAGCCGAATGAGGAAGGTTTGTCAAAGGAACGACAGGTCATCTGCCACCCTTTCTAACCTACGGTCCAGTAAGGGAAAGCGATGAACGGGCCTCCCCGATGCATTGCGCCCGCCTTCGCATCGGAGTCAGCCACCATGGCAGAAAGTACTCAACACAAGCTCGACCGGGTCCGTCCGCCCCGAGTGCAAATCACCTACGACGTCGAAATCGGCAACGCCATCGAAAAAAAGGAATTGCCACTGGTGGTCGGGATCCTGGCTGATCTCTCCGGCAAGCCGCTTGAACCATTGGCAAAATTGACTGAACGGCGTTTTACCGAAATCGACCGCGACAACTTCAACGAAGTGCTCGCCTCCATCGGCCCTCGCGCCACCCTGCAAGTCAATAACACCCTCAGCGGCGACGACAGCAAGCTCAACATCGAGCTGAACTTCAAACACATCGACGACTTCGATCCGGTCAAGGTGGTGGAACAAATCACGCCACTGCGACGTTTGTTCGAAGCCCGCCAGCGCCTGCGCGATCTGTTGACCAAGCTCGACGGCAACGATGATCTGGACAAGCTGTTGCGCGACGTCATCGCCAACACCGAAGGTCTGCAAGAGATCAAATCGGCCCGCCCAGACACCGCTACCCCGGCCGCTGACGCCGAGGCCCCGGCCGAACCGCAAGCCTGATCGTCCACTTAATCGAGGGAGCATCCGTCATGCCCGCCGCCGCCCAGAATCAAGCCAGCGACAATGCTGCAGCCGAAACCTTATCCCTGCTCGACCGGATCATCGCCGAGGGCCGTATGGCCCACGATGACAGTCAGCAGGATTACGCCCGCGACATGCTCGCGGAGTTCGCCACCCAAGTGCTTGACGAAGGCATGGCCATCGACAAGGACACCGTGGCGATGATCAACGACCGCATCAGCAAGATCGACGAACTGATCAGCGCCCAGCTCAACGAAGTCCTGCACCACCCTGACCTGCAAAAGCTCGAAGCCTCGTGGCGCGGTCTGCACATGCTGGTACAGAACACCGAAACCAGCACCCGATTGAAATTGCGTCTGCTGAACGTCACGCAGAAAGAACTGCAGAACGACCTGGAAAAAGCCGTCGAATTCGACCAGAGCGCGCTGTTCAAGAAAATCTACGAAGAGGAGTACGGCACCTTCGGTGGCCATCCGTTCAGCCTGTTGGTCGGCGACTACACCTTCGGCCGGCATCCGCAGGACGTTGGCCTGCTGGAGAAACTGTCGAACGTCGCGGCCGCCGCTCACGCCCCCTTCATTGCCGCTGCCAGCCCAAGGCTGTTTGACATGAACAGCTTCACCGAACTGGCGGTGCCGCGTGATCTGTCGAAAGTCTTCGAGAGCCAGGAACTGATCAAGTGGCGCTCGTTCCGTGAGAGCGAAGACTCGCGTTACGTGTCGCTGGTACTGCCGCACTTCCTCCTGCGTCTGCCTTACGGCCCCGACACCGCGCCGGTGGAAGGCATCAACTACGTCGAGGACGTCAATGGCACCGACCACAGCAAATACCTGTGGGGCAACGCCGCGTGGGCGCTGTCGCAACGCATCACCGAGGCGTTCGCCAAGTACGGCTGGTGCGCGGCGATCCGTGGTGCAGAAGGCGGCGGTGCAGTCGAGGGCCTGCCGGCGCACACCTTCCGCACCAGTTCCGGCGACTTGTCACTGAAGTGCCCGACCGAAGTGGCAATCACCGACCGCCGCGAAAAAGAGCTCAACGATCTCGGCTTCATCGCGCTGTGCCACAAGAAGAACAGCGACGTCGCCGTATTCTTCGGCGGCCAGACCACCAACAAGTCCAAGGTCTACAACACCAACGAGGCCAACGCCAATGCACGCATCTCGGCGATGTTGCCTTACGTGCTCGCAGCCTCGCGTTTCGCCCATTACCTGAAGGTGATCATGCGCGACAAGGTCGGCAGTTTCATGACCCGCGACAACGTGCAGACCTACCTCAACAACTGGATCGCCGACTACGTGCTGATCAACGACAACGCGCCGCAGGAAATCAAGGCGCAATACCCGTTGCGTGAAGCGCGGGTGGACGTGACCGAGGTGGCCGGCAAACCGGGCGCCTATCGGGCGACCGTGTTCCTGCGCCCGCACTTCCAGCTTGAGGAACTGACGGCATCGATCCGCCTGGTGGCGACGTTGCCACCACCGGTTGCGGCCTGACCTTTACCCCCGCCGCAGCGGCGGGGGTTGTTCTTTTATCTAGCGCGACACCTTTCAGGAGTTTCAAGCGATGGATGCAATCATTCTCGACCTCGGCGGCGACATCAAAGGCGACAGCCTGCTTGAGGGCTACAAGGACAAGATCGAAGTCATGTCCTACAGCCACAACGTGGCGATGCAAGTGACCAATGACGTCAGCAACTCGGAACGGACGTCCGGCCGGCCGCACATCGGTGAGTTTACCCTGACCAAATTCATCGACAGCTCGACGCCAACGCTCAACGAATATTGCTGTGCGGGCAAACCCATTCCCGAAGCCAAAATCACCATCGGTCGTAACGCCGCTGAAGGCAGCGGGCAACTGATGCCGTTCATCATCTACACGCTCAACAACGTGGTGCTGTCCAACGTCAGCGTCAGCGGTGGTACCGGCGGCAAACCGGTGGAAACCCTGTCGCTGAACTTCACCAAGATCAAATGGGAACTCACTGCGCAGAAAGACGACGGCACCAAGGAAGGCACCGCCGGCACGGTGTGGGACCTGGCGGCCAACAAGGCCGGCAAGTAAGCGGACGCCCTGGCCATGGCAGGCACCGGCATTCGCGCACCGTTGTTCGAACGCCTCGCCTCCAGCGAGGCCGACGGTGCGCGGGAATTTGATAAGCAGGACTTGCTCGACTCGGTGCAGGCCGAGCTCGGGCGCCTGTTCAACACGCGGCGAGGACCGCGCACCCTCACCCAACCGCCCAGCGTCATCGATTACGGCATCGCCGACTGGAGCGCCCTGCAACAACAGCGCAGCGATGACCGTCGCCGGCTGACGCGCGATGTCCGCGAAGCCATCAGCCATTTCGAGCCGCGCCTGAAACTGGACGAGGTGCAGGTCAAGCCCGTGCCCGACCATCCGCAACGGTTGAGCATTCGATTGACCGGCGAGCTGCGCAGCGGCCAGCAACACTGGCCGGTGGCGTTTGTCATCGAACCCGGCGGCGAAGGGCTGGAGGTGCGCCATGAGCGACTCGATTGATCCGCAACTGCTCGACTACTACCAGCGCGAACTGACCTGGCTGCGCCACGCTGGCAGCCAGTTTGCCGAGCGTTACCCGAAGGTCGCGCGACGACTGGAACTGTCGCCCGGCGAGTGTCCCGACCCACACGTCGAACGTTTGCTCGAAGGTTTTGCCCTGCTGGCTGCACGACTGCAGCGCCGACTCGACGACGACTACGCCGAGTTCAGCGACGCTTTGCTCGAGCAGCTCTATCCGTTGGCCGTCAGGCCATTGCCATCCTGCGCCATTGTCCAGTTCGAGCCCGACCCGAGCAAAGGCAACCTCGACGACGGCTATCCCCTGCCCCGCGACACGCCATTGTTTGTCACCACCGGCAAAGGCGAGAGCATCCACTTTCGCACCTCGGCCGCCGTGCGCTTATGGCCCATCGACGTCAGCGAAGCGTTATTGCTCGGCAGCGATGAAGCCCAGGCGCTGACCGGTGTGGCGCAATCGCGCTCGGCGTTGCGCCTGAGCCTGCGTTGCCTCGGTGAAAGCCAATGGTCGGCGCTTGGCATTGAGCATCTACGCATCCATCTGGCCGCGTCACCGGTGATCAACGCCTGCCTGTTTGACCTGCTCGGTGCCCATTCGGTACAGGTGCTGGCCGGCACGCCCGGGAGCATTCCGACACACGTGAAGGGTTTACCGAAGATCGTCGGTTTCAGCGATGACGAAGTCCTGCTGCCGGACGAGGACGGCGTACACCCCGGCATGCGCCTGCTGGCGGAATATTTTGCTTTCCCGGACAAGTTTCATTTCTTCGATCTGCCGTTGAACGGCGTCAGCAGCGACAGCCAGACGTTGTACCTGTACATCGTTTTCGACCGTGCTCCAGCCAGCCGCCTGCATTTACAAGCCAGTGACATCGCATTGGGTTGCGCGCCAGCAATCAACCTGTTCCCGCGTACCTCCGAGCCACTGCGCCCGGACGGCACCCGCAGCGAGTACCGTTTGATTGCCGACAGCCACCGCGAGAACAGCGTCGAAATCCACAGCATCCGCAGCATGCGTGCCAGTTGCCCCAGCGGTGTGCAACAGCTGCCGGCCTATTACGGCAGTCAGCACAGTGGCGGCGATCAACAGCGTTACTGGCATGCACGGCGAGTCAGCGGCAAGACGCCGAACCGGCTCGGCAGCGACCTGCTGGTGAGTGTGGTCGACACCCGTTTCGACCCGTTGAGCGAGCTGCCGGATTACAGCCTCACCGCCGAGCTGCTGTGCACCAATCGGCATTTGGCGCAGAGCCTGCCCGCCGGCACACCGCTGGGTTTCGAACGTCCCGGGCCGATTGCCTGGGCGCGGCTGCGCAACCCGCCGAGCCCGCAAAGTCTGCCGCGACTGGACGGTGATTCGCGCTGGCGACTGGTGTCGCAACTGACCCTCAATCATTTGTCGCTGGTCGAAGGCCCGCAAGCACTCGACGCACTGAAAGAGATTCTGCACTTGCACAACCTGCGCGACGAAGCCAGTGCACTGCGGCAGATCGAGGGGCTGCTGAACCTGCGTAGCGAGCGCGTGATCGGCCATGTCGGCGCCGACGCCTGGCGCGGTTGGCGCAATGGCCTGGAGGTGCAATTGCAACTCGATGCGCAACACTTTGTCGGCAGCAGCGCGGTGTTGTTTTCTGCCGTACTGGCGCAGTTCTTTTCGGTGTACGCCACAGCCAATCGCTTTGTGCGCACGGTATTGATGCACGGTGACAAGGAGATCAAGGCATGGCAACCCCAAGCCGGCATGCCCCTGTCGCTCTGACCCTGAGCCAACGACTGCGCCGCGATCCGCAGGCGTTTGAGTGGCTGCAGGCCTTGCTGCTGCTCGAGCGCGAACAACCGCAAGCCGAATCGTTGGGCAGCGGCACTTCGCCCCAGGCCGAAGCGCTGAAATTGCGCGGACCTTTGACACCGCTGTTCCCCACCAGCCAGATCGAAAATCTGCACGAAGAGCCGGGCCAGCCATTAACCCTCGGCACACCGATGTTCGGTCTCGGCGGCCCCGACGGCCCGTTGCCCTACGCCTATCAGGAATGGTTGCAACAACGGGCCCGAGCCAAGGATCACGCGCCGGCCGAGTTCCTTGATCTGTTCCAGCATCGCCTGCTCAGCCTGCTTTACAAGGTGATGCGCAAACACCGGGTGGCATTGGGCTTTGTCACACCCGGGGCGTCGCCGGTGCAGGCGCAATTGCGGGCCCTCACCGGGCTGTTGCCCAAGGCTTTGCAGGAGCGTCAAGCGGTTCCTGATTGCGCAGTGCTGGCCTGTACGGCGCTGTTCGCCGACGGCCGGCGCTCGCTGGCGGGGTTCGCAGCGACAGTTCGGGAACAGTTCGGCGTACCGGTGGCACTCAGTGCCTGCCAAGGCGCCTGGCGCGAAATCCCGCCGGCCAGTCGCAGTGTCATCAAATCCGGAGGGCGAAATTTGCAACTCGGGCGCACCGCGGTGGCCGGAAGCCGGGTGTGGGATGAACACGCCGGCATACGTCTGACCCTCGGCCCACTGCCCTCGACGCAAGCGATCCGTTTTTTGCCGGACGGCGAAGCGCACCCGGCATTGGCCAGCCTCGCGGCGTTGTACTTCGGTCCCGATCTCGACGTGACGCTGGTGCTGCTGGTACGCGGTGCCGGGCCGATGAAACTCGGGCGCCAGGCACCGGTTTTGCTCAGCTGGAACGGGGGTTTGCAGCGTCAGGCCAGCCTGGCCGTGCAGCGCATCGAAACCCGTCTTCGTCAGTTGGAGATCACCTGACATGGAACTCGCCAGTCTGATCGGACGGCTCAACCCGGACAACCGCCGCGCCCTCGAGCGCGCCGCCCAGCGCTGTCTGCAGCGCGGGCATCACTTTGTCGAGATCGAACACCTGCTGCTGGAACTGCTCGAAATCGAAGCGGGGGACTTTGCCTTGCTCCTGCCACGCTTCGGCCTCGAACGCGATGCGCTGACGGCAGAAATCAACAAGGCGCTGGATCTGTTCAAGGGTGGCAGCACGCGCACGCCGGCGCTGTCCTCGCACACGCTTGGCTTGTTGGAGGATGCCGTCGTTCAAGCCAGTGTACTGGGGATCGACAGCATTCGTTCCGGCTTGCTGTTACTGGCACTGATCGACCGCGACGAGCGCCGCAGTTTGCTGCTCAACAGTGCTTCGTCACTGTTGCGGATTCCCAAGGAAGCGCTGCGGGCCAATCTGCTGGAGTGGACGGAAAACTCCCGCGAGCATGTCGGCCCGCGTTCAGCGTCAGCTGGAAATTCCGCACCCCGGCAGGACTCAGTACTGGACCAATACACTCAGGACCTGACTGCCGATGCCCACGCCGGACGTATCGATCCGATCGTGGGGCGCGATGGCGAAATCCGCCAGTGCATCGACATTCTTCTTCGGCGTCGGCAGAACAACCCGATTCTGGTCGGCGCGCCCGGCGTCGGTAAAACGGCGGTGGTCGAAGGCCTGGCCCTGCGCATCGCCGCCGGTGATGTACCGCCGTCGTTGCAGGAAGTCAGCCTGCGCGTGCTTGACCTCGGCTTGCTCCAGGCCGGAGCCGGGGTCAAAGGCGAATTCGAACAGCGGCTCAAAGGCGTGATTGATGCTGTGCGCAGCGCCGACAAACCGATCATCCTGTTCATCGACGAAGCCCACACGCTGATCGGCGCTGGCGGGGCCGAGGGCGGCAGCGATGCGGCCAACCTGCTCAAACCGGCATTGGCCCGGGGTGAGTTGCGCACCCTCGCCGCGACTACGTGGATGGAGTACAAAAAATATTTCGAGAAAGACCCGGCCCTCGCCCGCCGCTTTCAGTTGGTGCAGGTTGAAGAGCCCGACGAAATCACCGCCGTGGAAATGCTCCGGGGCGTGGCCGCCAAACTGGAACAGCATCACGGCGTGCAAGTGCTCGACGCGGCGATCCACGAAGCGGTGAAACTCTCGCACCGCTACATCTCCGGCCGCCAGCTACCGGACAAGGCCATCAGCGTCCTCGACACCGCGTGCGCCCGGGTCGCCCTCGGCCAGCACGACGTGCCGCCACCGCTGGAGAGCCTGCGCCATCGGCAAAACAGCCTCAAAGATGAAGTCGAACGCCTGCGCCGAGAGCAGGCCACCGGGCTGGATCATCGCGAACGCATCACCCTGCTGGAGGCTGAATCGAAGACCAATGTGCAAGCGATCCGCGAACTGGAAACACGTTGGAGTGAAGAGCGCGTGGCCGTGCGTGAACTACTCGAAACACGCCGCGAATTGCTGGCGTTGAGCGAAAGCGCCGATAGCGACAAACCCGACGAAGCCACCGACAGCCGCATCGATCATCTGGCCGCCGAACTGCTGCGCCTGGAAGCGGGACTGGATGCGATTCGCCAGGACGATCCGCTGGTGCCGGAACAGGTCGACGCGAAAACCGTCGCTGCCGTCATAGCCGGATGGACCGGCATCCCCGTAGGCAAGATGCTCGCCGACGAAGCCCATGCCGTGCGCACCCTCGGCACCCGCATCGGCCAGCGCGTCATGGGCCAGAGCACCGCGCTCAACACCATCGCCCAGCGTTTGCAGGCTTATCGCGCGGGGCTCACCGATCCGCAAAAACCGGTCGGTGTGTTTCTGCTTGTCGGGCCTACGGGCGTCGGTAAAACCGAAACCGCGTATGCGTTGGCGGACGCGTTGTACGGCGGCGAGCGCAACCTGATCAGCATCAATCTTTCCGAGTATCAGGAAGCCCATACCGTCAGCCAACTCAAGGGCGCGCCACCCGGCTACGTCGGTTATGGCAGCGGCGGCGTGCTGACCGAAGCCGTGCGGCGCAAACCGTACTCGGTGGTGTTGCTGGATGAAATCGAGAAGGCGCACCCGGATGTGCTGGAAGCGTTTTACAACGTGTTCGACAAGGGCTTGATGGAGGACGGCACCGGCCTGGTGGTCGATTTCAAGAACACCGTGATGCTCGCCACCAGCAATGTCGGTGCTGAGTTGCTGCTCGATACGCCGGTGTCGCAAATCGGCAGCGAAGCCTTCAACGAAGCGCTGCACAAAGTCCTGCTGCAAGCCTTCCGCCCGGCGTTTCTGGCACGCATGACGGTGGTTGCGTATCGACCGCTGGATGAGGCGACGCTGGAGGGGATTGTGCTCGCAAAACTGGAAAAACTGCGCGGCCGTTACAAAGCCGCGACCGGCAAGCAGTTCGAGTTTGATTCGGGAATTGTGAAAGCGGTGCTCGCCAAATGCAGCGCGGCGGGTGCGCGGGATGTCGAGAATGTGTTGATGACGCAGGTGACAGGGAAGTTGGCGGAGTGGGTGTTGGAGTAGAACTTTCGAACACTTGAGCACACCGGCAGCAGAGAGTTCACGAAAACCAAGGAGGCAACATGAGCCACTCAGGCAACTGCAAGACGATCAAAAACCGTTGTTTTCAACACAATGGATTGCTCAGGTGATGCTGAAAGAACCCGTTTCTATTACGCCCCCATCCAGGATTAAAAAATGAAGTGTTATGTGTTCCCCATAAAAGAGGGTGAAGTTTATCTAGGCGTTAAATCTCTGATAAACCCCTACAGTTCACGAAAACCGATGTGGGCTGCCGGTTTTCCCATGGCATTCGGCGGAAGTGACGATGATGACAATACACTTGTTACTTGCGCCCGAGAGACCCATGAAGAGTCACATTGGAAGCTGGACCTCGAATCAGCGGCCTTCACACACTTGGTCAACCTGGAAAATGCAGGAACACCCTACTTTTTTTACTACGCAACAGGATTTACCTACGACCCTACGGCTGTTCTACCGCCAACACTGGCAAGGGCCAAAAGATATCGTGAAACAACAGGGAAAATTCTCAGGATCAACTTGAATGAGCGCCCCGTGCTATTTCTAACGAGGAGTGTTGCTGCCGCGTGGATACTTCAAAAACTTAGAGAGCAGCACCCTGACATAAGCATAGACAGTTCAGCGGAAGGATACTCAGACTTCCTGTCATCTGAAACCCTGAGAGCATTCATCCTTCTCGTTCGACACCACATGAAGCAGCCAATTGATGGGTAAGCAGACCATTTTTCTTATTCATTTTAAAAGCAGAAAAGAATCATGGGCAGATTCATTATTTCCGTACAAATACGCTTTACACGAAAGTGTATTGACGCCTCTTGGTGAAGCGAACTGACGAAATCCCAGCGGAGATTGCCATGGCAGAAATTCATAAAGTCGGTCGTTACTCGGGAGGCAATGTAGCAATGACGGGCGCAAACCCGCTATACGCCAGCTGGCTGGCGGCCAATCACGCCACCAACGGTGGGACGATTCCTGACTTGGCTACCATCTGCCATGAATCCTCTTCAACTCGCCGAGCCTTGGCCGGCTCGGGCGCGTCCCATGGAACCTGTTTTGCCGTCGTCGAACACTTTGATGCCTCACGCGGCGTACTGATGTACAAATTCGGCGACAGTGCGCTGAAACTGGACCTTCTCGGAAACTACACAACAACAACCAAAAAAGTCGTCACAACCCTTCGCGGGCATGCTGAAATCAGTGCGTTGGTTCAGGCGATCAACAGTGTTGCGCTTCCTGACGGTGATTACAGCAACTTTGTTACACGTATCTATATCGAACTCAGCCCCTGCCCTCTTTGTGGGCCGCAACTCGAGCCTTACGTTAGAAACTCGGTGGTGATGTACAGCTACGTTTATGGAAACGAGAGAGAGATGGATGGGTGGGTCAGTGACAACCAGGCTGCAATCCATGAGAAAGGCGGTACGTTCAGGTGGTGAGCTTTTTCTCTACCAACAGCTGAGGTCAGCTCATGCCCCGGTCTACCGATAGCAACACCACCCTTTCCCTCACTGCCCCCTCGTTGTCGGCGCTTTACCCTGATTCGCTGTCCGGCGATGAGGCGCTCACCCTGTTGGGTTCACAAATCCTCAACGGTCTCAACGACGGCACCACCCTCACCTTGACCTCTGCCATCGCCAGCCACGTCACCACAACCCTGCACAACGACGCTCAGCTTCGCCCGTTCGACGCATTGGTCGC
Organism: Pseudomonas sp. SCPG-7; assembly: GCF_002156405.1. Lineage (NCBI taxonomy): Bacteria > Pseudomonadati > Pseudomonadota > Gammaproteobacteria > Pseudomonadales > Pseudomonadaceae > Pseudomonas > Pseudomonas sp. SCPG-7. Next base: position 188,394 of record NZ_MVOO01000005.1, on the reverse strand, counting down.
CGAGATCCGCCAACTGCCGGCCGACGCAACTGCCGAACGCTATCAGCTGGTATTAAGGCCCTGGCTCTGGTGGTTGACCCTCGCCAGCAACAACCGCGTATTCCAGAACCTCGCCACCTCGAACATCGTCACCACGATCTTCAAGGCCCACGGCTTCACCGATTTCAAACTCTCGCTGACTGGCAGCTACACGCCCCGCGAATATTGCGTGCAGTACGGCGAGACCGACTTCGCCTTCGTCTCACGGCTACTGGAAGAGGAAGGCATCTTCTGGTTTTTCACCCATGAGGAAGGCAAGCACACGCTGGTGCTGGGCGACAGCAACGACGCCTTCGTACAAATTCCCAACGGCCCGAAAGTCAAGTATCTGGGCCAGCAAATGGGTGAGCGCGAGTTGCATGGCATTCGCTCGGGCCAAGTGTGTCTGCAAGCCGTGGCCGGCGTGTACAAGGCGACGGATTATGAGTTCACCACGCCGACCACTTCACTCTTCGGCCAGGCCGAAGCGGTCGCCGGGCCGCGTTCCATCTATGAACATCCGGGTGGTTACAACGCCAAGGCCCGGGGTGATGCATTGACCAAACAGCGGGTCGACGGCCTGCGCAGTGAAGAGAAACGTTTTGTTGGCGAGAGCGACTGCCGCTGGCTGATCCCCGGCCATTGGTTCACCCTCGACGGCCACGAAGACGAAAGCCTGAACATCGATTGGGTCGTCACGCGGGTCACCCACGACGCCAGCCACGAAAGCTATCGCAATCGCTTCGAAGCCATCCCCAAAGCCACGCCGTTCCGCCCGCCCCGCTCCACACCGAAACCGCGCATGCATCCGCAGACCGCGATCGTCGTGGGCAAGTCCGGCGAGGAAATCTGGACCGACGAATACGGTCGGATCAAATTGCAGTTTCCCTGGGATCGCGACGGCAAGAACGACGAAACCAGCTCCTGCTGGGTGCGCGTGGTGTTGCCATGGAGCGGCAAGGGGTTCGGCATGCAGTTTGTGCCGCGCATCGGCCAGGAAGTCATCGTGACCTTTATCGACGGCGATCCGGACCGGCCGCTGGTGACCGGCTGCGTGTACAACGGCGACAACGCCCTGCCCTACGCGCTGCCGGCCAACCAGACCCAGTCCGGCATCAAGACACAATCGTCCAAGGGTGGCGGCGGTTTCAACGAGCTGCGTTTCGAGGACAAGAAGGATGCAGAAGAGGTGTTTCTGCAGGCGCAGAAAGACCTGAAGATCAACGTGCTCAACGACACCACCGCCACCGTCGGCCACGACGAAACCCTCACGGTGCAGAACGCCCGCACCCGCACGGTCAAGGACGGCGATGAAACCGTCACCCTGGAAAAAGGCAAACGCAGCGTGACCATCCAGACCGGCAGCGACAGCCTCGATGTGAAGGACAGTCGCACGGTAAAAGTCGGTGCCGATCAGAACCACAGCACAGGCGGCAACTACACCGACAAGGTCACCGGCGACTACAGCCTGACGGTGGACGGCAACCTGACCATCAAGGTCAGCGGCACCTTGACCCTGCAAAGCGGTGGCAGTTTCACGATCAAGAGCGGCGCCGATCTGGCGACCTCGGCCAGCACTTCGATCACACAGAAGGCCGGCACCGCCATGACCAACCAGGCCGGTACATCGCTGGACAACAAAGCCGGAACCACCCTGACCAACGACGCCGGGATCAGCCTGACCAACAAGGGCGCAGCCTCACAGACCGTGGACGGCGGCGGCATGCTGACCATCAAGGGCGGGCTGGTGCAGGTCAACTGACAAGGAGTCGCCATGGCGATCACACCGCTGGATTTGCAGCAGGATGACAAACACCTCAAGGGACGATTGAAGGATGGCCAGCTCGACGGTCCGTTGAATATCAAGGATGACGGTCGCCAACAGGCAGACCTGAATTACAGCCAGGGCCAATTGCAGGGCACGTCTCTGCTCTACCACCCCAACGGCAAGGTTTCGGCGCAGATGCCGTTCGTGCGCGACAAGCTGCAAGGCGTCGCCAGTTTTTATGCGCCTGAGGGCTGGTTGCAGCGCAAGGCATCCTATCGGCGCGGCCTGTTGCATGGCGAGGCGTTCAATTACTTTCCCGACGGGCAAGTGGCGGAGGCCGAGTTCTATCGCGACGGCGTGCGCGAGGGGCGTTATCAGCGCTTTCATCCCAACGGCAAACCGGCGGTGGATGCGCGTTATCTGAATGGGCAACTGATGGAGCCGGAACAGGGATTTGCCGAGGACGGGCGGCCACTGGATGCCGATGGCAAACCGATTTCCCGGGTGCGCTGGTGGTTTCGCAAGTGGACGGATCCGCAGCAGGCCTGACTCAGGGAATCAACATCTGCATCTGCCCCGGCATCACGATCTTGATCACCCCCGCCCAGTTGCACATCAACGTGCTGTTGGCATCGATCGCCGGCATCCCGCCCAGCAGCAGGGTCGGTGCACCGCCGGGGATCCACGGCGTGGCGGTGGCGGGAATGCACGGCATCGGCGTCAATACGCCCAGCGCAGCAGCAGTGGCAGCGGCGACCATCGGATTGGCCATGCTCATGCACATGCCGAACGTGGTGACGTTGACCAGCGGAATATGATCCATGATGTTCGCCGCCGGCATCCCTCCGGTCAGCGTGCGATTGACCGGCAGCACGTTGAGCACTGCCGGGGCGGCGCCGAAACTGCATTGCAGAGTGGCGCTGGCACAGACTTGCGGGCAGCCCATTTCAAAGCTCCTTGCCGAACATGGCATACCCGCTAAACCTTAGCCTGCTGTGGCCCGCCGCGCACATTCCCAAAGGTGATTATCCTGCAACACGCTAACCTATAAGACCGCTGCGCGCTTGTGGCCGCCCTGGTGCGCCATTAGATTAGCCAATGATGTCTGGCCTCCAAAATAAGCAGAAGGGATAAGCATGGCGCTTACTGACCAGTCCACCCGTATCCGCTCTGGCGAAGAACTCGATGCCAGCCTGATCGACCCGTACCTCAAGGCGCACATTCCGGGCCTGACCGGCACGCCGCAGATCAGCCAGTTTCCCGGCGGCGCGTCGAACCTGACGTACCTGCTGGAATACCCGGACCAGGAATTTGTCCTGCGCCGCCCGCCGTTCGGCCACAAGGCCAAATCCGCCCATGACATGGGCCGCGAATTCCGCATCCTCAATCAACTGCGCGACGGTTTCCCCTACTGCCCGAAAGCCTACGTGCACTGCACCGACGAGTCGGTGATCGGTGCCGAGTTCTATGTGATGGAACGGGTCAAGGGCATCATCCTGCGCTCAGATCTGCCGCCAGAACTGGGCCTCGATGCAGCCAGGACCGAAGCGCTGTGCAAGAGCTTCATCGACCGTTTCGTCGAACTGCACCGGGTTGACTACAACGCCTGCGGCCTCGGCGATCTGGGCAAGCCGGAAGGTTACGTCGCCCGTCAGATCAAGGGCTGGAGCGAACGTTACGAAAAAGCCCTGACCCCGGATGCGCCGCACTGGGAAAAGGTCAAGGCCTGGCTCAATGACAAGATGCCGGCCGACCATCCGACCTCAAGCATCGTCCACAACGACTACCGTTTCGACAACGTGATCCTCGACCCGAACAACCCGATGCAGATCATCGGCGTGCTCGACTGGGAACTGACTACCCTCGGCGATCCGCTGATGGACCTGGGCAACACCCTCGCCTACTGGATTCAGGCCGATGATCCGGCCCCCGTGCAACTGATGCGCCGCCAGCCCAGCCACGCTCCGGGCATGCTGAGCCGCCGCGAGTTCGTCGATTACTACGCCGAACGCTCGGGCGTCCGCATCGACAATTTCGACTTCTACTACACCTACGGCCTGTTCCGCCTGGCCGGCATCGTGCAGCAGATCTACTACCGCTTCTACCACGGCCAGACTCAGGACAAACGCTTCGCGCAGTTCATTCACATGAACAAACTGCTGGAGCACATGAGCCTGCAGGTCATTGCGAAATCGAGCCTCTGACGGCCCACACCAAGGAACCCCCATGTCCAAGACTCAGTTGTTCGACCTCGACGGCAAAATCGCATTCGTCTCCGGCGCCAGCCGGGGCATCGGTGAAGCCATCGCCAAACTGCTGGCCCAGCAAGGCGCCCACGTGATCGTCTCGAGCCGCAAGCTCGAAGGTTGCCAGCATGTCGCCGACGCGATCATCGCCGCTGGCGGCAAAGCCACCGCCGTGGCCTGCCACATCGGTGAAATGGAACAGATCAGCCAGGTATTCGCCGGGATCAAGGAACAGTTCGGCCGCCTCGATATCCTCGTGAACAACGCCGCGACCAACCCGCAGTTCTGCAACGTGCTGGACACCGACCTGAGCGCATTCCAGAAGACCGTCGACGTGAACATCCGCGGCTACTTCTTCATGTCGGTAGAAGCCGGCAAGCTGATGCGCGAAAACGGTGGCGGCAGCATTATCAACGTCGCGTCGATCAACGGTATTTCACCGGGGATCTTCCAGGGCATCTATTCGGTGACCAAAGCGGCAGTGATCAACATGACCAAGGTCTTCGCCAAGGAATGCGCGCAATTCGGCATCCGCTGCAACGCCCTGCTGCCGGGCCTGACCGACACCAAATTCGCTTCGGCACTGGTCAAGAACGACGCGATCCTCAAGCAGGCGCTGACGCAGATCCCGCTCAAGCGCGTAGCTGATCCGAGTGAAATGGCCGGGGCGGTGTTGTACCTGGCCAGTGATGCGTCGAGCTACACCACCGGGGTGGCGCTGAATGTGGACGGTGGGTTCCTGTCCTGAACCAGACGCGCCTGTGTAGGAGCTGCCGAAGGCTCGTGCCGCGTTCGGCAGCGCCTACACAGGATTGAGGTCAGGCAATGACCTTATGCACCGCCAGCAAAGCCGCCCAACGCTACTGCGTGACACACCGGGTGGTGGTGATATGGCGCGTGACCTGCTCGTCAACGTACATATCGCCAGACACCTGAGTGTTCTCCAGCGTCTGACAGGTACGCACCGGCGGTGGCGGCGGCGCAGCAGGAGGCGGTGGCGGAGGACTGGCGCAGCCGCTCAATAGTGCGACAAAGAAAGCCAGCGACAACGGCAGATACACGCGATTCCCAGGATTATTCATAGGACGACCCGCGGTGAATGAAAGAGCCACTTCCGCGATCGCGCACGAATACCGCGGATGACGGAAGACCTGACCACTCATTCTTTATAGCCGACCACCCTGCAAGCGCCAGTGAAATGGAGGGGGATGAGGGAATTGGCTGTCGGTTTTGTGGAGCAGAATCTGTGAGGGAGGGTTACCTCAGCAAGCAATTTATTGACCGGAAGGCCGCCATCGCTGGCAAGCCAGCTCCCACAGTGAAATCGGGTGCCATCAGTTAGAGATTGGTCGGCTGGCAGGCCGCCTTCGCGAGCAGGCTCGCTCCCACAACTTTATTCGTTCACACCCCATGCGGCGAAGCCGCCCCACTCAACACAATGAGCGTTAGCTCGAGTACCGCTTTTGATCTGAGGGCCCGTCGGCAGGCTGAGTGGAGGGATTTATCCGGGGGTGGGAGCGCAGCGACCGTTTGGCGCAGCCAAACACAGCGAGAGGAGGTGCAGCGAAGCAAACCGTAGGCGCTGCCCCCCGGATGAATCCCGGAGCGAAGGAACCCGAGCCTGAGCGAGGGCCGAACGTCAGGGTAAAGCCCTTTGGTTACTTTGGGGCTTTTGCCAAAGTGACCCGCCGTCAGGGCGGAACCGTAATAAGCAACACCCGCAGTAACGGATCCACACCCAAAACAGCCAAAAACCCTAAGCCATATCCGGATCCCGAGCAGCCCGCAAAGAATTACTCTCCAACTCATACCGCAACTCATCAATCAACGCCGCCACAGCCTCCGGCGTTCGCAACTCATTGAGTTTCAACCCGCTGATCACCAGATCCACCTGTCCCGACTCCCGGTGATACAACTTCACAGTCAGCGAATGATCCCCATCCACTGAACACTCGCACGCCAGTGGCGAGAAACTCTGCTCAAGGCTGGCGCGCAACTGCGCAAGATTCATCATGGAGCTTGTTCCTTTAGCTGTTTCGAAGGGAGACGATCCCAAGCCAACAGGCTTGTATCGCACCCCACCAGACTAAGAACTGCCCCACCGCGCCAGAACCTGCATTTGCACCTCATCGATTAGTGCATTTGCACCTACCGTTGCCCCTTGGCGCCGCGTTCGCCGGAAAACAGGCCCCGCTCCCGCGCCCACACAATCGCCTCGCTGCGACTGTGCACATCGAGCTTGGAATACACCGTCGCCACATGATTGCGCACGGTATTGGGTGCCAGCTTCAACCGGGCGGCGATCTCCTTGTCGGCCAACCCCTCGCAGATCAGCCCCAGCACGTCGCGCTCACGCGCCGTCAGATCAGTGAACGACACGCTCGGCAGCTGCGGCGAGTTGACCTTCTTCACATTCGCCAGTTTTTCGATCAGCGTCCGGCTGAACCACGAAGCATCCTTCATAACCTCTTCGATCGCCGCCACCAGCTCCAGCTCGGTGCGCTTGCGTTCGGTGATGTCCATCAGCACCAGCAGATAGCACGGCGTGTCCTGAATGTTCACGGTGTCAGCCGACACCGCGCACTCCAGCAGCTCTGCATCCTTCCTGCGCACGCGGACGTCGACCCGATCAATCCGACCGCTTTTGGCCAGGGCGTTCAGCAGCCGGGCCCGCGCACCATCGTCATCGATGAAATGCAGCTGGGTCACGGTTTTGCCCACCACCTCGTCGCTGTCGTAGGCGAGGGTGTCGAGGAACGCCTGATTGACATCAATCACCTGCTGCTCGTCAGCACTGCAGATCAGAATCGGCACCGGGGTCAGGCGAAACGCCTTGGCGAAGCGTTCCTCACTCTGACGCAGCGCCACTTCGGCCTTGTGCCGCAGCTCCATGTCGACGAAGGAAAACAGCATGCAATCCTCATCATTGAGCACCAGAGGCTGCCCGGCGACGATCACTTGCTTGCTGCCGCCATCGGGCAGCCGCAGTTGAGCCTGCATCTGTGGAATGGTCGCCACATCGCGCAGGCGCTGGATCGCCAGATCCTTTTTCTCAGCCTGATCGAAGACATCGATTTCATAGGCCGAGGTACCGATCACCTGGTCGCGGGTGTAACCGGTCATCTCCAGAAACCCCGGATTAACCTTGATGTAACGCAAGTCGCTGAGGCGGCAGATCACCGCCGGCGCCGGGTTGGCATTGAAGGTCTTTTCGAAGCGCTGCTCGGCATTGGCCCAATCGGTGACGTCGCTCATGATCAGCACCAGCGACTCCGGCTGCCCTTCGCGGTCGGTCAGTACCATGCTGCGCACACTGTGCACCCAGACGCATTCCGGGTCATCCATGGCAGACATTTCGACCAACAGGTCGCTGAATACCTCACAGCGTGCGACGCGGCTGATCGGATAGTTCTCGGGCGGCAACAGGTGGTTGTTGCGATAACGCAGCGTGAAACGCTTGGCATACTCATCGGCATTAGTGCCCAGCTCGCCGATCCGGCTGACACCGTGCATGGTCAGTGCTGCCTCGTTGGCCCAGAGGATGCTCTGATCGAGCTCCAGCAGAATCACCCCGTCGGACAGCCCGGCGATAATCTGCTGCAACTGGCGACGATTGGTTTCAGTGGTCAGGACTTCCTGGCTCATTGGATCTCCACAGGGAATGCGCGTGTGAAGATTACGACCGCAGGCGTTCGTGATCGTGCCGAACATAAATATGCGCCCCACCACAGTCCCCTGTGGGAGCGAGCTTGCTCGCGAATACGGTAGTTCTTTCAAATAATCTGTCGGCTGACACACCGCCTTCGCGAGCAAGCTCGCTCCCACAAGGGGATCAAGGTTGATCTGAGGTTTCCACCAGCTCGCGCAACGTATCGAGAAACAGCCTGAGCACCGGCGAAGCATCATCGGCGCGGTAAGTCGCGTACAGCGGCACTTCCGGCAGCGCCGGCGTCAGCTTGCGAAACACCAGCCCTGCCGGCGCCAGTTGCTCGATCGAAGCCGGCAACAGCGCCACCCCGAACCCGGCGCGCACCAGGCTGAGCAGCGTCTGCACTTCGATCACCTGCTGGCGGATCTGCGGGGTGAACCCGGCCTGAACGCAGCACTGATAAAGGAAGTTGGCAAACCGCGACTGCTTCAGTTCCAGCGCAACGAACGGTTCCTGCGCCAGATCCGCCGGAGCCAGCAGCTCGCGGCTGGCCAGCGGATGATCGGCCGGCATCACCACATGAATCGGTTCGTAGATCAGCAACTCGTTACGCAGCAACGGATCGTCATAACCGACCCGAAATACGCAGGCGTCGATACGTTTCTCTTTCAATGCCTTGACCTGCGCCGCCGGGGTCATTTCATGCAGGCGCCAGTTCACCTGCGGATAACGCTCACGAAACAAGTGCAGGGCCTTGGGCAGCACGCCGACCATCACCGAACTGATCATGCCGATTTCCAGCTCGCCGAGTTGCCCGCGCCCGGTCTGGCGCGTCAGATCCAGCGCCCGTTCCAGTTGTTCGAACACCAGCGGCGCCTGCTCCTTGAGCATCTGCCCCGCCGCTGTCAGTTCGACCCGGTGGTGACTGCGCTCGAACAACGGCGTGCCCAGCTCCTCCTCCAGCAGGCGAATCTGCTGGCTCAGCGGCGGCTGACAAATGTGCAACCGCTCCGCAGCCCGACCGAAATGCAACTCATCGGCCAGGGCCATGAAGTACCGCAGCAGGCGCAGGTCCATGGCGGCTTACCCCAGGCTCAGCGGTGTCGACCGCTGGCGCACGCCGGTCAACGCAAACAAAGCGTTGGCAATCGCCGGGGCCACCGACGGACTGCCCAACTCGCCGACGCCACCGGGTTTGCCCGGCTCGCCATCCAGCACCACGATATCGGTGGCCGGCATGTCCGACATCCGGGTCACGCGGTAGTCGTGGAAATTGCTCTGCACCACCCTGCCCTGTTGGATGTCGAGGCGATCAAACAACGCATGGCCCAAGCCCCACATCAGTCCGCCGTAGATCTGCTCCTCGACCCCGCCCGGCGACACGGCCAGACCGCAGTCGACCACACACGTCAGTTTCTCGACTTTCGGCTTGCCATCGACCGTCGCGACCCGCGCCACCACGGCGATAAAACTGCTGTAACCCTGAAAGGTCGCAATGCCCAGCGCGGTGCCGGGCGGCAACGGCTGGCCCCACCCGGCGCGTTCGGCAGCCTGTTTGAGCACCGCCACATGCCGTGGCCGTTCCTGCATGTTCGCCAGCCTGAAGGCCAACGGATCGGCGCCCGCCGCGTGGGCCAGTTCGTCCATAAAACTCTCGACGGCAAACACGTTGGGAATGAAGCTCACCGAGCGATACCAGCCGCTGGGCACCTGGCTTTCGTGCTTGACCCAGTTCAACTGCAGATGCGGCGGACGGTAGGCGAAGTCCCACGCGGTGATCGCCTCGGTGGTGCTGTAATCCATGTGATCCGGGCGCTCGAAGTAACCCGGCTCCCACTGCTCCGGCGACGCTGGTGACACCGCGTGCAGTTGCAGTGCGTTGAGTTTGCCTTGGGCATCCAGCGCGCCTCTGACCCGGTGCAGCGTCGCCGGGTGATTGAACAGTGCGTGCATTTCGTCTTCGCGGCTGTTGAGCAACTTCACCGGCACGCCGGTCTGTTGCGCCAGAAATGCCACTTCGAACAACCAGTATTTGGCCTCCCGCGCACCGAAGCTGCCGCCGGACACCAGTTCATTGATGGTGACCTTGTCCTTGGCGATGCCGCAGACCGTTTGCGCGGCTTCCAGCGCCGACGACGGCACCTGCACGCCGCCCCAATAGGTGATCGCGTTATTCTTGACCTGTGCGGTGATGCAGATCGGTTCCAGCGGGTTCTGCACTTTGTACGGCATGTGGTAATCGGCTTCGATCAGCTGCGCCGCGTGCGACCATTGCGCGTCAACATCACCCTGCGTCATGGCTTTGATGGTCTGGCTTTTCGGGTCGGAAATAGCGGCCGCTTGCGCTTTGCCCAGTTCCGCGCTGTCGAAACCGGCCAGCGGCGAATCGCTCCATTTGATCTCCAACAGCTTGCGCCCCTGCTGCGCCGCCCAGAACGTCTCGGCCAGCACCGCGACGCCTTCCAGGTTGCCACCGAGCACGTCCGGGCGGCCGGGGACTGCAATCACCTGGCGCACGCCCGGCACCTGCAATGCCGCCGCCGAATCCACGCTGAGAACCTTCGCCCCGACGACCGGCGCGCGCTGAATCACCGCCACCAGCATCCCCGGCAACTGCACGTCGATGCTGTACTTGAAGCGTCCGCAGACCTTGGCCGCGGCATCGCGCTTGTGGCGCAGTTTGCCGATGTATTTGAACTGCGCCGGATCTTTCAGCGTGATCTTTTGCGGCACCGGCAGATGCGCTGCGACGCCGACCAGTTCGCCATAGCCGAGGCTGCGTTGACTGGCGGTATGCATGACCCGACCGTCCTCGGTGGCGCAACTGTCGGGGCTGACCTTCCATTGCTTTGCCGCCGCCGCGATCAGCAGCGCCCGCGCCGTGGCCCCGGCCATGCGCAAGCGCTCGTATTCGAGAGAAACACTGGTGCTGCCACCGGTGGAGAACACTTTCCAGACCGGATGAATGTAGGTCTCGAAGAACGGATCTTCCGGGGTGATCACCTGCACGGTCATCGGGTTCACATCCAGCTCTTCGGCCACGCACGCGGCCAGCGCCGTTTGCGTGCCAGTGCCGGAATCGTGCTTGTGCACCACCAGTTTTACCGTGCCGTCGGGGAAGATCCGCACCCAGGCGTTAGGCTCGAATTCCGTGGCCGGCGCCAGGGTTCTCGAGTCGCTGGCGGCGCTACCGGACGGCAGGTACAGAGCAATCGCCAGGCCCGAAGCGACCGTCGCCGCTTGCTTGAGAAACACCCGGCGGGACGGTTTGAGCAAGGTGTCGTCGCGCAGCCTCATCAGGCCTCCTTCGGCGCGTTCGCCGCACGTTTGATCGCTTTGTTGATCCGCCCGTAGGTGCCGCAACGGCAGATATTGCCGCTCATCGCATTGCGGATCGAATCGTCGGTCACTGCCGCGCCAGTGTTGAGCAGCGCGGCGGCGGACATGATCTGCCCGGATTGACAGTAACCGCATTGCGGCACATCTTCGGCGACCCAGGCCAGTTGCAGCGGATGACTCTCGCTCGGCGACAAGCCTTCGATGGTAGTGATGCTGTGGCCCGCGACGGCGGCCAGCGGCAACTGGCAGGAACGCACCGCGACGCCGTCCAGATGCACGGTGCAGGCACCGCACAGGCCCATGCCGCAGCCGAATTTGGTGCCGGTGAGTTTCAGTTGATCACGCAGTACCCATAACAAGGGCATGGAGGGGGACGCTTCATCCAGCTCGCGTCGTTCGCCGTTAACCGTGAATGCGATCATTGTCAGGCTCCAAAAGAGCGGCCCGTCTTTGTGCGGGCCTGGTGACCGATTATTGGAACCCCGGGCAAACCGCGGCCAGCGACGATTTCTGCCAACCGCTGTAAGCAGGACTAACAACATGTACAAGCGATACCCGTCGGTGCAGTCCATGAGTGCGTTTATCCACGCGGCGCGCAGCGGCAGTTTTTCCAGCGCGGCGCGCAAGCTCGACCTGACGCACAGCGCGATCAGCCAGCAGATTCGCGCACTGGAAGATTTCATCGGTCAGCCGTTGTTCGTGCGTGAGGGCGGCGGCAGCAACCTCACCGATGCCGGGCAGTTGTTTGCCAGCGTGCTGGCGGACGGGCTGGCGCAGATCGACCGGGCCCTGTCCTCGGTGAAAAACCGCAGCGTGGCGCAGCGCCTGACCCTGGACGTCGACAGTGAACTGGCGCAGAGCTGGCTCAATCCGCGCCTGCCGGAATTGCTCGACGGACTGCCGGATTACGAGGTGACGCTGCTGTCGATGCCGCGCAGTGATCGCAGCAGCTTCGAGCGGGTGGATCTGGCGTTGCGTTACGGATATGGCGATTGGGATGACTGCGAGATGACACAGATCTGTGGCGATCGGGTGCTGGCGGTGGCTTCGCCGGCGTTGCTTGAGCGCTGTGGTTTGCAGTTGCCGTTGAGCCCTGCGCAGATCCTTGAATTGCCGCTGTTGGGCTATACGCGACGCTCGTGGATTCCGTGGCTGGATGCGGCCGGAATGCCCCCGGTGGAGCCAGCGGCGCGGGTGATTTTCGATAATGCGGCCAACCTGATTGCGGCGGCTGAAGCCGGGGTTGGTGCCGGGCTGGTGCGCGGTTTGCTCGCCGCCGATGCGTTGCGCAGTGGGCGGCTGGTGGCGTTGAACGAGGCGCAGATTGCTGCGCATTACAACCTCTACGCGGTGTGGCCGCATGGGCAGGCTGAGCGGGTGGCGCCAGTGGTTGAAGCCATCAAGCAGTTGGCCCTGCGTACACAAACTTGACGCCATCGCTGGCAAGCCAGCTCCCACAGGTTTTTGTGGTGTGACACAGATCGGATCAACACTTCGATCACTGTGGGAGCTGGCTCGCCAGCGATGGCGTCGGCACATTCACCCTGAAACCCAAACCATATCGCCCAAGTATCACCACCGCGTCCAATTAATATTGTACGAACCCCTCCCCCCTTTCCAATACTCGCCCTCAGCAACCACCCACCCGGGCCGGATGCGAACAGGCGAGGGAATGCGCGAGACCTGCGCATAGAAATGGCCGATTGCCCGGGGCGTGGATGCCGAGAGCCGCAAGGCTCCCTTCCCCGCTATCAGGAGATCGACTTCAATGATCATCGATATCAGCTGCTATCCCACGGATCTCGTGGACCTCGCCTGGAGGCATGACGGTGACCCGTTCACCGGCGAGCGTCTGCTGGAGATGATGGATGGCCCGTACATGGTCAACGGCAAACCTCGCCGGATCGACAAAGCCTTCATCCAGCCGCCGCAGGGCAACACCATTTACACCTGGACCGACGGCGAACTCTCGGGCCGCGAATCCATCGACGCCTACATGGCCTACACCCTGAAAATGGTGCAGACCTACCCGGATCGTTTCATCGGCTGCTTCGTCTACAACCCGCGCTGCGGCGTGGAAAACGGCGTCGAGGCGATCGAGCGCTACGTCAAGCAACACGGTTTCAAGATGGTGCAGATGCAGGCCAACATGCACGCCTACCGGCCTGATCGTGCACTGGACTGGGTGCGCCCGTGCTTCGAGAAATGCGCCGAGCTGGGGATTCCGGTCAAGCTGCACACCGGCGACGGGCCGTACAGCATCCCCTCGGAATGGGTACCGATGATCAAGGAATTCCCCAACGTGAATTTCATCATGGCCCACTTCGGCGTGCAGACCGGCGGGGTCTATGTGTTCGAACCGATGCAATGGGCGATGGAGCTGCCCAACGTGTACTGCGAATCCGGCTGGTGCCTGCAATCGCGGATCGTCGAGTTCGCCAAGGTCTTGCCAACGCACAAGATCCTGTTCGGCACCGACACCCCGCCGAACGAACCGGGCATGTGGCTGCGCCTGCTCGAAGTGCTGTGCCACGAGCCGCCGCAGGGCCTGAACCTCGACGAGGACACCCTCGAAGAGTATCTGGGCAACAACACCGCGCGGATGATCGGCCTCGAACCGACCCCGCCGCCGCGTTCCGTTTCCGAAGCAGAGGCGCAACTCAAGCGCCCCGTCACCACGCAACTGGCCAGGAGCTGAACCGATGATCATCGACACCCATCTGCACCCCACCAACCTGGTCGACGAGGCCTGGCGCCACACCGGCGAACCGTTCACCGGCGAGCGCATGCTCAAGCTGATGGACGGCCCGTACATGATCAACGGCAAGCCACGCCGCATCGATATGGGTTTTATCCAGCCGCCACCGGGCAACACCGGTTATCGCGACGGCAACCGCCGGGGCCGCGAAGGCGTGCGTGACTACATGTCGTACGTCGCCGAACTCTGTGTGAAGTACCCGGACCGCTTCATCGGCAACTTCAACTTCAACCCGCGCTGGGGACCGGAAAACGGTGCGGCGGAGCTGGAATTCCACATCAAGGAATACGGCTTCAAGATGCTCAAGCTGCACGCCAACATGCACGGCTATCGCCCGGATCGGGCGCTGGACTGGCTGCGTCCGGCGATGAAAGTCTGCGCCAAGTACAACATCGTGGTGCTGATCCATACCGGCGACGGCCCGTACACCATTCCGACGATGTTCTACCCGATCATCCGCGAGTTCCCGATGGTCAATTTCATCATCGGCCACTTCGGCATCCAGACCGGCGGCAACTACTCGTTCGAGGCGTTCTGGATGGCGATGGACACGCCGAACGTGTACTGCGAATCCGGCTGGTGCTTCCAGTCACGGATCGTCGAATTCGCCAAGGAACTGCCGCGCAACAAGATCGTGTTCGGCACCGACTCGCCGCCAAACGAACCGGGCATGTGGCTGCGCGAGCTGGAGGTGTTGTGCTCACCGGCACCGCAAGGGCTGGGCATCGACGAGGACCATCTGGAGGACTACCTGGGCAACAACATCGCGCGGTTGTGCGGAATCGAACCGACGCCACCGCCGAAGGATCTGGTTGAGGCTGATATTCGCCTGACGACCACGTACCTCTGATACCGCTGTTCGCTGAAGCCATGCTGAACCCTTGTGGCGAGGGAGCTTGCTCCCGCTGGGTGGCGAAGCCGCCCCGCTTTTTCCCAATGAGCTTGGGCCTGCTGCGCAGTCCAGCGGGAGCAAGCTCCCTCGCCACAGGAATCTCCTCAGCACCTAAGTGAACAGTAGAGGCAACACAGCGACTTTACAGGCACGAAGATGACCCGGCGTTTGCTCGACCGGCAGGCCAACGGCTGCTCGATCCAACACCTTCTCACCCCTGCGTGCCTGCTTTTTACGAGGTGAAACCATGACCCGTTCGACGCTCGGCGATTCTCAGGATTTTCACGTGTTCATCGATGCCTATCGCCGAGAGTACCCGGACGATGTGCTGACCATCACCCAACCCGTTTCTGCCGATCAGGACATCACCGCCCTGGTCGATGCCCTCGCCGCGCAGGGCCGCGACCCGTTGCTGATCTGCGAAAACGTCGGCGGCCTCAAGGTGCCGGTGGCGACCAACCTGTTTGCCTCCCGCACCCGCATCGCGCGGTTGTTCGGCGTAACGCCTGCACAACTGCACGAAACCTTCCAGCGCCGCGCCAACCAGCCCATCGCCCCGCGCTACGTGGAAAGCGGCCCGGTGCTTGATGAAGTGTTCGAAGGCGAAGCCGTGGATCTGGCGCTGCTGCCGATGCTCAAGCACTTCGACAGCGATCGCGGGCCATACATCACCAACGCGATCATCATCGCCGAGGACTCGCTGACCGGCATCGCCAACATGAGCTACCACCGCTCGATGCGCCACGCCCGCCAGTCCCTGGCGACCAGCCTGCACTCGCGCGGACATTTGTGGCGAATGCTGCAGACCGCTCGTGAACGCGGTGAAGAATTGCGCGTGGCGATGGTGGTCGGCGCGCATCCGCTGTTCATGCTCGCGGCGGCAGCGCGCTTGCCCTACGGCAGCGATGAACGTGCCGTCGCTGGCGGTTTGTTCGGTGCGCCGCTGGAACTGGTCAAGACCCCGCGCTACGGCATCGGCGTCCCGGCATACGCCGAGTTCGTTCTCGAAGGCGCCATTGACCCGACGGCCTACGCCGAGGAAGGTCCGTTCGGCGAGTTCAGCGGTTATTCCTCGGATCGTTCGACCAACAACGTGCTGCGCGTCGACACCCTGTTGCGGCGCAAGGACGCCTGGCTGGTCGATGTCATGGGCGGCCGCTACGCCGAGCATCTGACCCTCGCCCGTCTGCCGCGGGAAGCGGAAATGAGCGAGAAGCTCAAGGCGCGTTTCCCCGCCGTCACCGCCGTGCACTACCCGAACTCCGGCACCCACTTTCATTGCTACGTGGCGCTGGATCAGAGCCGCGACGGCGAAGCGCGGCAGATCATGCTGGCCCTGCTCGGCTGGGATCCGTATCTGAAAAGCGTGATCGCGGTGGACAGCGATATCGACATCACTGACGACAGCCAGGTGTTGTGGGCGCTAGCCACGCATTTCCAGCCGCACCTCGATATTTTCATGATCGACGGCTTGCCCGGCAGCCCGCTGGACCCGTCGTCCTCGGTCAACGGCACCACGTCGCGCATGGGTCTTGACGCCACCCGTGGCTCGGGCTTCGACGGGATCAAGGCGCAGCTCGATCAGGACGTGCTCGAACGAGCGCGGCAACGGCTCAAAGGGTTGCCGTTGTGAACCGCCAGCGGATGGTGGTCGGCATCAGCGGCGCGTCCGGCTTCATCTACGGCGTGCGCCTGCTGCAATTGCTCGCCGAACTGGACATCGAAAGCCACCTGATCATCAGCCGCGCCGCGCTGCTGACCATGGCCCACGAGACCGACTACAAACTGGCCGATGTCACTGCACTCGCCAGCCACTACCACCGCGCCGATGACGTCGCGGCCGGGATTGCCAGCGGTTCGTTTCGCTGCCTCGGCATGGTGGTCGCGCCGTGTTCGATGCGCACCCTGGCGGAGATTGCCACCGGTACGTCGTCCGGGCTGATCGGCCGCGCTGCCGACGTCACCCTCAAGGAGCGCCGCACGCTGGTGCTGATGGCCCGCGAAACGCCGCTGACCCTCGCCCACCTGCGCAACATGACGGCCGTGACCGAGATGGGCGGGATCATCGCCCCACCGGTGCCGGCGTTCTACGCCCGGCCCGAAAGCCTGGCGCAGATGGTCGATCACAGCCTGGGCAGAGTGCTCGACCTGTTCGGCCTCGATGCTGGCGTTGCCACCCGCTGGAAAGAACACCCCGGCCCCTGTGGGAGCTGGCTTGCCAGCGAAAGCAATAGGTCAGTCGGCATCACTGGTGAATGACACACCGCCATCGCTGGCAAGCCAGCTCCCACAGTTGATCGCACTCCGACTAAAAACACAGGTAAGGAGCTCCAGATGAACACCCCCTTCAACGCCCCAACCCGCAACACCAAAATCCCCGTGACCATCCTCACCGGCTTCCTCGGTGCCGGCAAAACCACCCTGCTCAACTACATCCTCAAGGAAAACCACGGACGCAAGATCGCCGTGATCGAAAACGAGTTCGGCGAGGTCGGCATCGACGGCGATCTGGTGCTCAGCTCGGAGACCGAAGAAATCTACGAAATGGTCAACGGCTGCGTGTGCTGCACCGCCGAGGTTCGTGAGGATCTGGTGCGCATCGTCCGCGAACTGGTGGCGCGCCCGGTGCGCCTCGATCACATCCTGATCGAGACCAGCGGGCTGGCCGATCCGTACCCGGTGGCGCAGAGCTTTTTCATCAATGACCCGATTGCCGAGGACGTCGAACTCGATGCGATCGTGACCATGGTCGACGCCAAGCACATCGCCCAACACCTGGAGGATCTGCAACTGGATGGCGTCGACAATCAGGCGGTGGATCAGATCGTCTGCGCCGACCGCATCGTCATCAACAAGGTCGATCTGGTCAGCCCTGAAGAGGTGGACATTCTGCGCGGCAAGATCCGTGGTTTGAACGCCACGGCGGATCTGGTGACCTCCACTCATGCGCAGATCGACCTGACGAAAATTCTCGGCATCGGCGCCTTCGAATGCA
This sequence comes from Pseudomonas sp. SCPG-7, assembly GCF_002156405.1. Taxonomy (NCBI): domain Bacteria; kingdom Pseudomonadati; phylum Pseudomonadota; class Gammaproteobacteria; order Pseudomonadales; family Pseudomonadaceae; genus Pseudomonas; species Pseudomonas sp. SCPG-7. The sequence goes on along the minus strand of NZ_MVOO01000005.1, from coordinate 170,729 downwards.
CGCAGAAGCTCATGGAAATCGGCGCTGAACCTGAGCATCACGACCATGAACACCACCATGATGAACCCGACCACGAACACGATCCGAGCGTGTCATCGGTGGGCATCGCCGTCGACGGCGCGGTCAACCTGATGGCGTTCCACCGCTGGATCAGCGAACTGCGCTCGTCCCAGGCCGACAACCTCTACCGCATGAAAGGCGTGCTGGCCGTGGCCAACGAAGACCAGCGCTACGTGCTGCAAGGCGTGCACAGCCTGGTGGAGTTCCGCGCCTCGACCGCCTGGGGCACGGAGCCCCGCTCGAGCAAGATCGTGTTCATCGGCCGCGACCTGGATCGCGCGGCGCTGAACCAGGGCTTTGCCGCCTGCCTCGCAGGCTGAACAAGGCATCGGAGCCGGTGGATGGCGGCTTCGGGCACGAATGACTGGAACGATCAATTGGCGGTGACCCGGTACCTGTGGCGAGGGAGCTTGCTCCCGCTGGGTCGCGAAGCGGCCCCTGAAAGCATGGGCCTGCTGCGCAGTCCAGCGGGAGCAAGCTCCCTCGCCACAGGTGTCTCATTACGGCATCAGGCAATTGATCGGCATCAGACGAATACCCCTCTCTACCGCATAAAAACAGCCAGAGGTGATTCCCCATGTCGTCAGCCACTCCTTCCTCCACCGTGCACCCCGTCGACCGCGTTTTGCCGGTGCGACAGATGCTCACCCTCGGCCTGCAGCACATGGCCGTCTCGTACATCGGCGCCATCGCCGTGCCGTTGATCGTTGCCAGCGCCCTGAAAATGTCCCACGCCGATACCGTGGTGCTGATCAGCACCACGCTGTTCTGCTCGGGCATCGCCACCCTGTTGCAGACCGTCGGTTTCTGGAAATTCGGCGTGCGCCTGCCGATCCTGCAAGGTGTGGCGTTCAGCAGCGTCGGCCCGGTAATCGCCATCGGCAGCAACCCCGAAGTGGGCTTCCCCGGGGTCTGCGGCGCGGTGATCGGTGCCGGGATTTTCACCCTGCTGATGGCGCCGTTCGTGGGCCGATTACGGCGGTTTTTCCCGCCGGTGGTGACCGGTTGCATCGTCACCGTGATCGGTCTGCAACTGTTCCCGATTGCCTATGAATGGGTCGGTGGCGGACGCAATGCGAGCAACTTCGGCGCGCCGGCCTTTCTCGCGGTGGCGGTGGTGGTGCTGCTGACCATTCTGCTGGTCAATCGCTATGGCAGCCCGCTGCTGCGAAACATGGCGGTGCTGGTGGGCATGCTGGTCGGCGCCGGTCTGGCCTACGGTCTGGGCATGGGCAATTTCCACAGTGTTGAAGAGGCCCCGTGGCTGACCGTGCCCTACCCGTTCTACTTCGGCCTGCCGACGTTCAGCCTGATCCCCATCGCGACCATGGTGGTGGTGATGATCGTGCAGATGGTCGAGTCGATGGGGCTGTTCGTGGCCATCGGCGACATCGTCGACAAACCGGTGGAAGACCAGCAAGTGGTCAACGGCCTGCGCGCCAATGGCCTGGCCAGCACCATCGCCGGAATGTTCGCCGCATTCCCGTTTATCGCCTTCATGGAGAACGTCGGTCTGGTGATCCTGACCGGCGTGCGCAGCCGTTGGGTGGTCGCCGTCAGTGGCCTGCTGATGTGTTCGATTGCGCTGGTGCCCAAGGCCGGGGCGATCATCGCCTCGATGCCGACGGCGGCGCTGGGCGGTGCCGGCATTGCCATGTTCGGCGTGGTCGCGGCGGCGGGTATCCAGACCCTGGCCAAGGTCGACTACGAACGCAATCGCTACAACGTGTTGATCGTCGGTTTCACCATCGCCGCCGCGCTGGTACCGGTGCTCGCCCCGACTCTGTTCAAACAACTGCCCGAGTGGTCACAGCCGTTCCTGCACAGCAGCGTGGTCATCGCCTGCCTGGTGTCGGTGCTGCTCAACGCAGCGCTCAATGGCGTCAGCGTGCCAGACACCACACCCGGCAAATCCGCCTCGCACATTCTCTGACTGGAGCCTGCCCATGACTCAACTTCAAAACATCCTGATCAAAAACCCGCTCGCGGTGATGACCGGCCTGCGAGGTCCGCGTGCCCGGGCCGGCGCGGTGGACATTCGCGTGATCAACGGACGCATCGCCGAAATGGCCGCCGACCTTGAGCCACACCCCGGCGAACGGGTGATCGATGCGCGCAACAGCGTGGTCTATCCGGGCTGGATCAACACCCACCATCACCTGTTCCAGAACCTGCTCAAAGCCGTACCCGAAGGTTTGAATCAGGATCTGCAAGGCTGGCTGGCGAGTGTGCCCTACCCACGCTTGAACCGCTTTACCCCGCAATTGGCGCGGATCGCCGCTCGGCTGGGCATGGTCGAATTGCTGTTGTCCGGGGTGACGACCTGCGCCGATCACCACTATCTCTACCATGCCCACGGCACCACCGAGACCGGGGACCTGCTGTTCGATCTGGCCGATGAGTTCGGCCTGCGCTTTGTGCTGTGTCGCGGTGGCGCACTGGAATCGGCGAGCGCGCACCCGGGCTTCTCGAAAACCGCGCTGCAACCGGAAAGCCTCGAGCAAATGGTCGGCGATATCGAGCGGCTGAAATCGCTGTATCACCAGGACACCCCGGACTCCCTGCGCCGAGTGGTCGTCGCGCCCACCACGCCGACCTTTTCGCTGCCGCCGACCCTGCTGCGCGAACTGGCGCACACCGCTCGCGGCCTCGGTTTGCGCCTGCACACACACCTGTCGGAAACCCAGAACTATGTGAATTTCTGCCGCGACAAGTACAACTGCCTGCCGGTGGAATTCGTCGCCGAACACGAATGGCTCGGCCCCGACGTCTGGTTCGCCCACGCCGTGCACCTGCAACCGGGGGAAATCCGCATGCTCGCCCAGACCGGCAGCGGCGTCTCGCACTGCCCGGTAAGCAATGCGCGCCTGGGCAGTGGCGTCGCGCCGGTGCCGCAAATGTTTGAGGCCGGCGTACCAATCTCCCTCGGCGTCGACGGCGTCGCGTCCAACGAATCCGGGAGCATGGTCGGCGAAGCCAACACCGCATGGCTGATCCACCGCGCCGAACAAGGCGCCTCGGCGACCACCGCCGAAGACGTGATCCACTGGGGCACGGCGGGCGGTGCCCAGGTATTGGGACTGGGCGCGGTCGGTACACTGCAAGTCGGGCAAGCGGCAGATCTGGTGATCTACAGCCTCGACCATCCCCGCTTCTTCGGCTTCCACGATTGCGCGGTTGCACCCGTCGTCGCGGGGGAACCGATCACGGTGAAATACAGCCTGGTGGGCGGCCGGATCGTGGTCGATAACGGCGTGATTCCGGGGCTGGACATCGAACGGATGCGCGTCGAGGCGTGGGAAGGTGTGCAGGCGATGATGAATATCGAGGATTGATCCGATCTCACATTCAATGCAAAACCCTGTGGGAGCCGGCTTGCCAGCGATGGAGGGCGTTCAGTCAATGCAGCAGAGACTGACCCACTGCTATCGCTGGCAAGCCAGCTCCCACAAAACATTGAGTCATTCGCGAATTCGGGGTTTGTCGACTAACGTTATTCCCTCATCGGATTGAGCCCCTGCCAGCTACACCGGGCTCTTGATCAAGGAGAGACTGATGACGTCGCGTCGCAACATCGAACAGACTTATCGCACCTGGTCCAGCCCGATTCTGCTGGAGCTGAAAAAGCGCGAACACCAAATGGCGCCGGTCGAGCGTCAGGCGCTGGAGAATGTGTTGGTCGAACGACGGTTGCTGGATGTTGGCAACCCCAACGGCCCCGACAGACGCCAGGGCACAGCGGGCAAGAATGACCGGCCCGGTTGATCAAACCAAGTCGTTCCTGCAGGTGATCACTAAAAGATCGCAGCCTGCGGCAGCTCCTACAGGTTGAATGCAATCCAACTGTAGGAGCTGCCGCAGGCTGCGATCTTTTGATCTTCAGGCCGCGCGCTGCCCCTCCGCCACCATCGCCGAAGCCGCCAACATCGCCCGCAACAACACCGCACACCCGGCCGCCAGATCATCCGGCGCGGCATTCTCGATTTCGTTGTGGCTGATGCCGCCTTCGCACGGCACGAAGATCATTCCGGCCGGGCCGAGTTCGGCGAGGAAGATCGCGTCGTGGCCGGCGCCGCTGACGATGTCCATGTGTGACAAGCCCAGGCCTTTCGCCGCGCCGCGCACGGCTTCGACGCAGCCCTTTTCGAAGTACAGCGGCGGGAAGTCGGCGGTCGGGGTCAGTTCATAGGTCAGGCCGTGTTCTTCGCAGGTCGCGTCGATGACCTGCTTCACTTCGGCAATCATCGAATCAAGGCGCTCTGGCTGCAGATGGCGGAAGTCGAGGGTCATGCGCACTTCGCCGGGGATGACGTTACGCGAGCCGGGATAGGCTTGCAGGCAACCGACGGTGCCGCAAGCGTGGGGTTGGTGGCCGAGGGCGGCGCGGTTGACTGCACCGACAATCACCGAGGCGCCGACCAGGGCGTCCTTGCGCAGGTGCATCGGCGTTGGCCCGGCGTGCGCTTCGACGCCGCGCAGTTTCAGGTCGAACCACTTCTGCCCAAGGGCGCCGAGGACCACGCCGATGGTTTTCTGTTCGTCTTCGAGAATCGGGCCTTGCTCGATGTGCGCTTCGAAGTAGGCGCCGACCTTATGCCCGCTGACTTTGCGTGACCCCGCGTAACCAATGGCGTTGAGCGCTTCGCCGACGGTGACGCCTTCGGCATCGACCTTGGCCAGGGTTTCTTCGAGGGTGAATTTCTCGGCGAACACGCCGGAACCCATCATGCACGGAGCAAAGCGCGAGCCTTCTTCGTTGGTCCAGACCACCACTTCCAGCGGTGCTTCGGTTTCTACGCCGAGGTCATTGAGGGTACGCAGCACCTCGACGCCGGCGAGCACGCCGAAGCAGCCGTCGAATTTGCCGCCGGTAGGTTGGGTGTCGATGTGGCTACCGGTCATCACCGGCGGCAGGTTCGGATTACGCCCCGGGCGGCGGGCGAAGATGTTGCCGACTGCATCCACTGTGACGCTGCATCCGGCGTCCTTGCACCACTGCACGAACAGGTCACGGGCCTGGCGATCGAGGTCGGTCAGGGCCAGACGACAGACCCCGCCCTTGACCGTGGCACCGAGCTTGGCCAGTTCCATGAGCGAGGCCCAGAGGCGGTCGCGGTTGATGTGCTGATGGGTGGATTGCAGAACGTCTACGGCTGCGTTCATGTTGATCTCCTCAGGCAGTTTCTTAGGATATTTCTTTGGTGTTTTCCAGGCCGCCATCGCTGGCAAGCCAGCTCCCACAGGTTTTGAGTGAACTCATGGTTTGTGTACGACTTGATCCTTGTGGGAGCTGGCTTGCCAGCGATGAGGCCCTCCCTCACACCGGTGATTTCACGACCGAAGGCTGCGCCCGCATCACGCACAACCCGTAATAAATCACCCCGCCCAGCGCCGAGCCGGTAAACCAGCCGTAGCTGTAAAACCAGCTGAACGCATCGCTGCCCAGCGACAGCAGGGTCAGCACCACCGGCACGCCAAACGCGGCAAACCCGGCCCAGTTCCACGCCGGATAAACGTCATCGCGGTACAGCCCGGCCAGTTCCAGTTGCTGTTTCTTGATCAGGAAATAGTCCACCACCATGATCCCGGCGATCGGCCCGAGCAAGCTCGAATAGCCCAGCAGCCAGTTGGAATACACGGTTTCCAGGCTGACATCGGAAACGATCAGACCGAGCTTTTTCAGCAGCTCGTGGGCCATCAACGCCAGCCCGACGAAGCCGGTGAGCAACACCGCTTTGGTGCGGTTGATCACCTTGGGCGCGATGTTCTGGAAGTCGTTGGTTGGCGAAACAATGTTCGCCGCCGTGTTGGTCGACAGCGTGGCGATGATGATCAGCGCCATGGCCACCGCCACCCACAGCGGGCTCTGGATATGGCCGATCAGGCTGACCGGATCCGATACCGTGACACCGACCAGCTTCACCGACGCAGCGGTCATCACCACCCCCAGCGAAGCGAACAGGAACATGGTCAGTGGCAGGCCGAAAATCTGCCCGAGGATCTGGTCTTTCTGGCTTTTGGCGTACCGGCTGAAGTCGGGAATGTTCAGCGACAACGTGGCCCAGAAGCCGACCATCGCCGTCAGCCCCGCAGCGAAGTAACTGACCACGCTCGCGCCTTCGGGGCGTTTCGGTGGAATCGCCAGCAGCTCGCTCATCGACACATTGGGCATGGCCCACATCAGCAAGCCGATGCCGACTGCCACCAACAGCGGTGCGGACAGGGTTTCCAGCCACTTGATCGACTCGGCACCACGGATCACCACCCACAGGTTCAGCGACCAGAAGATCATGAAGCCGATCACCTCGCCCGTTCCGCCGAGGGATTTCCAGCCGTCGAAGATCGAGCCAAGAAACAGGTGAATCGCCAGCCCGCCAAACATCGTTTGAATCCCGAACCAGCCACAAGCCACCAGCGCACGAATCAGGCACGGCACGTTGGAGCCGAGCACGCCGAATGACGAGCGCAGCAACACCGGGAACGGAATGCCGTACTTGGTGCCGGGAAAGGCATTGAGGGTCAGCGGGATCAGCACGATGACATTGGCCAGCAGAATCGCCATCAGCGCTTCGCCGACGGTCAGGCCGAAATACGCGGTGAGCACGCCGCCGAGGGTGTAGGTCGGCACGCACACCGACATGCCGACCCACAGCGCGGTGATGTGCCATTTGTTCCAGGTGCGCTCGCGCACCTTGGTCGGTGCCATGTCGTGGTTGTAACGGGGACTGTCGAGGACGTCGCTGCCGGCTTCGAGTTCGAACAAGCCGTCGCGCTCGGTCACTTGCGATCTGTTCTGTTGCATGGCCGCTCCACTGTTCTTCTGATTATTTTTTTGCTCATCAGGCGGCTGCACACGGGGTGCGAGCCGGACGATGGCCGGAGGAACTGACAACTTTCTTGCACCGGCCATGGTGTCAGCGGCGGCATCAATAAACGTGCCGGGTACTCCGTCTGACGCTCAGGCGGTGTTACAAACGCATTGCAACTTTCTGATAATTCACGCTTTTAATTATTCACCGGAGGAGTCCGCGAAAACCTGTCTGCACGCTCAGGCCAAACGTTTTCCAAGTTGTCCGAACTGTCAGGACTCAATCTGGTGCACTGCACTTTTTTTCATCACGGGCGCTCAACCGCAGCTCAACTTCAAGCGGCTGATTTCACATAGGAAATCTTGCTCATATTTCCATCCTGTCAAGTGCGTCAAAATGGTGAACAGCCTCACCATTTTGGTGATTTGCAGTTTTTATCGTTATTTTTCATACAGTTAAAACAGACATAAGCTTATAAAAAATAATCTTGATCAATTGCAAAACTGCGACTAGCTTCTATTCCTGACAGCGCTGACAGGAATACGCCGATCAGCGTTGTACATCAATAAAACATTTAGAACCGGCACAAGTCGGTCATGCCTGCGAGGAACTCGGAATGTCTCTGTTGATCCGTGGCGCCACCGTTGTTACCCATGATGAAAGTTATCGCGCCGACGTCTATTGCGCCGACGGCGTGATCAAAGCCATTGGTCAGAACCTGGATGTTCCCGCCGGCGCCGAAGTGCTCGACGGCAGCGGCCAATACCTGATGCCCGGCGGCATCGACCCACACACTCACATGCAACTGCCTTTCATGGGCACCGTGGCCAGTGAAGACTTTTACAGCGGCACCGCTGCGGGTCTGGCTGGCGGGACCACCTCGATCATCGACTTCGTGATTCCCAATCCGCAGCAGTCGTTGATGGAAGCGTTTCATCAGTGGCGTGGCTGGGCCGAAAAGTCCGCCTCGGACTACGGCTTTCACGTCGCGATCACCTGGTGGAGCGAGCAGGTGCGCGAAGAAATGGCCGAGCTGGTCAGCCACCACGGGATCAACAGCTTCAAGCATTTCATGGCCTACAAGAACGCGATCATGGCCGCCGACGACACGCTGGTGGCGAGTTTCGAGCGCTGCCTGGAACTCGGCGCCGTGCCGACCGTGCATGCGGAAAACGGCGAGCTGGTTTATCACCTGCAACGCAAGTTGATGGCCCAAGGCATCACCGGGCCGGAAGCGCATCCACTGTCGCGGCCCTCGCAGGTGGAAGGCGAAGCGGCGAGCCGGGCGATTCGCATTGCCGAGACCATCGGCACGCCGTTGTACCTGGTGCACGTGTCGACCAAGGAAGCGCTGGACGAAATCACTTATGCCCGCAGCAAGGGCCAACCGGTGTACGGCGAAGTGCTGGCCGGGCATCTGCTGCTCGACGACAGCGTCTACCAGCACCCGGACTGGCAGACCGCCGCCGGTTATGTGATGAGCCCGCCGTTCCGCCCGCGCGGGCATCAGGAAGCTCTTTGGCATGGCTTGCAAAACGGCAATCTGCACACCACCGCCACTGACCACTGCTGCTTCTGCGCCGAGCAAAAAGCCGCCGGGCGCGACGACTTCAGCAAGATCCCCAACGGCACCGCCGGCATCGAAGACCGCATGGCGGTGTTGTGGGATGAAGGGGTCAACAGCGGCCGTTTGTCGATGCAGGATTTCGTCGCCCTTACCTCCACCAATACCGCAAAAATCTTCAACCTCTATCCGCGCAAAGGCGCGATTCGCGTCGGCGCCGACGCCGACCTGGTGCTGTGGGACCCGCAAGGCACTCGCACCATTTCCGCCAAGACCCACCATCAGCAGGTGGACTTCAACATCTTCGAAGGCAAGACCGTGCGCGGCGTGCCAAGTCATACCGTCAGCCAGGGCAAAGTGGTATGGGCCGACGGCGATCTGCGCGCCGAGCGCGGGGCCGGGCGGTACATCGAACGGCCGGCGTATCCGACGGTTTTTGATTTGCTGAGCAAGCGGGCTGAGATGCATAAGCCGACGGCTGTGAAACGCTGAAATCCAGGCCTTCGGCCTATCGCTGGCAAGCCAGCTCCCACAGGGATTCTGGGTGTTCGAAAAACCTTGTGGGAGCTGGCTTGCCAGCGATGAGGCCATCCCAAGCGACACAAAAACCACTGCCCGACAGAGGCAGAGAACCTCAATAACCGTGAGGCAAAAAACCGTGATCGAGACCCTGAACCATCTCCCGCACCCGCACGAAAGTGCGGCCGCCCTCGCCGGCCATTTCACTGATCTGGCGCCACCGCTCAACGCCCGGCAGGCACACCTGGAAGCCTCGCGCTGCCTGTATTGCTACGACGCGCCGTGCGTCAATGCGTGCCCCAGCGAGATCGATATTCCGTCGTTCATCCGCAACATCCATCAGGACAACGTGCCCGGTGCGGCGCAGAAAATCCTTTCGGCGAACATCCTCGGCGGCAGTTGTGCGCGGGTCTGCCCGACGGAAATCCTCTGCCAGCAAGCCTGCGTGCGCAACAACGCCCAGGAATGTGCGCCGGTGCTGATCGGCCTGCTGCAACGCTACGCCGTGGACAACGCGAATTTCACCGAGCACCCGTTCCAGCGTGCGGCCAGCACCGGCAAGCGCATCGCCGTGGTCGGCGCCGGGCCAGCGGGTTTGTCCTGTGCCCACCGCAGTGCCATGCACGGCCACGACGTGGTGATTTTCGAAGCACGGGAAAAGGCTGGCGGCCTCAATGAATACGGGATCGCCAAGTACAAACTGGTCGACGACTACGCGCAAAAGGAACTGGATTTTCTTCTGCAGATCGGCGGTATCGAAATCCGTCACGGACAGAAACTCGGCGAGAATCTGACCCTCAGCGAGCTGCATCAGCAGTTCGACGCGGTGTTCCTCGGCCTCGGCCTGAATGCCAGCAAACAGCTCGGCCTGCCCCACGAAGACGCGCCCGGCCTGCTCGCCGCCACTGACTACATCCGCGAACTGCGCCAGGCCGATGACCTGACGCAACTGCCACTGGCCGAACGCTGCATCGTCCTCGGCGCCGGCAACACGGCGATTGACATGGCCGTGCAAATGGCCCGTCTCGGAGCGCGTGACGTGAATCTGGTGTATCGCCGGGGTGCGGCGGACATGGGCGCGACCGGTCATGAACAGGACATTGCCAAGGCCAATCAGGTACGCCTGCTGACCTGGGCGCAACCGGAAGAAGTGCTGCTCGATGCGCAAGGCAAGGTGCGCGGCATGCGTTTCGCCCGCACGCAACGGGTCGACGGTCGCCTGCAAACCACGGGCGAAACTTTCGAACTGGCCGCCGACGCGATCTTCAAAGCCATTGGTCAGGCCTTCGACAGCAGCGCCCTCGCCGACCCGCTGGCCCGCGAACTCAAGCGTCAGGGCGAACGGATTCAGGTCGATGACAACCTGCGCACCAGCATTCCCGGCGTGTATGCCGGCGGCGACTGCACCAGCCTCGATCAGGATCTCACCGTGCAAGCCGTACAGCACGGCAAACTCGCCGCCGAGGCGATCAACGCGCAACTGATGCTCAACGTGGAGGCTGCGTAAATGGCCGATCTCTCGATTGTCTTCGCCGGTATCAAAGCCCCCAACCCGTTCTGGCTGGCCTCCGCGCCGCCGACCGACAAGGCCTACAATGTGGTCCGCGCCTTCGAGGCCGGCTGGGGTGGCGTGGTCTGGAAAACCCTCGGCGAGGACCCGGCAGCGGTCAACGTCTCGTCGCGCTACTCGGCGCACTACGGCAACAACCGCGAGGTGCTGGGGATCAACAACATCGAACTGATCACCGACCGCTCGCTGGAAATCAACCTGCGTGAGATCACTCAGGTGAAGAAGGACTGGCCGGATCGTGCGCTGATCGTCTCGCTGATGGTGCCGTGCGTGGAGGAGTCGTGGAAACACATCCTGCCACTGGTGGAGGCCACCGGCGCTGACGGCATCGAGCTGAATTTCGGTTGCCCGCACGGCATGCCCGAACGCGGCATGGGCGCGGCGGTGGGTCAGGTACCGGAATACGTCGAGCAGGTCACCCGCTGGTGCAAGACCTATTGCTCGTTGCCGGTGATCGTCAAGCTGACGCCGAACATCACCGACATCCGCGTCGCCGCCCGCGCGGCCCATCGCGGTGGCGCCGATGCGGTGTCGCTGATCAACACCATCAACTCGATCACCAGCGTCGACCTGGAACACATGGTCGCCCTGCCCACCGTCGGCAGCAAAAGCACCCACGGCGGTTATTGCGGCTCAGCGGTCAAACCGATTGCGCTGAACATGGTCGCCGAGATCGCCCGTGATCCGCAGACTCAAGGCCTGCCGATCTGCGGCATTGGTGGCATCGGCAGTTGGCGTGACGCGGCGGAGTTCATGGCGCTGGGCAGCGGCGCGGTGCAGGTGTGCACGGCGGCGATGCTTCACGGCTTCCGGATTGTCGAGGAGATGAAGGACGGGCTGTCGCGCTGGATGGACAGTCAGGGTTACGCCAACATCGCCGAGTTTTCCGGGCGTGCGGTGGGCAACACCACTGACTGGAAATACCTCGACATCAACTATCAGGTCATTGCCAGGATTGATCAGGACGCGTGCATCGGTTGCGGGCGTTGCCACATTGCTTGCGAGGACACGTCACACCAGGCGATCAGCAGCCTCAAGCAGGCCGACGGCACGCATAAATATGAAGTGATTGATGAGGAATGTGTCGGGTGCAATCTGTGCCAGATCACCTGCCCGGTGGCGGACTGCATCGAGATGGTGCCGATGGAGACCGGCAAGCCGTTTCTGGACTGGAATCATGATCCGCGCAATCCGTACCATGTCTCACCCTAGGCCAGGTAGCGTCTGAACAGACGCCTTCGCGAGCAAGCTCGCTCCCACAGGGTTCTCTGGTGTTCATGACACTTGAGGACAACCCGAAAACCTGTGGGAGCGGGCTTGCTCGCGAAGGGGTCGGCAGTCACAACACATGGCTCAAGGTTCTAATCCGATCCCGCGCAAAATCACACTGGTCACCGTCTGCACCGCACGCTCGAACTGCATGTCCGACAGCGGCTGATGCTCGTTGAGAATATTCACCTGATGATCGAAGTCGGCGTAATGCTGGGTCGAGGCCCAGATCATGTACAGCAGGCTCGACGGCTCCACCGGCAGAATCCGCTTGTCCTCGACCCACTGGCGGATCTTCGCTTCCTTCATTTTCGCCCAGTCGTACAGGCTCAGATCCAGCGCTTCACCCAAGGTCGGCGCACCGTGGATGATCTCGTTGGCCCAGACTTTCGAACCATAAGGCCGGCTGCGCGAGTGGTTCATCTTGGCGCGGATGTAGCTGCTGAGCACCACCCGTGGATCGTCGAACATCTCAAAGCACAGCGCGTCCTGCTTCCACACCTCCAGCAGGTCGAACAGCACCGCGCTGTACAGTTCGCTCTTGGTGGAAAAGTAGTAATGCAAGTTGGAGCGCGGCAGTTGCACTTCGGCGGCGATGTCGGCCATGGCGGTGCCGCCGAAGCCTTTTTCAGCGAAGACTTTTTCCGCCGCCAACAGGATTTTCTCGACGTTACTGCGACGGATCTCGATCTTGTGATTGCCCATGAGGGCTCCCTGACAACGACGTTGTTGAAGACTAGCATCCACTCTGGCCTCGGGGCGACCGCTGCAAACAAAACTTCGTATGAAGGCCGGCGCATGGCTAAACTGGCGCTTCTTTGTCCTGCCTCAGAGGTACCCGCGATGCTGTTCAAGAACGTCCTGACCACCACTGCCCTGCTCGCTTCGCTGTGCGCCGCATCCTCCGTTTTTGCCCACGCCCACTTGAAAAGCCAGACCCCGGCCGCCGACAGCACCGTCGCCGCGCCGGCCGATCTGCGCCTGACCTTTTCCGAAGGCGTCGAGGCCAGCTTCACCAAAGTCAGCCTGACCCACGACGGCGCCCCGGTCGCGATCAAACCGCTGACCACCGAAGGCGACAAGAAAACCCTGATCGTCACCCCCGCCGCACCACTCAGTGCCGGTGAATACAAAGTCGAATGGCATGCGGTGTCGGTCGACACGCACAAGAGCGAAGGCGCCTACCAGTTCAAGGTCGGCCAGTAATTCATGAGTGAAGCGCTGGTGCTGTGCCGCTTCGTGCATTTCAGCGCGGTGTTGATGCTGTTCGGCGCCTGGCTGTTTCGGCCGTTGCTGCTCAAGGCACCAGTGCCGACATTGGATCGGCATCTGGCGCGACTGGCGCGCTGGCTGACGGCAATTGCGCTGGTCAGCGGTGTCACCTGGGCGCTGCTGATCACCGCGAGCATGGCCGGTTCGGCGGCGGCCGCGTTTGCCCCGGACACGATTGGCTTGGTGCTGGGCAATACGTTTTTCGGTCAGGTCTGGCGTTGGCATCTGCTGATCAACGCGCTGTTGCTGGCGTTGCTGTTCACGCCTTGGCGTTCGAGCCTGACGTTGCGCCTGGGCTTGAGCGCGCTGCTCCTGGCGACCCTGGCGCCGGTCGGTCACGGCGCGATGCTCGACGGTCTGAATGGGCAACTGCTGATCCTCAACCAGATCGTTCACCTGACCTGCGTCGCTGCATGGCTCGGCGGTCTGTTGCTGCTGGTATTGATCCTGCGTCAACCCGGCGAAACGATGAGCCGGATCCTGCAACGCTTCAGCGGTGTCGGTTACGCCATTGTTGGCGGGCTGCTGATTACCGGGCTGATCAACGTGCGCGTGCTGACCGGGCAATGGTGGCCGACGCCGCTGTTCAGTGGCTTTGCCCTGATCCTGCTGATCAAAGCGTTGCTGGTGCTGGGCATGCTCGCGCTGGCGTTGTTCAATCGCTTGCGGATTGATGATTGCGAACAGCGGATGGGCGCGCTCAAGCGCAGTGTGGTGCTGGAGTGGCTGTTGGGAATGGGTGCCGTTGCTGCGGTCTCCCTGCTCGGTACCTTGCCGCCGATGATTGCAGCCTGAAGCCCCCCTGTGGGAGCTGGCTTGCCAGCGATGGCGGTGTGTCAGGAACAGATATTTTCGGATGTGCCGACGTCATCGCTGGCAAGCCAGCTCCCACAGGGTTGTGTGTAGGTCAATGCGGTTGTGTGTCGCCCGCTGCGGTGTCGATGCTGACCACCACCGACATCCCCGGGCGCAAGCGTTCCTCCTCCTGCTGATCCGGATCGATGGTGATCCGCACCGGCACGCGCTGGGCGATTTTCACGAAGTTGCCCGTGGCGTTATCCGCCTGCAGCAGGGCGAACTCCGAACCGGTGCCGGGCGAAATGTGCTGCACATGCCCGGTGAACTGGCGGTGGTTCAGCGCATCAACGGTGAAGCGCACCGGCTGCCCGACGCGCACGTTGTCCATCTGGGTTTCCTTCATGTTGGCGATCACCCATTTCTGGTTCGGCACCAACGCCATCAGCTGCGCCCCGGAGTTGACGTAGGCGCCCAGGCGCACGCCGATCTGCCCGAGCTGGCCGTCTCGCGGGGCGACGATGCGCGTATTCGACAAATCGATCCGCGCCAGTTGCACCGCCGCTTCAGCGCTGGCCACCGCCGCCTCCAGCGAACCGCGATTGACGATCACCGTTTGCAGATCCTGACGGGCGATTTCCAGATTGGCCTTGGCCTGCGCCACCGCCGCAATGCTCTGCGCATTGGCCGCGAGCGCCACGTCCATCTCGCGTTTCGACACCGAGCCGTCACTCACCAGCTCCTTGTTACGGCGCAGATCCGCCTCGCTTTTACGCAACTGCGCCTCGCTGTCGGCCACCACCGCCTGACGCAGTTTGATCGTCGCTTCGGCGCTGTTGCGTTGCTGCACCACGTTGGCCAGCGCGGCTTTCTGCACCGCCAGTTGCGCCAGCGACTGGTCGAGGCGCTGCTGATAAATCCGGTCGTCCAGGCGCACCAGCAAATCACCGGCCTTCACGTACTGGAAATCCTGCACCGGCACCTCGAACACGTAACCGCTGAGCTGCGGGCCGATGATCGTCACCTGACCGCGCACCAACGCGTTTTCAGTGGTTTCGACCGCACTGCTGAACGGCGGCAGCTGCCAGGCGTAGAGCACGATCAGCACACCGACGATGGCAATCGCGGCAAAGCCCAGTGACGAGATGATCCGTACCCGCAACGAGCGCGGCTCGGTGTTCGGCGAGGACGGCGGCGCCACGCCTTCCGGGGTGGCGGCGATGGCATTGGTGGTTGTGGTGGTCGGTTCGGTCATGAATGGGAGGCACCGTCAGGAGGTACGGAAGGCGCTGGGTCGACGGCTTTGGTGGTGCTCATCAGCCACAGCGCACGAATGGACAGCCAGATCATGGTCAGCACCGCAATCACGGCGATCAGCATGAACACATCGTTATAGGCCAGCACGTTGGCTTCGCGAGTCGCGGCATTCGCCAGGCTGCGAATCCCGGCCAGATTGCGCAGGCTCGGGTCGGCCAGCAAGCTGCCATAGGCCGAACTGCCGCTTTGTACGCGCGCAGCCACCAGCGGATCGGACAGCGTCAGGTGCTCGACCAGGTGGCTGGAGTGGAATTTCTCGCGCACGATCTGGAACGTGCCCAACAACGCCGCGCCGAGCAGGCCGCCGAGGTTGTTGCAGATCCCGAACAACACCGAAAAACTCACCAGATTGCGCGGGTTGGTCAACACGTTGCGGGTGCCGAAAACCATGGTCGGTCCCAGAAAAAACGTGCTGCCGAAGGCCAGCAGGAACTGGCTGAAATACAGGTTTTGCGGACGGGTCAGGTTGTTGGAAAAACTGTCCATCACCGAGCCGGTGGCCATCAGCGCCAGCGAGATGATCAGCGGCATCAGCAGGTGCTTGGGGTCGATGGTCAGCGCACTGGTCGCCAGCCCGGCGACGCTGCCGATCAGCATCACCACATACAGGCTGTGCAACTGCTCATAACCCATGTTGAGGTTCTGCATGAAACCGACGGCGCCGGTGGACTGTTCCGAGGTGACCATGCGGATCAGGGTCACCGCCAGCGCCAGGCGGATCATCGTGCCGCTGCCGAGCCAGCGGGTCATCAGCATCGGGTTGCTGCGATTGTGTTCAATCGCCAAGCCCGCGAGGATCAGGGCAATCGAGGCCGCCAGCGCATAGCCGATCCAGTTGGCCTCCAGCCACCAGTCGATCCGCCCCAGCGACAACACCGCGCAAAGCAGTGCCACGCCGCTGGCGAGAATGGCGAAGGTCAGAAAGTCCAGCGGCTCGAAGGTTTTGAAGCGGTCACCGGGCGGCAACTTGAGCAGCAACACGCAGCCCAGCGACAGCAGCGCCATGCCCAGCTCGAACAGGTACAAGCCACGCCATTCGGCAATCTGCAGCAAGTCTTCGGAGAACAATCGCGCCAGCGGCAAAGCCAGTTGCGAGGCGCCGAGGCCCAGCACCAGCGCCTTCAGCCGCCACTTGGCCGGAAACGCCTGAACCATGTAATACAGACCCAGCGAACTCAGCGCCGCACCGACCATGCCGTGCGCCGCGCGCACGGCGATGGCCGAGCTCAGGTCATTGACGAACAGGTGGCCGAAGGTCACCAGCGCATACAACACCAGAAACACTTCGGTGAATGCACGCAGGCCGAACTGCTGACGAAACTTCACCAGCAACAGGTTCATCGACACGTTGGTCATCACGTACGCGGCCGGCAGCCAGGCCATCTCCGCCGTGGTCGCGCCCAGCGCACCTTGCAGGTAAGGCAGGTTGGCGACCACCAGCGAGTTGCCCAGACCACCGGTCACCGCCACCAACAGCCCGACCAGCGCATAGGCCAGGCGCTTGGGGTTGGAGTGCAGCGGCGTCGAGGGGGAACCGGGCAGACTGGGCTTCTCGTGCGGCTGCCAGTTGCGCGGGGCGTATCGATCCATTGAAAGACCTTGTGCTTGTGCTGCCGGGAGTTTGCCGCAAATGTTGCGGCAAACCCACAATCCTGTGGGAGCTGGCTTGCCAGCGATGGCGGCAGTCGGCTCGGCAAGAGGGTGACCGGCAGCCCGCTCCCACAGGTTTGCGGTGGATTCGTAAATTCTGTTTAAAGGTCTTCTTGCCCGCAACGGATTTTTCCCGCGCCGGGCAACTGCCACCCTTGCAGCCCTTCTCAACCTGCAAGGTGCCCGTTATGACCACGCCCCACCGGCAACGCTCCCCACGCTTTTTAAAAAACCTTGTGGCGGCCGCCCTGCTGCTGCCGGCCCTCGCCTTCGCTCAGGAACGCCCGTGGCCGGACGGTTCGCAACTGGTGATCTCGGTGTCGATGCAATTCGAAACCGGCGGTCAGCCCGAGGGCGCGGAAAGCCCGTTCTCCGGCACGCCGCTGCCCAAGGGTTATCCGGATCTGCCG
Source organism: Pseudomonas sp. SCPG-7 (assembly GCF_002156405.1). NCBI lineage: Bacteria > Pseudomonadati > Pseudomonadota > Gammaproteobacteria > Pseudomonadales > Pseudomonadaceae > Pseudomonas > Pseudomonas sp. SCPG-7. The sequence goes on along the minus strand of NZ_MVOO01000005.1, from coordinate 153,494 downwards.
GCGCAGACCTGGTTTGATTATGGCTACAAGGAAGGCTTGTGGCGGATGCTCGACCTGTGGGATCGCACCGGCATCAAGGTCACCTCGCATGTGGTCGGCGAAGCGGCGCTCAAACACCCGGAACTGGCGAAAGCGATTGCTGCGCGCGGCCATGAACTGGCGGCCCATGGCATGCGTTGGGCCGATTCGTACAACATGAGCTACGACCAGGAAAAACAGTTCATCGGCGACGGTGTCAACGCGGTGGAAAAACTCACCGGCCAGCGCTCGGTGGGCTACAACGCCAACTGGCTGCGGCGCAGCCCCAATACGCTGAAGGTTCTGCAAGACCTGAATTTCACCTACCACATCGATGACGTGAGCCGCGACGAACCGTTCGTGACCATGGTCCGTGGACGCAAATTTGCCGTGGTGCCGTACACCCTGCGCAATAACGACATCGTGCTGATCGAGGGCCGGCATTTCTCCGCCGAGCAGTTCTATCAGCAACTGGTGCTGGAATTTGATCGCCTGTACGCCGAAGGCGCGAGCCAGCGGCGGATGATGTCGGTGAGTCTGCACGACCGCATCGGCGGCACGCCGGCGATGGTCGAAGCGATGGAGCGGTTCATTCGTTATGCGCAGGCGCATCCGAAGGTGAGTTTCATGCGCAAGGATCAGATCGCGCAGGTTGTGCTGACCGAGAAAAATCCTTTGATTGATTGAGGAGCAAAATCAAAAGATCGCAGCCTGCGGCAGCTCCTACAGGGTGTACACCATTCCCATGGAGCTGCCGCAGGCTGCGATCTTTTCAGGCGCGCAACAACATGTAACCCGCCACCACCAGACACACGCTGGCAAACCCCACTTGCAACGTCCGCGCCGGCACCCGCGCACAAAGCTTGCGGCCGATGATCATGCCGACGATGCTGGCGACGATAAACGCCGCGCCCTGTGCGTCAATCCGCACGCCCGCGTGAAAGGAGCCGATCACGCCAATCGCGGAAATCAGGCTGATCACCATCAGCGACGTCGCCACGATCCCGCGCATCTGCACATCGGTCAGTTGCTTGAACGCCGGCACGATCAGGAAACCACCGCCGACGCCGAGCAACCCCGAAACCACACCCGTCACTGCGCCCAATACCGCAAGGGTCGCGGTGCATTTGGCGGTCCAGTCGAAGCGACCGGTCTGTTCATTGAGCATGCAGTTCTTCTGCCCCCAGCTCGCATGGCCATGGTCGCTCGGCCCCTTTTGCGCACGCTCGCGGCGCAACATGCGCCAGGCCACCATGACCATCAGCAGGCTGAAGAGGATCATCAGAATCTGCTCCGGCAACTGATGCGCGAAATAGATCCCCAGCGGCGAAAACACCGCGCCGAGCGCCGCAATCAGCAGTGCCGCGCGATAGCGCACCAGGCCATGACGCAAACCGTCAATGGCACCGACGGCTGCCGCACTGCCCACGGCGAACAACGCCACGGGCGCAGCCTGGGTCATGCTCCAGCCGAGGCCGAGCACCAGCGCCGGCACCGCGAGAATCCCGCCGCCCGCCCCGGTCAGCCCGAGAATCAGCCCCATCAACACGCCAAACAGACTTGCCAGCAACATAGGGAGTTCTCAGTCGACTTTGGACAAACCGGTCAGCCACTCGCGGCCCTTGAGCATGCCGTTCCAGTAGAACCACGGCAGCAGCGTCGCCTTGAGGAACCACGCCGAGCGGCGCGGCACGGTCGCATCGAGGGCGAAGGTCGGCAGCAACTTCCCGCCGTAACCGAACTCGGCGAGGATCACCTTGCCCTTCTCCACCGTCAGCGGGCAGGAACCGTAGCCGTCGTACTTCAGTGGCAGCGGCTGCCGCTTGCGCACGGCCAGCAGATTTTCCGCGACCACCACAATCTGCTTGCGCACGGCGGCAGCGGTTTTCGCATTAGTTGTGCCGCAGATATCGCCGAGTCCGAACACCTCGGGGTAACGCGGATGTTGCAGGCTGTGCGGATTGACTTCGCACCAGCCGGCGGTGTCGGCCAGCGGGCTCTGGGCGATGAAGTCCGGCGCGACTTGCGGCGGCACAACATGCAGCAGGTCAAAGGTTTTCGCCTGTGTGGTGACGTTGCCGTCAGCGTCCTTGATCTCGAACCAAGCGGTTTTCGCCGGGCCGTCGACCTTGACCAGATTGCTGTTGAAGGCCAGTTGCGCGTTGTACTTCTCGATGTACTTCATCAGCGGCGGAACGAAGGTCGCTACACCGAAGAGTGCGGCACCGGCCAGGTTGAACTCGACGTTAACGTTGTTCAGCACAGCGGTTTTGCGCCAGTGATCGCACGACAGGTACAACGCTTTCTGCGGCGCGCCGGCGCATTTGATCGGCATCGCCGGCTGGGTGAACAACGCCTTGCCGCCGCGCAGTTTCTGCACCTGATCCCAGGTGTACTGCGCATGCTGATAGCTGTAGTTGGACGTCACGCCGTGCTGGCCGAGGCTTTCCTGCAGGCCCTCGATTTTCTCCCAGGCCAGACGCAGGCCGGGGCAGACGATCAGGTTCTGGTAGCTGACGCGGCGTCGATCGTTGAGCGTGAGTTGACGGGTGTCGGGATCCACCGCTGTCACCGCCGCCTGAATCCAGGTGGCCTGACGCGGCATCACTTTGCTCATCGGCCGCGCAGTGTCCTTGACGTCATAGGCGCCACCGCCGACCAGCGTCCATGCCGGTTGGTAGTAGTGCTGGGCGCTTGGCTCAATCACGGTGACTTTAAGAGTGGGATCACGCTTGAGCAGACTGGCGACGAAGCCGATGCCGGCGGTGCCGCCGCCGATGACCACGATGTCTGCACTGATGGATGGGCCCCAGTGTTGATCGTTCATTGCTTGTTCCTTATTGCTGCACGCAAGGATTTTTTCGAATCAAACCACTAAACCTGTGGGAGCTGGCTTGCCAGCGATAGGGACTTGTCAACCGCTATTGATGGCGACTGACACTCCGCCATCGCTGGCAAGCCAGCTCCCACAGGTTTTGTATTGTGTTGGCTGACATTTATGGGTGGCCCCAGCTCTTGAGCACCGCCCCGCAATACAGTCCGGACAGGGTCTTCATCACCTGAATCACTTCAGGGCTGGCCAGGCCGTAAAAGATGTATTTGCCTTCGCGGCGGGTCGCCACCAGGCCTTCGTCGCGCAGGATGCCCAGTTGCTGGGACAGCGTCGGCTGGCGCACGCCGGTGATTTTTTCCAGCTCGCCGACGTTGCGTTCGCCCTGAGTCAGCTGGCACAGGATCAACAGGCGATCCTCATTGGCCAGCGCCTTGAGCAGCGCGCAGGCCTTGGAGGCGGACGCCCGCAGTTGGGCGACTTCACATTCGGTCAGACTGGATTGCATTTGCACGATGCCTTCAACGTCACTTAAGCTGCGAACATTATGTTTTTAGATAAAGTGTTGCAACCCATTTCCCTGATTCAGGTTGGTGTCCATGCCCGCGCAGATTGAAGCTTTCCTCGACCCCGCCTCTTCGACCTACAGCTATGTGGTCTATGAAGCCGATGGCGGGCAATGTGCAATCGTCGATCCGGTGCTTGATTACGACGGCGCTGCCGGTCGTACCTGCACCGTACAGGCCGAAAAAATCATCGCCTTCGTCCGTGACCACCGCCTGCAGGTGCAATGGCTGCTGGAAACCCACGCCCACGCCGACCACCTGTCCGCCGCGCCGTACCTGCGCCGCGAACTGGGCGGCAAGATTGCGATCGGTCAGTCGATCAGCAAAGTGCAGAATGTGTTCAAGGCGCTGTTCAATCTGGAGCCGGAGTTCTGCGTCGACGGCTCGCAGTTCGATCACCTGTTCGCGCCGAACGAGTCGTTCAGGATCGGCAACCTCAAAGCCACCGCCCTGCACGTCCCCGGCCACACCCCGGCAGACATGGCTTATCTGATCGACGGCGAACAGATTCTGGTCGGCGACACGCTGTTCATGCCCGACGTCGGCACCGCCCGCTGCGACTTCCCCGGCGGCGACGCGCATCAGTTGTTCAACTCGATCCACAAACTGCTGGCCTTCCCGGCCAGCGTCAAACTCTACGTTTGCCACGATTACCCGCCAGAAGGCCGCGCCGCGCAGTGCCAGACCACCGTTGGCGAACAGCGCAAGAGCAATATTCATGTGCATGACGGGATCGACGAGGCGGCGTTTGTCGAGATGCGCACCAAACGCGATGCCGGGTTGGGCATGCCGACGCTGTTGCTGCCGGCGATTCAGGTGAATGTGCGGGCGGGGAATTTTCCGGCGGCCGAGGACAATGGTGTGGTTTACCTGAAGGTGCCGATCAACAAGCTATAAAAGCAAAAGATCGCAGCCTGCGGCAGCGCCTACACAGGGCACACATAAACGGTGTCCCTGTAGGAGCTGCCGCAGGCTGCGATCTTTTGATCTTCAAGAACCCAGCGTCAACCCATTCGCCGGCAATGGCAGCGCCGTCTTGTAGCGCACCTGCTTCAAGGCAAAACTCGACCGGATGTTCGCCACCCCCGGCACCTTGGTCAGAAAGTCCATCATGAAGCGTTCAAGCGCCTGAATCGTCGGCACCAGCACCCGGATCAGATAGTCCGGGTCGCCGGCCATCAGGTAGCACTCCATCACCTCGGGGCGGTCGGAAATCGCCTCTTCGAAATGCTGCAACGCTTCCTCGACCTGTTTCTCCAGACTGACGTGAATGAACACGTTCACATGCAGCCCCAGCAGATCGGCATCCAACAACGTCACCTGCTCGCGAATCAGCCCTAATTCCTCCATCGCCTTGACCCGGTTGAAACACGGCGTCGGCGACAGGTTCACCGAGCGTGCGAGGTCGGCGTTGGTGATGCGCGCATTCTCCTGAAGGCTGTTGAGAATGCCGATGTCGGTACGGTCCAGTTTGCGCATGAGACAAAACCACCTGTTTTTTATGTTTATGCAGAATTTCTATCTGCAAATCATCTCCAGCGCAACGAAACAGAGAGAAATATTCTTCTCGGCCGGGCCTATGATTGTTGTAGGACAAGATTTCTTTCACCCAAGAATGATTGCCAGCTCACTACAAGAAATTCACAAGATCGAGCGTAGAAGCCATGACCCAAGCGTATGAACCGCTGCGTCTGCACGTCCCTGAACCCTCGGGCCGCCCAGGCTGCAAAACCGACTTCTCCTACCTGCATCTGACCGATGCCGGCACGGTGCGCAAACCTTCCATTGACGTCGAACCTGCCGACACCGCCGACTTGGCGCGTGGCCTGATTCGGGTGCTCGACGATCAGGGCAACGCCCTCGGCCCCTGGGCTGAAAATGTGCCGGTCGACATCCTGCGCAAGGGCATGCGCGCCATGCTCAAGACGCGGATCTACGACAACCGCATGGTGGCCGCCCAGCGCCAGAAAAAAATGTCGTTCTACATGCAAAGCCTTGGCGAAGAAGCCATCGGCAGCGCCCAGGCCCTGGCCTTGAACATCGACGACATGTGCTTCCCGACGTACCGCCAGCAAAGCATCCTGATGGCCCGCGACGTGCCGCTGGTCGACCTGATCTGCCAACTGCTGTCCAACGAGCGCGATCCGCTCAAGGGCCGGCAGTTGCCGATCATGTACTCGGTCAAGGACGCCGGTTTCTTCACCATCTCCGGCAACCTCGCCACTCAGTTCATTCAAGCCGTCGGCTGGGGCATGGCCTCGGCGATCAAGGGCGACACTAAAATCGCCTCGGCCTGGATCGGTGACGGCGCCACCGCCGAATCGGACTTCCACACCGCCCTCACCTTCGCCCACGTTTACCGTGCGCCAGTGATTCTCAACGTGGTCAACAACCAGTGGGCGATCTCGACCTTCCAGGCTATCGCCGGCGGTGAAGCCACCACTTTCGCCGGACGCGGCGTCGGTTGCGGCATCGCCTCGCTGCGAGTCGATGGCAACGACTTCTACGCGGTCTACGCGGCTTCCGCCTGGGCTGCCGAACGCGCCCGGCGCAACCTCGGCCCGACCATGATCGAGTGGGTCACCTACCGCGCCGGCCCGCACTCGACCTCCGACGATCCGTCCAAATACCGTCCGGCCGATGACTGGAGCCACTTCCCGCTGGGCGACCCGATTGCCCGCCTGAAGCAGCACCTGATCAAGGTCGGCCACTGGTCGGAAGAAGAGCACGCCGCCGTCAGCGCCGAGCTTGAAGCCGAAGTGATTGCCGCGCAGAAACAGGCCGAACAGTACGGCACCCTCGCCGGCGGGCAGATTCCTAGCGCCGCGACCATGTTCGAAGACGTCTACAAAGAGATGCCAGAGCACTTGAAGCGCCAGCGTCAGCAGTTGGGGATCTGACATGAACGATCACAACAACAATATTCAGTTGGAAACCGCCATGACCACGACCACCATGACCATGATCCAGGCCCTGCGCTCGGCCATGGATGTGATGCTTGAGCGTGACGACAATGTGGTGGTGTTCGGGCAGGACGTCGGCTACTTCGGCGGCGTGTTCCGTTGCACCGAAGGCCTGCAGACCAAGTACGGCACCTCGCGGGTATTCGACGCACCGATCTCCGAAAGCGGCATCGTCGGTGTGGCGGTAGGCATGGGCGCCTACGGCTTGCGTCCGGTCGCCGAAATCCAGTTTGCCGACTACGTGTACCCGGCGTCCGACCAGATCATTTCCGAAGCGGCGCGTCTGCGTTATCGCTCTGCCGGCGAGTTCACCGCGCCGATGACCCTGCGCATGCCTTGCGGCGGCGGCATCTACGGCGGCCAGACCCACAGCCAGAGTATCGAGGCGATGTTCACTCAGGTCTGTGGTCTGCGCACCGTCATGCCGTCCAACCCGTACGACGCCAAAGGCCTGCTGATCGCCTCCATCGAAAACGATGACCCGGTGATCTTCCTCGAGCCAAAACGCCTGTACAACGGCCCGTTCGACGGCCACCACGACCGCCCGGTAACCCCGTGGTCGAAACACCCGCAAGCCCAAGTGCCGGACGGTTATTACACCGTGCCGCTGGACGTCGCCGCGATCACCCGTCCAGGCAAGGACGTGACCGTGCTCACTTACGGCACTACCGTTTACGTGTCGCAAGTGGCTGCCGAAGAATCCGGCGTGGATGCCGAAGTCATCGACCTGCGCAGCCTGTGGCCGCTGGACCTGGACACCATCGTCAAATCGGTGAAAAAAACCGGTCGTTGCGTGGTGGTGCACGAAGCCACCCGCACCTGCGGTTTCGGCGCCGAGTTGGTAGCGCTGGTGCAAGAGCATTGCTTCCATCACCTGGAAGCGCCGATCGAACGCGTCACCGGTTGGGACACCCCCTACCCGCACGCGCAAGAGTGGGCGTATTTCCCAGGGCCGTCCCGAGTGGGCGCGGCGTTGAAACGGGTCATGGAGGTCTGAATGGGCACGCACGTTATCAAGATGCCGGACATCGGCGAAGGCATCGCAGAAGTAGAGCTGTCGCAGTGGCACGTCAAGGTTGGCGATCTGGTCGTTGAAGACCAGGTGCTGGCGGACGTGATGACCGACAAGGCGATGGTCGATATTCCCTCGCCGGTACACGGCAAGGTGATTGCCCTCGGCGGTCAGCCGGGGGAAGTGATGGCGGTCGGCAGTGTGCTGATCAGCATCGAAGTCGAAGGTGCCGGAAACCTGAAGGAATCCGCCGCGCCAGCACCGGTTGCTGCGAAAGAGGCACCTGCTGCGGCGAAAGTTGAGACAGCTGCCGAGAGCAAACCTGCGGCCGCTGCTGCACCGCGTCCGGCACCGGTTTGCCAAGGCCCGATGGTTGCCCGCGAGGCCAATGAACGTCCGCTGGCCTCGCCGGCGGTGCGCAAACATGCGCTGGATCTGGGCATTCAGTTGCGTCTGGTGCGCGGTTCCGGCCCGGCCGGCCGTGTGCTGCACGAAGACCTCGAAGCCTATCTGGCGCAGGGGCAGTCGAACGCTTCGGCACCGCTCGCCGCCGCTTACGCCCAGCGCAACGACGAAGAACAGATTCAAGTAATCGGCATGCGCCGCAAGATCGCCCAACGCATGCAGGACGCCACCCAGCGTGCCGCGCACTTCAGCTACGTCGAAGAAATCGACGTCACCGCCATCGAAGAACTGCGCGCGCATCTGAATGAGAAACACGGCGCCAGCCGGGGCAAGTTGACCTTGTTGCCGTTCCTGGTGCGCGCGTTGGTCGTCGCTCTGCGCGACTTCCCGCAGATGAACGCCCGTTACGACGACGAAGCCCAGGTCATCACCCGCCTCGGCGCAGTGCATGTCGGCGTCGCCACGCAAAGCGATGTCGGCCTGATGGTGCCAGTAGTGCGTCACGCCGAAGCGCGCAGCCTGTGGGACAGCGCCGCAGAAATCTCGCGTCTGGCCAATGCTGCCCGCAATGGCAAGGCCAGTCGCGACGAATTGTCCGGCTCGACCATCACCCTGACCAGCCTCGGTGCGCTGGGCGGCATCGTCAGCACGCCGGTGCTGAACCTGCCGGAAGTGGCCATCGTCGGCGTGAACAAAATCGTCGAACGGCCAATGGTCGTCAAAGGCCAGGTGGTGATACGCAAGATGATGAACCTCTCCAGCTCCTTCGATCACCGCGTGGTCGACGGCATGGACGCGGCGCTCTTCATCCAGGCCATTCGTGGTCTGCTCGAACAACCCGCGACCCTGTTTGTGGAGTGACGCCATGCAAACCTTGAACACCACGCTGCTGATCATCGGCGGCGGCCCCGGCGGCTACGTCACGGCGATTCGTGCCGGGCAACTGGGCATTTCGACGATTCTGGTCGAAGGCCAATCGCTCGGCGGCACTTGCCTGAACATCGGCTGCATTCCGTCCAAAGCGTTGATTCACGTGGCTGAGCAATTTCACCAGACACAACACCACAGTCAGCATTCTGCGTTGGGTATCAGCGTCTCGGCGCCAACCCTCGACATCAGCAAAAGCGTCGAGTGGAAGGACGGCATCGTCGATCGCCTGACCACCGGCGTCGCCGCACTGCTGAAAAAGAACAAGGTCCAGGTCATCAATGGCTGGGCCAAAGTCATCGACGGCAAAACCGTGGAAGTCGGCGATACGCGGATCCAGTGCGAACATCTGGTGCTGGCCACCGGTTCGACCAGCGTCAATCTGCCGATCCTGCCAATCGGCGGGCCGATCATCTCCTCCACCGAAGCGCTGGCACCGAAAGCGGTACCCAAACGTCTGGTGGTGGTCGGCGGCGGTTATATCGGTCTGGAGCTGGGCATTGCTTACCGCAAGGTCGGCGCCGAAGTCAGCGTGGTCGAGGCGCAGGATCGCATCCTGCCGGCCTACGACGCCGAGCTGACGCAACCGGTGCACGAAGCGCTGAAACAACTGGGCGTGAAGCTCTATCTCAAACACAGCGTGCTGGGTTTCGACGGCACCTTGCAGGTGCGTGACCCGAACGGCGACACCCTCTATCTGGAAACCGATCAGGTGCTGGTGGCCGTCGGTCGCAAGCCGAATACGCAGGGCTGGAACCTCGAAGCGCTGAATCTGGACATGAACGGCTCGGCGATCAAGATCGACAACCGCTGCCAGACCAGCATGCGCAACGTCTACGCCATCGGCGACCTGAGCGGCGAACCGATGCTCGCGCACCGCGCCATGGCCCAGGGCGAAATGGTCGCCGAACTGATCAGCGGCAAGCACCGCGAATTCAACCCGACCGCCATCGCCGCCGTGTGCTTCACCGACCCGGAACTGGTGGTGGTCGGCCAGACCCCGGACGAGGCCAAGGCTGCCGGGCTGGACTGCGTCGTTTCCAGCTTCCCGTTCGCCGCCAATGGCCGGGCGATGACCCTGGAATCGAAAAGCGGCTTCGTGCGCGTAGTCGCGCGTCGCGACAATCATGTCATTGTCGGCTGGCAGGCGGTCGGAGCAGGTGTTTCCGAATTGTCGACCGCGTTTGCGCAAAGCCTGGAAATGGGCGCGCGCCTGGAGGATATCGGCGGCACCATTCATGCGCATCCAACTCTGGGTGAAGCGGTGCAGGAAGCGGCGTTGCGTGCGTTGGGGCATGCGTTGCACCTTTAAAGATCAAAAGATCGCAGCCTGCGGCAGCTCCTACAGGGGGGGTGCCGATTCTGTAGGAGCTGCCGCAGGCTGCGATCTTTTCAGCGATGGACAAGGATTTTTCATAAGCAGGCTAATAAATCTGCTTTTCCCCCCATCGTCCGGGCTGCGAAACCGCTCCAGAATGAAGTATTGTTGTGCCCATCCAAAAAAACGTCAGAAGCCTGAACCGTTTCGACGGTTGTTCAGTGATAGAGGGTGTCATGGGTAACGAAAGCATCAATTGGGACAAGCTGGGTTTTGACTACATCAAGACCGACAAACGCTATCTGTCGTACTTTCGCAATGGCGAGTGGGACAAAGGCACCCTGACCGAAGACAACGTGCTGCACATCAGCGAAGGCTCGACGGCCCTTCACTATGGCCAGCAGTGCTTCGAAGGCCTGAAGGCTTATCGTTGCAAGGACGGCTCGATCAACCTGTTCCGTCCCGACCAGAACGCCGCGCGCATGCAGCGCAGCTGCGCCCGCCTGCTGATGCCGCACGTGTCCACCGAGCAGTTCATCGAGGCCTGCAAGCAAGTGGTTCGCGCCAACGAGCGCTTCATCCCGCCATACGGCACCGGCGGCGCGTTGTACCTGCGTCCGTTCGTGATCGGCGTGGGTGACAACATCGGCGTGCGCACCGCGCCAGAGTTCATCTTCTCGGTATTCGCGATCCCGGTCGGCGCCTACTTCAAGGGCGGCCTGACCCCGCACAACTTCCAGATCTCCAGCTTCGACCGCGCCGCGCCACAAGGCACCGGTGCGGCCAAGGTCGGTGGCAACTACGCCGCCAGCCTGATGCCGGGCTCCCAGGCCAAGAAAGCGCACTTCGCTGACGCCATCTACCTGGATCCGCTGACCCACAAGAAAATCGAGGAAGTCGGTTCGGCCAACTTCTTCGGGATCACCCACGACAACAAGTTCATCACCCCGAACTCGCCATCCGTGCTGCCAGGCATCACCCGCCTGTCGCTGATCGAACTGGCGAAAACCCGTCTGGGCCTGGAAGTGGTGGAAGGCGACGTGCTGATCGACAAGCTGTCGGACTTCAAGGAAGCCGGCGCCTGCGGTACCGCTGCGGTGATCACCCCGATCGGCGGTATCAGCTACAACGACCACCTGCACGTGTTCCACAGCGAAACCGAAGTCGGCCCGGTCACCCAGAAGCTCTACAAAGAACTGACTGGCGTGCAGACCGGCGACATCGAAGCGCCAGCGGGCTGGATCGTCAAGGTTTGATCTGACGGCCAGTTGCACAAAAGCCCCTCATCAAGTGATTGATGGGGGGCTTTTTGGTTGTGAGGATCAAGATCAAAAGATCGCAGCCTGCGGCAACTCCTACAGGAGATCTGTGTTGGAGCTGCCGCAGGCTGCGATCTTTTGATTTTCTATTTCAAGGCAATCCGCTTGCCGGCTCGCGCAGCGATCCCGCTGGCCTGCCCATTCTGCTGCTTGCCCATCCGCGCCTGGGTAATCAATCCGGGAATCAACTCCCCTTCCGGCAGATTCTTCCAGAACCGCACCGGCAAGTGCCCTTGCATGACCTTCTCGTTCAACCGCGCCGGGTTGAAGATGTGGCTGTAGTACGTCAGCCACAACTCGCCGTGCGGGTCATCGACGTTCTGCGCCAGTTGCTGCCATTCCAGCGGGCATTGGCGTTGATGGATCAATTGCTCGCCATCGTAATAAACCCCGTCACGCGGCGTGGCGATCAACCAGCGATGCCGGCCCATGCGCCCGATGAAATGCTCGCTGGCGCTGTGCAGGATGTCGTGGGCCGGCTCGTGCCATGCGACGTATTGCGGGCCCGGCTGATCCTGCGGCCGTTCGATGAAACGCACGAACGCATGCAAATGGTGGGCTTCGCGGTGTACCTGCTTGATGCGCCGCTGCAACTCGCTGCCGAGTTTATCGCCGGCCATCATCGCTGTGCGGTCGCCGTGGCTGACTCGCCACAGCACTTCATACAACAGACTCCAGCGCTGGTCGCCCCGGTAGCGCGCGGCTTGCTCCAGGGTATCGAGCAGTGCACGGGGGATACGTGCCTGAAACGGCCCCTGCCCCTCCGGCACCGAGACGTCACTGGCAAACAGATCGCTCACCCCTTCCGACGCCCAGCTCACCAGACTCGGGTCGACTTCATGGCTGAGCAGCCAGCGCGCCTGTTGGCGCCAGGTGTCGAACAGGTCGTCGCAATCGAGATTGATCATCCCCACAATCCCATCTGCTGCGGCTGCGGCCGGTCGCGCAGTTGCTGATAGAGCATGTGGCTGGTGACTTCCGCCTGTTGCGGGTGGTAGTCGCTGGTGATGATGAAGGGCTTGGCCTTGGCCAGCACACAGCGCATGCGCGCCACGTCTTCGTAGCGAATGCGCCGTTGCTGGCGCAATTGCACCAGACGTTCGGTGGTACGCAGGCCAATACCGGGGATGCGCGCGATCAGCGACGGCTCGGCGCGGTTCAGGTCCAGCGGAAACACTTCGCGATTCTGCAGCGCCCAAGCCAGTTTGGGGTCGATGTCCAGCGCCAGATTACCCGGGCCCTTGAGCAACTCATCTGCGTTGTAGCCGTAGCTGCGCAAGAGGAAATCGGCTTGATACAGACGGTGTTCGCGCATCAGCGGCGGCGCGGCCAGCGGCACGCTTTTCGGGCTGTCGGGAATCGGACTGAAGGCCGAGTAGTAGACGCGGCGCAAGCGGTAGTTGCCATACAGCGACTGAGCGCTGTGCAGGATCGTGCTGTCGTCGGTGTCATCGGCGCCGACGATCATTTGCGTACTTTGCCCGGCGGGGGCGAATTTCGTCGATCGCGGTTCGTTGAGCACCGTTTGCACGCCAGTGTAAATGGTGTTCATCGCTTGCTTGATCGAACCGATCTGTTTCTCCGGCGCCAGGGTTTGCAGGCTGGCATCGGTGGGCAGTTCGATATTGACGCTGAGGCGATCGGCATAACGCCCGGCCTCCTCGATCAAGGCCGGATCGGCCTCGGGAATGGTCTTGAGGTGAATGTAGCCACGAAACTCATGCTGTTCGCGCAACAGCTTTGCCACGCGTACCAGTTGCTCCATGGTGTAATCCGCCGAACGGATGATCCCCGAACTGAGAAACAGCCCGCTGATGCAGTTGCGCCGGTAGAAATCCAGGGTCAGCGTGACCACCTCCTCGGGGGTGAAGCGTGCACGCGGCACATCGCTGGAGCGGCGGTTGACGCAGTACTGGCAGTCGTAGAGACAGAAGTTGGTCAGGAGGATTTTCAGCAGCGACACGCAACGACCGTCCGGCGTGTAGCTGTGGCAGATGCCCATGCCATCGGTCGAGCCCAACCCGCTCTTGCCCTCGGAGCTGCGCTTGGGCGCACCGCTGCTGGCGCAGGAGGCATCGTACTTGGCGGCGTCGGCGAGAATGCTGAGCTTGTCGATGATTTGCATGGCGGAGACTCGATACTGGTTATGCGTACAGTATCAAGTCTATTGGATTGGCACAAGGTGCAAAACGGGATCAAAAGATCGCAGCCTTCGGCAGCTCCTACAGGGACTGGGCAGGGCCGAGAATTATCGGGTGTACGCGATTACTGTAGGAGCTGCCGCAGACTGCGATCTTTTGACCTTGGCGTCTAACGGCAACTCAAGACAAAACCGCGAACCCATTGCCTTGCGCCCCGCCACGGTCAGTGCCAACGCCCGACTGTCCAGATCCTGCGTCACCCACTTGCGTTTCAACGCCATCTGCAACAACGCCGCGCCCAACGAACCGCCCAGATGCGGCCGACGCATGCTCCAGTCCAGGCACGGGCAAGCGAACTTGCGGCGCAGGGTACTCAAGTCCTGTACCTCAATACCCAAACCCACGAACAGCGCCTCGCCACTCTCGCTCAAGCGATAAGCCCGCTCGTCGGTTTCCACCAGCCATCCCGCCGCGAGCAAACGGTCATGCAGCAACACCGCCAGCGTGCCGGCCATATGGTCGTAGCAGGTGCGCGCGAATTGCAGACGATCTGGAGTGTGCGACTTGAAGCTCGGCGCGGCGTTCTGGCCGATCACCATCAACGCTTCCAGCGCCTGCGCCACCCGTTGATCGGCGAGGCTGTAATAACGATGGCGGCCCTGTACGTGCAAGCGCACCAGCGACAGCTCCTTGAGTTTGGCCAAGTGCGCGCTGGCAGTGGAGGCGCTGACCTCGGCAACGGCGGCCAACTCAGTGCTGGTGCGGGCGTGGCCGTCCATCAGCGAGCAGAGGATTTTGGTGCGTGCCGGTTCGGCGATGGCGGCTGCCACCTGCGAAACGCCGACGTCTTGATGTTCTGCGTGCATATTTCGCTCCCCGACGAATCGTCGCCGCTGCGAACTGAAGATACTCGCATCACTTTCCCGACGACAAGGTTATGAACCATGGACCCGATCATCGCTGCGACGCATGCCGATCCCTACCCCTACTACGCCAAACTGCGCGCGGAGGGCGGACTGACCTTTGATCATGGATTGAAACTGTGGGTCGCCAGCAGCGCCCGAGCGGTGCGTGCGGTGCTGACGCATGCCGATTGTCGGGTGCGACCGCTGCAGGAACCGGTGCCCAAGGCGATTGCCTCGGGGCTGGCCGGCCAGGTGTTCGGGCAGTTGATGCGGATGAACGATGGCGAACGTCAGCGCTGTCCGCATGCGGCAATCGAGCCGTCACTGCAGTTGATAGATGACGAGCAAGTACGCGCACTGGTGGCCGCGCGTCTGATTACACCGGACGCCGACGGCTTATATAAGGCGATGTTTCGCGGCCCGGTGTGCGTGGTCGCGACGCTGCTCGGCTTCACCCCGGCGCAAGGCCGGGCGATCAGTGAGCTGACGGCGGATTTCGTCGCCTGCCTGTCGCCGTTGAGCAATGACCTGCAACTGGCGGCGGCGCATGCGGCGGCTGAGCAATTGCGCGGTTATTTCATCGAGTTGCTGGCTGAAGCCAACAGCGATTTGCTCCAGGCTATCGAGCAGCGATTCGCAGGGGACAAAGAAACCCTGATCGCCAACCTGATCGGTCTCTGCTCGCAGACATATGAGGCGACAGCCGGGCTAATCGGCAATGCACTGATAGCGCTGCAACGTCAGCCCGAGTTACGTGGCGCCTCTGTAGACGCACTGTTGGCCGAGGTTCAGCGCTTTGATCCGCCGGTGCAGAACACTCGGCGCTTTGTCGCACAGGCTTGCGAAATCGATGGCGTGCGGCTCGAGGCTGGCGAGGTGATTCTGGTGCTGCTGGCCTCGGCAAACCGCGATCCCTTGTTAAATGCAGAGCCCGAGCGGTTTCTGCTGGATCGTCCTGACCCGCGCAGTTTCAGCTTTGGCAGCGGCCGGCATCAGTGTCCGGGGCAGACACTGGCGCTGAGCATTGCCGCTGCGACTGTCAGAAAAATCCTTGATCAGGGTATGAATCTGCAACAACTGACGTGGCATTACCGCCCTTCCCTCAACGGGCGGATTCCACTGTTCAGCGCAGTGCGACCTTAAGCGCTGCGCAGCTCAATGGTCAGGTGCGACAGTTCATGCACTGGCGCCAAGCGTTCGCGAATCGCCTCCGCCGTCACGCCCGCCGCCGCGACCACACTGACAATCGCCGCCCGCGCCTGCGGGCCGACCTGCCAGACATGCAGATCGCTGATGCGCACATCGTCGGAGGTTTCCAACAATTCGCGGATCTCCGCTGCCACCGGTTCGTCGGTGGTGTCGAGCAGCACGGCGGCGCTGTCGCGCATCAGGTTGTACGCCCATTTCGCGATGACAATCGAACCGACAATCCCCATCGCCGGGTCCAGCCATACCCAACCGAGATAGCGCCCGGCCAGCAACGCGGCAATCGCCAGCACCGAGGTCAGGGCATCGGCCAGCACATGGACGTAGGCCGAGCGCAGATTGTTGTCGTGATGGTGATGATGATCATGACCGTGGTCATGCTGATGGCCGTGGTCATGGCCGTGATGGCCCATCAACAGGAAGGCGCTGAGGACGTTTACGCCCAAGCCGACAATCGCAATAACAGTGGCTTCGCCAAACGCCACGGTGGTCGGTTCGAACAAACGAAAAATCGACTCGCCGGCAATGCCCAGCGACACCAGCCCCAGCACCATCGCCGAAGCAAATCCGGCCAGATCGCCGACTTTGCCGGTTCCGAAACTGTAGCGGCGGTTGTTGGCATTGCGCCGGGCAAAACCATAGGCTGCCGCGGCGATACCCAACGCGCCGGCATGGGTCGCCATGTGGAAACCATCGGCCAGCAGGGCCATGGAGCCGGTGATGTAGCCGGCGGCAATCTCGCCGATCATCATCACGAACGTCAGCGCCACCACCCACAAAGTGCGGCGGGCGTTTTCGTCGTGAGATGCGCCGAGAAACTGGTGATCGTGGCTGAAACGCTCAGCGCTTGGGGTCAGGCTCATGATGCGGATGCTCTATTTGGAATAACGGCGGATGGCTTGCAACAGATCTTCGGCGCCCTGGGCGCGCTGTTCGTCGGTGAGGTCGGGATGCGCCACGTGCTCACGGGTGTGGGCCTCGATGAACTGCTCCATCAACCCGTTGACCGCCCCGCGAATCGCCGCCACCAGGTGCAAGGTCTTGGCGCAATCGGCATCGCCTTCCAGCGCTTTCTCCACCGCCTGCACCTGCCCGGCAATCCGCCGCACGCGGTTGAGCAACTCGTCTTTGTGTTCATGAATATGCGACATACCTATACCCCCTACCCCTATATGGCGCGCATAATCGCCGATGGCTTGGGCAATCGCAAGTTCGGTGAGCATTCAAGGGATGAACGGGATGCTGAAAGCGATTTCACTCCCACTGTGGGAGCGAGCCTGCTCGCGAAGGCGGTGGACCCGCTAGTTGCAGGGCAGTCGAAATCCGGATCCGATCCGGATCCGATTCGGATCGATGGATCTTGGGGTCGCTTCGCAACCCAGCGGGAGCAAGCTCCCTCGCCACAAGGAAAACGGCGCAAAGGAGAATTTCACATGACCAATAAAACAGATGCCCACGTCGTCGCCGCATAAGTCGCCATGGGCCTCAATGAGCGGGATCGGCACTGGGCGCTGGACGCGATGGCAATGGTGGCCTGAGTAATCGTGACGAGGGGGATCGCGAAGCGATACCTCAAGAAGGCCGGCTGCGCAGTCCATCGGGGATAAATCCCCTCGCCACAGGTTACATGGAAATTGATTGATCGGCGGTTGCCCGCCTCAATCCTCCCGCGTCAAAACCTCCAGCAACTCTATCTCAAACACCAGATTCGAATTCGGCGGAATCTTGCCCATCGTTCGTTCGCCATAGCCCAGATGCGCCGGCACCAGCAGTTTGCGCTTGCCGCCCACTTGCATGCCCATCAGCCCCTGATCCCAGCCCTTGATCACCCGGCCCGTGCCAATCACGCACTGGAAAGGTTTGCCTCGGCTATGGGAGGAGTCGAATTCGCTGCCGTCTTCCAGCCAGCCAGTGTAGTGGGTGGTGATCAGTGCGCCTTTGACGGCGGCCTTGCCCTCGCCCACCTGGAGATCGATTACCTGCAGTTCATCATTCATGCCATTCACTCTATTGTTCAGCTGGCCGCCGTTTTCCCAGAAATGGCGGCTGTTCGCAACTCATTAACGAAGATTGGCGCTGTATCCGAAGTGACTGCCAACCCATTAAGATAGCCAACCGCCATTACTTCACGGATCGATTTTTCATGCTGGCAGTTCCCGAATGACTGAGCTCTGGATCAGCCTTGCCCTTGGCGTTGTCATGCCTGGATTGATCGTCGTCCTGATCTGGCGCGAGCGCGGTTTGCGCAAGCAACTGGACGAATACCGCGAGCTGCTGACCCGCGCCGCCGAACGCCAGAACATCCACCAGGACGGTGACGCCGAGCGTTTCAAACGCAGCCAGTACTTTGCCCGTATCGGCACTTGGGATTGGGAAGTCGACACCGACCGGCTGTATTGGTCGGACGCGATCTACGGCATGTTCGGGTTCAAGATCGGCGAGATCACACCGTCTTATGCGCTGTTCTGCGCCTGCGTGCACCCGGACGACCGCGTCAGGGTGCGGGACGGTGAATTGCGCTGTCTGGAGACCGGTGAAAACCACGACGAGGAATACCGCGTGGTCTGGCCCGACGGCACGATTCGCTGGCTGCGGGAAACCGGCAATGTGGTGCGCAACGACCACGATGCGGTGATCAAGATGATGGGTGTGGTGCGCGACATCACTGAGGAAAAAGCCTCGGCGAGCTACCTCCAGCACCTCGCCCACTTCGACCCGTTGACCGGACTGCCCAATCGTCTGGTGCTCGAAGAGCGTTTATCCGAAGCACTGGAACAGGCGCGCCGCAGCCTGACCCGCGTGGCACTGGTGTTTATCGATCTCAATGGTTTCAAGGCGATCAACGACCATTACGGTCACGCCGCCGGCGACCGCGTGCTGATCACCACTGCGACGCGTCTGAAACGCATCCTGCGCGCCACCGACACCGTCGCGCGGATTGGCGGCGACGAATTCGTGGTGATCCTGCAAGGCCTGGCCCCGAGCCTCAACCTGCAGGAGGAAGCCCGCAGCATCTGTCAGAAGATTTTCATCGAACTGTCGCCGCCGATCAGCATCGGCAACGACCAGCGCCACATCGGCACCAGCCTTGGCGTCGCGGTATTTCCCGACCATGCGCCGACCATGGACCGACTGCTGCACATTGCTGACCTGGCGATGTATGAGGCCAAACGCAGTGGGAATAATCAGTATCGATTGGGGGGTGGGCAGGTATTAAATCAGGGTCGAGTGGAGTTGCTCAGTCAGGAGGCAAGCCAAATACGACACCATTGAAAGTATGGGTACAACATTGGCAATGGGGTTTCATCTCCTCGGCCTTCAAATCCGGGTTGACGATTTGCAGGCACTTTTGCTCATCGACGTACAGACCACTGAAGGAGCTCGACTCACCCACTCGCACGATCTCCTCGCGATCGTCTTCATGGATGGACACGATCCAGAACACTGGCTCCGGGCGATCAAGGCGCGCCACCGCCTCACTGTAAATCTCATCCCAGTTACCTCCGACGCGAGATAACAGAAAGCGAAATAATGGGGTGTAATCGTAGCCGTGATGCTTGATCCCGTGCATCGAACCCCGCGTTGCCTCGCTGCGCCTCTCGGCTTTGGTATTGCGCTCATACCGATAGTGGCTGCCCTGATTGTTGCGCCAGACGTTGTGGGCAGTGGTATTTACCTTGCGATAAAGCGGTTTCTTTTCCAACGATTGCTCCTGACATCAAGTCACTCGAAACGCCTTTCGGGTTTTACTCGAATGGCGCCCGAATGCAATCGACCGTCCATGGCCAATTGTTGCCGAAGTGCTTAACGCTCGACAGGCTGCATCTCGACAATGGTGCCGTTGGTGATCATGACCATCACGTACTTGTCGTTGATCTGCACCCACTGCGCCTGGTCGACCGGTGCTTTCAAGCCTTTCTGTTTCCAGTTTTTCAACGCTTTGTCGCTGCGCTGATAAATGTCTGGAGCGCGGTCGTTGACCTTCAATTCACGGTCGCTGGTCGGCGATTGGACGGTGGGTTCGCTTGAGGTTTGCGCCGCTTGAACAAGTGGGCTGATCCCGGCAATGCCGGCGACGAGGGCCAGGCTGGCGATTAGAGTTTTGCTGTTCATCGGTGAACCTCCTTCAGATGTGTGATACCTGAACTCCGACTGCGGAGGACTGGAATCATTCCTTGTTTTTTGCGGGGACTGGACGGGGATTGTAGTTGTCTGTGAGGCCGCTATCGCTGGCAAGCCAGCCCCCACAGGTTTTCTTGGTGTTGCAGGAACAGCGCGTACACCGCAAAACGGTGGGAGCTGGCTTGCCAGCGATGGCGTCGGCACATTCAGCCTCTTCATTACCTGACACACCGCTTTCGCGAGCAGGCTCGCTCCCACAAGTAGGGGTGTTTCAGGGGATTGATCCACTTTGCACATCAATCCATGCCAACAATGCAATTAACATCCTGTTACAGCTGCGCGACCATCCGCCGCAATAACAACCGTGCGCCGCTTCCACGTCGCGCACGTCATAAAAGCGGTGGAGATCTTTTCTATGACAGCCTCAATCCCACACGGCGGCTCGCGGGCCGGCGCCATTTTCCGGGTGACCTCGGGCAACTTCCTCGAACAGTTCGACTTCTTTCTGTTCGGCTTCTACGCCACGCAGATCGCGGCGGTGTTCTTCCCGGCGAGCAGTGAGTTCGCTTCCCTGATGATGACGTTCGCGGTGTTCGGCGCAGGCTTTCTGATGCGTCCGCTGGGCGCCATCGTGCTGGGTGCGTACATCGATGACGTCGGTCGGCGCAAAGGGTTGATCGTCACCCTGTCGATCATGGCCAGCGGCACGATCCTGATTGTGCTGGTGCCCGGATACGAGACCATTGGTCTGTTTGCGCCAGCGCTGGTGTTGGTCGGACGGCTGTTGCAGGGCTTCTCCGCCGGTGCGGAACTGGGCGGTGTTTCGGTGTACCTGTCCGAAATCGCCACACCGGGCCGCAAAGGCTTTTTCACCGCTTGGCAGTCGGCCAGTCAACAGGTCGCGATCATTGTCGCGGCGGCGCTGGGTTACGCGCTGAACGCGTGGATGGCGCCGAGCGTGGTGGCTGACTGGGGCTGGCGGATTCCGTTTTTCGTCGGCTGCCTGATCGTGCCGTTCATCTTCCTGCTGCGCCGTAACCTGGCGGAAACCGAAGAATTCGCCGCACGCAAACACCGCCCGAGCATGAAGGAAGTGTTCCGCACCCTCGGCCAGAACTGGGGCGTGGTACTCGGTGGCATGTTGATGGTCGCGTTGACCACTACCGCGTTCTACCTGATCACCGTGTATGCGCCGACCTTCGGCAAAACCGTGCTGCACCTGAGCACCTCCGATGCGCTGCTGGTGACCTTGTTGGTCGGCGTGTCGAACTTCTTCTGGCTGCCGATTGGCGGCATGTTGTCCGACCGCATCGGCCGGCGTCCGGTGTTGATTGCGATGTCGCTGCTGGCGCTGGCCAGCACCTACCCGGCGCTGTCGTACCTGGTGCAGGCACCGAGCTTCAGCCACATGTTGCTGTCGCTGTTGTGGCTGTCGTTCATTTACGGCATGTACAACGGCGCAATGATTCCGGCGCTGACCGAGATCATGCCGGTCGAAGTGCGGGTGGCCGGCTTCTCCCTCGCCTACAGTCTGGCGACCGCGATTTTCGGTGGTTTCACCCCGGCGATGTCGACCTTCCTGATCCAGTACACCGGCGACAAGGCCGCGCCGGGTTACTGGATGAGCGTCGGCGCACTGTGCGCGTTGGGCGCCACGTTGTACCTCTATCGCCGCGCAGGCGGCCGTCTGCAACCGGTTGCCGCATAAGGAGCAACACCTTGAAAAAACTGATCAATTTCACCGCCATCGCCCTCTTCGCGTTCAGCGCCCTGGCCCATGCTGAACAACTGAACGTGATGACATCCGGCGGCTTCACCGCCGCCTACAAAATCCTCGGCCCGAAATTCGCGGCGGCCACCGGCAACACCCTCGACACCCAGCTCGGCCCGTCGATGGGCAAGGCGCCGGAAGCGATCCCCAACCGCCTCGCCCGTGGCGAACACGCCGACGTGGTGATCATGGTCGGCTATGCCCTTGATGATCTGATCAAACAAGGCAAGGTCGACCCGGCCTCGCGGGTCGAACTGGCGGATTCGCGGATCGGTCTGGTAGTGCGTGAAGGCGCGGCGAAGCCGGACATCAGCAGCGTCGAAAGCCTGAAGAAAACCCTGCTCGACGCAACATCGGTGGCCTACTCCGACAGTGCCAGCGGCGTGTACATCGAGAAGGAGTTGTTCAACAAACTCGACGTAGAAGATCAGCTGAAACCTAAGGCGAAAATGATCCCGAAAGTCCCGGTCGGTTCGGTGGTTGCCACCGGCGATTATCAACTGGGCTTCCAGCAGGTCAGCGAATTGCTGCCGGTGCCGGGGGTGAGTTTTGTCGGCAAGATTCCTGAATCGGTGCAGTCGGTGACGCGTTTTGCCGCCGGCATCCCGGTCGGTGCGCAGCATCCAAAAGAGGCCAAGGCCCTGCTCGACTACCTCGCCGCGCCTGCCGCTCAGGCTGACGTGCAGGCCACCGGACTGGATTCGGTCAAGCGCTGATCGTCGGCGGCTGGACTTTCATTTCCACCACCAGCCGTTCCAGCTCCAGTGCTGCCGGGGTCAACGTGCGACCCCGGCGTTTGATGATGCCGACACTGCGCATCACTTGCGGATCGGTCAGCGGCACCCGGGTCAGGATCGGATGATCCGGCCCGGGCATCGCCATCAGCGGCACCGCCGCTACGCCAAGCCCCGCTTCCACCAGCCCAATCATCGTCGTCACATGCCGCGTCTCGCAGATGCTCTGGCGTTGCGGCACCACTCGGCTCAAGGCCTGATCGAGCAGAAACCGGTTGCCGGACGTCTTGTCCAGCGAGATGTAATCCTGCTGATAGAATTCGTCCCAGCTCACGCTGCTGCGCCCGGCCAACGGATGATCACGGCGACAGGCGACAACGTAGCACTCCTGCACAAGCGGTTCGAAATCGACTTTGGCATCCTGTGTGCCGATAAAGCTCAAACCGAAATCCGCCTCGCCATTGACCACAGCACTGAGCACGTCATGGGCGCTGGAATCGAGGACTTTGACCTTGATGCGGGGGAATTGCCGGTGATAACGGGCGACCACGCGCGGCATGAAGTAGTACGCCGCCGACGGCACGCAGGCCACGGTGACGTGACCCATTCGCGTCGAAGCGACTTCGCTGATGCCCAGCAACGCCACGTCCAGATCATCCAGCAAACGCTCGACGCTGGGCATGAAGCCGCGCCCGGCCTGAGTCAGGCTGACTTTGCGCGTGGTGCGTTCGAACAGTTTTACGCCGAGGGCGTCCTCGAGCTTTTCGATGCGTCGGCTCAAGGCCGGTTGTGACAGGCGCACGGTGTCGGCGGCCTTGCGGAAGCTGCCCTGCTCGACCACCGCGCGAAAAGCCTGCAGGTCGTTGAGATCGAAGTTGATGGCCATGGCGGACTCGGAAAGACTGATTCGCGAAGGCTATCAATGTAACCATTTGATGCAAATTATTACAGATTTACACTGGCTCACTGTAGGAGCTGCCGAAGGCTGCGATCTTTTGATCTTCAAAAACAAGATCAAAAGATCGCAGCCTTCGGCAGCTCCTGCACGGGATCTTCGGTAGATCTTGAATCGTTTCAGCCTTTATCCTTGTCACCCCCCGCCGTACCGCTGTCAGGAGTCAACCCATGCCCCATGAAGGCAACCTGTTACAAGCCGCTGTCGTGTTTCTGTTCGCCGCAGTGCTCACCGTGCCCTTGGCCAAACGTCTGCAACTGGGCGCGGTGCTCGGTTATCTGTTGGCGGGGGTGATCATTGGCCCGTCGGTACTCGGTCTGATCGGTAATCCGCAAAGCGTCGCGCATATTTCCGAACTGGGCGTGGTGCTGCTGTTGTTCATCATCGGCCTGGAACTGTCGCCACGGCGCTTGTGGGTGATGCGCAAGTCGGTGTTCGGCGTGGGTCTGGCGCAGGTGCTGCTGACCGCAGCGGTGATCGGCGTGCTGGCGTTGTATGTGTTCGGTCAGCCGCTGAACAGTGCAATTGTGCTCGGCCTTGGCCTGGCGCTGTCGTCCACCGCATTCGGCCTGCAGAGCCTGGCCGAGCGCAAGGAACTCACCAGCCCGCATGGGCGGCTGGCGTTTGCGATTCTGCTGTTTCAGGACATCGCCGCGATCCCGTTGATCGCGCTGGTGCCGATGCTCGCCGGTAGCGCGCATGCCACCAGCAACGCGGAAAGCCTGAATCACGGTTTGCAAGTACTCGGCGGGATCGCCGTGGTGGTGGTCGGTGGGCGTTATCTGTTGCGTCCGGTGTTCCGCGTGGTGGCAAAAACCGGTCTGCCGGAAGTGTCCACCGCCACCGCATTGCTGGTGGTGATCGGTACGGCGTGGCTGATGGATCTGGTCGGCGTGTCGATGGCCCTCGGGGCTTTCCTCGCCGGTCTGCTGCTGGCGGACTCCGAATATCGGCATGAACTGGAAGCGCAGATCGAGCCGTTCAAGGGCTTGCTGCTCGGGCTGTTTTTCATCAGCGTCGGCATGGGCGCCAACCTGAGTCTGCTGCTAAGTGCGCCGATCACCGTGCTGGGCCTGACGCTGTTGCTGATCGGCTTGAAGTTGCCGCTGCTGTTTGTGGTCGGGCGCCTGGCTGGTGGGCTGACCAAGGTCAGTGCGATTCGCTTGGGCATCGTGCTCGCCGCCGGCGGTGAATTTGCCTTTGTGGTGTTCAAGATCGGGCGCGATCAGGGCCTGTTCGAACCGCGCCTGTATGACCTGCTGGTGCTCACTATCACCCTGTCGATGGCGTTGACGCCGTTGCTGCTGTTGATCTGTGCGCGGCTGGTCAGCCCGAAAGTGCAGCCGGTGGAAGTACCGGAGAAATTCCGCGAAATCGATACCGAGGCACCGCGCGTGGTGATCGCCGGCATGGGTCGGATGGGCCAGATCGTGGCGCGGATTCTGCGGGCGCAGAACATCAAGTTCGTGGCTCTGGACACCTCTGTGGAAACCATCGAACTGTCGCGCAGTTTTGGCGGCGTACCGGTGTTCTATGGCGACCCGATGCGCCCGGAAATCCTCAATGCGGCAAAGGTTGGTGAGGCGGAATACTTCGTGATTGCCACGGACGATCCGGAAACCAATATCAAGACCGCCGAGATCGTGCGCAAGCTGTATCCGCATATGAAGATCATCGCCCGCGCACGTAACCGTCAGCACGTGCACCGCCTGGTGGATGTCGGCGCCGAGCCGATTCGTGAGACCTATTACTCCAGTCTGGAAATGAGCCGCCGCACCCTGGTCGGGCTGGGTTTGACCCAGGCTCAGGCCGATGCGCGGATCAAGCGCTTCAAGCACCACGATGAGCAGGTGCTGGAGGCGCAGCACGCCGTTTACGACGACGCGGCGAAAGTCCTGCAGACCGCTCAGGAAGCCCGTGCGGAACTGGCGCGGCTGTTCGAATCGGATCAGTTGGAAGAGGAAGCGCGCAAGGTCTGACCTCCTTGCACAGATCCAAACTTCAGGCCGACAGCACTGACGCCTTCGCGGGCAAGCCCGCTCCCACAGGTTTAGTGAACGACCGAAAACCCTGTAGCAGCTGCCGCAGGCTGCTCCTACAGGGTATTGGATCAGGCCAGCTCTAACTCCAGCGCTTGCTTGACCGGTGCCACCTCAAACCGATCTGCCAGGAACGGTGTGATATCCAGCGGCAGCGCTTCCTGGTTGACCAGTTTGTCGAGCAGCACCCCGGTAATCGCCGAGGTCAGGATGCCGGTGCGGAAGTGTCCGCAGGCATTCAGATACCCCTCCACCCCACGCATCGGCCCGAGGATCGGCAGTTCATCCGGCGAGCCCGGACGCAATCCGGCCCAGGTGCGCTTGAGGTTGACGTCCTTGAGTTCCGGCAGGCAGCGCACCGCGCCCTGCACCAGTCCGGCGATTTCCGGGTAGGTGGTGGTGACGTCGAAGCCTTTGTCTTCGGTGGTGCTGCCGATCAGGATCTCGCCGTTGTCCTTCTGCGCCACATAGCAGTCGCTGGTAGTCAGGCAACCGTTGAGGATTTTCGGCATGCGTTCGGTCAGCAGGATCTGGCCCTTGACCGGCTTCACCGGAATCCGCACACCGGTGGCCCACTCGCTCAAATCCGCCGCCCAGGCGCCGCCGGCGTTGATCAGGGTTTTGCAGTGGAACACGCCCTCTTCGGCCGTCTGCACGCCGGTCACGCGGCTGCCGTGGTGCAACACGCCAGTGACGTTGGTATTGACGAAGATGTCGACGCCGTTCTGCCGCGCACCTTCCATGTAGGCATCGGCGAGACGGAACGGGCTGACCTGGTGGTCGCAGAGAAATTCCAGTGCCCCACGAGCCTCATGGCTGACGCTCGGCTCGGCTTCGCGCAATGCAGCCTGATCGAGCCAGCGCACCTGATCGGCCAGATGCGGAATGCAGCTGACAATGTGCTCGGCGTAGAGCCGGTCTTCGTCGTCATATATGACGAACTTCAGCCCGGTCTTTTCGAACTTGAAATCCATCCCGTGCTTGTCCTTCAGCTCGCGATGCAACGCCGGGTAAAGCGCGTTGGACTGCAGGGCGAAATCGAAGAACGACTCCGGCAGGATATGCGGCGTGCTGGCGTCCACCGCCACGGCCGCGCCCTGGGTTTCGCGTTTGCGGTTGGCCGACATCATCCGGAAGAAAATCACCCCGCAGCCCAGTCCCACCGACTCGCCGATGGCCCACAAGCCGCCGGCCGAAGCGCGGGTTGCGTTGCCCGGGCGTTTGGCGTCGATCAACGCCACCTTGAGGTTCTCGCGCTTGGACAATTGATAGGCGCAGGACGCCCCGATCACGCCGCCGCCGGCAATGATCACGTCATAGAACTTACTCATGGGAAACGGCCTCCGTGCCGCCGGACTGGAACGCGGAAAAAGGAATCGGATCGATCGGGAAACGCGGGCGCAACCAGCCAACGTCCTTGCGCCCGGTCGCCTGGCGCAGGCGATCGCTGCAGTAGCCGACGCACATCCGGCCCTGACAATCGCCCATGCTGACGCGGGTGCGCATCTTCAGGCTGGCGATGTCCTGCACGCCTTGCTCCAGCGCCAGATCAATGTCCGCGCGGGTCGCATGTTCACAGCGGCAGATCACCGTATCGGCAGCCGGCAAAGCGGTCTGGCCGACACCGCGTTCGGTGTAGCGGTCGACAGCCGCACGAAAGCGCACGATGGATTTGAGTTTGCCCAAATAACGGTCGCGGCGTACCCGTGCCAGATCCTCTTCGATAATCCCGCGTTGCAGCAGGATCGAGGTGGCAGCGATTCTGCCGGCGAGCATCGCCGCTTCACCGCCGCGAATGCCGCCCATGTCACCGGCCAGGTGCACATGCGGCTCGTTGCTTTGTTGCCAGCTGTTGGCATTGGCGCGCAGGTAACCGTCGTCGCTGAAACCGTGGTCGAGGCCCATCTGCTGACTGAGCTGGGTGCGCGGGATAAAACCGTAACCGACCGCCAGGGTCTGCGCTTCGAAGCGCTCGATGCGTGTCAGGTCCGGCTCCCAGGCGGCCGAGTACGGTGCCACGCTGACGCTCTTCAGCTCGCCGTCGCCGTGAGCTTCGACCACGCCCCAGCCGTAGTTCATCGGGATGCCGTGCAGTTTCAGGTAAGCGAGCATGCTCAAACCATCGAGGAACAGCTGCGGCTTGTTCAGCAACGCCAGGCTTTCGCGGGCGATCTTGCCGAAGGCGCAGGCTTCGTACACGCCCGCGACCTTGACGCCGGACGCGTGCAGCTGCGTTGCCACCAGCGGCAGCAACGGCCCGGTACCGGCGATGACCACCGGTCCCTGCGGCTTGACCACGCCACTTTTGATTTGCAGTTGCAGGCCGCCGAGCATGATCACGCCCGGCAGGGTCCAGCCGGGAAACGGCACGCTGCGTTCGTGACAACCGGCGGCCAGCAGCAATTGCGGATAATCGATCTCATGCAGTTGCTCATCGCCATCCAGCACCACCAGGGCACGGGTGCCTTCGGCGCCGACCACGCGGTGATTCAGGCGCACGTCAATCAGCCCGGCCTGTTGCTGAAAATCACCGTGCAGTTTGCTCAGGGCTTCGGAATAACGTGGCCCGAGGTAATCCAGTTGCACGCCGTCACGCAACGGCCCGCGATAGACCACCCCACCGAGGCGCGAAGCCTCTTCGAGCAAGGTACAGCGCACGCCATGGCGCGCCAGTTCGATGGCCGCCGCCATCCCCGCCGGACCACCGCCGACGATCACCGGTTGCAGGCTCATACAACCTCCTGCTCGTTGATGCGGTTGACCTGGGTTTCAATCCGCATACCGTCGCGCACCACCGTCTGGCAGGCTCGGCGCTTGTGCCGACCGTTGATTTTCACCAGGCAGCACTGGCACACGCCCATGCCGCAATAGGCGCCGCTGATCTGGTCATGATCGTTACGTGCGACCTGGCGCACACCGAGGGACTGGATAACGCTGAGGACCGTTTCACCGATGGCCGCGCTAACCGGTTGGCCGTTGATGTGGACAGTCATATCCGCCTGGGTCAGGGGCTGGATATCAAAGGTGCGTTCGAGGCAGTGCATTACGATGTTCATCCGTGAAAAGTTTCAGGGGGAGTTCTACGTCAGCTCCTTGCTGCACTCTGCCTGGCGACCCGTTGTGATTGTTGGTGGGGGCTGCCGGGCTACTCCATCAGCGCAGCAAATCGCGCACCGGAGCACTGTAGTCGATACCGCAACAAGGGCCTGGATCTTTTAAGTTAGGTGATATTTCAAGGGGAAATATTGATCCAGATCGGTGAAATCTCGAGCCGGGTGAAAAACCCTTGAGGTGTCAGTGTTTACCGCTGAGCAGCCCCTGCTCCGCCTCGCACAGCCCCACCACATAATCCCAGACCACCCGCAGCCGCACCGATTTGTGCAGCTCGCGCCGGGTGCTGATCCAGTAACTGCGCTCAATACGCTCCTCCGGCAGCAACAGCCGCAGATCCGGATCCGACGCCGCCATATAGCAGGGCAACACAGCAATCCCCAGGCCCGAGCGCGCCGCCTCCTGCTGGGCGATCACGCTGGTGCTGTGGAATACAACGCGCGGGCTGCGGCAGAAACTGTTGAGAAACATCAGCTCCTGGCTGAACAGCAGATCATCCACATAGCCGATCCACGCATGCCGGGCGAGGTCTTCGCGACTCTGTAGCGGCGGTGCCTTGTCGAGGTAGGCCTGACTGGCGTAGAGCGCCAACCGATAGTCCGTGAGCTTGCGCGTGACCAGCATGTCGGCAGCCGGGCGTTCGAGGTGGATGCTGATTTCCGCCTCGCGGTTGAGGATGCTGACGAACCGCGGCACGGCCACCAGCTCCACCTCCAGGCCGGGATAGCGTTCGAACAGGCCGATCATTCGACTGGCGAGAAATTTGATACCCAGCCCTTCCGTGACGCCGACGCGGATCTTGCCCAGCGGCGCGGTGGATTGGGTGATCTCTTCCTGGGCCAATAGCGCGACGTTTTCCATGGCCTCGGCGTGCTTGAGCAGCGCCTCCCCCGCCGGGGTCATTTCGTAGCCTTGGGCATGCTGGACGAACAGTGCGGTGCCGAGGCTCCGTTCGATGGCCTCGATGTGCCTGGCGACGGTGGCGTGAGTGGTGTTCAGGCGTCGGGCGGCCGTGAGCAGGCGGCCGCTGCGTTGCAACTCCAGAAAAAACCGCAGGTCGTTCCAGTCGAACATGGGGTGTCCTTGTCAGCCAGGGTCAAGCCAGGCTGTTCGAAAACGCACAGCGGCTGGGTAAAAACTAACATTCTTTTAACGAAAGCTAACAACTAGAGTGTCCGACAATAAAAACAAAAAGCGAGGTCAGGGAATGCAGACTTCCCTTGAAGAATACGACTACATCGTGGTCGGTGCCGGACCTGCCGGCTGCCTGCTGGCCAATCGATTGTCGGCAGACAAGCAGCAGCGGGTGTTGCTGCTCGAAGCCGGCGGACGCGACAACTATGCGTGGATTCACATCCCGGTTGGCTATCTGTTCTGCATTGGCAACCCACGCACCGACTGGTGCTTCAAGACCGAAGCCCAACCCGGCCTGCAGGGTCGCAGCCTGAGTTACCCGCGCGGCAAAGTGCTCGGTGGCTGCTCCTCCATCAACGGCATGATCTACATGCGCGGCCAGGCCGGCGACTATGACGGCTGGGCGGCCGAGGGCAATCCGGGCTGGGCCTGGAACGACGTGCTGCCACTGTTCAAACAGAGCGAAAACCACTTTGCCGGCGCCGCTGAATTTCACGGTGCCACGGGTGAATGGCGGGTTGAGCAACAGCGGTTGTCATGGCCGATTCTCGACGCGTTTCGCAGCGCCGCGCAGCAGAGCGGCATCGCCAGCATCGACGACTTCAACCAGGGCGACAACGAGGGTTGCGGCTACTTTCAGGTCAACCAGAAGGCCGGGGTGCGCTGGAACGCGGCGAAAGCATTTCTCAAACCGATTCGCGAGCGGGCCAATCTGACGGTGCTGACCGGGGTTGAAGTGGATCGGGTGCTGCTGGAAAACGGCCGTGCTTGCAAAGTCAGCGCGCGTCACGAAGGCCAGGTGAAAAGCTTCAAGGCGCGCAAGGAAATCATCCTCTGCGCCGGTGCCGTCGGTTCCCCGAGCATTCTGCAGCGCTCCGGAATCGGCCCGCGGCCGTTGCTGGAACACCTCGGCATCGGCGTGATTCATGAGCTGCCGGGGGTTGGCGGCAACCTGCAGGATCACCTGCAATTGCGCCTGATCTACAAACTGCAAAACGCCCGCACGTTGAATCAGATCGCCGGCAGCCTGTGGGGCAAGATGGGCATGGGCCTGCGTTATCTGTATGACCGCAGCGGGCCGCTGTCGATGGCGACGAGTCAGTTGGGCGCGTTTGCCCGATCAGGGCCGGAGCAGACTTCAGCAAACCTTGAATACCACGTGCAACCGCTGTCGCTGGAGCGCTTTGGCGAGCCGCTGCACAGCTTCCCGGCGTTCACCGCGTCGGTCTGTGATCTGCGTCCGCAGAGCCGTGGGCGGATCGACATCCGTTCGACGAATCCTCAGGACGCGCCGCTGATTCAACCGAACTACCTCAGCCATCCGGAAGATTTGCGCGTGGCCGCCGATGCGATCCGCCTCACCCGCCGCATCGTCAGCGCCCCGGCCCTGCAAGCGTTCAAACCGGTGGAGTATCTGCCCGGCGACAGCCTGCAAAGCGAGGCGCAACTGCACGAAGCGGCGGCGCGAATCGGCACGACGATTTTCCACCCGGTCGGCACCTGCCGCATGGGCAATGACGCTGACGCGGTGGTCGATGCGCAACTGCGCGTGCATGGCGTGCCCAGCCTGCGCATCGCCGACGCCTCGATCATGCCGCGCATCACCTCGGGCAATACCTGTTCGCCTACGCTGATGATTGCCGAGAAGGCGGCGCAGATGATCCTCAACCCACCGATCAGGACCTGCACACCCACCCCCGAACTGGCCCAAATCCTGTAGGAGCTGCCGCAGGCTGCGATCCTGGCTTTTTCAGATCAGGAACAAGATCAAAAGATCGCAGCCTGCGGCAGCTCCTACAGGGGACCGTGTAATTCGTTCAAGGCAGCGCGCAACACCAGTGGAACAACAAAAACAATCACTGTGAGGGATACCGATATGTCAGAACACGCTCAGCCGCTGGATGCCGCGAGCGGCGCCAGCACCAGCAATGCCACACAGAAAGTCATCTTCGCCTCGTCGCTGGGGACGGTGTTCGAGTGGTATGACTTCTTCCTCTACGGCGCCCTGGCGGCGGTGATCAGCAAACAGTTCTTCGCCGGCGTCAACGACACCACCGCGTTCATCTTCGCGCTGATGGCCTTCGCCGCCGGGTTTATCGTGCGGCCGTTCGGGGCGCTGGTGTTCGGTCGGTTGGGGGACATGATCGGGCGCAAATACACCTTCCTCGCGACCATCGTCCTGATGGGCATCGCCACGTTCTGCGTCGGTCTGCTGCCGAACTACGCCAGCATCGGCATCGCCGCGCCGATCATTCTGGTGGTGCTGCGCATGCTCCAGGGCCTGGCGCTGGGCGGTGAATACGGCGGCGCCGCGACCTACGTGGCGGAACACGCGCCCATCGGCAAGCGCGGTTTCCACACCAGCTGGATTCAATCCACCGCGACCCTCGGCCTGCTGCTGTCGCTGCTGGTGGTGCTCGGTTGCCGGTACTTCACCGGTGACCAGTTTGAAGTCTGGGGCTGGCGCATTCCGTTTCTGCTGTCGATCGTGCTGCTGGGCATTTCCACCTGGATCCGCCTGAGCCTGCACGAGTCGCCGGCCTACCTGAAAATGAAAGAGCAAGGCAAAGCCTCGAAAGCGCCGATCCGCGAATCCTTCGGCCAATGGGAGAACCTCAAGGTCGTGCTGATCGCGCTGTTCAGCATCAACGCCGGGCAAGCGGTGACCTTTTACGCCGCGCAGTTCTACGTGCTGTTTTTCCTCACCCAGTTTCTGAAAATGGATCCGGCCGTTGCCAACAGCCTGCTGATCATCAGCGTGGTGATCGGTGCGCCGTTCTTCATCATTTTCGGCTAGCTGTCGGACAAGGTCGGACGCAAACCGGTGTTGATGCTCGGTTTGCTGCTGGCGACGGCGCTGTACTTTCCGATTTTCAAATCCCTCGCCCACTACGCCAATCCGGCAATCGATCAGGCCAGCCGTCAGGCGCCGATCACTGTACTGGCGGACCCAGCAACCTGCACCTTTCAGTTCGACCCGGTGGGCAAGGCCAAATTCGACAGCCCGTGCGACAAGGTCAAGACCTTCCTGGTCAAGCAAGGCCTGCCCTATACCAGCGCCGCAGCGCCGGCCGGCAGCGGCGTGCAGGTGAGCATCGGCGACGTGAGGATCGACGGCTATGACGAATCGGCCCTGCGCGGCGCCGTCACCCTCGCCGGTTACCCGCAACAGGCCGACCTGCAGCAGATCAACAAACCGATGATCGTGGCACTGATTGTCGCGCTGATCATCATCTCGGCCATGTGCTACGGCCCGCTGGCCGCGCTGATGGTCGAGCTGTTCCCGACGCGCATCCGCTACACCTCGATGTCCCTGCCGTATCACATCGGCAACGGCTGGTTCGGCGGTTTCCTGCCAACGGTGTCGTTCGCGCTGGTGGTGTACACCGGGGATATTTTTTATGGGCTGTGGTACCCGGTGCTGATTACCGGGGTGAGCCTGGTGGTGGGGATGATTTGTCTGCGGGAGACGAAGAATATCGATCTCGATAAGAACTGATTCCAGATCAAGTGAGCTTACCTGTGGCGAGGGAGCTTGCTCCCGCTCGACCGCGAAGCAGTCGCAAAACCTGTAACCGTGGTGTACCTGATGCACTGTAATTGCAGGGTTTAGGGTCGCTTCGCAACCCAGCGGGAGCAAGCTCCCTCGCCACAGGTGATTTACTCGGTGACAGATTTACGTGTCAGGCATCCGCCTTGATCACCTCAAACTTCACCTGATCCGGATAAAACGCCACGTAGTCACGAATCGGCGCGACCGAGACTTTCGGATTTTCGTAAGTCCACACCGCATTCGCCGCCTCATGCCCCGGTATTTGCAAGCTGAAGTAATTGGCGTCGCCCTTGTACGGGCAATAACTGGTGTGGTCGGTGCGGGCGAAGTATTTTTCGTCGATGTCCTCGCGGGGCACGTAGTACACCGGCGGGTAGTTGGCCTCATGGAGGACCAGCACATGCGAGGACGCCGCGACCTGGATGCCGTGGAATTTCACCAGCAGGCAACCGGGGAGTTCTTCGAGGGTGATGACGGGGTTGAGGCCGGTGGTGCTCATGGGGGTTTCTCCAGGGACAAATGAACTGTGGCGAGGGAGCTTGTCGAATCGTCGCACCGTCCCGCTGGGCTGCGTAGCAGCCCTAAATCCAGGAATCGCGTGTGTCAGGTATAACGCGATTTCCGAGTTTGCGACGGCTTCGCCGCCGAGCGGGACGGTGCGACGATTCGACAAGCTCCCTCGCCACAGGACGATAGTTGCCCTGAATCGGTGTCAGTCAGGATCAGCTCAAACCACGATATCCGTCGCCAGCGCCTGCCCCACCACACCTACGGCAAAGTCCACCTCCCCCTGCCCCGTCAGATCGATCAGCAGCCCGGTCTGACCACTCTGTGCGTAATAAGTCAGGATTGCATCGCCCGCATGGCCGGTGAAACCGCTGACGAAGTTCAGCGTGGCCGCGCCCGTGGCGAAACCGGCGATGCCCGAGAGGTCGATCTTGTCCACGCCGCTTTTGAAATCCATGATCCAGTCCGGCTGGTTGTTGGTCGAGTCACTGGCCGCACCGAACACGAAGGTGTCCGCCCCCTCGCCGCCCCACAGCACATCCGCGCCGCCACCGCCATAAAGGATGTCGTTGCCGGCTCCGCCGAACAGATGGTTGACGGCCGAGTTACCGATCAGCAGGTCATTGCCGGAACCGCCAACGGCGTTTTCCACGGTCACGCCATAGGCGATCGACACGTTACCGACCAGCCCGCCGACATCGGAGAACGAACCTTCATTGAGGTTGATTTTCTGGTTCTGGGTGAAGCCGGAGAAGTTCAGCGTGTCATCGCCGCCACCGTCCCACACCGAGAACACCAGCTTCGACGACGCCGAGTTGGCGCTGTAGTAATCGCGCCCGGTATTGGAGCCGAAACCGTAGGTGGTGTTATCGGCGCGAGTCTCATAGTTGGCGCCGTAGAGTTTTTGCACGGCGACGATATCGTCCAGCAGCGGTGCCGAGGCGTAGGCGCCGCTGCCGTCCTTGCTGAAGTTCTGGTCGGTGTTGGCTTCGCTCCAGTAGCTCATCAGGCTGTAGCCACGGGTGTCTTCGGCGTATTTGGCGTCGTTGTAGGTCGGGTTGCCGTTGCCGGCGTTATAGGCGCCCGGGTGCGACAGGCCGAGGGTATGGCCGATTTCGTGGGTCAGGGTCTGACGCCCGTAGTTGTTGGTGTCCGGGGTCTTGTTGACCTGATACTGGTTGTTGATCAGGTACCACGACTGGCCATCGTAGCTGCCACCGCTCGGCAGGTAAGCGAACGCCGCACCGCCAGTGCTGACGTCGTAGTTGCCGAAGGTCATGTGGCCGTCGCCGCATTTACCCTCGGTGAAGGTCACCTTGGCCACGTCGGCCCAGGATTGCATCGACAGCACGGCCTGGGCCTTTTGTTGAGCGCTGAACTGGCTGAAATTGCCGAGGTTGGGGTTGTAGTTCGCCGGTTTCTCGGTCAGGAAGGTGTAGGTCAGGGAGATTTTGCCGTCGCCGTTCTTGTCGTGCCACGACAGGTTTTTGCGCAGGATTTCGTCAGCCGCCTGGTCGGCAGTGAACGACGGTTTGCCGTTCACCAGGCCGACGCCACGGTCGTACAGGTGGCTGAAGGTGTTCACTTCGTCATAGGCGCTGCTGGATTTTGCTTTGGCTTGAGC
Organism: Pseudomonas sp. SCPG-7; assembly: GCF_002156405.1. Taxonomy (NCBI): domain Bacteria; kingdom Pseudomonadati; phylum Pseudomonadota; class Gammaproteobacteria; order Pseudomonadales; family Pseudomonadaceae; genus Pseudomonas; species Pseudomonas sp. SCPG-7. Next base: position 118,334 of record NZ_MVOO01000005.1, on the reverse strand, counting down.
CATGGTGGGACTTCCTTGTTTCAGAGTAGTCAGTGCGTTCGGACGTTGGCGATCATCTGGCGGGATCGTCCTGTCTCTCGCGTTTCTTGAAGGCCCGACGAACCTGCCATGCCCGGCAAGCGCGGCACCATTCGATTTCTCGATAGTGGTGCGCGACGTCCCGGTAATACCGGTCATTCCCGGCAACGTTTTGATCTGTATATCCATACAGATAAAAGTTGCCCCCGACGCCAACTGCGGCCATCCTGTGCACCTCCAGTGAACTGATTGACGACGGTGGTTATGCGGCTGTACCTCTGTGAAAAACCTTCCCAGGCCAAAGACATTGCGGCCGTGCTCGGCGCCAGGCGTCGCGGCGACGGCTGCTGGCTGGGAACGGACGTCACAGTGACCTGGTGCATCGGCCATCTGCTGGAAACCGCACCGCCGGATGCCTACGACGCGCGCTACAAACGCTGGGTACTGGCGGATCTGCCGATCATCCCGGACAAGTGGAAAATGACCGTCAAGCCGCGCACTGCCAGCCAGTACAAGGCGGTCAAGCGCCTGCTCAGCGAGGCCAGCGAACTGATCATCGCCACCGACGCCGACCGTGAGGGCGAGATGATTGCCCGGGAACTGGTCGAGCACTGCCGCTATCGCGGGCCGATCCGGCGCTTGTGGCTGTCGGCGCTGGATGAAGCGTCGATTCGCAAGGCCCTGGCCGCGCTGAAGCCGGGGGCGGAAACCTTCAGCCTGTATCACTCGGCGCTGGGGCGCTCGCGGGCGGACTGGCTGATCGGCATGAACATGAGCCGCCTGTTCACCTTATTGGGCCGGCAGTCCGGCTATCAGGGCGTGCTGCCGGTCGGTCGGGTACAAACGCCGACGTTGCGACTGGTGGTGGATCGCGACCGCAGCATCGCCGATTTCGTCCCGGTGCCGTATTGGGCGATCGATGTGCAACTGCTGCACGACGGCACGCGGTTCACTGCGCAATGGCGTGCGCCCAACGACGTTTGCGACGATCAGGATCGCTGTCTGAATCAGGCACTGGCGCAACAAGCGGCGGCGGCAATCAGCAATGCCGCCACTGCGCGGGTGATGAAGCTGCGCACCGAACGCATGCGCGAAGTAGCGCCGCTGCCTTTCGATCTGGGCACCCTGCAGGAAGTCTGCTCGAAGAAACTCGGTCTCGGCGCCCAGGAAACCCTCGACATCGCCCAGGCCCTCTACGAAACCTACAAGGTCATCACCTACCCGCGCAGCGATTGCGGCTTTCTGCCGCTGAGCCAGCACAGCGAAGCACCGGGGATACTTGCGGCACTCCGTCAGGCCGACCCGAGCCTTGACGCGCTGAACGGTCACCTCGACCCGCAGCGCCGCTCCCGAGCGTGGAACGACGCCAAGGTCAGCGCCCACCACGGCATCATCCCCACGGCTGCGGCGAAAAATCTCGAACGCCTGAGCAGCAAACACCGGGCGGTCTATACCCTGATTCGCGCGCGTTATCTGGCGCAATTTCTGCCCAACCACGAATACGATCGCACCCAGGCCGATTTCGATTGCGCCGGTGAAGCATTGCGCGCGGTCGGCAAGCAGATCATCGAACCGGGCTGGAAACGTGCCCTGCCTGAAGCCCTCGCCCCGGCCAAGGGCCGTGAAGCGCCAGCCCCGCAAACCCTGCCGGCGCTAAGCCAGGGTATCGATTGCGCCGTGGCCGGCGTGAACCTCAAGGATCTGTGGACCCAGCCGCCCAAGCCCTACACCGAGGGTGATCTGATCAAGGCGATGAAGAACGTCGCCAGACTGGTGGAAGATCCGCTGCTCAAACAGAAACTCAAGGACACCACCGGCATCGGTACCGAAGCGACCCGCGCTTCGATCATTCAGGGTCTGCTGGATCGAGGTTATCTGGTGAAGAACGGCAAGGCGCTGGCCGCGACCCCGGCGGCCTTCAGCCTTATCGACGCCGTGCCCCGGGCGATTGCCGATCCCGGCACCACCGCCATCTGGGAACAGGCGCTGGACATGGTGCAGAGCGGCGAGATGAGCCTGGAAGAGTTCGTCACCAAACAGGCGGCGTGGATGAGCAAGCAGGTCACCCGCTGTTCGGCCCTGAACCTGACCATCAGCGGCCCGCCACCGGCCGGCAAGGCTGCCGCGCCGTGGAAGAAAAAGCGTAAATCGACGCGCAGTAAAACTTCTGGCACCACACAACGCAAAACAAAATAGGCTTTTGTGGCGAGGGAGCTTGCTCCCGCCCGGCTGCGCAGCAGTCGCAATCCTGCAACTATGGTCTATCTGAAACATCGCGATTGCAGGTTTTAGGGCCGCTTCGCGCCCCAGCGGGAGCAAGCTCCCTCGCCACAGGGTTCTTAAGTCTCCCTTTTGGAGTTCATTGACCATGCCCACCATCGAACTGCACCCCGCCCACCGCGACGAACTGCAAACCATCGAAAACCTCATGCAGTTCTACATGTACGACTTCAGCCAATGGCTACCACTGAAACTCGGCGGACATGGCTTCTTCAGTATTCAGCAGAAAGACGACTATTGGCGCAATCCCGCTACCCAACCGTTCCTGATCCGCGTCGGCGGTGAACTGGCCGGCTTCGTGACCGTGGATAACGACACCCACATCGACGGCGCCGAACACAACATCGGCTACTTCTTCCTCACTCGACGCTTCCGTGGCCAAGGCGTCGCGCAGTTTGTCGTCTCTGCCCTCTTGAGCCGTTTGCCCGGTCAGTGGCAGATTTTCCATATCGACGCCAACCTGCCTGCACGGCACTTCTGGGCCAGGTTGATCCCCAAATTGAGCGGTGGTGAGTTCGTCCGCCAGCAGCGTTCGGTCGACGGTTATCCCTGTACCTTCTACTTCTTTCACAGCCCCGCGTCCGTTGCCTGAACGGAACTTTTCTCATTCCAAAACAGCTTTGTCCGACAATATGTAGTGATCAAAAATAATCACTACAAAACCGTTGACGGCGTCGTTTTGCTTTTGCATGATGAAGACGTTCCCCGATCGGGAACATCGGTAACACGCTTGAGCAAACTCGTCTGACCGCCGAGTTGTTTTTTCCGGATACACGCTGCCCACAAGGCAGATTGAAGAAGCTGACCTGGCCTGAACGTCCAGTACAAGGACGAGAAGCGCTGGCGAAAATTCTCAAGACGCTTGTGGTCGACCCTGAAAACGTCGTCAAGGAGCCTCCCGGTTTTCGCTGCTTCTCCTCGTTGTGACGCTATTGCGTAGCAGTTATTCAACACGACTACATGCAACAGACGCATGACCCCGTACTTCTCACGGGCGACCGCTGACGTCCTGGTTTCGGTGCCAGGGATCAACTAACCGATGGGCTACCTGTATTAGCGAATCAACTTTGAAAGATCACCAGACTGGTCAAGGGGCAAACATCATGAATCTGAACAATCAACCTACTATCGAAGAACTGGCTCGTATGTTCGCGGCGCAAAAAGACAGCCACGACAGCCACATTCTCTGGATCAGCAAGTCGGGTCAGGTGCATATCGACTGCCTGTCGCCCCACGCTGGTGAAGAAGAATTCGACCGCAGCAACCAGAACCTGCTGGCCCGCCTGAAGATGTACCGCCGTGGCCACGGTTATGTCGGCAAAAAAGCTGCGGCCGATAAAGACTTCATCGGCAATGTGCTGCAGACGCTGAAACAGGCGTGGGATTCGATGCAGAACAAAAATGAAGTTCGGGTGATTGACCGGTTTTGCTGAGTTATAACTTCAATAAATAAAAAGGGCCTGCTTCCAAAAGAAGCAGGCCCTTTTTATTGCTCCCTGAAACTGCCTAAAGGGGGATATTGAGTTCCAGCACCAGATTCATGAACGCCACTGCCGCCGCACTGTGGTAATTATTGCGCCGCCGCAACAACGTCGCTCCACGCTGCGGCGCTTCATGCTCGACGCTCAAGCGACGCAACGCGCGGTCTTCAGTCGCAATCGCCTCGGGCAACATCGTCGCCATCGACGCATGTCGCACCACCTCCAGCAACGTGCTCACCGAGTTCACTTCGATGTGCACCTGCGGCGTGATCCCCAACTGACGAAAATATTCATCGATTGATAACCGGGTAATGAAGTCAGGTGCCAGCAAGGCGAAATCCAGCTGTGCAAGGTCACTCGACGTCAGTACCCCGCTGCTGTCGTACAGCGGATGTTCACGCCCGACCATGACCCCCAGGGTTTCGGTAAACGCCGGAATGCACTCGAGATCGGGGTGGCGCACCGGGGTAAAGGCAATCGCGATGTCCAGCGAATCATCCGCCAGTCCCGCTTCGATATCGTCCATCGACAGCTCGAAAATCTGCAGATGGATACCCGGGTAGCGCGCCGCGAAATCACGCACCAACGGCCCGACCAGATACGCCATGAAGGTCGGGGTCATGGCCAGGCGCAGGTTGCCACGGGACAGATCCTTCACGTCATGCAACGCCCGCTTGCCCGCCTCCAGCTCCACCAGCACCCGCCGCGCGCACTCAATGTAAGCCTCGCCGGCATCGGTGGCCTTGACCGTGCGCGAAGTGCGATCGAACAGGGCCACCCCCAGAGTTTCCTCAAGTTGGCGGATCTGTTGCGACAAGGTCGGCTGCGACACGTGCAACGCCTCCGCCGCCCGGGTGAATCCGCCGTGGTCGGCCACGGCCAGCAGATAACGCAAATGTCGCAACAGCATCGGGCTCACCATCTATAGGCAGGACTTATGCGAAGCATTGTATATCGGTCTTGGACGCTATGGATCAACCGGCAGAAGATGGCTCCCACACAGCAAGCCAACCTTGAAAGGAGTGACACCATGCAACAGTCCCACGCTTACAACGATGCCAGCCTGGCCCTGACCACCCGCATTCTCGACATCAAGGCCCGCAAAAATCTGTCGTGGCAGGATCTGGCTGACGACACCGGCCTGAGCCTGGCCTACGTCACTGCGGCCCTGCTCGGCCAGCACCCTTTGCCGCAAGACGCCGCGCAAGTGGTCGGCGCCAAGCTTGAACTGGACGCCGACGCCGTTGCCGCCCTGCAAATCATCCCGTTGCGCGGCAGCCTCAGCGGCGTGCCGACCGACCCGACCATCTACCGCTTCCACGAGATGATCCAGATCTACGGCACCACCCTCAAAGCCCTGGTCCACGAGCAGTTCGGCGACGGCATCATCAGCGCCATCAACTTCAAGCTCGACATCAAGAAAGTCGAAGACCCGGAAGGCGGCTCCCGCGCCGTGGTCACCCTCGACGGCAAGTTCCTGCCGCTGCGTCCGTTCTGATCCACCCGGCCCGCACCAGAGGTGCGGGCCCATCCAAATCTCAATTGCCAAGTCGTCACCCCAACTACCTGGAGGCTGCCCCATGCACAAAATTCTGTTGACCCTGGCCCTGCTCGCCGGCCTCGCCGCCCAGGCCCAGGCTGATGAAGAGGCCATTGCCTACCGCTACGGCATGGCGCTGGATATTGCTGAAGTCATGAGCATCACCCCGGTCGCCGACGTCTGCGGCGTTGTACCGGTCGAGATGACCTACCTCGACAGCCACGGCGCAAAACACATTCTTCAATACAGCGAATTCGGCACCGGCTGTTCGAACTGAGAGGACAACACCATGAAAAACCTGATCGAAGGCTTCCTGAAGTTCCAGAACGAGGCGTTTCCGCAACGCACCGAACTGTTCAAACACTTGGCGACCACTCAACAACCCGGGACCTTGTTCATCACCTGTTCCGATAGCCGGGTGGTGCCGGAGCTGCTGACTCAGCAAGAACCCGGTGAACTGTTCGTGATCCGCAACGCAGGCAATATCGTGCCGTCCTACAGCCCGCATCCGGGCGGGGTTTCGGCAACGGTGGAATACGCGGTGGCGGTGCTTGGGGTGACTGACATCGTGATCTGCGGCCACTCCGATTGCGGCGCGATGACCGCGATTGCCCAGTGCAAATGCATGGATCATCTGCCCGCCGTCAGCGGCTGGCTGCAACATGCCGAGTCGGCGAAAGTGGTGAACGAGGCACGACCGCACGCCAATGACGCGGCGAAATTGAGTGCGATGGTGCGGGAAAATGTGATCGCGCAACTGGCGAACATTCAGACCCACCCGAGCGTGCGCCTGGCCCAGGAGAAAGGCCTGCTGAACCTGCATGGCTGGGTCTATGACATCGAGACCGGGTCAATCGATGCGCTGGCGGCGGATCGCCGTACGTTTGTACCGCTGGCTGAGCAACCGGCGACGTGTGCGGTGCTGGCAAAGACCAGCGCAGCCGCCTGAAGGAGAACAGTGCAACCCTGTGGCGAGGGAGCTTGCTCCCGCTGGGGCGCGCAGCGGCCCTCGCTTATTTGGGTCCGCTGCGCAGACCAGCGGGAGCAAGCTCCTTCGCCACAGGTTTGGTGTTCAGATCAGCGTTTTACGCTGAGGTCGATCTGAGTCATACGGCTACGAACCGTAAACACCCCATCCCCCGAAAGAATCGCACTGCGCGCAAACAGGCGCCCGCTCTCCCAGTTCGAAAGCCCCAGCTCCGGCTTGTTCAACGCGTACTGCCCATCGACCCAACGGGTAATCCCGTTACCCACAAACGGCGCGTTCACCGCGTTGTAGAAACGCTCCTGGGCCGCCGCATCCTCGCTGATCAGCGACACCGTGAATTGCGGGCTGTAGCGGTTGAACAGCGCGATCGCCTGATCCAGATCATCGACGATCATCAGACTGACTTCCGGGGTTTCTTCCCATTCCCACTCGCGACCCAAATCGGACTCCGCCAGCGCTTCGGCCAAGGCCTCGGTCTGATAACCCTCGGCGCGATAGACCTCGACCGTTGTGTTCTGCCACTCGGCCGGCAGGTAGCTTTCACTGCCCGCGACGATGTGCAGTTTGCAGCCCTGCCCACGTGCGTTACCGGCCTGCTTCAGCGCATCGAGGAACAACGGCAGCAGTTCGGCGACACGGTCGCGTTGAATCAGGCAAACGTTCAGCGTGTTGCAGACCTTGCGATCCAGCGAGTTGCGCACCACGGCGGCGAAGCGTGTGGCATCGGCATCACGATCGGCAATCAGCCATGCGCCGCCAGTGCCATGCAGGCTGACCGCCGTGCCCGCCTGCTGGGCGATGCTGCCCAATTGGCTGACGGCACGCCCCGAACCCCGGGCCACCGCCAGCGACAGACGCCGGTCGGCGAACATCGCCCAACCGGCGGCGTGATTGACGCTTTCCACCAGCGACACCGCCCCCGCCGGCAGACCGGCATCGGCCAGCGCCGGGTTCAGCGCGTGAGTGACGATCGCTTGCGCGGTGCCCAATGCATCGCTGCCGATGCGCAGCACCGCGGTGTTGCCGGTGCGCAGTACGCCGGCGGCATCGGCGAACACGTTCGGCCGTCCTTCAAACACGAATGCCACAATGCCCAGCGGCGACACCACTTGTTCGACTTTCCAGCCGTCGTGTTCGACGCTGCTGATGACCTTGCCGCGCGTGGCCGGCGCATCACGCCAGGCGCGCAGACCGGCGATCATGTCACGGCGCATGCGCTCGTCGGCGAGCAGCCGGGTGGTGGAGCGACCACGGGCCTTGGCGCGTTCGATGTCGGCCAGGTTCGCCGCTTCGATCAGGCTCCAGCATTCCGGGGTTTCCAGACGTTGGGCGAACAGATCGAAGAAACGACTGATGGCTTGGTCGGTCACCGCCGACAAGGCAGTGAAAGCCGCTTCAGCGCGTTCGATGGCCACCGCAGCGGCCTGTTGATCGACCACCGGAATCAGCAACAGCTCGCCACTCACCTGCTCGACCAAAAGGTGGTCACCGGGCTGAAACCGCGCCGCCAGTTCGGGGCTGACCAAGGTCACGCGGTTACCAGCGAAAGGGATCGGCGTGCCGGCGACTAGACGTTCGAGCGCAAGAGACATGAAGCGGATTCACCATATGAGGGGCGGCCGGAAAATGTAGCGGATTCTGCGCTGAAACACACCTTCTACAAACACCAGCAAACCTGTGGGAGCTGGCTTGCCAGCGATGAGGCCGGCAAGCCCGGCATTGACGTTGCTGAACCACCGCTATCGCTGGCAAGCCAGCTCCCACAAAGTCTTGCAGTGTTTGAAAGATTGGGTCAGAACACCGACCAGCCAATCCGCGAGCTGAGCATCTCCAGCGCCGCCATCCCCGCCAGCGAGTTGCCGGCAGCGTTGAGTTCCGGCGACCACACGCACACGCTGAATTGCCCCGGCACCACCGCGACAATCCCGCCGCCGACCCCGCTCTTGCCCGGCAGGCCGACGCGATAGGCGAAATTGCCGGCCTCGTCGTACAAACCGCTGGTGGCCATGATCGAGTTGACCTGCTGAGTCTGGCGACGGGTGAGGATCTGTTCGCCGCTGTGTTTGCAGAACCCGTCGTTGGCGAGGAAGCAGAACGCCCGCGCCAGGTCGATACAGTTCATGCGCAACGCGCAGTGGCTGAAGTAGCTGCGCAATACCGCTTCGACGTCGTTGTGGAAGTTGCCGAACGATTGCATCAGGTACGCCATGGCCGCGTTGCGGGCGCGGTGCTGGTATTCGGATTCGGCGACCTTGCCGTCGACGATCACCTGTGGATTGCCCGACAGGCGCCGCACGAAGTCACGCATCGACAGGGCCGGCGCGGCGAATCGCGACTGGTTGATGTCGCAGATCACCAGCGCCCCGGCGTTGATGAACGGATTGCGCGGACGCCCGCGCTCGAACTCCAGCTGCACCAGCGAGTTGAACGGCTGGCCGGACGGCTCGTGTCCCAGACGCTCCCAAATCGCCTCGCCGGAATGCTCGATGGCCTGCACCAGGCTGAACACCTTGGAAATACTCTGCACCGAGAACGGCGTCTCGGCATCGCCGGCGCAATACATTTCGCCGTCGTTGCCGTACACGGCGATGCCCAGTTGATTGGCCGGCACAGTGCCGAGGGCGGGAATGTAGTCAGCCACTTTGCCCTGCCCGATCAGGGGCCGGACAGCGTCAAGAATCTCGTTCAACAGCGCTTGCATGCCGGGTTCCGAAGTCTCGCCCCATGGGATTGCGGGGACACTGGGGCTAGACGCTGCGCAAGCTTGCGGAATCACACAAACCCTGTAGGAGCTGCCGAAGGCTGCGATCTTTTGACCTTGCCTTTCAAAATCAAGATTAAAAGATCGCAGCCTGCGGCAGCTCCTACGGAGATCGGTCAGTGTGCGCCGTCGAGGCCGGCGAGCAGCGCACTGTCGCGGCTGTAGATATCCGGCGCATAACGCACTTGCCCATCCTTGCCGACCTGCGCCGTCCAGTAGGTCATCAGGATCGGCACCGGGGCCGACAGGCGGAATTCGTGGGTGCTGCCGGTGGCGAGCAACGTGTCGGTACGCGTACGTTCCGCCGGGGTCAACAGCAGGTCACGCAGTTGCATCGGGTGCTCGACCCGCACACAGCCCGAGCTGAAGGCGCGCGGGCCTTTGTCGAACAGGGCCTTGCTCGGCGTATCGTGCAGGTACACGGCGAACGGATTGGGGAAGCGGATCACCAGTTGCCCCAGCGGATTCCGTGGCCCGGCCTCCTGGCGCAGCATGATGTTGCCGGGGTTGTCCCAGTCGATATCCGCCGCGGCCAACGGCTGGCCATGGGCGTCGAGGACTTGCAGGTTCTGCCGGCTGAGGAAGGTCTGATCCTTGCGGATCGCCGGCAGTTTGTCTTCTTTCCAGATGGTCGGCGGCACGGTCCAGGTCGGGTTCAGGGTCAGGCGCGTAACCCGGGATTTGAGCAGCGGGGTCTGACGTTCGGCACGACCGACCTGAGTGCGGGTCTGCCAGACCGGCACACCGCCCTGATACAGGGTCAATTCGGCGGCGGCGACGTTGACCAGCAAACCGTCGGGCTCCATGTCCTGCGCCAGCCAGCGGAAACGCTCGAGGTTGACCCGCAACTGCTCGCGGCGCGTCAGCGGACTGATGTTGAGTTCGGCAATCGTTCCCGGCCCGACCACCCCGTCGGCCTGCAACGAATGGTTGGCCTGAAAGCTCTTCACCGCTTCCACCAGCACGCCTTCATAGGCATTGCCGGGCGTGCCGGTGACGTGAGTCAGATAGCCTTCGTTGAACAGGCGCTGGGCCAGTTCCGGCACGCGTTTGTCCTCCATCGCCGGGCGCAGCAGCGGGCCGTTGCCCACCGACTGCCAGTGCGGCAAGGCCTGCAGCCGTTGGCTGGCGTAGAGATGACGCAGGCTTTGATACTGCGCCAGACGCGGACGCGCCAGATCGAACGCGGCTTTGATGTCGTGCAGGCCGGGTACGGCGATCGACAGCAATTCAGCCTGACGATCACGCGGGGTGTCATCGGCATGCCACAGCGGCTCGAAATGCGACTGCAACAGACGCCCGAAATGCAGGTCTTGCAGCGCTTGCAGATAAAAGCGGCTGATGTCGATATCGGCGCACAACTCGCCGTCCTGCGGCGGATTGACGGCCACCGGATAGCGCTTGGGATTGAGGCCATCGTCGGCCAACAGCTGCAACTGCGCGCGCAACGCTGGCAAACGCCCGGACTCACTGGCCCACACCGGCAGCCAGTCCTGCTGCTGGTAGAACGTTTGCAGTTGCGCCAGCGCCGGACCACTCAACTGTGCGGCAATCGCCGGGCATGCCTGAGGCAAACCGATCAGCACCGATTGCAGCGGACTTTGTGGTTCGACCGGCATTTGCGCCGGCGGCGTCGGCAGGGTCTGCAACGGCGGCAAGGGTTCATCGGCACAAGCGACAAACGGCGCAGCGAGCAAACAAATGCTCAAGTAGCATGCGTACTTTTTGAACAACTGCTTTACTCCAATCCGTGGCCGTCTCATTGACGGTCAACCTTACATCAGGTGCGCTGAACAGTCAGGCCCGAAACAGGGGTCTGTCGGGTATGACTGGGAGTCAGGAGCCAAAGTGCCAAATAAGTAGCCAGTGAGGACACTGTATAAATGTTGACGTTTTTGCGCCGACTTCTGCTGACCAGCGCGACCGTCGTCGCCGTGAGCAGCCCAGCTTTCGCCGCCGGCAAGCCATCGCCGGTTCTCTTCACCAGCCTCGCGCACGCCGCGCCGGAACTCAATCCCCAAGCGCTCAAAGGCGCCTTGAACGCCATGCAATGCGCGGTCAACAATGGCGCGCGACCCTCACGCCATCTGGCGATCATCGATTACTCGCAACCCTCCACCGCCCGCCGACTGTGGATCTTCGACCTGAGCAGGCAGAAACTGGTGCTGCGCGACCTGGTCGCCCATGGTTCGAATTCCGGGGAAAACTTCGCCACTCAGTTCTCCAATCGCGAAGGCAGTTACCAGTCCAGCCTCGGGCTGTTCCGCACCCAGGAAAGTTACGAGGGAACCCATGGTTATTCGCTGCGCATGGACGGTCTGGAGCCGGGCTTCAATGATCTGGCCCGCGACCGCGCCATCGTGATCCACGCCGCCGACTACGTGAATCCGCTGTGGAGCAAGCGCCAGGGCCGTATCGGTCGCAGCCAGGGTTGCCCGGCGGTGCGTCCGCAAGTGGCAAGGCAGGTGATCGACAAACTCAAGGACGGCCAGTTCATGTTCTCCTGGTACCCGGATCAGCGCTGGCTGAAGTCCTCGCCGTACCTCAACTGCCAGCCGCAACAGGTGGCGAGTATCTTGAGTAGCCACGCCAGCTGACGATCAGGGCCATGACCATCAGCGCCGCCGCAACCCCGAACGTACTGTGCAAGCCACTGCCGATGACGTCGGCCGGGGCTTGCGTCGGGTTGCCAGTAGCGAAGGCAAACACCGCGCCCATGACCGCCGCGCCGGTGATCAGTCCGAGATTGCGCGACAGCCCGAGCAAGGCCGACACCACGCCGCGCTGATCCTGACTGACCGTCGCCATCAACCCGGTATTGTTCGCCGCCTGAAACAACGCGTAACTGCTGGCAATCACCGCCATCGGCAACAGATACCCCGGCAGGCCGAGACGCATCGGCAACAACGCCAACAAGCTGCAACCCCCGACCATCCCGAGCAACGCCCCCGGCACCACACGCCGTGCACCGAAGCGATCCACCAGACGCCCGGCCGGCACCCCGCCGCACGCGGCCAGCAGCGGCCCGACTGACAACGCCAGGCCGACCACGGTGCTGCCCAGTCCCAGGCCTCGGCTCAGGTAAAACGGCCCGACCACCAGCGTGGTCATCATCACCGTCGTCACCAGCAATGTCAGCGCAAGGCTGCTGCTCAGACGCGCATCGCTGAAGAGAGACAAACGAATCAGCGGCGCTCTGGCTTTGATCTCGACCGCAATAAACAGCCCCGCCCCGCCTACGCTCGACAGCAGCAATACCAGGGTGAATCCATCCAGCGTCATCGCCAGCGCATAGGCCGCCAGCGTCAATACCAACACTGCGCTGCCGAGATAATCAAACGCAACACCCGCCCGCACCGGCCGATCCGCCGGCAGATAGCGATAAACCAGCCACGCGTTGAGCAGGCCCAAGGGCACGTTGAGGACAAAGATCGACGGCCAACCGACATGCGCGATCAACAGACCACCCAGTGACGGCCCGAGGCTGGTGCCGGTGGCCGACATCGTCGCGAGCAGGCCCATCGCACTGCCCGCCCGCGCTTTGGGCACCGCATCCGCCACCAGCGCCACGGTCAAGGCGAACATGATTGCCGCGCCCAGGCCTTGCACGGCCCGGGCGCCAATCAACCAGCCCAACCCCGGCGCCAGTGCGCAACACAACGACGCACTGGTAAAAATGCCAATGCCGATCAACAGCAATCGCCGCCGCCCGAACACATCGCCCAGACGTCCAACGCTGACAATCAACGTGGTGACCGCCAGCAGGTACGCCAGCACGATCCATTGCACCTGTTGAAACGTCGCATCGAACGCTGCGGCCAGGGTGGGTAATCCGGCGTTGGCGATGCTGGTGTCCAGTGACGGCATCAACATCGACAGCGCCAGGCTGGTCAGCGCCCAGCGGGCTTGAGGGGGCAAAGGGGATCCGGGCATCGGGCGCTCCTGGTGCAAAGGTCAGACGGCATAGCCTGAGTCTCGACAAGGCAAGGCGCAAGACGCATGCTTTGCACTTGATACCTGCATGGAACGCCATGTCATGAGCGCACCGGACCTTAACCTGTTGATCACCCTTGACGTACTGCTGCGCGAAGGCAGCGTCGCCCGCGCCGCGCAAATTCTGCAGCTGAGCCCGTCGGCCATGAGCCGTGCGCTGGCCCGGCTGCGCGAGACCACCGGCGATCCGTTGCTGGTGCGCGCCGGACGTGGCCTGGTTCCGACCCCGCGCGCGCTGGAGTTGCGTGAGCGAGTCAGCACGCTGGTGCAGGAAGCCGAGGCCGCTTTGCGCCCCGCCGAGATTCTCGACCCCGGCCAACTGCAGCGCACCTTCACCCTGCGCAACACCGACGGTTTTGTTGAAACCTTCGCCGCCGCCCTGCTCGCGCGCATCGCCGAAGAAGCACCCGGCGTGCGCCTGCGGTTTGTGCAGAAGGCCGACAAGGACAGCACCCTTCTACGCGAAGGCCGGGTGGATCTGGAGACCGGTGTGGTCGATGACAGCACCGACCCGGCGCTGCACAGCCGTATCCTGTTTCAGGATCACTGGATTGGTGTAGTCCGTGAGGGCCATCCGTTGAGTGCGGGCAAGATCAGCAGCAAACGCTTCGCCGGCGGCCAGCACATTCTCATCTCACGTCGCGGGCGCAGCAGCGGTCCGGTGGACGAAGCGTTGCTGGCTGCGGGTCTGACGCGGGATATCGTTACTTCATTCGGCGGATTTTCGGCGGCGCTGACGCTGGTCCGCGAATCAGACCTGATCGCCACGGTTCCGGAGCGTCACACCAGCAAGCTGCGCATGGGCCTGCACAGCTTCGCCCTGCCCTTCAGAATGCCGCCGATCAGCGTGTCGATGCTCTGGCACCCGCGCATGGACGCCGACCCGGCGCACCGCTGGTTGCGCAATTGTGTGCGGGAAGTCTGCGTCTAACGCGCATCGCCGCCGGCCGGTTTATAGAACAGGAATTTGCCGACCGCGGCGGTCTTTTTGTACTCCTTGGCCCAGCTCGGGTGCACGTTGCGATCATGAAAGTACAACGCGCCACGGGTACGATCCGGCAACTGGCGGTTGAGTGCCTTGCCGGCGATGTCCTTGGCCAGGGTGTATTCGGCGTCTTCCTTGACCTGATCGGCCTTGCCATCGCACCACCAGGAAAACTGGCAGCTCTTGGTTTCAGAACCTTGTTTGACCACGGCACACACGGTGTCGGGGAAGCCGTCATGACCCAGGCGGTTCATCACCACGTTGGCCACGGCCTGCATTTCCGCAGTGTCGCGACCCTTGGCTTCCCAGTAGATACTGCGTGCCAGGCAGGTGATCGGATCGTCCAGCGGCGCGGTGCCGGCGGGGTCCACGGCTTGTACTTCAGTAGGTGTGATCGCTTCGGATTTGGGTGCCGGCGCCGCGCTGACTTTGTCAGCGGCTTTCTCTTCCAGCACCTGGGCTTTTTCTTCGGCCTTGGCCTTGATCGGGGCCTGATCGGTGGCCATCACCACACCAGCCATCAGGGTTACTGCGAAACAGCCAGCCAACCATTTCAATCCCATGTCAGTTCTTCCGGCAGCGCCCGTTCCGGGCAAGGTGTTTCGTGGGGGAGACGCCCGGTTCCCGGGGCCTTCGGAGAGTGTAGACGGCAAAGGCCGGCGTAACGTTCCGCAGAAAAACCGGCTCGATGAAGAAAAAAGACATTGCATGGACCGGGGGCCTTTCGCGCATCATGAGCGCATTCCGCTCAAGGAGATTTCCATGCGTTTCATGCCATCCGTTTTGCGCTTTGCCGCGCTGTCCTTTGGGCTGGCCGTGGCCGCCTCGGCCATGGCTGCCGACGAGTCGCAACTGATCGAGTCGATCAATGCCTACCGCAGCCAACCGCAGCGTTGCGGCAGCCAGGCGTCCAATGAACTGCCACCGCTGTCGGCCGACCCACGACTGAGACTGCCGGCCACCGGCGCGGTAGATCTGCAACAGGCCATGGCCAGCGCCAGTTACCCGATGGTCAACGTGCAGGCGATCACCCTCAACGGCCCACGCGATGCGGCGTCGGCGATGAAGGCGATTCAGGAGAGCTTCTGTCAGGTGGTGCTGGATCCGCAGTTCGTCGATGTCGGCGTGAGCCGCGCCGATCGCGACTGGCGCATTGTGCTGGCACGTCCACTGCTGTCGGCAAAACTCGCGGATGCGCAGAGTGAAGGCCAGAAGTTGCTTGAACAACTCAACGCCGCCCGCGCCCAGCCACGTCAATGCGGCGGCCAGGCCTTTGCCGCCGCTGCGCCATTGGCCTGGAATGCGAGCCTGGGCAGCATCGCTCAGGATCACAGCCGCGACATGGCCAACAACAATTACTTCGACCACAAGGACCGTGACGGCCGCACCCCGGGCGACCGCGCCGAACTGGCCGGCTACAGTGGCCAGCTGGTCGGCGAAAACATCGCCGCCGGGCAAGACACTGTGCGCAAAGTCGTCGATGGCTGGCTCGCCAGCCCCGGCCACTGCGCCAACCTGATGAACCCACAATACAAGGAACTCGGCGCCGCCTACGCGACCGACCCGAAAAGCAGCGCCGGCATTTACTGGACCGCGATGTTCGGCGCGCCATAACCCTGATTGATGGAACATCAGCGATCACAGCTGACAGTGGATGTGCTCTGACACCGGTGGCGACTGCACGGACGCCTTCACGAGCACGCCCACTGTGGGCGTTCAAACCCGGATCGTCGTCCCGCTGAACAATCCACTCATCATCGAGCGCATCAATCAGCCATTCACTAATAGTGATTGGACGCTTGCCAACGTTGCCCCTAACCTGCGTGCACTCCATTCCTTCCGCTCAATGCGGCTTCTCTACTCCTGTAAGGCTGTCATGTCAGAGCGTGTCTTGATCGATGGTTACAACCGCCGTGTCGACTATCTGCGCATGTCGGTTACCGACCGCTGCGACTTCCGCTGCGTGTATTGCATGGCCGAGGACATGCAGTTTCTGCCGCGCCAGCAAGTGCTGACGCTGGAGGAGATCTATCAACTGGCACAGAGCTTCGTGGCGCTGGGCACGCGCAAGATTCGCCTGACGGGTGGCGAGCCGCTGGTCCGTCCGGGCGTCGTCAAACTGTGCGAACAGATCGCCGCCCTGCCCGGCCTGCGTGAGCTGTGCATGACCACCAACGGCTCGCAACTGGACAAACTCGCCGCGCCGCTGTTCGACGCCGGGGTCAGGCGCCTGAACATCAGTCTCGACAGCCTCGACCCGGATCGCTTCAAGCAAATGACCCGCACCGGTGATCTGGCGCAGGTGATCAAGGGCATCGATGCGGCGCACAAGGCCGGTTTCACCCGAACCAAACTCAACGCGGTGGTGATGCAGGGCCGCAACGATCAGGAGATCAACGATCTGGTGAGCTTCGCCATCGACCGCCAGCTCGACGTCTCCTTCATCGAGGAAATGCCGCTGGGGATCATCAGCGAACACAGTCGCGCCGAGTCGTTTTTCTCCAGCGCTCAGGTGCGCGAGAAAATCGCCGAGCGCTACACCCTGATCGATTCCGCCGAGTCGACCCAAGGCCCGTCGCGCTACTGGCGCGTGGCCGAAGCACCGGACATTCGCCTGGGCTTTATCTCGCCGCACAGCCACAATTTCTGTGGCACCTGCAACCGCGTGCGGCTAACCGTCGAAGGACGTTTGCTACTGTGTCTGGGTAACGAGCATTCGGTGGACCTCAAAGCCGTGTTGCGTGCTCATCCGGGGCAACCGCAGCGGCTGGAGAAGGCCATTATCGAGGCGATGAAACTCAAGCCGTACCGGCACAATTTCGAAGTGAACGACGACGTTCAGGTCGTGCGCTTCATGAACATGACCGGCGGTTGAGCCGCCCTCACCCTGCGTAACCGGGATCGCCCAGCATGATCGTCAGACCCAAGGTCAACCAGTTCGCCATTCTCTTCACCCTCAAGGGCTCGATCGCCAAACGCATCGCCCTGCGCACGCTGATGGTCACCTTGCTGGCCTCCGCCATCGTGCTGATGGAAATGCTCCACCCGAGCAACTTCACCAAGGTCAACGCCACGCCGTTCACCTTGCTCGGGCTGTCGCTGTCGATTTTCATGAGTTTTCGCAACAACGCCTGCTACGACCGCTGGTATGAAGCGCGCAAGGCCTGGGGCGATGTGCTGGTGCACATTCGTTCGGTGATCCGCGAAACCCAGGTCATCCGCGAATCGGTGCAACGCAAGCCGTTGCTGCTCAACCTCTGCGGTTTTGCCCACTCGCTGAATGCGCGGTTGCGCCGGGAAAGCGAAGCGGCGGCCAGCCGTGCGTGGATCACCCCGCCGCACGATGCACAGGTGCCGGACTACAGCGGGCGGATTTTGCAGCAGGTCGGCCAACAGTGCTCCGACCTGCACCAGAGCGGCGAACTGAGCGAGTGGCGCTACATGCTGCTGGCCAATCACCTGACAAGCCTGACCCAGGCGCAAGCGGTGTGCGAACGGATCAAGAACACCCCGCTGCCCTTCCCCTACACCCTGCTGCTGCACCGCACCATCTATCTGTTCTGCATCCTGTTGCCGTTCGCCATGGCCGAACCGCTGGGCTGGCTGACGCCGCTGTTTACCGCGATTGTCAGCTACACATTTTTTGGTCTGGACGCGATTGCCGATGAGCTGGAAGACCCGTTCGGTCGCGACGAAAACGACCTGGCGACCGACTCGCTGGTGCGCACCATTGAGCGCGATATTCTCAGCGAACTGGGTGAGACCGACCTGCCACCGATGTTGTTGCCGGTGGACTATGTGCTGAGCTGATTCTTCGTTTTCCAGACACCTCAAAAAGCTGTGGGAGCTGGCTTGCCAGCGATGGCGGCGGGTCAGTCACTCTGATGTTGGCTGACACGGCCTCATCGCTGGCAAGCCAGCTCCCACAGATTTTGATAGTGTTGATACGTTTTCATAAGCCTTACAAAAAAGATCGCAGCCTTCGCTTTAAAAGAGTTCGTTGAAGGGAATGAAGCGCAGCGGATTGCCGATGCGGTGGGTGCTATGTTCCGGCACTTCCACCAGCCCATCGGCCCAGGTCGCACCGAGCAAAACGCCGGAGCTTTGATTCGGGTACAGCACTGCATTTCCCGCTTCCAACCGCACCCGCAGGTACTCTCGACGGCTGCCGGCCTTGCTCCAGTCGAACCCGGCATTCACCGTAAAGCTCAACGGCATGACCTCTTCCACGCCCTGAATGCGCAGCAGATATGGCCGCGCCAGCAGGCCGAAGGTCACCAGCGCCGAGGTCGGATTGCCCGGCAGACCGATCACGGGCACGCTGCCGAAATGCCCCACGGTCAGCGGCTTGCCCGGTTTGATCGCCAGTTTCCACAGCAGCGGCTTGCCGTCCTCGCGCAACACCTGCCCGAGGCAATCGGCATCACCGACAGACACGCCACCCGTGGTCAGGATCAAGTCGGCCGCCACTTGCAGTTGTTCAAGCTTGAGCCGCGTCTGCGCCGGGCGATCCGGGAGGATTCCGGCGTCGATCACTTCGCAGCCCAGCTCGCGCAACCAATGACCGAGCAACACGCGGTTGCTGTTGTAGATGCTGCCGGGGCGCAGTGGCTGGCCCGGTTCGACCAGTTCGTCACCGGTCGACAGCAGCGCCACGCGCGGGCGCCGCACCACGTGCAACTGCGCCAACCCTTGCCCGGCGGCGACCGCCAGTTCGAACGGTCCGAGGCGTTTGCCGGCGCGCAGGAGAATGTCGCCGATGCGGTTTTCCTGGCCTTGTGCACGAATGTTCTGCCCCGCCTTCAGCGGCTGCAAGAAACGCACGCGGCCGTCGTCCAGCACTTCGACGTTCTCCTGCATCTCGACGCAAGTGGCACCCAGCGGTACCTGTGCGCCGGTAAAGATCCGCGCACAGGTGCCGGGCAACAAAGCGTCCGGCGCCTGGCCGGCGTAAACCTTTTGCGACACCTTCAACGGCTGGCGATGCAGATCGGCCAGGTTCAACGCGTAACCGTCCATGGCACTGTTCGGCCACGGCGGCAGGTCGAGCGTCGCCACCAGATCACTGGCGAGCACCCGCCCGCGCGCCTCGTCGAGCGGCAGCATTTCGCTGTCGGCCAATCGTTGCTCATTGGCCATGCCGAGCAGTTGGTCGAGGGCGTCTTCGACCGGCATCAACGCCGCCTTGCTCATCCGCGTGGCCCGCAGGCGTTCACTGATTTGAGGTGCGGCACGAAGTTGCACGGGCGATGGCGGTTGTCCAGTTGCTCGGCAAGAATGCCTTCCCACGCCGTGCGGCAGGCACCGGTCGAACCTGGCAGGCAGCACACCAGCGTGCCGTTGGACAGCCCTGCCAGCGCGCGGCTTTGCACGGTCGACGTGCCGATGTCGAGAATCGAAATGGCGCGGAACAACTCGCCAAACCCGTCGATCTGCTTGTCGAGCAGACAGGCCACCGCTTCCGGTGTGCTATCGCGCCCGGTGAAGCCAGTGCCGCCGGTAATCAGCACCACCTGAACGCTGTCGTCGGCAATCCAATGGGCGACCTGGGCGCGGATCTTGTACAGATCATCCTTGAGCAGATTGCGTTCGCTCAAAGTGTGACCGGCCTCCAGCAGACGGCTGACCAACAATTGCCCGGAGGTGTCGCTCGCATAATCGCGAGTATCGCTGACGGTCAGTACGGCAATGTTCAGGGGCACAAACAGGGCATCCGCTTTCGCACTCATGGAATCTCCGGCAATAGTCAATCAGATTGCCGAGCAGCCTAAGTGCCACTTGTGAGGACTGTCTAATCACTCTGACCTACCGCATTATCGATCTGCTCTATCGCTCCCGTTGACCTTGGCCAACGCCTTTGAAACCATGGGCGATAGAGCTGATCGATAGGCTTTTCAACGCTTCCGATTGGACGCGACCCGAGGCAAATGTGATTGTCGCGCCTCGCGTTTTCCATGCGCGGCGCGCCTCTGCGTCAACAGCCCATTCAAATTTCAACGAGCAGGTGCTTTCGTGGACATCAAACAACTCAAGTTCCTGATCGCGCTGGACGAAACCCGACACTTCGGCCAGGCCGCCGCCCGCTGCCACATTACCCAGCCGACCCTGTCGATGCGTCTGCGCAATCTGGAAGATGAGCTGGATCTGGTGCTGGTCAATCGCGGCCAGCGCTTTGAAGGGTTTACCGAGGCCGGCGAACGAGTGCTGGCCTGGGCCCGCACGCTGCTGGCCGCGCATGACGGCCTGTTTGCCGAAGCCGCAGCGTGCCGCGGGCAACTGGTCGGCAGCCTGCGCCTGGGCCTGGTGCCGTTGAGCAACTTCAACCCGATCAATTACATCCAGAGCTTGTCCGGCACGTATCCCGAGCTGAAATTCAGTCTGTCGTCGGGGAGTTCAGACGAGATCATCGCCGAGCTTGGCAACAATCAACTGGACCTGGGCGTGTGCTACCTCGACCACGTCAACCACAACTATTTCGATTTTTTCGAGATTGGCGAAACCCGCGTCGGGCTGCTTTACGACAACCGTCACTTCCATTTCGAAGGCTCTGACATCAGCTGGGAAGACGCCGCCGAACTGCCGTTGGGGATGATCACCACCGGCATGCATTACCGCAAATCCATCGACCTGAGTTTCCGCAGTCGCGGCCTCAATCCGCAGCCGATCCTGGAAAGCGATTCGACCTATCAGCTGTTGCAGGCCATTCATCAGGGCTTCTGTTGCTCGATCATGCCGCTGGACAGCGGGCTGGAAGAGCCGATCGAACACCTGTCGTTCATGCAATTGCCGGATGCCAGTGTGCTGGCACCGCTGGGGCTGGTGATGCGCAAGACCGAACCGCGTTCGGCGATCGCCGAGAAGTGCTTCGCCGAGGCACGCAAGTTGTTTGGAAAGGGTCAAGACTGACACCACACTTTAACAAAAAACTGCTTAGATAGCGGCTTCGACAACATCCACCGCAGGCGCCGCGCTTGAACACCTCACCCGAAGATTTGCCCAGACCCGCTCCCGTAACGCTGCGCCAGGCCTGGCGCTTCTGGCTCAAGCTCGGCTGCATCGGGTTCGGCGGCCCGGCCGGGCAGATCGCGATCATGCATCAGGAACTGGTCGAGCGCCGGCGCTGGATCTCCGAGCGACGGTTTCTGCATGCGCTGAACTACTGCATGTTGCTGCCCGGCCCCGAGGCCCAGCAGCTGGCGACCTACATTGGCTGGCTGTTGCATCGCACCTGGGGCGGGGTGATCGCCGGGGCACTGTTCGTATTGCCGTCACTGTTTATTCTGATTGCGCTGTCGTGGCTGTACATCGCCTTCGGCGACGTGCCGGTGGTCGCTGGAATCTTCTACGGGATCAAACCGGCGGTGACCGCGATTGTCTTGCACGCGGCGCACCGTATCGGCTCGCGGGCGTTGAAAAACAGTTGGTTGTGGGCGATCGCCGGGGCGTCATTCGTGGCGATTTTTGCCTTCAATCTGCCGTTCCCACTGATTGTGCTCGGCGCGGCACTGATCGGTTATCTCGGCGGGCGACTGGCGCCGCAGCGCTTCAACAACGGCGGCCAGCGCAGCAACGCCCAATCCTTCGGCCCGGCGTTGATCGATGACGACACGCCGACGCCTGAGCATGCGCGATTCAGCCTGCCAAAGCTGTGGCGCCTGCTGTTGATCGGCGCGGCGTTATGGTGTTTGCCGATGGGCCTGCTGACCGCGCTGTTCGGCTGGGACGGCACCTTCACGCAAATGGGCTGGTTCTTCACCAAAGCCGCACTGCTGACCTTCGGTGGCGCCTACGCGGTGTTGCCGTATGTCTATCAAGGCGCGGTCGGGCATTACGGCTGGCTGACGCCGACGCAGATGATCGATGGCCTCGCCCTCGGCGAAACCACACCCGACCCGCTGATCATGGTGGTGGCGTTTGTCGGTTTCATTGGCGGCTACGTGCAACCGGCATTCGGCGCGGAACATGCGTTCGCCGCCGGCGCATTGGCAGCGACGCTGGTGACCTGGTTCACCTTCCTGCCTTCGTTTCTGTTCATCCTCGCCGGCGGGCCGCTGGTGGAGTCGACCCACAACGAACTGAAGTTCACTGCACCGTTGACCGCGATCACCGCGGCGGTGGTCGGGGTGATCCTCAACCTGGCGTGTTTCTTCGCGTATCACGTGTTCTGGCCGAGCGGTTTCGCCGGGCATCCGGATCTGTTTTCGATCGGGCTGGCGCTGCTGGCGGCGTTGGCGCTGTTCATTTTCAAACGCGGGGTGATCGAAGTGTTGATCGTTTGCGCCCTTGCCGGGCTGGGCTTTCACCTGCTGCGCTGAACGTCGTCCAACGGTGCCGGGGCGCAATCAGCGGTTTACAGGCCCGCAGATTGCCCCTTACTATCCGGGCACACCGGTCGGCGGGTATGCCCCGCCACCGACGTTTTCCGCCAACGGAAACACGCGTTATGAGTACGTCACCACAACAACCAGAAAGGTTGAACGTCTCCGCTGTGTGCGCCCCCTGTCACAGGGGCCGTGCATGAATCGCATCGTCAATCTCCCCATGGCCCTGCGCCGTTCCAAGCTGCGTCACTCCGCACGCCCGCCGGATATCGCCTGCTGATTCCGACAGTCAGAAAATCCATTTGTGGCGAGGGAGCTTGCTCCCGCCGGACTGCGTAGCAGTCCCCTGCCCTTGAATCAAAAAGCGAGAGGCGCTTCGCGCCTCAGCGGGAGCAAGCTCCCTCGCCACAGGTTCTGTGTCACGTCTGACTGATCTCCATTTGATATCCCTGCCGGGACGCCTTCAATGCGCCCGGCCCGAATCTGCGCGCCTGTGCGGCGCCATCGTGAGTGATTGACCATGAAATTCGCAGCCATCGAAGACGCACACCTGTTCCTCGAACAGAACCCCGATATCGACATGATCGAGCTGTTCATCCTCGACGCCAACGGCGTGCCACGCGGCAAGTTGTTGCACCGTGAAGAACTGCTTGCCGTGTACCAGAGCGGTCGCCCGCTACCCAGCACCATCCTCGGCCTCACCGTGCAGGGCGAGGATGTGGAAAACTCCGGGCTGGTGTGGGACGTCGGCGACATCGACTGCCGCGCCTACCCGCTCGAAGGCAGTCTGGTGCGCCTGCCGTGGCGACAGATTCCCACCGCGGCGGTGCAGGTCAGCATGCACCCGACCGAGGGAATGCCAGCGAGCATCGCCGACCCGCGTCATCTGCTGATCAAGGTCATCGACGGCCTCAAGGCCGAGGGTTATCACCCGGTAATGGCGTGCGAACTGGAGTTCTATCTGCTCGACGCCAAACGCGATCACAACGGCCGTCCGCAACCGGCGCTGGATGCCGATGGCGGCCGACCGCGACACACTCAGGTCTACGGTTTGCGCGAACTGGAGCAGATCGAACCGTTCCTCGCCGACCTCTACAGCGCCTGCAAACTGCACGGCATTCCGGCGCGCACGGCGATCTCGGAATATGCGCCAGGACAGGTGGAAATCACCCTCGAACATGGCGACGCACTGGTCGCGATGGATCAGGCAGTGCGCTACAAACGTTTGGTCAAAGCGGTGGCGCACAAGCACGGCATGCAGGCGACGTTCATGGCCAAGCCGTTCGATGATCTGGCCGGCACCGGCATGCACATGCACGTCAGCCTCGCCGATGGCGAAGGACGCAACCTGTTCGCCGCCGAGGATCCGGCCGGCACCCCGCTGCTGCGCACGGCGATTGGCGGCATGCTCGCCTCGCTGCTCGATACGCTGCTGCTGTTCTGCCCCAACGCCAACTCCTACCGCCGCTTTCAGGCCAACAGCTATGCGCCTTTGGCGCCGACCTGGGGCGTCGACAACCGCACAGTCAGCCTGCGCGTACCGGGCGGCCCGGCCAACACCCGGCACATCGAACACCGCATCTGCGGCGCCGACGCCAACCCGTATCTGGCGGCGGCAGCGATCCTTGCCGGGATCCATCGCGGGATTCGTGAAAACCTCGATCCGGGTGCGCCGGTCGAGGGCAACGGCTACGCGCAAGCCAAGGAACTGCTGCCGACCGATTGGCTGACGTCGCTCCAGGCGCTGGAAAATTCTGCATGGGCGCGGGATGCCCTGGGCCAGGAATTTCTTGGCGTGTACCTGGCGGTGAAGCGTGCCGAATACCGGCAGTTCATGGCCGAGGTGGGTGAGCAGGATTGGCGTTGGTACCTGACCGAAGCCTGACATACACCCTGAATCCTGTGGGAGCTGGCTTGCCAGCGATGGGGCCGGCACATTCAGCATCTCTGGTGACTGATACGCCGCTATCGCTGGCAAGCCAGCTCCCACAGGGTCCTCGAATTGACTCCCGAATTTTGTGTGGACACCAACATGACCCAACGCTGCAATTCCTACTACACCGCCACCCTTCAACAGGACACCGACTACCCGACCCTGCAAGGCCGACATCAAGTCGATGTGGTGATCATCGGCGGC
Organism: Pseudomonas sp. SCPG-7; assembly: GCF_002156405.1. Taxonomy (NCBI): domain Bacteria; kingdom Pseudomonadati; phylum Pseudomonadota; class Gammaproteobacteria; order Pseudomonadales; family Pseudomonadaceae; genus Pseudomonas; species Pseudomonas sp. SCPG-7. Next base: position 93,830 of record NZ_MVOO01000005.1, on the reverse strand, counting down.
GGTTTCACCGGCGTCGCCACCGCCGTCGAACTCGCCGAAAAAGGCCTGAAAGTTGCCATCGTCGAGAGCCACAAGATCGGCTGGGGCGCCACCGGGCGCAATGGCGGACAAGTCACCGGTAGCCTCTCAGGCGACGGCGCGATGCGCAAACAGATGCGCCCGAAACTCGGTGATGAGGTCGACGATTTCATCTGGCACCTGCGCTGGCGCGGGCATCAAATCATCCGGCAGCGGGTCGAGAAGTACGGCATTCAGTGCGACCTCAAACACGGTCATCTGCACGCGGCTTACAAGCCGAGCCACATGGCCGGTTTGCGCAATGATTACGAGGAAGCCGTGCGTCGCGGCCTCGGCGACGAAGTCAGCCTGCTTGACCGCAGTCAAATGCGCGACCTGCTGCAAAGCGACCTCTACCACGGCGCAATCAAGAACACGCGCAACATGCATCTGCACCCGCTCAACCTGTGTATCGGCGAAGCGCGGGCGGCAGAAAGTCTTGGCGCGCTGATCTTCGAGAACAGTGAAGTGCTGGAGATCATTCACGGCAAGAGCCCGGGCGTACGCACCGCCCACGGCCAGATCGACGCCAATCAGGTCATGCTCGCCGGTGACGTCTATCACAAGCTCGAACCGGGCCAGCTCAAGGGCAAGATTTTCCCGGCCATGGGCGGTATCGTCACCACCGCGCCGCTGGGTGATCTGGCGCGGCAGATCAACCCCGAAGACCTCGCGGTGTACGACTGCCGTTTCGTCCTCGACTACTACCGCCTCACGGCCGACGGGCGCCTGCTGTTCGGTGGCGGCGCGAACTACAGCGGCAAGGATTCACGGGACATCGCCACCGAACTGCGCCCGTGCATCGAGCAGACCTTCCCGGCGCTTAAAGGGGTGCAGATCGACTATCAATGGAGCTGCGCGATGGGCATCGTGATCAACCGCATCCCGCAACTGGGCAAGCTCTCGGACAACGTCTGGTATTGCCAGGGCTACTCGGGACACGGCATCGCGACGACACACATCATGGGCGAAATCATGAGCCGCGCGATCACCGGGCAGATGGAACAGTTCGACACGTTTGCGCAGTGCCAGCACATTCGGGTGCCGATGGGGGATTTGCTGGGCAATCCGTTGCTGGCGGCGGGGATGTGGTATTACCAGATGCTTGAAAAATTGCGTTGATCGCACTGGCCCCATCGCTGGCAAGCCAGCTCCCACAGTGTCCGTGTCGTACTCAACATTATGTACACCACCAAAACCTGTGGGAGCTGGCTTGCCAGCGATGAGGCCATCAGCCTCCGCACAAAACCTCAGTCCGGCAACTGCTCCACCACAATCCCCAACCGCCGATAATCCTCGACACTGCCCGACGCCAGATGCCGCTCGGTAATCAGCGTATGCAGGCGCGTGCACGGCGCCACCACAAACGGCTCCACCGCCCCCAGCTTGTCCGCCGTGGTCACCGCAATCACCCGCGTCGCGCTGTCGAGCAGCGCCTGTTTCACCGGCACTTCATCGAAGTGCAGCGAGGTGATGCCCACTTCCGGGTGAATTGCGCAGACGCCGGTAAAGGCCAGATCCGCCTTGATCCCGGCCAGCATGCGCACCGCCTCGTGCCCGCCGGCCGCCATCGTGCGCGGGTTCAGTTGCCCTCCGGCGAGAATCACTTTCACGCCCTTGTACTCAGACAACGCAATGGCCGTCATCGGTGCGGCGGTCACCGCGGTGATCTGGATATCCGCCCGCAGCGAACGCGCCACCTGCAACGCGGTCGAGCCGGAATCGAACAGCACAATCTGCCCGTCCTCGACCTCTCGCGCCGCCCGTTGCGCCAACTGCACTTTGACCTCATCGGTCTCCTCCAGCCGGGTGAAGTAATCCTTGCCGCTGTCCTTGGGCCTTGGCAGCGCCCCGCCGTGCACACGCTGCACCAGTCCGGCGTTGTCCAGTTCGGCGAGGTCGCGGCGGATGGTGTCTTCGGACACGGCGAAATGCTGGCTCAACTCGGAGGCCATGACCTTGCCGTCGCGCTCGAGGATCAGGAGGATTTTCTGCCGGCGCAGGGAGGGCAGTTCGGTGACCGAATGATCGTGCATGGTTTTGCCTGTTTGTGCTTGTAGTTGCAGGTTTTGCCGAGACTAGCGAAAGCCTCGGGCAAACACAAACCGGCGGGTATCAATTGTTTCGATCATTGGAATCAACAGGCCGAATTTTTTCTTTGCACGGCGCCTGTTCAGAATGGCCTCACTTTAAAAAGGCTCAGGATGAACAGCTGATGAATCTCAATTTTGCGTTTGCGTGCATGATCGTGGTGTCTTTTGCGATTGCCCTGGGCCACGCCTGATCCGTCATACCGACTTCGCCAGATGCTCGCGAAGCCATTTGTGCGCCGGATCGCGGTGCGCGCGCTCGCCCCAGAACATTGCCATTTCGTAGCCCGGCACCTGCAGCGGTGCGTCCACCACCTGCAACGCCGGGTTGCCGCGCACCAGCCGTGACGGCAGCATCGCCACCAGATCAGTACTGGCCAGCACCGACATCACCATCAGAAAATGCGGCACCGACAGCACCACTTTGCGCGCCAGACCGACCTCGGCCAGCGCCTTGTCGGTGACCCCGAAAAAGCCCCCGCCCTCGCGCGACACCATCACGTGTTCCAGCGCGCAGAACTGTTCGCGAGTCGGCTTACGCTTCAACCCCGGATGCCCGACGCGACCGGCCAACACGTAATGCTCGGTGAACAGCACCCGCTGATGCAGATCCAGCGGCGCGTCTTCGGTGATGTGCAGCGCCAGGTCAAACACGCCCTGCTCCGCCTGCCTGGCCAACTGCGCCGGCACCAGATCAAGCACCGCCAGCCGCGTGCCCGGTGCCTGAGTGCGCAAACCGCTGAGGGCTGGCAGCACCACCGTCGACTCGCCGTAATCGGTCGCCGCGACTTTCCAGATGTGGCGGGCCTGCGCCGGATCGAACGCGCTGGCCGGCGCCACCGCGCGTTCCAGTGCTTCCAGCGCCTCGCGCAACGGCTCGCGCAGTTCATCGGCCCGCGCCGTCGGGCGCATGCCCCGTGGTCCGGGCAGCAACAGCGGGTCGCCGAAAATCTCACGCAGCTTGGCCAGGTGCACACTGACCGACGGCTGCGACAGGCTCAACCGCTCTGCGGCGCGGGTTACGTTGTGTTCTGCCAACAACACGTCTAGGGTCAACAGCAAGTTGATATCCAGACGTCGTAAATTATTCATGGCTATACCTGACATATCAGACATTCATTTCCAATATACCGATCAAGGATTGATCCTGCCTGCATTCAACCAAGGAGTTGCCCCATGAATGTGCTACTGGTCTACGCCCACCCCGAACCCACTTCGCTCAACGGCTCGCTCAGGGACTTCACCGTCCAGCGCCTGCAAGCCGCCGGCCACACCGTGCAGGTCTCCGACCTGTATGCGATGAACTGGAAGACCACGATCGACGCCGATGACGCTCCCGGTCGCGATGAAAGCCGGCCATTCCACGCCTCGATCGATTCGAAACTGGCTTACCAACAGGGCCGGCAGTCCGCCGACATCGCCCGCGAGCAGGAAAAACTGTTGTGGGCCGACGCATTGATCCTGCAGTTTCCGCTTTGGTGGTTCACCATGCCGGCCATCCTCAAAGGCTGGGTCGAGCGCGTGTATGCCTACGGGTTTGCCTACGGTGTCGGCGAACACTCCGATGCGCGCTGGGGCGAGCGCTACGGCGAAGGCAAGATGAAAGGCAAACGCGCGATGCTGCTGGTCACCACCGGAGGCTGGGATTCGCATTACAGCCCACGCGGGATCAACGGGCCGATTGATGATTTGCTGTTTCCGATTCAGCACGGCGTGCTGTTCTACCCCGGTTTCGACGTGGTGCCGCCCTTCCTGGTGTACCGCGCCAGCCGCATGGATCAAGCGCGGTTTGCCGAGACCTGCGAGGCGCTGGGTACGCGTCTGGATGAGCTGTGGAGCACGCGGCCGATTGCGTATCGGCAGCAGAATGCCGGCGATTATGAGATTCCGGCGTTGACGTTGAAGGAAGGTATTGCACCGGGGCTAGAGGGCTTTGCCGCCCACACGCGGTAAAGATCACTGAACCTTTGTGGCGAGGGAGCTTGCTCCCGCTCGGCGACGCAGTCGTCGCAAAACCTGGGATTTCGGTACACCTGAAACACCGTGGCATCGGCGTTTGGGGCCGCTTCGCAGCCCAGCGGGAGCAAGCTCCCTCGCCACAGGGGGATGTGCTTCAGACTTCCTTCTGCGCTCGTCGCACCTGCACCAACAACGCCGGCGCAAAGTGCAGCAATACCATCCGCGCCAGATGATGCGTGAGGATAAACACCACATTCAGCCCACCGGCAAACGCGACAATCGCAATCGTCTCGATCGCCCCCGGCATGTACGCCAGCCACAGCGACAGCGGATCACTGCCCAGCCAGCGCGCCGTCACTTCGGCAAACGCCGCCGCGACCACGATCATCAAGCCGACCGACACCAGCGCCGTCCGCCCATGGCGGCCCAACTCCGCAAGACCGAGCCCCTGAAAACGCGAGCCGATCCGCACGCCGAGAATCAGCGCCGTCAGGTTCAGGCTCCAGTCCGGCATGTGAAAGCCGTGCAGCCATCCCGATTTCACAAACGCCGCCGTCAGCAAAATCGCCGTCAGCATGAACGGCGCCGGCACGCCGATCACCAGCAGCAAACGCCCGAGCACCACGCTCAGGCCAATCAGTACGAATACGGTCAACGCCATACCCGTGCTCAACGGAGCGCTTTCAACCACTGTCAACGAGGCTTGCCCGGGAATCAAAAAGCTCACCAGCAGCGTGATCAGCAACAAGCGCATCAGGTGCACGATGATGACCTTGCTCGAAGCCTTTTCCGATTCGAGCAAATCAAACACCGCCGCCAATGCGCCGGGGTACACCGCCAACAGCGCATCGGTGCGATTCCATCCAGCGCCGCGGGTCAGCCACCATCCGGCGAGGGCAATCTGCACGGTCAGGCATATCAGCAACACGCCGAGGCTTGGCAACATCGCCGACGCCGTCGCACTGTCCCACGCCTCGAACATCAGCCCGGTAGCGATGCCCAGCGTGACCTGGATGTAGCCCAGGCCATACGGGGTGGCGGGGGCAAAACCGCTGCGCGTGGTGATCCATGCGGTGACGAGGATCGCCCCCAGCAACAGGCCATGAGGAACACCGCTGACCTGCAACGCAGCGCCGACAGCGGCAGCGATCAACAAACACAGAATGGATTTCATATTCTTCGCCTTCCTGGCTATTTCCCTGATGTATTCCACTCCCCTGTAGGAGCTGCCGAAGGCTGCGATCTTTTGACTTTGTTTTTTAAAAGCAAGATCAAAAGATCGCAGCCTGCGGCAGCTCCTACAGGGGGGGATTCGTTCTTACGTGCGCAACCGCCCAATCGCCCGCCGATACTTCTCGACCCGTTCCAGATCCTCCCAACTCGGCGAGGCGATCCGCGACAAGTCGCTGTTCTCTTCCAGATCCGCCAGTTTTACCACCCGGCCAATCGGGTTCTGCGCCGCGCGCTCGACGAAATCCTCGTAGGATTCGCCCGGCACTTTGGTCACCGACTCAATCGCCGTCAGCACCTCTTCGCTGAAACCTTCCTTGCGCAAGTCATCGAGGCTGACGCCGCAATCCTCGACCACGTCGTGCAGCACCGCGACGATGCGTTCTTCCAGCGAGTTCATGCGCAACATGACTTTCAGCGGATGCAGAATGTACGGCGCACCGCCCTTGTCCACCTGCCCGGTGTGGGCGGTGGCAGCGATGGCGATAGCGCGTTCGAGGGTTTGAGTCATGCGAGTCTCCGTGGTTTAAACGCCGTAACGGCCGCCGACATGAATGTTGCGTTTGAGCCAGTTGCCGATTGTTTTCAAGCGCCCCACTGGCTGGGAATGTTGTTCAAGAATCACGGAAACCAATATCGCCTGATCCGCCCCCGGATGCGCATCGATCACCTGCGCCACCCACGCACAATCGGCCTTCTTCAAATGCTCACGCCATTCGCCGGGCCAGCCATCCAGCTCATCCAGCGCCAACCACCGCGCCCCGCCCTGCTCGGCATGCCCGCCGCCAATCGATTGCTCGAAGCAGAACGGTGTAGCCGGTCGGGACTGGTCGATGCTGAAAATGTAGATGTCTTGAGTGGGGTGCTGCGGCGTGGGCGCGTTGTTGCGGCTGCCGATTTCGATCATGCGCGGTTCCGTCCGTGGGTGAGGCGTTACAACTTGTTTCGCAGTCTACGACGTGGTGCCGATGGGGGGAACCTTTGGCGATGAGATGTAGACGGACAACTGAAATGGTTCAACCCATCCTCTTTTGTGTAACATTTCCAAACCAGCGTATTTACAAGGATGTTCACCGTGTCAGGAAAACCTGCTGCTCGAGTTACTGATCTAACCTCCTCCTAATGCTTGGTGCGCCTTAGCTAACTGAATGTATGCAAGAGTGAGAGCCGCATGAGGTTTATCAAAAAAATAATGGCACTGGTAAAGCCAGAACCTAGGCAAGAGCAAATTGTCGGGTATACCAAACAGGAGCTTAAAAGCTTATTTTCTCGGCCGTTAGATCATACCAACCTACCCGCTCAGCCTCCCACTACTTCATTGGAAAGCGCTGATATCTGCGCATTTTTTTCGCAGTTCCTAATCGACCCTAAAGATTTGGTTGAATTTGAATCACTCGTCGAATCTCACTTCAGAAAAAACACTGAAAGAACCTTCAATGACCTTCCGGTATTTGAATACGAAAGCGCATTGAGCGGAGACCGACTGATATTCTTCGCATCTACTAGAGAATTCAACTCCGTCACGATTCGTTTGATAACTAATAGCCTTGAATTTTTAACGATGCTTAACCGCAAAAAATTTGCGGTTCCTCCACCTTGGTTTGCTTTTGAAGGCTACGAGCCTGCTTGGTGGGGAGGCAGCATGCAAGGTGCTCAAGAGTATTACGACAACAATTACTTTTTCAGTTTTTTCACTCAATTAAGTGACATTGAAAAGCAATCTTATTATTCGAGGTTTGGCGCAACTGATGAGTGGATCGAAAGGTTAGAATTAATGTACGACACAGAGTGATTTGAACAGGAGCACCTTCGCGTACTCTCACCGGAATGGTTGATGGAACCTTCCGAGACGAACCTATCTCGAAACCATAAGCGCCCCGCTCACGATCAAACACGGGGCCATGGGAGAGTTCCGCGATGAGCATCCGAATGTTGCTCCTGATCGCCACCTTCACCGTCATTCCCACCTGCGTCATGGCCGAAGGCTGCGACGTCCAGACCCAATCCTCCAGCGCCTCGGTGTCAGCCGTGGAAACCCACAGCTGCTATGAATATGAAGGCATGCCCGTCAACTCCATCGACTGGTCGTGCAGCAATGAGAGCAAAGACATGCTCAGCAGCACTAAAACCAAAGTCGACCACTGCGCTGATCACTATCAGGCCACGTGTATCGCCACGATCACCCAGGAATCCCTGGCCAACCCGCACTCCACCAGCAAAGACAAAAACGCCAAGGCGCTGAACATCCCCGACAACGCCCAAGTGACCACGTATTACTACGACGCGGAGCATTTGGCCCAGGCGCGAATTGATTGTGAGAACGGGGGTGGGCATTGGAAGGCGAAATAGCGGCGTTTAGCGCGCATGAAAAAGGGACACCGATGGGTATCCCTTTTTGGTTCTAAATGGCGGGTGGATTCAGCGTTTCATGGCCTCACACTGACTGCGCAGATCATGATCGCCGATTGACGAACAGCTACTGCCCTTTTTCGCTTCACAAAACGCCCGCTGGTCATGATCACCAATGCTTGAACACGAACTGCCCATCTCCGCTTCGCAGGCCGCGCGCAGGTCGTGATCACCGATGGAGGAACAACTACTGCCCTTTTTGGCTTCGCAATAAGCGCGCTCGTCATGATCGCTAATGCTTGAGCACGAACCACCTTTCTCCGCTTCGCAGGCCGCACGCATGTCGTGGTCGCCGATGGAAGAACAGCTGCTGCCTTCCTGCCGGGCCTGGCAATAACTGCGTTTGTCGTGATCACTGATGCCGGAACAACTGGCGGAAACATAACCGCTGAACAGCAACAACATCGCAAGAATCAGTTTCATCTCACACTTCCTTGGGCTTGCCGGGAAACAGCCTGGCATTGGGTGATTCGTTCGAAATGAGCGTCGCGACACGCCATCAAGTTGACATCAGCCTTAAGGAACGTTCCGACCATCGCCAGAATCATGGTGCAAGACGTGAGTGATGTGTTTCGAGTTATAGAGCAACGAGGATTTGATGTCGTAGGCTAGAAAATTTGAAGGTGACAGACTCATATAAATAGGTCCGTCACCTTTTCTGCATGTCACTGCAATCACTCCCTACCATTCAGCTCTTTCAACAACACCGTCATAGTGGCAAGTTTCTTATCAACATCAACGATGCTGAAAGTAAACGACCGCGCCCCCACTTCAAAGTTTCGACTCCACCCCTTGGTTACTTTTACCGTATACAAAGGAGACTCCGGCGTCTGAACGTCTATAAGAAAACTCGAATACCCTTCACCGCCCGATGCTGACTTTACATATACACTAAACGGCAAAGTACTTTCTTTCAGGCCCTGCCCTACATTCAAGATACGGGTCTTGTTTATAGGCTTTGTCACAGTATTTTCCGGCGACTTGACTTCCACTTGTTGCTTTGCTTTTTCAAGTTCGGAAATACGCTTTTCAAGGGAAATTATTTTCTCGCCAAACACACCGTCAACATTAGGCGTATTTTTTACAGCACTAAAATCTTGGCCCCAGATCCGAAAAACAACACCATTTGATTCGGAATACCAGAGCATGCCTGCCACCGTTGCGATACTCAGGAACAGAAAAAACAGAGCAACAGGCAAGGTTAATTGTTTCCAGAAGGCACCATTTTCCATTTCGTCTTCCCTTACAAAAAATACAAATTTTCAGACGACGATCAAAAATTCGCCGGCGTATTCGCACTGATGATTTCCGCCTCATCCGCCCCGATATTCCGGAACTTGTGCGGCAGCGTCGTCGGAAAGTAATACCCGTCCCCCGCACTCAACACGCTCACCTGCCCGTCCACCGTCAACTCGACCGTGCCACGGGTCACCAAGCCACACTCCTCGCCTTCCGCGTGAACAATCGGCTCTTCGCCGGAGCTCGCGCCCGGTGCGTATTGCTCACGCAGCAAGCGCATCTGGCGGCTCGGCACGGAGGCGCCGATCAGCAGCAGGCGCAGGCCGTGGCGGCCGAGGTCGGGTTGTTCGTTGGCGCGGAAGACGTATTGGTGTTCGCGCGGGGGCTGGTCGAAGGTGAAGAAGTCGGCCAGGGACATCGGGATGCCTTCGAGCAGCTTTTTCAGGGAGCTGACGGAAGGACTGACGCGATTCTGTTCGATCAGGGAGATGGTGGCATTGGTCACGCCGCTACGCCGGGCCAGCTCGCGCTGGGAGAGTTTGTAGCTTTCGCGTACTAGTTTGAGTCGAGAACCCGTATCCATGACAGCCTTATGTGAGTAGTACTTAAGGGTAATGGGGGTGGGTGGCGGGTGCCGCGCAAGGCGCGGATCACGTTGCTCCCGTGTCCCGGAACCGTGAAAGGCGGCTATTAAATCACGTTTGCCGGTGTTGCTCAGCAGGTTCGATGGACGGTGGGTGAAATGAGCCTGCTGGGGGTAATTGCGGGTCAGGCACAAGACCTGTGGGAGCGAGCTTGCTCGCGAATGGGCGGCACATTCAACATCTCTTTTGCTGATAGGCCGCTTTCGCGAGCAAGCTCGCTCCCACAGGGTTTGTGGTGTTGCCGGTCATGTGAAAAAACCGGCGGCGCCTGTGCGGGACCGCCGCCGGGGAGGTAACTAGATGCCGAAGCGGTCGCGCAGCGAGTAATACACGGCGCCGAGGGCGGTCAACGGGGCGGAGAAGGTGCGCCCGCCGATCATTGGCATGTGCGGCAGCGAGGCGAAGGCGTCGAAGCGTTCGGCGTCGCCGCGGATCATTTCCGAGATCAGTTTGCCGGCCAGGTGCGAGCAGGTGACGCCGTGACCGCTGTAGCCCTGCATGTAGTAGGCGTTTTTCTCGATGCGGCCGAATTGCGGCATGCGTGACATGGTCAGCAGGAAGTTGCCGGTCCAGCGGTAGTCGATTTTCACGTCCTTGAGCTGCGGGAAGGTCTTGAGGATCTTCGGGCGGATCAGTTGTTCGATGTCGTCCGGTTCACGGGCGCCGTAGACCACGCCGCCGCCGTACAGCAGACGGTTGTCAGCGGTGAGACGGTAGTAATCCAGCAGGTAGTTGCAGTCTTCGACGCAGTAGTTGTTGGTGATCAGGCTGCGCGCCTGCTTTTCGGTCAACGGTTCGGTAACGCAGATCTGCGAGCCGCACGGCATGCTCTTGGCGGTCACGCGGTTGTCCAGACCTTGCGGCAGGTAGGCGTTGCCGGCGATCAGCAGGTATTTGGCGCGCACCTGGCCTTTGGCGGTGCGCACGACGTTCGGCTCGCCGTACTTGATTTCCACGGCGGCCGATTGCTCATAAATCTTGCCGCCCAGGCGCACGATGGCCGCGGCTTCACCGAGGGCGAGGTTCAGCGGATGCACGTGGCCGCCCTGCATGTCCAGCAGGCCGCCAACGTAGGCGTCGGAGCCGATTTCGCGACGGATGTCAGCGGCATCGAGCATCTTCAGGTTTTTGTTGCCGTAACGTTCCCAGCTGCGCTTCTGCTCGGCCAGGCCGTTGAGTTGTTTCTTGTTCATCGCTGCGAAAATGCCGCCCGGGCGATAGTCGCACTTGATGTCGTAGTCCTTGATCCGCGAACGGATGATGTCGGCGCCTTCGAAGATCATGCTGCCGAGGATTTCTGCGGTCTTGTCACCGTAGCGCTCTTCGATCACATCGACGTCGCGACTGTAGGAGTTGACCAGTTGCCCGCCATTGCGGCCACTGGCGCCGTAGCCGACTTTCGCTGCTTCGAGCACCGTCACTTTGTAGCCGGCCTCGGTGAGGAACAGGGCCGAGGACAGGCCGGTGTAACCGGCGCCGATGATGCAGACGTCGCACTCGACCGACTCTTCAAGGGTCGGGAAGTCGATGACTTCGTTGCGGGTGGCGGCGTAGTAGCTGTTGACGTGTTGTTGCTTCATTTTATTGTTCTCCGAGGGTCGCTCATCAGGAGCGACCGCCGCTGTAGAAAATCAGAGCTTGATCCAGGTCGCTTTCAGCTCGGTGTACTTGTCAAACGCGTGCAGCGATTTGTCGCGACCGTTGCCCGACTGTTTGAAGCCACCGAACGGCGCGGTCATGTCGCCGCCGTCATACTGGTTGACCCAGACACTGCCGGCGCGAAGGCCACGGGCGAAGGTGTGCGCTTTGCTCAGGTTGCTGGTCCACACGCCGGCGGCGAGACCGAAGATGCTGTCGTTGGCGATCTGCAGCGCTTCTTCAACGGTGTCGAAGGTGATCAGCGACAGCACCGGGCCGAAGATTTCTTCCTTGGCGATGGTCATGGCGTTGGTCACGCCGTCGAAAATCGTCGGCTCGATGTAAGTGCCGCCGGTTTCTTCGAGGGTGCGCTGGCCACCGGCGATCAGTTCGGCGCCCTGCTCGCAGCCGATGCTGATATAGCGCAGCACGTTGTCGAGTTGACGCTGATCGACCACGGCGCCGACGGTGGTGGCCGGGTCAAGCGAATGCCCCGGCTTCCACGCCTGCAGCGCTTCCACCAGCAGCGGAATGAATTGCTCGCGGATCGAACGTTCGACCAACAGGCGCGAACCGGCGGTGCACACTTCGCCCTGGTTGAAAGCAATGGCACCGGCCGCAGCCTGGGCTGCCGCGCGCAAGTCCGGGGCGTCGGCAAACACCACGTTCGGGCTCTTGCCACCGGCTTCGAGCCAGACGCGTTTCATGTTGCTCTGGCCGGCATAAATCATCAGTTGTTTGGCAATCGCCGTGGAACCGGTGAAGGCCAGCACGTCGACGTCCATGTGCAGCGCCAGCGCCTTGCCGACGGTGTGGCCGAAGCCCGGCAGGACGTTGAACACACCTTTCGGAATGCCCGCGTCCAGCGCCAGTTGGGCGATGCGGATCGCGGTCAGCGGCGACTTTTCCGAAGGCTTGAGGATGAACGAGTTACCCGCCGCCAGCGCCGGGGCGAATTTCCAGCTGGCCATGATCAGCGGGAAGTTCCACGGCACGATGGCCGCGACTACGCCGGCTGGCTCGCGGGTTACCAGACCGAGTTGGTCGTGCGGCGTGGCAGCGACTTCGTCGTAGATCTTGTCGATGGCTTCGGCGCTCCAGCGGATCGCGTTGGCGGTCGCCGGAATGTCGATGCTCATCGAGTCGCTGATCGGTTTGCCCATGTCGAGGGTTTCCAGCAGCGCCAGTTCTTCCTGGTGTTGCAGGATCAGATCGGCGAAGCGGATCAGGATGCGTTTGCGCTCGGCCGGGGCCTTGTTGGCCCACACGCCGGAGTTGAACGACTGGCGTGCGACTTCGACGGCGAGGTTGGCGTCGGCTTCATCGGTGCTGGCCACGGAGGCGAGGAAACGGCCGTCGACGGGGCTCAGGCATTCGAAGGTGGCACCACTGATCGCCGGGCGATATTCGCCGTTGATGAACGCGCGGGATTCGAGGGTCAGGGACTGGAAGCGTTGTTCCCAGTCGTTGCGGGTGGTTGTCATTGTTGTGGCTCGACAAGGGGGAATTGGGGGTGTCGTGTCTGGCTTGAGATAGCTGCCCTCACCCTAGCCCTCTCCCAGAGGTAGAGGGGACCGACCGAGTTGTCTCGGGAGTTGCGCCGACCTGAATGACCGAGTCGATTATGGATTCGGTAAAGCAGGTTCAGGTCGCAGGATTTCCCAAGCATCCCCGGTCAGTCCCCTCTCCCTCCGGGAGAGGGTTAGGGTGAGGGGCTCTTGGCTTTTGAGGGCCGAAACCATCACACCGTATGCAGATACCAGTTGTACTCAAGGTCGGAGATCGAGTTTTCGAACTCGGCCAGCTCGCTTTCCTTGCACGCGACGAACACGTCGATGTACATCGGGTCGATGTAGCGGGCCATGACTTCGCTGTCGTCCAGCTCGCGCAATGCATCGCGCAGGTTGTTCGGCAGGCTCTGTTCGTTCTGCTCGTAGCTGTTGCCTTCAACCGGCGCGCCTGGCTCGATCTGATGGGTCAGGCCGTGGTGAATGCCTGCCAGTACCGAAGCCATCAGCAGGTACGGGTTGGCGTCGGCACCGGCGACACGATGCTCGATACGCACGGCGTCGGCCGAACCGGTCGGCACACGGACTGCTACGGTGCGGTTGTCGATACCCCAGCTCGGCGAGTTCGGCACGTAGAACTGCGCGCCGAAGCGGCGGTACGAGTTGACGTTCGGGCAGAGGAAAGCCATTTGCGCAGGCAGGGTCTCCAGCACACCGCCGATCGCGTGGCGCAGCGCGGCGTTCTGCTCGGGATCCTCGCTGGCGAAGATGTTGTTGCCTTCTTTGTCCAGGATCGAAATGTGTACGTGCAGACCGTTGCCCGCCTGGCCCGGATACGGCTTGGCCATGAAGGTGGTGTCCATCTCGTGGTCGTAGGCGATGTTCTTCACCAGACGCTTGAGCAGAACGGCGTAGTCGCAGGCCTTGATCGGGTCGGAGACGTGATGCAGGTTGACTTCGAACTGCGCCGGGGCGCTTTCCTTGACGATCGCGTCAGCCGGGATGCCCTGCTCTTTCGCGCCTTCGAGGATGTCTTGCAGGCAGTCGACGTACTCGTCGAGATCGTCGATCAGGTAGACCTGAGTCGATACCGGACGCTTGCCGGAGACCGGTGAACGCGGCGACTGCGGACGGCCGTTCACGTTGTCCTGGTCGATCAGGTAGAACTCCAGTTCGAACGCGGCGCAAATGGTCAGGCCCAGTTCATCGAACTTGCGCACCACGTTCGCCAGCACTTCACGCGGGTCGGCGAAGAACGGCTCGCCTTCCAGTTCGTGCATGGTCATCAACAGTTGTGCGGTTGGGCGCTTCTGCCACGGCTCGATGCTCAGGGTGCCGGGGATCGGGTAGCAAATGCGGTCGGCGTCACCGATGTCCAGGCCCAGACCGGTGCTTTCCACGGTGGAGCCATTGATGTCGAGGGCGAAGAGCGAGGCCGGCAGGTTGATGCCTTTCTCGTAAACCTTGTGAAGACTGGTGCGCTCGATGCGCTTGCCGCGCACCACACCGTTCATGTCTGCAATCAGAAGGTCGACGTACAAAACCTCAGGATGTTTCTTAAGGAATGCGTTTGCTTCGTTGAGTTGAACGGCACGCAGAGGGACCGACATGATGCACCTATTTAGCTGTTAATTATTATGTTCACTGCTGTTTCGCCGAGCCAGTCAATCCGAAAGGCAAAGTGAAGTCAATAGCGAACATCCAGCTGTTCAGCGTTTATTTTTCGGGCTTTTTTTAACACTCACGTGCCAATGCAGGCGCCGCAAGGCTTGGAATCATGAAGATTGGATGAGCGGCGTTTAGAATTTTTTACATGGCAGTTGTTAATTAAAATCAACGAGGCTAAGCTCCGGAAAAGCTCGTTCAAGTGTCAAACTTCGAGGTGAATAAAAATGGCATTCAAGCCATTGATCGGCGTTACTGCGTGCGTCAAACAGATTGGCCTGCACCCCTATCACATCAGCGGCGACAAATACGTTCGCGCTGTCAGCGTTGCGGCGCTGGGGTTGCCCGTCGTCATTCCTTCCCTTGGCAAACTGACTGAAATCGAAGACCTGCTGGGTCAACTCGACGGTCTGCTGCTGACTGGCTCACCCTCGAACGTGGAGCCCTTCCACTATCAAGGCCCGGACAGCGCCCCCGGCACGGATCACGATCCGGCGCGGGACGCCACCACCCTTCCTTTATTGCGTGCAGCCATTGCAGCGGGCGTTCCGGTACTCGGCATCTGCCGTGGCTTCCAGGAAATGAACGTGGCTTTCGGCGGCAGCCTGCACCAGAAGGTGCATGAGTTGCCGGGCATGCTTGATCACCGCGAAGCCGACAGCCCGGACGTGGCCGTGCAATACGCACCGGCGCATGCCGTGAGCGTGCTGGCCGGTGGTGTGTTCGAGGCGCTCGAGTTGCCGGGCGAATTCCAGGTCAACTCGATCCACAGTCAGGGCATCGACCGCCTCGCGCCCGGCCTGCGTGCCGAAGCGGTGGCGCCGGATGGGCTGATCGAGGCGATCTCGGTCGAGCACAGTCCGACCTTCGCCCTCGGCGTGCAATGGCACCCGGAATGGCAAGTGCTGGACAACCCGAACTACCTGAAGATTTTCCAGGCGTTCGGTGAGGCTTGCCGGCAACGGGCGGCGCGACGCAACCAGCGCTGACACCACCCAGGATTTCAAAACTGTTTACTGCCCCCACGGGGTCGGCGGTTGCGCGTGTGCGCATCCGTCATCCGTGAAAACAACAAACCGTAATAACAACAAGTACGACCCAGGCAGCCAGGACGGCGGCGCCGAACAAGCCGGATGGCCGGAGCAAAACCGTCAGATCAATGCAAAACCCTGTGGGAGCTGGCTTGCCAGCGATGAGGCCATCACCTCCAACATTGTTGGGGAATGATCCACCGCGATCGCTGGCAAGCCAGCTCCCACAGAGAATGTGATCCGACCGGAAATGCACCTGCAGGCTTGCAATCCACTTAAGCCCGGCCACGTTGGCCGAGCGAACGAAACCTGTTGGGAGTTTCACATGGCAAACGCCTCCAGCACTTACCGGAAGGCACTTGAAGGCCACCAGCAACCGAAAAAGGTTCTGGTGAAAGTCGATCGTGTCACCAAAAAGTTCGACGAAACCACGGCCGTGGACGATGTGTCCCTGGAGATCCATCAGGGCGAAATCTTCGCCCTGCTCGGTGGCTCCGGTTCGGGCAAATCGACCCTGCTGCGCATGCTCGCCGGTTTCGAGCGGCCAACTGAAGGGCGGATTCTGCTCGACGGTGTGGACATCACCGACATGCCGCCCTACGAGCGGCCGATCAACATGATGTTCCAGTCCTACGCGCTGTTCCCGCACATGACCGTGGCACAGAACATTGCCTTCGGCCTCAAGCAGGACCGTTTGCCCGCCAGCGAAATCGACGCCCGCGTCGAAGAGATGCTGCGCCTGGTGCACATGACCCAATACGCCAAACGCAAACCCCATCAGTTGTCCGGCGGTCAGCGCCAGCGCGTCGCCCTCGCCCGCTCACTGGCGAAACGTCCGAAGCTGTTGCTGCTCGACGAACCAATGGGCGCGCTGGATAAAAAGCTGCGTTCGCAAATGCAGCTGGAATTGGTGGAAATCATCGAGCGCGTCGGCGTGACCTGCGTGATGGTGACCCACGACCAGGAAGAGGCCATGACCATGGCCGAGCGTATCGCGATCATGCACCTGGGCTGGATCGCCCAGATCGGCAGCCCGGTCGATATCTATGAGGCGCCGGTCAGCCGCATGGTCTGCGAATTCATCGGCAACGTGAACGCCTTCGACGGCACCGTGGTGGAAGACCTTGAAGGTCACGCGATCATCCACAGCCCGGACCTGCAGCAGAAGATCTACGTCGGTCACGGCGTCAGCACCTCGGTGCAGGACAAGTCGATCACCTACGCGATCCGCCCGGAAAAAATGCTTGTCAGCACCCTCAAGCCAGAGACCCGCTACAACTGGTCCGAAGGCAAGGTGCACGACATCGCCTACCTCGGCGGCCACTCGGTGTTCTACGTCGAGCTGCCCGGCGGCAAGATCGTCCAGTCGTTCATGGCCAACGCCGAACGCCGTGGCGCGCGTCCGACCTGGGACGACAAGGTCTACGTCTGGTGGGAAGACGATAGCGGCGTGGTACTGCGCTCATGAGAACCTTCAATCAGCAATGCCTGCGCCTGGTGCCCAGCGGGCGAAAGTTCGTCATTGGCATCCCGTTCATCTGGCTGTTCCTGTTCTTCATGTTGCCGTTCTTCCTGGTGATGAAGATCAGCTTCTCGGAAGCCGCGCTGTCGATCCCGCCGTACTCGGAGATCTACACCTATGCCGAACAGAAATTCCAGCTGATGCTCAACATCGGCAACTACACCATGCTCGGCGAAGACGAGCTGTACCTGTCGGCCTACCTCGGTTCGCTGAAGGTCGCGGCGCTGAGCACGATGATGTGCCTGGTGATCGGTTTCCCGATGGCCTACGCAATCACCAAGGCGAGCAAGGAAGCGCAAAACGTCCTGCTGCTGTTGATCATGATGCCGACCTGGACCGCGATCCTGATCCGCGTTTACGCGTGGATGGGCATCCTCAGCAACAACGGTCTGCTCAACGCGTTTCTGATGTGGACGGGGCTGACCGATCACCCGATCGAGATCCTCAACACCAACACCGCGGTGTATATCGGCGTGGTCTATGCCTACCTGCCGTTCATGGTGTTGCCGCTGTACGCCAACCTGGTCAAGCACGATGGGAGCCTGTTGGAAGCCGCGTCGGACCTGGGTTCGAGCAACTTCAACAACTTCTGGAAAATCACCGTGCCGCTGGCCAAGAACGGCATCATCGCCGGTTGCATGCTGGTGTTCATTCCGGTGGTCGGCGAGTTCGTGATTCCGGAACTGCTGGGTGGCCCGGAGACGCTGATGATCGGTCGCGTGTTGTGGCAAGAGTTCTTCAATAACCGCGACTGGCCGGTGGCATCCGCACTGGCAGTGGTGATGCTGTTGATCCTGATTGTGCCGATTCTGCTGTTCAACCGCAGCCAGGCCAAAGAGATGGAGGCACGAGGATGAAACGCTTCGGTTTTTCCAAGTTCATGTTGATCTTCGGCCTGATGTTCATCTATCTGCCGATGCTGATTCTGGTGATCTACTCGTTCAACGCCTCGAAACTGGTGACGGTGTGGGGCGGCTGGTCGGTGAAGTGGTACGTCGGCCTGCTCGACAACACGCAACTGATGGGCTCGGTGGTGCGCTCGCTGGAAATCGCCTGCTACACCGCGATTGCCGCAGTGGCGTTGGGCACCCTCGCCGCCTTCGTCCTGACACGGGTGACGCGCTTCAAGGGTCGTACGCTGTTCGGCGGTCTGGTGACGGCGCCGCTGGTCATGCCGGAAGTGATCACCGGTCTGTCACTGTTGCTGCTGTTCGTGGCGATGGCGCAGTTGATCGGCTGGCCCCAGGAGCGTGGCATCGTCACCATCTGGATCGCTCACACGACGTTTTGTGCAGCCTATGTGGCGGTGGTAGTCTCCGCCCGCCTGCGCGAGCTGGATCTGTCGATCGAAGAAGCCGCGATGGATCTGGGGGCCAAGCCGTTCAAGGTGTTTTTCCTGATCACCATTCCGATGATCGCGCCATCGCTGGCGGCGGGCGGGATGATGTCGTTCGCCCTGTCGCTGGACGATCTGGTGCTGGCGAGCTTCGTCTCCGGGCCGGGTTCGACCACGCTGCCGATGGAAGTGTTCTCGGCGGTGCGTCTGGGCGTGAAGCCTGAGATCAACGCCGTGGCCAGCCTGATTCTGCTGGCGGTGTCGCTGGTGACCTTCCTCGTCTGGTACTTCGGTCGCAAGGCAGAAGCCAGCCGCAAGAAGGCGATTCAGGAAGCGATGGATCAGACGGCGAATGAGGCGTGGCAGCCTCAGCGATCCGCAGCGACTGCTTAATGCAAGATTGCTCTTGTGGCGAGGGAGCTTGCTCCCGCTGGGCTGCGCAGCAGACCCAAAAGCTTGTGAGCGCTGCGCGCTCAAGCGGGAGCAAGCTCCCTCGCCACAGAGATGTGTGTACATCAGGTTTTGTGTTGTGTTTTTGAATAAAAAGAATGGAGTTTCACCGATGAAAATGTTTGGCAGGACTCTGCTGACACTGTCCTTAATGGGCGCAATCGCCACGGGCGTCCAGGCCAACGACAAGGTGCTGCGTGTTTACAACTGGTCCGATTACATCGCGCCGGACACCGTCAAGAAGTTCGAAGACGAGACCGGCATCCAGGTGACCTACGACGTGTTCGACAGCAACGAAACCCTTGAGGCGCGTTTGCTGGCGGGCAAATCCGGTTACGACATTGTCGTGCCGTCCAACAGTTTCCTGGCCAAGCAAATCAAGGCCGGGGTCTATCAGCCGCTGGACAAATCGAAGCTGTCGAACTGGAAGAATCTCAACCCGGTGCTGCTGAAAAACGCCTCCGCCAGTGATCCGGACAACGCTCACGCGTTCCCGTACATGTGGGGCTCGATCGGCATCGGCTATAACCCCGACAAGGTCAAGGAAGTGCTCGGCGCCAATGCCCCGACCAACTCCTGGGACCTGCTGTTCAAACCGGAAAACGCCGAGAAGCTGAAAGCCTGCGGTATCAGCTTCCTCGACTCGCCGACCGAAATGATCCCGGCTGCCCTGCACTACCTGGGCTACCCGGTGAACGACAAGGACAAGGCGCACATCCTCGAAGCCGAAGCGCTGTTCATGAAGATCCGCCCGTACGTGGCGTACTTCCATTCCTCGAAGTACATCTCGGACCTGGCCAACGGCAACATCTGCGTGGCGGTCGGTTACTCCGGTGACGTGCTGCAGGCCAAGGCCCGCGCGGTGGAAGCCGGCAACAAGGTGCAGATCGACTACAGCATTCCCAAGGAAGGCGCCGGCAGTTTCTACGACATGGTCGCCATCCCGCGCGATGCCGCCAACGTCGATAACGCCTACCTGTTCATGAACTTCCTGATGCGCCCGGACATCATCGCCGAGATCACCAACAGCAACGGCTACAGCAACGCCAACTCGGCGGCGACGCCACTGGTGGACGAAGCGATCCGCAACGACCCGGGTTCGTACCCGTCGCAGGCGGTGATGGCGACGTTGTACGCGGTGCCGGATCAGCCGATTGCCACCCAGCGGATCATGACCCGCGGCTGGACGCGGGTGAAGCTCGGTAAATAGGCCAAGCGCAGATCCAAATGTGGGAGCGAGCTTGCTCGCGAAAGCGGTGGATCAAGCCATACAGATGTTGAATGAGCCGACGCCTTCGCGAGCAAGCTCGCTCCCACAGGGTCGGTGTTCACTCGCAGAATCATTGATTTCCCGTTCACGCAGCGCCTTACCACCGCTGCACCCTGCAATGAACGGCCTCACCTGGCTCCCTCGGCTCAGGTGAATTTCAGGCGCCCTCGGGCGCCTTTTTTTGTGGGTTCAATTCAGTGGCCAATCCTGCAGGATCCGGTAGCGGCCCTTGTGCGATTCGAACAAGGCAAAGCGCTCGGCACGCAGGAAGAACTCCGGCGGCGTGGCGGCTTCCGGTTCCGCTGCGCGGTAGTCCCGGGCCAGGGTCAGGTGCGGGCGGAACTCGCGCGGTGATTCTTCGAAACCGAACGGCAGCATCGCCTGTTCCAGCGCATACACCAGACGCAACAACGCCGGCGGCGCCTGCTCCGGCGCCAGAGACAAGATCCCCGCGCGATGCCAGACCTGCAGACGATCCAGCGCAAGCTTCAATGGCTCACCCGGCGTGCGTACTTTGCCGGCGGCCTCGCAGACTTCATGGATCTGCGCCAGCGGCACCGCGCCGAGGAACAGCAGCGTCAGGTGAAAGTTATCCGCCGGCACCGCTTTGCCGGTTCTCAAGCGCAGATCGGCGCGCCACTGAGCGATGGCCTTGCGTTGTGGTGGTGGGCAGTCGAGGGCGAAAAACAGTCGCTTGAACGGTTCATCCCTGCGCGCATCATCGGTCATGGGCCAGCTCCTTCGCTCGTCGATCGGCCGATTCTACACGGCCTTCTCTGACGACTCGCGACAGCCGGCTATAGTTCAAGGATTGCCATCCAACTGGAGGTCGCCATGCGCGAGATCCTCAGCAAAGAACCCTGGTGGGCCCGACCACCCAGCCCAGGGCAGGATGAAACCGAGCTGGAATGGGGCTGGCTGGTGCATTACAGCGAAGGTGAACCACGCTTCGAATTCGTCCGCGAACGACCGACGGAGGAAGAAATCCGCCACCGCAAAAGCTGCCGGATTACCCCCTCTCCAGAGTGACCACATTCCATTGTGGGAGCGACCCTGCTCGCGAATGCGGTGGGTCAGCCATGAAGATATAGGCTGTGCCGGCCTCTTCGCGGGCAAGCCCGCTCCCACAATGGATTTGCGCTGGTCTTCAGGATTCAAGAAGGTTCTTGAAGCCCCCAAAGATCATCCGTTTCCCATCAAACCCCATCGGGTTGACGTCCGGTTGCATGCGCGGGTCTTCCATCATCTTGGCCATGCCGGCATCGCGGGTGGCCTTGTCGGGCCAGATCAGCCAGCCGGACGACACCGTTTCGCCTTCCTTGAGTTTTACCGCCATCGGGAATGACGTGACTTTGCCTTCCGGCACGTCATCGCCCCAGCCCTGAACCACCTCCGTCGCTCCGTATTCCTTGAACAGTTTCGCGGCGATCTCACAGTGTTTTTTGTACTGTTCGCGATTGGCATTCGGCACGGGTGCTACAAAAATATCGATGTAAGCCATGATCACTCTCCTTGCACGTTGGGTTCGATCTGCTGATTGGTCGATTCGGGAGGTCGCCATTCGACACGATTCAGCCCCTGCCCGACCGACGGTTGTTCGCCCCCGCCAAGGCTGCCCTCGACCTGTCCGGCGATATGCAGGGTTCCGGCCATAACTCCGGTGGTCGGGTTCTGCAGCAATTTCGCCCAGGCCTTGTCGAAGGTGTTGCCCAGGCTGCTGCGAATCAGCGCTTCACTGTCGGGTCGGTCGTTGGCCTGGATGATCGCGCGGATGCCCGCCACCCCAATCGAGATCACCCCGCCGACCAACTTGCCCGCCGCAGCCGCCACCGCACTGGCCGCTCCGCGCGGGGCCATTTCCGCTTCCATCCGTTGACTGGCGCGTTTGGCCACAGGGGCCATGCCGGCGTCGGTCGAGGCAATGCCCTTGCTGCCGCCCTCGGTGTGGATCTTGTCGATCAGCGCGGCATATGCCGGCAAGGTGTTCAGCGGCTCGGTGCTGATGATCTGATACAGCGACGCATCCCGCGCCGGCGGCGGCCCGAGGGCGATGGCCGGGACCTTCTGCAGACGCCCGTTGAGCTGGGCCACCGGCACGCCGTAGCGCTGGGCGATGAGCGGCATCTGCTGGGCCATCAGTTGCGCGTAGAACGCCGTGGCCTGACCGAGGATCGCGTCCGGATCGATCTCCACCGCCACCGGTGCCAGCACTCTTTCCTGATATTGCTCAAGCAGATAGCTCGCCAGACGCTTGGCCGACGCATCCTGCTCGCCGCCGGCACTGATGGTGTACCAACTGACTTTCATCGACAGCCATTCCTGGGTCCAGTAGCTGCTGAACCACGGAATGAAATTTTCTTCAGTTTGCTGATAGACGCGAGTGCGCCAATGTTCCATCGAACCCCGGGCAAATACTTTGACTTGCTCGGTGGATTGCTGCGAGGCGCTGACGATGTCGCGGTCGATCTGCTGCCAGGTCGCCGGCGATACCACCACCGCTCGCGGCGCCACCGGGGCCCGCGCCGAGGAGGCGCAGCCAGCCAGCAGACACAATGCGGCGAGGCTCAGCGCACGCAGGTTCACGGTGGTGGAGTCCTTGAATGGAGGGAGACAGCATTGAGTATAGGTGTGTCAGTTTCCGAGGATGTTGGCTGTACCGACGCCATCGCTGGCAAGCCAGCTCCCACAGAGCCCTTCTGTGAACATCAATCCAATGAACAGCCGAAAACCTGTGGGAGCTGGCTTGTAAGCCCCATGGAAAACTTCAGTGGCCATCAATCCAATGAACACCCGAAAAACCTGTGGGAGCTGGCTTGCCAGCGATGAGGCCAGTCAATCCACCACACCTATTAACCATCAACGCCGTCGATATTCACCATCGCCACGATTGCCTTCCGCCCGCCGCCCGGCGAAGGCACGATTCAGCCATCCGAGACGCAACGAGGAGTAACCATCATGATTCTCACCATCACCCTCTCCGTGAGCTTCCCGGTGTTCGGCAGCAACTATTACGACCAGCAGGTCGTCTCGCGCAAGACGCAAGCGCTGCTGTTCAACGAAGATTTCGACGATGTGCTGATGCCCGCTGCGAGCAATCACTTCAGCAATGAAGTGGTCGGCATCAACGATCAGTTCCGCTTTCTGAGCGACATACTCGCCACCCATTTGCTGGATCTCGAGGCCACCGCGCCTGCGCATTCCAGCGTCCGGGCGAGCGCTCATTTTTAATCGGCGAGGGCGTTCCCGTTGCGGGAACGCCCTTTTGATGTCTACTCAGTCATCGTCGCGATCACGATAGTAACGACGCCCGTCGCGACGACCATCGTCGCGGTCATCCCAGCGTCGGTCATGATCGTAGTAACGGCCATGATCGCGGTCGTAATGCCGCCCGTGGCGGTGATCATCATCAAAGTCCGCCACACAGCCAGCCAGCAATACGGCGGCGGTCACGGTCAGTAGCATCGTTGTAGC
This sequence comes from Pseudomonas sp. SCPG-7, assembly GCF_002156405.1. NCBI lineage: Bacteria > Pseudomonadati > Pseudomonadota > Gammaproteobacteria > Pseudomonadales > Pseudomonadaceae > Pseudomonas > Pseudomonas sp. SCPG-7. The sequence continues at coordinate 70,311 of NZ_MVOO01000005.1, read as the reverse complement.
GCGCTTCATTCAACACTTCCCTAAAACCAAGGTCTTGACGACGGAACGGCTGTCACTGCCCACGCCTTCACAGGACGCAGTGCGCGCAGCTGCTGATACGACCGGACAAAAGGACTTTGATTCACTGCCCGGGCACGACCGTTGATCGGCCCATTTGCTGCATCCGGGCGGCGGCGAAATGCCACCTATACTGCTGCTTACCGACTCCCACGCAAAGGATCTGCGCCTCGATAACAACAAGCAGAGGTGGATCATGGTCTGGCAGCAAATCTACGACCCGTTCGGCAACCCGCTGATCTCCACGCTCATGGCCGCGGTGCCGGTGGTGGTGATGCTCGCGGCGCTGGCGTTCTTTCACGTCAAGGCGCACCTCGCCGCCCTGCTCGCCCTGGCTTCGGCATTATTGATTTCGATCTTCGCCTTCGGCATGCCGGCGAGCATGGCCGGTTCGGCGGCGTTGTTCGGCGCGGCCAATGGTTTACTGCCGATCGGCTGGATCGTGCTCAACATCATTTTTCTGCACCGCCTGACCACCGAGAACGGCTCGTTCAAAGTGCTGCAGGATTCCCTCGCACGCATCACCGATGACCGGCGTTTGCAGCTGCTGCTGATCGCGTTCTGCTTCGGTGCATTTTTCGAAGGCGCGGCAGGGTTCGGTACGCCGGTCGCGGTGACCGGGGCGATTCTGATCGGCCTCGGTTTTTCGCCGCTGGCGGCGTCGGGTCTGGCATTGATTGCCAACACCGCACCGGTGGCGTTCGGCGCACTCGGTACGCCGATCATCACCTTGGCCAAGGTCACCGGGCTGGATGAGATGGAGCTGTCGATGATGGTCGGTCGGCAGCTGCCGTTTTTCTCGGTGCTGGTGCCGTTCTGGCTGATCTGGGCGTTTGCCGGGTGGCGCAAGATGCTGGAGATCTGGCCGGCGATTCTGGTGGCCGGAGTCAGCTTCGCGGTGCCGCAATTCCTCGTCTCGAACTTCCACGGGCCGATGCTGGTGGACGTGATCGCCGCGCTGATTTCCATGGCCTGCCTGACGTTGTTTCTGCGGGTCTGGAAACCGGCGACGGTGTACACCTCGGCTGCCCTGTCAGGGCGGGTCGACAACTCCCGGGTCGAGGAAGAAAAAGTCACCGCCAGCGCCGCCTTCAGCGATCAGGCACGCCCCGCCGTGATGCGCGCGTGGATGCCGTGGATCATCCTCACCGTGTTCGTGTTTGCCTGGGGCACCCAAGGCTTCAAGAACATCTTCGATGTGCGCCCGGCGCTGGACCCGGTAACGCACGCGGTGAAACTTGATCCACAAGGCAAACCGATGAACGAGGCCAACCCGATTTTCTCCCCGGCGCTGACCTTCACCACCCTGCACCTGCAAGTGCAGAAAGTCCCGCCGGTGGTGCCGGCGCCGAAAGCCGAGGAAGCGATCTACAAGTTCACCTGGTTCACTGCCACCGGCAGCGGCATTCTGCTGGCAGCGATTGTCGGCGGCCTGCTGATGGGCTATTCGATCCCGCAACTGATCAAGCAGTACCTGCGCACCTTGTGGGTGGTGCGGTTTTCGCTGATCACCATTGCCGCGATGCTCGCGCTGGGATTTCTCACGCGTTATTCCGGACTGGACGCCACCATGGGTCTGGCGTTTGCCGCCACCGGAGTGTTCTATCCGATGTTCGGCACCCTGCTCGGCTGGCTCGGCGTCGCGTTGACCGGTTCGGATACGGCCTCGAACGTACTGTTCGGCGGACTGCAACGGGTGACCTCGGAACAGCTGGGCATCAGCCCGGTGCTGATGGCGGCGGCCAACAGTTCCGGCGGGGTGATGGGCAAGATGGTCGATGCGCAGTCGATCGTGGTCGCCTCCACCGCGACCCGCTGGTATGGGCATGAGGGCGAGATTCTGCGCTACGTGTTCTTCCACTCGATTGTGCTGGCGGTGCTGGTCGGCGGGCTGGTGACGTTGCAGGCGTATGTGGCGCCGTTCACGCACATGGTGGTTGGCGGGCATTGAACACAATAGCTGTGGGAGCGGGCTTGCCCGCGATGGCGGTGTGTCATTCAAGCAATGCTGACTGACACGACCCCATCGCAGGCAAGCCCGCTCCCACAAGGTCAGCGTCGCCCAGCTCATTAATGAATCCTGCGCATAACTCTATAGCGCAAATCCGCAAAAACCTTTTCCCCTCCGCACAGGTCATTCCAAGAACGAGACCGGCAAACATGCCGGCGTGCCCGAGTGGGCCCTTCAATCCCTGCCGTCCTGATTAAGCCAGAGAGGAATCGAAGCATGACGATTTCCCGACGAAGATTCCTGATCCTCGGCGCGGTGACCGCCACCGCGTTTGCAATGCCCCCTTTCATCAGCCTCAAGGCCTACGCGGCCAGTCTGGAGCAACCCGCCATGGCCAAACTGACCATCAACGTCAACGGTACACCCCAAGCCCTTGAGGTCGACAACCGCACCACCCTGCTTGATGCTCTGCGCGAACACCTGCACCTGACCGGCAGCAAGAAAGGCTGCGACCACGGCCAGTGCGGCGCCTGCACCGTCATCGCCGACGGCCGTCGAATCAACTCCTGCCTGACGCTTGCGGTGATGCATGAAGGCAGCGAGATCACCACCATCGAAGGTCTCGGCATGCCCGACAACCTGCACCCGATGCAGGCCGCGTTCATCAAGCACGACGGCTACCAGTGCGGCTATTGCACGCCGGGGCAGATCTGTTCGGCGGTGGCGGTGCTCAAGGAAATTCGCGAGGGCATCCCCAGCCACGTCAGCCCCAGCCTGACCGAGGCGCCACAACTGATCGCCAGCGAATTCCAGGAGCGCATGAGCGGCAACATCTGCCGCTGCGGCGCCTACTCGAACATCATCGAAGCCATCACTGAAGTTGCGCAGGTGCCAGCATGAGAGCGTTCAATTACAGCCGCGCCGACTCCCCCGCCGCAGCCGCAACGCTGGCGGCGCAGATTGAAGGCGCGAAGTTCATCGCCGGTGGCACCAACCTGCTGGACCTGATGAAACTCGACATCGAAACCCCGCTGCACCTGATCGACGTCAACCACTTGGGCCTCGATCAGATCGAAGCCACACCTGAAGGCGGATTGCGCATCGGCGCGCTGGTGCGCAACACCGATCTGGCCGCCGACAGCCGCGTGCGCAAGGATTACGCGCTGCTCTCCCGCGCCTTGCTCGCCGGCGCTTCCGGTCAGTTGCGCAACATGGCGAGTACTGCCGGCAACCTGCTGCAACGCACGCGCTGCCCGTACTTTTATGATGTCAATCAGGCCTGCAACAAACGCCAGCCCGGCAGCGGCTGCGCGGCGATTGGCGGGGTCAGTCGGCAACTGGGACTGATCGGCGTCAGCGACGCGTGCATAGCCACTCACCCCAGCGACATGGCAATTGCCATGCGCGCCCTCGACGCGCAGGTTGAAACGGTGAAGCCGGACGGCAGCACACGCAGCATCGCCATCGCCGATTTCCATCAACTGCCAGGCAATACGCCGAACATAGAAACCAGCCTCACGCCCGGCGAGTTCATCACTTCGGTAACCCTGCCCGCCCCGGTTGGCGGCACGCACATTTATCACAAGGTGCGCGATCGCTCGTCGTACGCTTTCGCGCTGGTGTCGGTCGGTCTGATCCTGCAAAAGGACGGCAGCGGCCGTGTGGCGGTCGGCGGTATTGCGCCGAAACCGTGGCGGGTGGAAGCCGCCGACGCGTTGCTGCCCAAAGGCGCAAAAGCCGTCAGCGAACGCTTGCTCGACGGTGCCACGCCAACCCACGACAACCAATTCAAACTGACCCTGGTCGAGCGCACGCTCGGCTCGGTGTTGGCGCAAGCGAGGGATGAAGCATGAAGTTCGACACGCCCGCCACCACCAACCCGATTGACCAACTGAAAGTCGTCGGCAAGCCCACCGACCGCATCGAAGGCCCGCTGAAAACCAGCGGCCAGGCGCCGTACGCTTACGAGCAGCATCAGGCCGTGGCGAATCAGGCTTACGGTTTCATGGTCGGCTCGGCCATCGCCAAGGGCCGCATCAGCCACATCGATCTCGACGCTGCACAAGCGGCGCCCGGCGTGCTGGCCATCGTCACCGCCGCCAATGCCGGCAAGCTTGGCAAAGGCCAATACAACTCGGCGCCGCTGCTGGCCGGACCCGAGGTGCAGCACTATCACCAGGCCGTGGCGCTGGTGGTCGCCGAGACCTTCGAACAGGCCCGCGCCGCAGCACAATTGGTCAAGGTCGATTACGTCACGGCCAAAGGCGAGTTTGAACTGGCCAACGTGCGCGACCAGGGTGTCGAAGACGACGAGTTGCCCGACGTGACCCACGGCGATTTCGACTCGGCCTTCGCCGCTGCGCCGGTGCAGTTCGACCAGACCTACACCACTCCCGATCAGTCCCACGCGATGATGGAGCCGCACGCGACGCTGGCCGCCTGGAAGGGTGATCATCTGACCTTGTGGACCTCCAATCAGATGATTGCCTGGAGCGTCGGTGACGTCGCCACGACCCTTGGCCTGCCCAAGGAAAACGTGCGCCTGATCTCGCCGTACATTGGTGGCGGCTTCGGCGGCAAACTGTTCATTCGTGCCGACGCGATCCTCGCCGCCCTCGGTGCGCGCCTGGCCAATCGCCCGGTGAAAGTCGCCCTCGCCCGCCCGCAAATGGCCAACAACACCACCCACCGCCCGGCCACGATCCAGCGCATTCGGATGGGCGCCACGGCGGACGGCAAGCTCAGCGCCATCGCCCACGAAGGCTGGTCGGGCAACCTCAAGGACGGCAAAGTCGAGGTCGCCGCGCAACCGAGCCAGTTGCTTTATGCCGGGGAAAACCGCCGGGTGACCATGCGCCGGGCGCCGCTGGATCTGCCCGAGGGCAATTCCATGCGCGCGCCGGGTGAAGCACCGGGGCTGATGGCGCTGGAAATCGCCATGGACGAAATGGCCGAGCAGCTCAAGCTCGACCCGGTGCAGTTCCGCATCCTCAATGACACCCAGGTCGATCCGGTCAAAACCGAGCGCCCGTTCTCCCAGCGGCGCCTGATCGAATGCCTGCAGACAGGCGCCGAGAAATTCGGCTGGAACCAGCGCAACGCCACACCCGGTAGCCGGCGTGAGGGTCGCTGGCTGATCGGCATGGGCGTCGCCGCCGCGTTTCGCAACAACCTGCTGCTGAAATCTGGCGCCCGGGTACGGCTGGAGCGCGACGGCAAGGTCACGGTGGAAACCGACATGACCGACATCGGTACCGGCAGCTACACCATCATCGCCCAGACCGCGGCCGAGATGATGGGCGTGCCTCTGGTGGATGTGACGGTGCACCTGGGCGATTCGAATTTCCCGGTGTCGTCCGGCTCCGGCGGCCAGTTCGGCGGTAACTGCTCGACGGCCGGGGTCTACGCCGCGTGCATGAAACTGCGCGAAGCGGTCGCCGGCAAACTGGGCATGAGCGGCAGCGACGTCGAGTTCGCCGACGGTCAGGTCCGCGCCGGCGGCAAGACCCTGCCGCTGCGCGATGCCGCAAAAGATGGCGAGGTCGAGGCCGAGGACAGCATCGAATTCGCCGACCTCGCCAAGCAGTATCAGCAGTCGACTTTCGGCGCGCATTTCGTTGAAGTTGCGGTGGATGCAGCGACCGGCGAAGTCCGCGTGCGGCGCATGCTTGCGGTGTGCGCGGCGGGACGGATTCTCAACCCGAAAGCCGCGCGCAGCCAAGTGATCGGGGCGATGACCATGGGCGTCGGCGCGGCACTGATGGAAGAGCTGGCGGTGGACAAGCGGCTGGGCTTTTTCGTCAATCACGACCTGGCTGGATACGAGGTGCCGGTGCATGCTGACATCCCGCATCAGGAAGTGATTTTCCTCGACGAAACCGATCCGATTTCATCACCGATGAAAGCCAAGGGGGTGGGTGAACTGGGGATTTGCGGCGTGAGTGCGGCGGTGGCGAATGCGATCTACAACGCCACCGGGGCGCGGGTGCGTGAGTATCCGATCACCCTCGACAAGATCCTCGATTCGTTGCCGGAGATGACCTGAGCAACCTGGAAAAGCCCCTCACCCTAACCCTCTCCCAAAGGGAGAGGGGACTGACCGAGTTGTCTTATGGGATGCGCCGAAATGAGAGGCCGTGTCGATTATGGACTCAGCGTAGTGCTCACAGACATCCCCCAATCGGCCCCCTCTCCCTCCGGGAGAGGGCTGGGGTGAGGGAGCCGCGTCACTCGGATCGCAAATACTGCTCAGCACTCACCTGTTCCATCCACTCCACCACAGCACCGTCCAGCACCTCGGCAATCGCAATGTGCGTCATCGCCGTGGTCGGCGCGGCGCCATGCCAGTGCTTCACCTGCGGCGCGATCCACACGGTATCACCGGGGCGGATCTCGCGAACCGGTTGCCCCCACTCCTGCACAAAACCTGAACCGGCGGTGACGATCAGCGTCTGACCCAACGGATGGGTATGCCACGCGGTGCGTGCGCCCGGCTCGAAAGTCACCGTGGCGCCGCTGACGCGCGCCGCATCGCTGCCTTTGAACGGTGCGTCAACGCGCACGGTGCCGGTGAACCAGTCCGTCGGGCCTTTGGCCGACGGTTGCGAGCCGTTGGGGGTGACGGTAACGCCTGAGATATGTGCATTCATCACAAGACTCCAAATCTGAAAGAGACCTCCCTGTAGGAGCTGCTGCCGGCTGCGATCTTTTGATCTTTGATTTTCAAAAACAACATCAAAAGATCGCAGCCTGCGGCAGCTCCTACAGGGAACTTGCGTCACTTTAGCGAGCCGTACTCTTCAGATAATCGACTAGAATTCGAAAAAACTTATGCAGGACACTCATCAATGCTTCGAGAAAACGCCAGTGACCTGCTCGCCTTCCTTGCCGTGGCCCGCGAGCGCAGCTTCACCAAAGCCGCGGCCAGACTGGGCGTTTCACAATCGGCGCTCAGCCATACCATTCGCGCCCTCGAAGCGCGCCTTGGCCTGCGCTTGCTGACGCGCACCACCCGCAGCGTCTCGCCCACCGAGGCTGGCGAACATCTGCTGCAAACCATCGGCCCGCGCTTCGAAGAGATCGAGCAGGAACTGGCGGCGCTGAGCAACCTGCGCGAGACGCCCGCAGGCCGGATCCGCATCAGTGCCACCGACCATTCGCTGAATTGGCTGTTGCGTCCGGTGCTCAAGGAATTCCTGCCCCAATACCCGGACATCGCCGTCGAGGTGATCTGCGACTACGGTTTCGTTGACATCGCCGGGCAAGGCTTCGACGCCGGCGTGCGGCTGGGCGAAGATGTCGCGCAAGGCATGATTGCCACCCGCATCGGCCCGGACATGCGCATGGCGGTGGTCGGCGCCCCTGCTTACTTCGCCAAGCGTGAACAGCCGCAAACACCACGAGACCTGACCGCCCATGCCTGTAACAACCTGCGCCTGCCCACCAACGGCGGTCTGTACACCTGGGAGTTCGAGAAGGACGGCGAAAGCCTCAAGGTGCGGGTTTCCGGGCAAGTCACCCTCAATGGCGTGTATCCGCTGCTCGACGCCGCACTTGACGGTTTTGGCCTGAGCTACATTCCGGAAAACATCGTTGCGCCCTATCTGGCCGATGGGCGTCTGCTGCAAGTGCTGGCCGACTGGTGCCCGACGTTTGCCGGTTATCACCTGTATTACCCGAGTCGACGGCAGGCGGCGCCGGCGTTTGCGTTGCTGGTCGAGGCATTGCGTTATCGCGGGCAGGCAGCTATCCCAGCAGTGCAATCAACTGATGCCGCTGCGCATCGGTGAGCATCGGCCCGAACCCGGCGCCGGCGTTGTCGGTCATGTAGCGCGGATTGCCGGTGCCGGGAATCACGCAGGTCACCGCCGGGTGCGACAGCAAAAACTTCAGCGCCAGTTGCGGCCAACTGTTGACCTGCACGTCCGACACCCACGCCGGCAGCGGCTTGCCCCTGAGCCGCTCAAGCAACCCGCCACCGCCAAACGGCCGGTTGCAGATCACCGCGACCCCGCGCTCGCGGCACAACGGCAGAATGCGTTTTTCCACGCCACGGTCATCGAGGGCATAATTGATTTGCAGAAAATCGAGTGGTTCAGCCTTGAGCACTGCTTCGACTTCGTCGTAAGCCGAGGGCATGTAATGGGTGATGCCGATGTAGCGGATACGCCCCTCGGTTTTCCACTCGCGCAGAGTCGGCAGATGACTTTGCCAGTCCAGCAGGTTGTGGATCTGCATCAGGTCGATGCGTTCGGTGCGCAGCAGACGGAAGGATTGCTCCATCTGCGCGATACCTTCCTCGCGCCCGCGCGTCCAGACCTTGGTGGCGAGAAAGGCCGGCGAACGCGGTTCGTGGATCGCCAGCAGTTCGCCAGTGGTTTGCTCGGCGCGGCCATACATCGGTGAGCTGTCGATCAGCGTGCCGCCCTTTCTGAACAGCTCGTCGAGCACTGCCGGCAGTTGTTTATAGGCAGTCTCGCCAGGCGCAACGTCGAAGCTACGATAAGTGCCCAGGCCCACCACGGGCAGTCGTTCGGCGCTGGAAGGGATGGCGCGGGTCTGCATGGTCTGGTCTCCTGCCTGGTTCGGCGAAGTGGCAGTCGGCGTCATGGCAGTGGCCAACGCCCGGTCAAAGCTCAGCACCGCCGAAACCCCGGCAGCCAGCGTGAGCAATCGGCGACGGGAGCAACCCTCAGTGTGGCTCATGCTGGTTCCCCTGCTACGTGAATCTGTTGCACGTTGTGTGCGACGGCTGTCCCTCCACTGCGCTGGACTACACTGCGACAGCGAACACCCGCGTCCCGTTAAAGTTAGCCGAATGTCCAGAATCCTGATGTCAGTCGTCGCTTTGCTCATCGCCCTCTACGTTTTGCTGTGCGGGGCATTGTTCGTGTTCCAGCGTTCGCTGATCTATTTCCCCCAGCCTGGCAGTGCCGTGACCACGGCAGATTCACGGCTGAAACTGGCGATGCCGGATACCGATGTCTGGGTAACCGTTCGCGAACACGCGGGTCCGAAAGCGCTGATCTACTTCGGCGGGAATGCCGAGGACGTGTCGCGCAACCTGCCTTCATTCAGCGCAGCGTTTCCGGATTACGCGGTGTATCTGCTGAACTACCGGGGCTTTGGCGGCAGCGGCGGTTCCCCCTCGGAGGAAGCGATTGCCGAAGATGCGCTGGCGCTGTTTGACCGGGTCTACGCCAGCCATCCGCAGATTGCCGTGGTCGGGCGCAGCCTGGGTTCCGGAGTGGCGGTGCGGCTGGCGAGTCAGCGCCCGGCGCAGACATTGATTCTGGTGACGCCGTACAACAGCCTCGAAGAAATCGCCGTGCGCCAATACCCGTGGTTTCCGGTGAAATGGCTGCTGAAGGATCGCTTCGAGTCGGGCCGCTATGCCGCGCACATTCAAGTGCCGACCCTGCTGCTGGCAGCCAGCGATGATGAAGTGATTCCACGGGACAGCACGCAGCGGTTGCTGCAGAGTTTCCCTGAAGGCGTGGCGACGCTCAGGGTCGTGCCGGATTCGGGGCACAACTCGATTTCCGAGCGGGCGCAGTATCTGCAGTGGATGCAGGCAGTGCTTGATCGCTGATAGCCGATTATTGCGCCAGTGCGGACAACACAAAATCCAGGATCCCCCCCCTTCACACCCACCAAAAAAGCCAGTTTGCCAGCATGAACCAAGTGCAAAAAGCCCAGTCCTAGTGGCGCCGCATTCCGCGGCTGCCCACTTCAGCACTGTCCTTTCCCCTGAGTCTGCCGTCCCATGCGCCATGTCGTTCGCTCATCACGCTTCGTTTCGCTGTGCCTGCTGATCCTTGCCCCACTGTTCACCGAGACCGCCCACGCCAGCGAAGAGCGGCAACTGGTGGCCGCCATCAACGATTATCGCGCCCATCCGCAACGCTGCGAACGTCGCCCTGCCCAGCGCCTGGCGCCACTGTCGCTGAAGTCGAATCTGGCGTTGCCGATCGGCTATGGCTACGGCGGTGGCTTGCGCGAAAGATTGAAGTCTTCGGGATATTCGGCGGTGGCGGTGCGCAGCATCCGCATCGTCGGTGCCGGGGATGCCGAGGAAGCCTTCGAACAGCTGCAAGACAGCCACTGCACCGCCCTGCTCGACGCCCAGTACGCCGACATCGGCGTCAGCCGCGCCCGCGGTGAATGGCAAGTGGTGCTGGCGCAACCGGTGCTAGACAGTCGCGTCGGCGACAACCGCAGCGTCGGCAAAGCCTTGCTCGCCGAGGTCAACGCCGCCCGTGCACGCCCACGGATGTGCGGACGCCAGCGCTTCGCCGCCGCTCGCCCGCTCAGCTGGAATCCGGCGCTGGGAGCCGCCGCGCAAGGGCATAGCAAGGCCATGGCCTACGGCAACTACTTCGCCCACCGTGATCCAGACGGCGACATGCCGGCCGATCGCGCCCGGGCGGCAGGTTATCGGGGCCGGCAGATCGGCGAAAACATCGCCGCCGGCCAGAGTTCACCGGGCAAGGCGATGGCCGGATGGCTGGCCAGTCCCGGGCATTGTGCCAACCTGATGAACCCGATGTTCACCCAGGTCGGCGCGGGTTTTGCCAGTGAGGCGCGCAGTGATGAAGGGGTTTACTGGACGATGGTGTTTGGTGCGCCTTGATTCACCGAGAGATTTTCAGTGAAGCTGCTGGCCCCTTCGCTAGCAGGCTCGCTCTCACATTTTGCCCGGTTGAGGCTGAACCCATGTGGGAGCGAGCCTGCTCGCGAAGGGCCAGAACAGGCACCCTCCATCACTTGGGCCGCCGCACCGCCCGCAGCCGCCCACTCCCCCCGCCACCGCAGTAAAAGCGCTCGCCGTCATCCGCTTCCAGCCCGGAAACGCCTGTCCCCGCAGGCATCTTCAAACGCTCCAGGACCTCGCCATCTTGCGGATCGACCCGGCGCAGTTCACTTTCATCGCCTTCCCAGGTGCCATGCCATAACGCGCCGTCGACCCAGGTGACCCCGGTGACAAAGCGGTCTGACGCCAGCGTGCGCAAGACCGCGCCGGTCTCCGGATCGACCTGATAGATCTTGCGCTCGCGATACTGGCCGATCCACAGCGAGCCTTCGGCCCAGGCCATCCCCGAATCGTTGCCGCCGCCGGGCGCCGGCACGGTGTTCAGCACACGGCCGGTGGTCGGGTCGATTTTCTGGATACGGCTGTCGGCGATCTGGAACAGGTACTGGCCGTCGAACGCGGTGCCAGCGTCGGCACCGACCTTGAGCGTGCGCACGGTTTTGCCGCTGGCCGGGTCCAGCGCGTTGAGCTGGCCGTCACTGGCGAACCACACGTGCTGGCCGTCGAAGGTTACGCCGTGGACACGTTCGACGCCGTCGAACGGGCCGTACTCACGAAGGATTTCTGCGTTTGCCTGTTTCATGCTGCCTTCCTCGTTGGTAGGAGTGTCCAGCCTAGCCATTGCCCAACGACACCGGGAGTAACAAGATCGTCGCGAAACCCGGCAACGGCGGCGTGGTCCAGCGCCGCGCACGACCCACGCCGAACCCTTGCACTTTATCCGCCTGCGCCAGTGCTTCCAGTGAGCGCTGCACTTGCCGCTGACTGCAGCCCAACGCCAACGCCAGCGCCGAACTCGACCAGGATTCGCCATCGGCGAGCAAGGCCAGCAGTGTCGCGTACTTGTCCTCGACCGGCAAAGTGAGCAACGCCACATCGTCGGCGACCAAGGCAAAACCGCGCGCCGTCGCGATGATCCGCGCCAGTGGCTGCAACGCCGAACGCAGGCGACCGATCTCCACCCGCAGGCGTGCGCGATGGGATTCGTCGCTTAGTTTCAAGCGAAACGCCTGAGCGATCAGCGCCTCTCTCGACACATCTGCCGGCCACGCCTGAGCCAGCATCCGCAGCAGACCGAACAGCACCGGACGCGTCGCCAGGGCCACTGTCATCCCCGCGCCGCGCACGCTGTAGCGACACGCATCGACCACCAGCGCCGGCGAGGCGAACAACGCTTCAACCTGCGCGAGCGTCACGGTCTGAGACCGGCCAGACACAATCAGTTGCGCCGCAGGTGCATCGAGCATTTGCAGGGCCTGTTCGGTCTCTGCGGTCAGCGCTGGAATAGCCGCTTGCTGCGCCGCCCGTTGCGCAAGTTCCAGCGCCGCCCGCGCTGTGTGCGCCTGCACCTGACGCAGCGCAATACCGGCCGTCATCAATCCATGAGCGGCCCGCAACGGCGGGGGCAACGCGGTGGGATCAAGTGCGGCGAGCAACGCCTGCGCCTCATCGAGCTGGCCGATCAGCAACAGCCGGCGGATTTGCAAATAGCGGGCATGCGCAGCGTTCAGGTGATCGCCGTGATCGAGCAAGAGCTGCCGCGCCGCCTCCAGCGCTTTAACCGGCCAGCCCAGATCCCGCGTCGCCAGCGCCACTTCGGCCTCGGCCACGACGCAGCGCGCTCGGGACAACGGCTCGTTGGCGCCGAACGCCTTGACCGCCCGCTGCAGCAGCGCCTTGCCTCGGGACACATCACCGAGCTGAGCCATGGCGATGCCACGCAGCGCCAGCGCAGGCGGGTCTTCACGCAGGGCGACGAGCTTCAACGCGGCCAGCGGATCACCCACCGCGAGCGCACGGCCGGCAGCGTTGATCAACGAGTCCATGACAGATCAGGCACAGTGAACATTTCCGGGACTGGATATCCCGGTTTAGTCCAGTTAGCGGACGGACACCAGTACGGTGTGATGCGAGAAATGACAACGCGGTAGAAACAGCCGCGCCCTTCGATAAGAAAGGGCGCTGGAGTCTGGTGGAGTGCTGCCGGGGTCAGACCGGGGAAATCGTCGCAAGCATTCCGATCAGAATGGTCAACGTCAGAAAACCACCGAGGAAAATCGCCATCTTGTTCATGCTGCTCTCCTTAATGTTGAGCTTGCGGTGCACCGGGCGCTTCGGGATGAAGGGCTGCCGCGGGTGACCGGATTGCCGGGCTATTCTGAGCGCCTGACTGAGCCGGTTACAGAGGCAGATCCAACAGAAAAATACGGATCAGATACCAAACTGATCTGTTCCGGACATGGCGTGATATTCAGACCGGCACACAAAGATTCGAGGGCACGCCGCTTTGAACTAGAGTGATTGCCGTCGCGCGAAAAACAACAACAATTCCAGGAGTGGTCAATGTCCGAACTGAACCTGCACCCCAACGCCGCCGAATCCTTGAAGCGCTGGCACGAGATGATCCGCACCGGCAACCTCAAGGCCTTGCCCGAGCTGCTTGATCCGAATGCGCTGTTCCGCTCGCCCATGGCCCACTCGCCCTACCCAGGCGCGCCTGTGGTGACGATGATCCTCAACACCGTGCTCAACGTGTTTGAAGATTTCAAATACCACCGTGAACTGGCGACTGCCGATGGTTTGAATGTGGTGCTGGAATTCAGTGCCAAGGTGGGGACGAAAGAGTTGAAGGGGATCGACATGATTCGCTTCGATGAGAGCGGGAAAATTATCGAGTTCGAGGTGATGGTGCGGCCGTTGAGTGGGTTGCAGGCCCTCGGCGAAGAGATGGGGCGGCGGCTTGGTGCGTATCTGGCAAGCGCGAAACCACAGTAGGATCAGGCGCCACAAAAAAAGCCCACTGACCATTACCGATTCAGTGGGCTTTTGCGTATCTGGCGTCTAGTTACAGCGCCATGTCACGTGCAGCATTTTCCTTCGGCGCTTCAGCTTTCTCAGCTGCAGGTGCAGCCGGAGCAGCCTGACCGATCACCGGAGGCGTTGGCAGTTCGAGGATCTTGGCGGTGTACGCCCACTCTTGTGCCACTTTGGCCGGATCGTTGTTCAGCTGGGTGCCGTAGCTTGGCACGATCTGGTGCAGCTTGGCCTGCCACTCAGGGGTGGCGACTTTGTCTTTGAAGACTTTCTGCAGCACGCTCAGCATGATCGGTGCAGCGGTCGACGCGCCTGGCGATGCGCCCAGCAGGCCGGCGATGGAGCCGTCTTGTGCAGCAACGATTTCGGTGCCCAGTTTCAGCACGCCGCCAGCGGCTTCATCACGCTTGATGATCTGCACGCGTTGGCCGGCTTGCCACAGGCGCCAGTCTTCGGCTTTGGCGTTCGGGAAGTATTCCTTCAGCGCGTTCAGACGGTCTTCATCCGACAGCATCAGTTGACCGGCCAGGTACTCGACCAGCGGGTATTCCTTGATGCCGACCTTGGTCATTGGCCAGATGTTGTGGGTGGTGGTGCTGGTCAGCAGGTCCAGGTACGAGCCTTCTTTGAGGAACTTGGTGCTGAAGGTCGCGAATGGGCCAAACAGGATGACGCGCTTGCCGTCCAGAACACGGGTGTCCAGGTGCGGAACCGACATCGGCGGTGCGCCAACCGAAGCTTTACCGTAGGCCTTGGCCAGGTGCTGCTCGGCGATGGCCGGGTTATCGGTCACCAGGAACGAGCCGCCTACCGGGAAGCCAGCATATTCCTTGGCTTCAGGAATGCCCGACTTCTGCAGCAGGTGCAGAGCGCCACCACCGGCACCGATGAACACGAACTTGGCGTCGGTTTCGGTTTTGGTGCCGTCTTTCAGGTTTTTGTAGCTGACGCGCCAGGTGCCGTCGGCGTTCTTGGTGATGTCTTCGACTTCACTCGACAGCTTCAGGTCGAAGTTAGGCTTGGTCTGCAGGTAACCGGCGAACTGGCGGGTGATTTCGCCGAAGTTCATGTCGGTGCCCAGCGGGCTCCAGGTGGCCGCGATTTTCTGGTTCGGGTCACGCCCTTCCATCATCAGCGGGACCCACTTCTTGATCACAGCCGGGTCTTCGGAGTACTGCATGCCGGCGAACAGCGGGCTCGCCTGCAGGGCTTCGTAGCGCTTTTTCAGGAACTTGATGTTGTCGTCACCCCACACGAAGCTCATGTGCGGCGTGGTGTTGATGAACGAGCGAGGGTTCTTCAGAACGCCTTGCTGAACCTGCCAGGCCCAGAACTGACGGGAAACCTGGAACGCTTCGTTGATCTCGACGGCTTTCGGGATCGTCACGTTGCCTTTGTCGTCTTCCGGGGTGTAGTTCAGCTCAGCCAGGGCCGAGTGACCGGTACCGGCGTTGTTCCAGCCGTTGGAGCTTTCCAGGGCGACGCCATCGAGGCGCTCGACCATTTCCATCGACCAGCTAGGCTCCAGCTCATTGATCCACACACCCAGGGTGGTGCTCATGATGCCGCCGCCGATCAGCAGAACGTCGACTTTCTTTGCTTCTGCAGCATTGGCGGACGACATCCCCATCGCCAAAGCCAGCCCGAGCAAGGCTGTGTTCACTTTCTTAAACATCCGTTGCACCTATGATAAAACGCCTTCCGCCCGTCGCTGTTGTGGGTATGAGGGCCTTTGTCGCGACACTCAGGCCAGGGTCGCGGGCACCTTCACACTGCAATGTTGACGGGTGGGCACACAAGGCCGACGTACCGCATCGACCTCAGTTAATGTCCCTTCTGAACTGACTTTTTATCATTATTGGCTTCAGCTACTTGAGCGACAGGGATTCCGTCAGCCCGCCCAAAGGCAGGCAAACCGAATAAGGTCAAACCAAGTTGGCGCGAAGAATATCACGTCAGGGCAAACCCGCGCGTCTGTTCCCGACTTGAGAGTCTTTTTCCGCTGTTGGCGTTATCGGCCGGTTTGGGCTGAACATGACCTGAATGAACCTGATACCTGAAGCCTTTCAACAATCTTGTGTTGTGTCGCGGCCGGATGCGGTGTCTGGTATGCCTGCTCGCGAAGAGGCCGGATCTGTCCCAATCACGCCCTCACAACCGAAACCGGTCCACCGACAACGCCAGCGCCCCCGCCAGACTCGACAGTTCATCGGTGGTGTTGGCCGTCTGCCCGATGACCTTGCTGTTGCCCTCGGACATCCCGGCGATCATTTCCACCTGATGGGCAATTTCGTTGCTGGCCTGGCTTTGCTCGCCGATGGTGCGGGTGATGTCATTGACCAGTTGCGTGGTGCTGAGGGTGGCGTCGAGGATCTCGCGGATCGCCCGCTCGACTTCAGCCGTGACCGCCATGCCTTTGTCGACCTGAGCCACGCCGGCCTCCATGCTGCTGACCGCTTCGCGGGTACTGTTCTGGATGCGCGCGACCATCGCCGCGATTTCCTGGGTTGAAGCGCTGGTACGCGCGGCCAGACTGCGCACTTCGTCGGCGACCACGGCAAAGCCCCGGCCCTGCTCGCCAGCCCGCGCCGCCTCGATGGCGGCGTTGAGTGCCAGCAGGTTGGTCTGGTCGGCGATGCTCTTGATCACCTGAATGATGTTGAAGATGCCTTCGGATTCCTGAGCCAGCGTGCGGATCACCTGTGCCGACTGCTGCGCCGAGCGGGCGATGTCGTCCATGTCGCTGACCACCTGATGGATCACCTGTCCGCCGCTCTTGGCCAGCGACTCGGCCTGATTGGCCATGCCCAGTGCGCGTTCGGCGTGGCGGGTGATTTCCTCGATGCTGGCGGTCATCTGGCTCGCGGCAGCGGCCATGGTGCCGGCGGCGGCGCTTTGCTGCTGACTGCTGTCGGCGACCTGATGGCAGCCGTGGCTCAACTGCTCGCTCATGCCGCTGACGCCATGCGCGTTGCGGCGCACCACGTCGATCATGTCGCGCAGATCGCGCTGCATGGTCGCCAGGCTGCGGATCAGTGTGCTGGCTTCATCCTTGCCGGCCGGTTCACTGATCGGCTCGCTGAGGTTGCCATGCGCAATGCTTTGGGCGATGTGGTTGGCGGACTTCAGCGGCCCCATGATGCTGCGGGTCACCCAACGCCCTTGCGCCAGCAATAGCAACAGGGCGGCGAGCAGCACCACGCCGAGGGCGATGTTGGCATTTCGAATGGCGCTGTCGGTGGCTTTGCTGGTGTCCCGGGTATTGCTTTCAATCAGCTCACTGAGCGCGGCCATCTGCTCTTCAAGCTGAGTGAAGGCGGTGTTGAACGTACCGAGCTCCCGTTGCGCGCTGTCCGGGTTGTCCAGTGCCAGGCCGACAATGCGCTCGGCCGCCTCGATGTAGGTGTCCAGGCTGGGCTTGATCTGTTCGAGCGCGGTCTTGATTGTCGGGTTGACCGGCAGCTTGAGGTTTTCATCCAGTACTTCGCGAAAATGGCTCGCGTGCTCGTTGATCGAATCCCGCACTTCGGCGGCCGTGCCGGTACTTTTGCCCAGGCCCACCAGCATCGCCGAGTACACGTCAGCCCGCAGTGCATCGTGCATCATGTCGGCTTCCATGTGATTGCGCAGCGCAGTCATGCTCACCGCGTTGTCGCCAACCGCCGCGGACATCCGCGTATTCCCCACATAGCTGACCAGACTCACGATCAGCGCTGTCAGCAGGCTGGTTGCTATCAGCAACAGCAAACGCAATTTGATCGACACGGTGGGTTCCTCCTGAGGCGCGCCGAATGCACCTGTCAGGAGTTCAGTTAAGCTTATTTGTGCAGATGTGCCGCTTCAGAGCGTTTCAGCAAGTATCCGCGTGTTTGAACGGAACTCCGGCAGAGGTCGCACCTCTGAGATTATGTAGTCTTCCTTTTTGCTTCGCGCTTGTGGAGGAACACCGTCATGCGCAAGTTAGTGCTCGTTTCTTCTCTCCTGCTGTGCCTCCCTGTCGGCTCGGCTCTGGCCCGTGTCGATGCTGGCGATGTCGCCACCTCGGCGGGTGTTTCCGCGTCGCTTTACTCGACCTTCAAGGATCACAAAATGGTGATCCCGGCGCGCGATGACCTGTCAGCGTTCGTGGCCAGCGGCGGAGCCATACGAGGGGTTTATCTGGAGTCGGTGCTGCAACAGGTCCGGCACGACAACCCCGGTCTGAACGCCAGCGATGAAGACCTTGCCAACGCGATTCTGGTGCATTACGAAGGCCTGAATCAGTAGTTGTCACGGAGGCAGCGGCCGATGGATGGCAGCTGAAGGCACATAGGCAAAACAGTCCGACGGCCTCTATGATGGAGGCCATGACGACTCTTGCGCCGCCTGCGCCTTTGCGCTCACCCTGCCCGCCCGGCGCCTGCGATTGCGGGCGCGAATCGTTGCTGGAAAATCCCGGCAGCGATCTGCGCATCCTGCGCCTGACTCGCGAGCAGGAAAAAATCCTGCTCGCCCGCCTGGAACAACTCAAAGACCTCGCCGACCTGCGCCATTTGCAAGATCGCATGCACGAACAGTTGGGCCTGCGAGTTGAGGTTGCTCCGGGCTTTCATGAAGTGCGCACCATGCTCGGCATCGAGATTCAGATCGAAGCGCTCCCGGGGCTGTGCCGCAAGACGCGCAAAGCGATTCCGGCGGCCATTCGTCGAGGCCTGAGCAACCACCCTGAAATCGCTTTCGAACTCCTCAACGCCCACGACTTGCTGCGCGACACCTGATCATCTTTTCATGCCAACCCGCTTGCGCATCTCTGCAGTGATGCTCTGGCGGGTTTTCTTCATATCGGCCCACGGCGCATCGCCGACCTCGTTCAGGCGCTCATGGACATTGCTGATGTTCCACTGATTGCCACCCTTGATCTGCGCCACCTCTTCGCGAAACAGCGGCACCGACACCGGCAGCCCCTCGCGGGTGCGCGCCGCGTAGGCACAAATAGTGGTGGCACCCAAACCGTTGCGCAGGTAATCGATGAAGATTCGCCCCACCCGATTTTTCGGCCCGGACACCGCGGAAAACCGTTCCGGCAACAAATTCGCCATATGACTGACGATCGCATGGCTGAAATCCTTGACCTCGTCCCAACCGTGCTTGCGGGTCAATGGCACCACCAGGTGAATGCCTTTGCCACCGCTGGTCTTGAGAAACGCCTTGAGCCCCAGTTCATCGAGCACGGTCAGGGTCAGCGCAGTGGCTTCGACCATGCTTTTCCATGGGAGCGCGGGATCCGGGTCAAGATCGAGGACAAAGCGGTCAGGCTTGTCCAGATCAATGGTGGTGGCGTTCCAGGTGTGCAACTCGACCGTGCTCATCTGCACGGCGCCGATCAAGGCTTCGGCATTGTTGATCAACATCACCGGTTGACCGGTGACCTCCTTGTCCAGCGTGGTGATGCCGGGAATCGCCAGACGCTCGGCGTTTTTCTGGAAGAACAGTTCGCCGGCGATACCGTCCGGCGCACGCACCAATGCCACTGGACGATCCTTGAGCTGCGGCAGGATCCACTCGGCGACGCTGGCGTAATACTCGGCCAGTTGCATCTTGGTGGTGCCACTGACCGCATCGATTACCCGGTCGGGGTGGGTGATGCGCACCTTGCCGCTGGCGAGGCCCAGCTGTGACGGTGCTGCTTCAGCCTTTTTCTTTGCCGGTGCAGCCTTTTTCGATGGGGTGGCTTTCGCTGAAGTCTTCACGGGTTTCGCGCGCTCCTCGGTAATTGCCTTCGCCGGTTTGTCATTGCGCAGACCATGGAACACGGCATGGCGCACCGAGCCGTCCTTGGTCATTTCGGCGAATGCCACTTCCGCCAACAGATTCGGTTTGAGCCAGTGCACACCCTTGGCGTCGAAGCCGCTTGGCGGGTTGACCACGGCAGCCTTCTTCACCTGCAACGGCTTTAGTTGGGCAAGGATGCTTTTCAGGGTGGTGTCGTTGAACCCGGTGCCGACCTTGCCGGCGTAACGCAATTCGCCACTGTCGCGGTCATGCAAGCCCAGCAGCAAGGCGCCGAAGGCACTGCGCGCGCCCTTCGGATCGGTATAGCCGACAACCACGAATTCCTGACGATGCTTGCACTTGAGCTTGATCCAGTCGCTGCTGCGCCGCGATACGTAAGGGGAGCCCAGGCGCTTGCCGATCAGTCCTTCCATCTGCATCTGGCAGGCGCTATTGAGCAGCGCGTCCGGGGTTTCGTCGAAGGCTTCGGAGAAGCGCAGCAAGGGCTGCTGATGCCCAGCGAGCACTGTGGACAGCGCGGCGCGGCGCTCCTCCACCGGCACTTCGCGCAGATCCACGCCGTTGAGGTAGGGCAAGTCGAACAGGTAATAGACGATGTTGCCGCTGCTTCCAGCTTCGAACGCATTCTGCAGCGCCTGGAAGTCCGGCACACCGTGTTCGTCAGCGACCACCATTTCGCCGTCCAGCCACGCCGATTCCAGGCCCAGCTCGGCCAGAGCCTGCGCCTGTTGCGGCAGTTTGTGCGTCCAGTCATGGCCATTGCGGGTAAACAGCTGCACCTGATCGTGATCGATGCGCGCCATGATCCGGTAGCCGTCGAACTTGATCTCGTAGCTCCACTGCCCTTCCGGGGCGCTGTCGACCAGCGTCGCCAGTTCCGGCTTGAGTTGTGCAGGGAGCTTGGCCTTGCGCGCACCGGTGAGCGTAGCGGACGCCGTTTTGCGCGGTTTGGCCGGGGCCTTCTTCACCGGTTTGGCTTGCTCGGCGGCAAGCTTGGATTTGCTGATCAAGGTGCGCTCGCTGAGCACACTGTGCGGCTCGGCGCTGAGTACGTCGTAATCGTCTTGCGGGCGCGCAGCGCTGTCCTGATGTTTGATCAGAAACCAGTTCTCCTTCTTGCCAGGCATGTGGGTGCGCACCAGATTCCAGAGGCCGGACAGCTTCTCGCCTTGCAGTTCGAATTTAAGTTTGCCCTTGGCGTAAGCCTTGGCCGGGTCTTCCTGTGGAATCCACACGCCACGATCCCAGACGATCACATCGCCGGCGCCGTAATGCCCTTCGGGAATGCTGCCCTCGAACGTCGCGTAATCCAGCGGGTGATCTTCGACGTGCACGGCCAGGCGTTTGACCTTGGGGTCGAGCGACGGCCCCTTGGGCACCGCCCAACTCTTCAGCGCGCCATCGAGTTCGAGGCGAAAGTCATAATGCAGGTGCGAAGCGTCGTGCTTCTGGATGCAGAACTGCAGCGCATGTTCAGTCGCCTTGCTGCGGCCACGGCGCTTGATGGCGGCGGGCTCCGAGGTCGCCGAAAAATCGCGCATGCGGTTGTAGTCGTCGAGGTTCCTGGTCATGACGCACCTGCCTTGTGTCAGCCAATGCGGGTCACGGTCAGCGCGACCACGGCGATCCGGTCTACACGCTGGTAATCGGGGTTCAACAATTCCTCACCGAACACGTCGGGATCCAGTTCGCGATAGGTCCAACCGAATCGCGCCGAATCCAGGCGTGGCACCACGGTGTCGAAAAACGGATCACGGCCATCGACCATGGCCACGCCGGTATACAGCAGTAACGAGCCGCCGGGTGCCAGCCGATTGAGTGCCTGTTCGACGATGCGCAGCGACAACCCGGCCCCGAGTGAACCTCCGCCATTTCGGTAGGCGCGCCCGGCGGGATCGGCCATGTATGGCGGGTTGGCGACGATCAGGTCGAAGTGGCCGTCGGTACCCTGCAACACATCGCTGGCCTGCACCTCGACGTTGGCGACCTCGGCCAATGCCGCGTTGATCGCGGTCAGGCGCAGCGCGGCGGGGTTGATATCCACCGCCAACACTTCGGCTTCCCGCCGAGCGCGGGCAATCAGAATCGCACCGACGCCCGCCCCGCATCCGATATCCACCGCACGCTGGATCGGTGCAAAGCTCTGCTGCAGATGCGCGTGAATCAACTGCGCGAAACGGTAGGTGTCCGGACCGAAAAACACCGAATCGGCGGCATCGGTGGGATAGCCCGAATGCACGAACAACAGGTCATCCAGACTCGACCAGCGCACCCGGCTTTTCAAACGGCCGTCGTAGGCGTCAATCACTTGCGCCTCTTGCAACTGCCGCTGCTCGTCGGCGGACAACAACCCCGGTTCGAACGGGCGCGACCAGCCGAAGACATCACGCAAGGTATCGGCCACCTGCCCCTCGTCCCGCTGGTTGACCCGCTGATGGGTCAAAGGCGTCGGCGTGATGAAACGATAACCGTCGGCCTGCAAGCGTCGGCCGAGTTGCAGCAGCGTGAGGTCGTCGGCAGACAAATGTTCTTCCTGATTCATGGAGAGTTCCTTAGCGCAGACTGGATTTGAGTTCGATGAAGCGACGCGTTGCCAACAGCCCCGCCGGGTGGGCATGGCGGGCGGGTGACAGCCATGGGATCAGCGTGGCCATTTGCGCGTGACCGTCCTGGCCTTGTAGCGAGGCGGTCAGACGCTGCACATCGGGATCGTGTTCGGGCACGGCGGCGTCCGGGGTGGCGACCTGACGGCTGCGTCTTGGTGTCGGATTCTTCTCCGACGACGTCCAGTCGCCGGCGATCCAGTCGTGCAGCAGTTGCTTTTCATAAGGACTGAACACGCCGAACATCGCCGCACCGTCGCCGTCGATCAACTGCCAGAAACGGCTGGCCTGCGGATCCTGATTGCGCTTGATCCAGCCCTTGTCCTGCATCACCTGCAGAAACCCGGGCAGTTGCTCGGGCGTGGCCAGCCACTGATTGACGGTTTTGCCGTCGAAGCGGCAGTAGTCGGAATGCATGTGCTGACCGAACGGACGCTTGCGCTCGAGCATCGTCAGCACTTCCTGTTCCAGGTCGAAACCCTCGATGATGGCGCGGCTGCCCTGCCCCAGGTCGTTGAGTCGATAGCCCAGCGATACCCGGCGCAGAAACTCGCTGCGATCCGCTTCCAGCGGCAGCAGGTCGAGCACCGCCTGCACAGCTTTTTGCGCATGACCGGTGCTGGCGTTATCGATGGTCACATGCAGGGTGAAATAGTACGGATCGATGCCCAACTCGCTGAGCTCATAGGCACTGATCAGCAGGTGCAGCGGTAATTGCTCGTAACCGAGGTTGTAACCGATCACCTCCGGCAAACAAGCTTCACCGCAGGCACCGAGTGCCAGTTGCAATGCACCTTGCAAGTAGCGCTCATCGGCGATGGCGCTGGCATCCTGCAAACCGTGTTCAGCGAGCAGTTTGCGATAGATCACCACATGGTTTTGCGCAGGATTGCCGTCGCCGAGTTCTTCCAGATAGGTACACAGCAAGCCATCAAAACGCGGGTCGCGCCATTGCGCCAACAAGCCGTACAGCCACGCGCCATCGACCAGTTTGGTCGGTGCCACGGCTTGTAGAAAGTACAACGCGTGAGCCTTGTTGCTGAAGAACTGGCGCGGTCCGCCGGCCTGACGCTGTTGCAGGTAATCGGCGTACTGCCGGGCAACCTCGGTGCAGTGCCCGGCGACCCACTCCTGCCACGCCGACGGATCCTGCGGCAGCGCTTCGGGCAGCAGCGCGGCGCGCTGCAACTGCTCGGCGAGAAAATCCTGCGCGAGGGTGTCAGGCGCATCCTCAAGCAGCAATGCCTCATAAATACGCCGCAGGTCACCGTCGGCAGTGATCGGCTGTGGCTGCGCGCTCGGCGCTGGCAGGGAAGTCAGGGCAGTCATGTCAGTGTTCTCACTCGGTTGGCCGGTCAGGGCGTTGTTTCACGCCTCTACAGCAGCAGAGCAACCGCTACGGAGAAAAATTCAATCAACATGAAAAACGCCCTGACGGACGGCGATCAGCGCCAATTCTCTTTCACTTGATCACCTGATCACTTGATCACTTGATCACTGTAGGAGCTGCCGCAGGCTGCGATCTTTTGATTTTGTCTTTTACGATCAAGATCAAAAGATCGCAGCCTTCGGCAGCTCCTACATTTACATCGTGTAATGGCTTGGCCGAGCGGATTGTTTCGGGAGCGCTAGTGTTCAAGGACGATGGTTACGGAGGGCAAAGGAATGCCTGAAGCTGCAAAAGCCTGCGGTTTACGCAAGGGACGTTATTCGGAGGTTGGGCGGGTTTATTTGTTGACAGCGGTGGTTGAGCAACGCCGACCGTTTTTTTCGGATTTGAGAGCAGGACGACTATTGGTAGGGCAGATGCGGGCCGCCGATCAAGCGGGAATGGTTCATTCGCTTGCCTGGGTTGTGATGCCGGACCACCTCCATTGGCTGGTCGAATTAAAACAAGGCTCTTTGGCGCAATTAATGTGCCGTGTCAAATCGCGCAGTAGTCGCTCGGTCAACCTGCTGCGAGGCAATTCGGAGCCGGTGTAGCAACGCGGCTATTACGACCGAGCTCTGCGTCGCGATGAAGATCTTAAAGCCGCTGCCCGCTACATTGTCATGAATCCATTGCGGGCCGGTCTGGTAAAGCGTTTGGGTGATTACCCGCTATGGGACGCAATCTGGCTCTGAAGATCAACAGATCGCAGCCTTCGGCAGCTCCTACATTTGGAGCGCTTTTCCCCTGTAGGAGCTGCCGAAGGCTGCGATCTGTTGACTTTTGCTTCAGCCCTGCCCCTTGGCCTGCTGTTCCAGGTGCACCTGCAATTGCGGATCGATCTGCAGGGCGGCGGCCAGTTCATCCAGATAGTTGCGTTCGGCGTCCTGCTGATCGTCCACCAGTATCACGCTGACCAGGTACATTTCGGCGGCCATGGCCGGGTCGCCGTTGGCGGCCTCGGCGACTTCGTTCGCATCCAGTGGTTTGGCGACTTCGCTTTCGAACCACTGCTGCAATTGCGGATCGTCGGTGTGCTTGCTGATTTCACTGTTGATCATCTGTTGTTCCCGGGTATCGATCTCACCGTCGGCCTTGGCTGCGGCGATCAGCGCCCGCA
Organism: Pseudomonas sp. SCPG-7; assembly: GCF_002156405.1. Lineage (NCBI taxonomy): Bacteria > Pseudomonadati > Pseudomonadota > Gammaproteobacteria > Pseudomonadales > Pseudomonadaceae > Pseudomonas > Pseudomonas sp. SCPG-7. The sequence continues at coordinate 45,753 of NZ_MVOO01000005.1, read as the reverse complement.
GTACGGCATGACTGTGTTCCTCGACTTCGGGCCCGGCCAGCAGGTTGGCGGTTGGCGGGATCTTTTGCGGTGCCGCTGAGGCCTGACTGCGTTGCCAGGCCTGATACGCCTGGAACGCCATCATCCCCAGCGACGCCAGCGCCGCATAATTGTTACCACCGGAGCGGCTTTGCGTACCGCCACCCAGTGCCCCACCCAACGCGCCGCCCAAGCCACCACCGCTACCGCCGCCGAGCAGACCACCGAGCAAACCGCCCAGACCGCCCAGCCCACCGGACTGCGCCGCACTGCCGCCGGGGCCTGCACCGCCACCCAACAGACCACCGAGCAAGCCGCCCAGTCCGCCGATTCCGTCCGGATTACCGGCCGAGTCAGCACGTTGTTGTCCCGCCGAGGCCTGGCCTCGCAGCAGTTGTTCGAGCAAATCGCTGGTGTTCATGATGTCGTCCTCAGGCATTGGCATTCACTGCGTCAGGCAACGATAGACCGGCGCAGCCATCGCGCCAGCACCGTCTGGCTGACACCGGCGGTTTTCGCCGAGGTATTTTTCGAGCGGCCAGCTAAGATTCAACAGTGGTGAACCTTATCCCGGCCAAACCGGTCGATAGCTGCAACCCCGACCCGGTTTGCCGGCGCCCTTTGCTCGAGGGTGATACCCGGCTTGCTTCATTTTTCTGGAGAACGCCCCTGTGATATCGACCGTACACATCGCCAGGCTCAAAGCATGGGGCGCCCATGGTTTTACCGCGACCGGCGTGGTCACTGCCTTTCTGGCGACCCTCGCCCTGCTGGAGAACCAGCCGACCCATTGCCTGATGTGGCTGGGTGTGGCATTGATCGTCGACGGCCTCGACGGGGCGCTCGCGCGCAAGGTCAATGTGCAATCGGTGCTGCCGAGTTTTGACGGTTCGATCCTCGATCTGGTGATCGACTACCTGACCTACGTGTTTATCCCGGCGCTGTTCATCTACCGCTACATCCCCCTGCCCGACTACACCCTGCTGCTGAGTGTGTCGCTGATTCTGGTGTCTTCGCTGTTCTGCTTCTGCAACGTCAACATGAAAAGCAAGGACAACTATTTCGTCGGTTTCCCCGCCGCGTGGAACGTGGTTGCCCTGTGCCTGTACATCATTGGCCCGGGACCGTGGATCACTTTCCTGACCATCATTGGCCTGGCGCTGCTGACCGTCACCCGCATGAAGTTCCTGCACCCGTTCCGTGTGCGCCGGTTCATGCCGATCAACATCGCGGTCACGGCAATCTGGCTGTTGTGCAGCCTGTCACTGGTGCTCAATCACCCGGTGATCAATCCGCTGGTGATGGGGTTGTGGCTGCTGATGTCGGCGTACTTTCTGGGGATCTGCATCTGGCGTACGGCGCTGGAGTGGGTTGATGGGGCACACCTGAAATAGCGCCAGACCAGCCAAACACGAATACCTGTGGGAGCTGGCTTGCCAGCGATTTCGTACTGTCAGTCGATATCGTTTTGACAGAACGGCCGCCATCGCTGGCAAGCCAGCTCCCACAGGGATTGGCATTGTTCCGCCATTCAGCGTTTGGTGATCACCACCTCCAGATACTCGCTCGGCACCACCAGCGAAGCGGCTCCCGCCCGATTCGAGCGGTTGAGCAAGTCCGCCAGATCACTCTCCAGCGCCTGACCGCTTTCCGGCGGCAATGCCGCGAAAGCCTTGTGCACCGGCCCGTACCAGTGACGGAAGATGTCGATGAAATGCGCTGCCGAGCGATAACGGAAGTTGAACGTGCGGCGTGTGACCTGCAGCAGAAATTCACGTTCATCGAAGTGGCTGTGCAACCACGCTTCGGTGCCCCAGTTTGACGGTGGCTGCGCCACGGCAGGCGGCGGCACGTGACGGCCGAGAACCTTGAACATCTGGCCGACGAAACCTTCCGGCGTCCAGTTCGCCAGGCCGATGCGCCCGCCACGCCGGCAGACCCGCGCCAGTTCCGCCGCCGCAGTCGCCTGATCCGGGGCAAACATCACGCCGAAGGTCGACAGCACCGCGTCGTAACTCTCGTCAGCGAACGGCAACGCTTCGGCATCGGCGACCTGAAAAATCACCTCCAGATGTTCGGCTCGCGCCCGATCCTGCCCACGTTCGAGCAGCGCCGCGACATAGTCGGTCGAGGTCACCTGGCAGCCACGCCGCGCTGCCGCCAGGGTCGCATTGCCGTTGCCGGCGGCGACATCCAGCACCTCTTCATCGCAGCGCAGGTCGCAAGCCTCGGCGAGGTTTTCGCCGACGATCTGCAAGGTGGTGCCGATCACCGCGTAATCGCCGCTGGCCCAGGCGACTTTCTGGCGCTCCTTCAGACCCGTCAGATCAATGGGCGTACTCATCAATCGTGCTCCGCAGCAGGTTGGAGAACTTCATTCAGCCGTGGTCGGGTCAATGACCGTCATCACCCGTGCCACGCTGTTGGCCGGGAAGCCGCCCAGCCTGGCGTGCTCGCGCACCTGCTCTTCGTCAGGGGCGATGTAAACGCAATAGATTTTGTCGGCGGTGACGTAACTCTGCAGCCACTGCACTTGCGGCCCGAGTTCACGCAACACTTGGCAGGAGGTTTGCGACACGGCTTGGAGTTCTTGCGGCGACAGCTTTCCGGCCCCTGGAATCTCGCGTTCAATCACGAATTTCGGCATGGCAACCTCGCGTTCTTTTTATCAAGGACAGGGTCGGCAGTGGCCCTGCCTGTTCACTATCGCGCCGAGGGTCGATGGCGTCCGTGCCAATCGTCCGAAGAGCACGTAAAACAAGGGCTGGGCCGATGAATGGCGGTTTTTTGTAAAGCCTGCGAAACACCGTCGGGACTGCTCGGGATGGCGAGGAGCACTCAATTTTCGTTGTTGCAGCCATCGGCGAATTTACGGTAATCCAGCACTTGGGTTTTGCCTGCCGAATCGAGGTAGGTCATGCGCGCATCGACAATGCCGCAGGTCACCGAGGTGTCCTGAGTCATCGACAGCACTTTCTGCACGTCCAGGTGCGTGCCGTAGGTGTAGGTGTGCGGGGTGATATCGGCTTCGGCACGGACCGACAGGGTGCAGATGTTCAGGGCGGCGAACAGGCAGGCGGCGATCACGGATGTGCGGGTCATGGCGGTTACCTCAAGGCGTGGATGGGTTGAGCCGAGGCAAGCTGGGTGCGCCTCGATGGAGCCTATTTGAGGCGCCTGAGGTATCACGTCTGTGTCTGGAAATGCCCGTTATGACGCGCTATGTATCTGCGCCACCCGGAGATACACAGCGATACAAAACCCTGAAAAAATCGCGTTTTTGCGTGTGTATGTATCCGTCATGGCGCCAGATACACTGCAATACAAACCCCGACAGGCAAGCCGGCGCAGGCTCGATAGACTGCATGGCATTGCCCTTTGATTAGAGGTTCTGCACCGATGGAACATGTCGATCACATTCTCATCGTCGACGACGACCGCGAGATCCGCGAGCTGGTTGGCAATTACCTGAAAAAGAACGGCCTGCGCACCACCGTGGTCGCCGATGGCCGACAGATGCGCAGCTTTCTCGAAGCCAACACCGTCGACCTGATCGTGCTCGACATCATGATGCCCGGCGACGATGGTCTGCAGGTGTGCCGCGAGTTGCGCGTGGGCAAGCACAAGGCCACGCCGGTGCTGATGCTCACCGCGCGCAACGATGAAACCGACCGCATCATCGGCCTGGAAATGGGCGCTGACGATTACCTGACCAAACCGTTCGCTGCCCGCGAACTGCTGGCGCGGATCAACGCCGTGCTGCGGCGCACGCGGATGCTGCCGCCGAACCTGGTGGTCACCGAAAGCGGTCGGCTGCTGGGTTTCGGCCGTTGGCAGCTGGACACCTCAGCCCGCCATTTACTGGACCAGGACGGCACGCTGGTCGCGCTCAGCGGCGCCGAATACCGCTTGCTGCGGGTGTTCCTCGATCACCCGCAACGGGTGCTCAGCCGCGATCAGTTGCTCAACCTGACCCAGGGGCGCGAGGCCGATCTGTTTGATCGTTCCATCGATCTGCTGGTCAGCCGCCTGCGCCAGCGTCTGCTCGACGATGCGCGCGAACCGGCTTACATCAAGACCGTGCGCAGCGAAGGTTATGTGTTCTCGCTGCCGGTAGAAATTTTCGGGGCTTCGGCATGAGTTTCAGGCTGCAGTGGCCGCGTACGCTGGCGTCACGCTTGTCGCTGATCTTTCTGGTCGGGCTGATCCTCGCTCAGGCACTGTCGTTTGGCGCGCAGTACTACGAGCGTTTCCAGAGTGCCCGAAGCACCATGCTGGGCAATATGCGAAACGACGTCTCGACGTCGATCGCCATCCTCGACCGTTTGCCCGCGCAGGAACGGCCCGCCTGGCTCAAGCAACTGTCCCGCAGCAACTACGACTATCTGTTGAGTGTCGGCGAATCCGGTGCGCCGCTCGACCCCGAGGCCGACGAGGTGCCGGTGGCCGTGACCTCGATCAGCGCCGCGCTCGGCGGTGCACACCCGCTGGGCTTCACCCGGTTTGCCGGGGAGCAAAAACACTTTCAGGCCCATGTCAGACTCAGCGACGGCAGCCCGGTGACGATTGATGTGCGTCCGGCGATGCCGCCCTTGTCGCCGTGGCTGCCGGGGGTCTTGCTCGGACAACTGGCGTTGCTGATCGCCTGCACCTGGCTGGCGGTGCGCATTGCCATCCGCCCCCTCGCCCGCCTCGCCAACGCCGTGGACACCCTCGATCCCAACGCCCATCCCGTGATGCTCGACGAGCAAGGCCCGATCGAAGTAGCCCACGCCGCGCGGGCCTTCAACGCGATGCAGACGCGCATCGCCGCGTATCTGAAGGAGCGCATGCAACTGCTGGCAGCGATTTCCCACGACCTGCAAACCCCGATCACCCGCATGAAGCTGCGTGCCGAGTTCATGGACGACTCAGTGGAAAAAGACAAACTGTGGCACGACCTCGGCGAAATGGAGCACTTGGTCCGCGAAGGCGTGGCCTACGCCCGCAGCATCCATGGTTCGACCGAAGAAAGCCGGCGCACCGACCTCGATGCCTTCCTCGACAGCCTGGTGTTCGATTACCAGGACATGGGCAAGGATGTACGCCTGATCGGCAAGAGCGCGGCGGTGATCGATACCCGCCCCCAGGCCCTGCGGCGGGTGCTGGTGAACCTGACCGACAACGCGTTGAAATTCGCCGGTGCCGCCGAAGTCTGGGTCGAAGCCCACAAGGATAGCCTCGCAATCACCGTCATGGATCGCGGTCCGGGCATCGCCGACACCGAACTGGCGCACGTGCTGCAACCGTTCTATCGCGTGGAAAACTCGCGTAATCGTGATACCGGCGGTACCGGTCTGGGACTGGCGATCGCCCAGCAACTGGCCATGGCCCTCGGAGGTTCGCTGACCCTGAGCAATCGCGAGGGCGGAGGGCTGTGTGCCGTGCTGAAGCTGCCGCTGCAGCCCTGAGCCGTTCAACGGCCTCTGTTCAATCGCTGCCGACAGGTAACTGACGGTTAACGTGCACATTGTTGCGCCATGCCTGCACCTTTGTCGCAATCCACTGACTGCGCCGCCGGGTTGTCGCACTTATCGTTATGTTGTCCGTTTCGCGTTGGCGACCACTGGTCACCACTGTCAGATCTGACAGTGGTGAATCAGCGTCGGGATGCGGTTCCATGGCGATTGGTCCAACCTGTCGGGGCGCCACATGACTCTGCTCGAATCCGTCAGCCACGTGTGTACGCGCCTTGCCCCCGGCGGCTGGCATTCGCTGATGCTCGCCCACGGCCTGGATCTGCTCGGTGAACCGTTCGCTGCCGAACTGCAAAAGCCGCTGAACATCGACCGCTCGATACCCGGGTTTGCCGATTTCACAGTGGCCGGCAGCCGCGCGATCGAAGCCGGCGTGCCGGCGCACAGCCTGCTGTATCACGCGCTGGCCTCACCCGATGTGCTCTGCGATGAGAACGGGCAAACATTGCAACTGTTTCCCACCGCCGCCGAGATCGAGACGGTGCTCGACTATGTCTACAGCGTCATCCCGCCCACGCTCGACAGCCTGCGCCACAAAGCCCGGGGCGCGCCGTTGGCGGTGGTCGCGTTCGCCAGTGAATATCGTTGCGCCGCCGACACCGTGCATGGCCGGCATGCCGACCTGTGCTTCTCGCGTACCGGTATCGCCCGCGTCGGCACCGCACCCGCGCGCTATGACGCGATGCGGCGCAGTTTCCTGCCCTTTGTCGACGATGACCCGCACGGCATCCAGGTGATGCCGGTACGCTACAGCGCCTACATTGCCGTGCAACTCAAGGGCGATGCCGAACGCTTCGGGCCGATGGATTTCCAGGTGGATCTCGACCCCGGGCTGGATTTCTGGGTGCCCCTGCACAAGTTGTTCAATGGTTCGCAGTGCCTGGAGGGGCTGAACCTGACGCTGACGCTGGACAACCACCAGATCAACGAAAAACTGCGACACATTCATTTGCGCCACAGTGGCACCGGTTGGCAGGAACCGCAGATCAGCCAGCCGCCCTTCGTCGTGACGGACAATCTTGCGCATTGGGCGTCGGCTGTGGATCTCGGGCCGGGTCTGCTGGTGCCGGAAACCAGAGCCCGGCTGGTTGCGCCCGTCGAGTACCAGGGCAAACCGTTGTCCTTTGTGCTGCCGGCCAATACCGGCGGTATGGTGCACGGACGTCACCGGGTCGAGGCGGATGGCAGCATCGAAGACCTGAACGACCACGAAGGTGTCGACGAGTTGGTTCGTCAGGGCGGTTATCGCGCCTTGCATTATCAGGACGGCACCGCCGATGGCTGGGTGTTGCCACGCTGCCGCATGCTGGAAAACTGCTTGCCGACCGTAGCCGCCTATTCGCTGATCGGCCCTCCGGATTTCTACCCGTTATGCACTCAACGCCGGCTGTTGCACTGGCTCGGCAATGAACCGTCGCTACCAGATGCCGGCGTCTGGCACGCCCGACTGGAAGCACTCTCTAACGTACGCTACTGCGCCAACCTGGACTTGCAGGATCAATTGTTCTCCCCGGCTGACCGCGGGGTGAGCGCGATAGTCGGCCTCGTCGATCAGCTCGGCCCGCCGCAATCCAACGGCGCACAAACGTCACCCTCGCGGCCCACCTCGCTGCCCGACGGCGCCGCCGGTGTGTTCGGGCCGGGCTGGGAGGTCGGCTGGGTTCGCCAGCGCACGGCGGACGACGAATGGATCAACGTCCTCGCCGGTTATCAGATGGCCAGCCCGTTTCCCGAGGATGCCAAGATCTGCGCCGCGCTAGGTTCTTTCTGGCCCGGGGTCGCGCCGGATTCGGCACGGGTCTTCGAACCGCGCTCGACGCTGCACAGCATCATTCCCCTGACCGATGAGGAAATCGGCATGGGCGGCGTGGCCTGGGATAATCAGCGCGCCCCGCAACTCATCACTGAAGACGAGCACCTGATCGTCCAATACCACGCGTACGCCCATGCCGATTACACACAGGTGGCCCTCGATGGCCGGTTTTCCCTGAGCCTGACCGGCCACACCGCGCAAGCCGCGTATCAGCAACGCGTGCGCTCGATGTATCGCGTGTACCGCGTGCTCGGCGCCGCCAGCGACAAGCCACTGCGCAATGCCTGGCCGCTGCTGTCGTTCGTTGAGTTGCAGCGGCCGAATGCCGAACTTGAAACCGCGCAGGAAGAGTCTGGGCGGGTTCTCGACGGCTGGGTGCAGCGTTTTTTGCTGTACAGGCGCGGTGCCGTGAAAGTCGCTGAAAGTGATTTCAGGTTACGCCACGTTGAAGTCGAAGAGCGGGTGATTCTGCTGCTCAGCGCGGATGCAATCCTGATCAAACGCGACACCCTGCCATGGCAGGTAGCTGATGAAGCCATTTGACGTCGTGATCATCGGCGCCGGGCCTGCGGGCAGTGCAACCGCGATCAGTTGCGCCCGACACGGTCTGCGTGTGGCCTTGATTGAACGGCAGGCGTTCCCGCGCTTTCGCCCCGGGGAAAGCCTGCATCCGGGCATCGAACCGCTGCTGCAGCAACTGGGGGTTGCCGAGCAATTGTGTGGCCGCACGGCCCGGCGCTTCGACGGCCACTGGGTGCACTGGGACGGCGCACCGCGCTTCAATGGTTTTGGTGCCGATGATCGCGGCGCCTGGCAGGGTTTTCATCTGGAACGAGCGCAACTGGATGCGGCGTTGCTATCGAGTGCCGCCGCGTTGGGTGTAGAGGTTAATCAACCCTGCCGGGCACGACGGGTACTGACCCAAAGCAACCGAGTAATCGGCGTGGAAACCGACAGCGGCTGCTTCTACGCGACCTGCCTGATCGACGCCAGCGGCGCTGGCTGCTGGCTCGGTCGCCAACTCGGTTTGCCGGTGCGCCACTGTTCACCGCCGCTGGTGGCGCGTTACGGCTACCTGCAGGGCCACAGCGCGACCTATGCAACGGCCGCGCATTTGCTGGCCGAGCCTGACGGGTGGACCTGGATCGCCCAGGTTGAGCCCCAGTTGCTGCACTGGACGCGCCTGACATTCGAAAACAACGGCCGATCGGCGAGCCTTCCCTTGGCGCTGCATGCATTCCCGGCCGTGGGGCCGATACGAGGCGCCGATGTGACCTGGCGCATCACCACGACCGCCGCCGGTGCCGGCTTTTTTCTGGTCGGCGATGCGGCCAACCGGCTAGACCCGGCGTCCTCCCACGGCGTGCTGAAGGCGTTGATGAGCGGTATGCAGGCCGCGCAAGCCGTGGTGGATTGCCTGCGCAAACCGGCCTTGCAAATACCGGCGCAGGCGCAATATCGCCATTGGCTGAACGCTGGATTCGCGCGCGATATGACGCACTTGCGCAATTTCTATCGTCAGCATCCCTGCCCACCGTCCTGGCTGCCTGTCGCATGACTCACAGGAAGCTGGCGAGCACGGAGTCCTCATGAAACCGCCGCAACAACGCCGAGCCGCCGACTGTATTCTTCCCACAGTGATAAAACCGCACTGTCTTTGCAGGTTCACAAAGCCTGCAGGTTGCCGCAGCCCGGCTAGACTGATTTATTACCCAGTCGAGGGGGCTGCAGGACGCATCGTCTCGCCCTGCCCGCATCCACGACCACCGCCCGGTGGTGTATGCCTCGACCTTCAACACCGCCGGACTGTGATCCTGTTTCAGGAGCACATGTGATGGACGAGGCCCGACTCAACGCATTCATGGGCAAACTGGTCAACGACATGGGCGGCGCCGCAATGCTGGCGAACGTCATCGTTGGCGAAGAACTCGGGCTGTACCGGGCAATGGCCGACAGTCAGCCGATCACCCCGCAAGCCCTCGCCGAAAAAACCACCTGCAATCCCCGACTGGTGCGCGAATGGCTCAGCGCGCACGCCGCGTCTGGCTACATGGAACATCACGATGGCCAGTTCCGTCTGCCGGAAGAACAGGCACTGGCACTCGCCGTCGAAGACTCACCGGTGTACGTCGCCGGCGGACTCGGCGTGGTGGCCTCGTTTTTCCACGACAAGGACAAACTGGTCAAAGCCATGCGTGGCAACGGCGCCCTGCCCTGGGGCGATCACCATCCGTGCATGTTCAGCGGTACCGAGCGCTTCTTCCGCCCCGGCTATAAGGGGCACCTGATCGCGGAATGGCTGCCGGCGCTGGACGGCGTGGTGGCCAAGCTCGAAGACGGCGCCAAGGTCGCCGACATCGGCTGCGGCCACGGTGCCTCGACGGTGATCATGGCCCAGGCGTTTCCCAACTCGCGCTTCGTCGGTTTCGACTATCACGCACCGTCGATCACCGTCGCCACTCAGCGCGCGGAAGAAGGCGGCGTCAGCAGCCGGGCGAAGTTCTTCCAGAACACCGCCAAAAGCTACCCCGGTGACGACTATGACCTGATCTGCTATTTCGACTGCCTGCACGACATGGGCGACCCGGTCGGCGCTGCGCGGCATGCGTTCGAATCATTGAAGGACGACGGCACGGTGCTGTTGGTCGAGCCATTTGCCAACGATGCGCTGGACGACAATATCAACCCGGTCGGACGCCTGTTTTACGCGGCCTCGACCTTTATCTGCACGCCGAATTCGCTGTCTCAGGAAGTCGGCCTGGGGCTCGGTGCGCAGGCGGGTGAAATGCGCTTGCGCAAAGTGTTTGCCGAGGCTGGGTTCAAGCACTTCCGCCGGGCGACGCAGACGCCGTTCAACCTGATTCTGGAGGCGCGCAAATAAACCACCGCTGTCACCTGTGGCGAGGTAGCTTGCTCCCGCTGGACTGCGCAGCAGGCCTGTTTTTGGGCTTGTTTTGCAATCCAGCGGGAGCAAGCTCCCTCGCCACAGGGTTAATGCTAACCTGCGGGCATCGTCCTCCCCGGAGTGCTGAGCATGCTCGACAGCCCGATCCGCGAACACTTCAACACCCTGTGCCAGGCCATGGCCGATGGCGATTTTCTGGTGCTGACCGGCGCCGGCATCAGCACGCCATCGGGCATTCCGGATTACCGCGATAGCGAAGGTGTGCGCCGGGGCCGGCAGCCGATGATGTATCAGGAATTTCTCGCTGCCCCCGAATCCCGTCGCCGCTATTGGGCGCGGGCCATGCTCGGCTGGCCCCGGGTGCGCCAGGCGCAACCCAACGCGGCGCATACAGCACTGGCGGATTTGCAGCGCCAGGGACGGATCAGCGCCTTGATCACACAGAACGTCGACACCCTGCATGATCAGGCCGGCAGTCAGGATGTGATCGAACTGCACGGCAGCCTGCACCGGGTGCTGTGCCTGGATTGCGGCCAACGCAGCGCGCGCGATGAGATTCAGCAACGCATGGTCGAGCAGAATCCGTATCTGGCCGGGGTCGATGCGGTGCAGGCGCCGGACGGCGATACCCTGCTCGATCCGGCCTTCGAGGCGCGCTTTCAGACACCGCAATGCCCGTATTGCGACGGGGAGCGGATGAAGCCGGACGTGGTGTTCTTTGGCGAGAACGTGGCGCCGCCGACGGCGGCGCGGGCCATGGCCGCAGCGGAAAAAGCCGAGGGTTTGCTGGTGGTGGGTTCGTCGCTGATGGCGTATTCGGCGTTCCGTCTGTGCCGGGTGATCGCCGATCGCGGCAAGCCGTTGCTGGCGATCAATCTGGGCAAGACCCGCGCCGATGATCTATTGGATCTGAAGATCGAGGCGTCATGCGAACAACTGCTGCCGTTGCTTGCGCAACACCTATCTACCTGAATGCCGAAAATCCCTGTAGGAGCTGCCGAAGGCTGCGATCTTTTGGCTTTGTTTTTTTTAGAAGCAAGATCAAAAGATCGCAGCCTTCGGCAGCTCCTACCGGGGTTCAACGTTTGAAGATCAGTGTTCGGCTTTGAGGATGTCGAACAGTGCCTGCGCCGCCGCCGACAGTTCATTGCCTGGCTCGGTCAGCACGCCAATCGCTCGCTCCACAGAATCATTCAAGGTCAGGCAATGCGCGCCCAGTTCGAGCATCTGCTCGGCACACAACGCCGGCACTGCACTCACTCCCAGCCCACTGGCGACCATGCGCCCGACGGTTGCCAGTTGATGGCTTTCGAACTCCACCGGGAGCTTCATGCCCCGCGCCTGCAAGTGTTCTTCGAGCATCACCCGCACTGTCGACGGCCGTTGCAGGGTGATGAACGGTTCCTGCAGCAAGGTCTGCCAGTCGATTTCGCCAAGCCTGGCCAGCGCTGAATCTTGCGGCACCACCGCGACAAAGCGGTCCATGTACAACGGGGTGAACGTCAGCGAGGTGTTCTGCATCGGCTCGAACGCGACACCCAGTTCCACGTGGCGGTCGCGCACCATTTCCAGCACTTGCTCGTTGATCACGTCGTTGACCGTGACATTGACGTTCGGATAGCGCGCGCGAAACGTCTTGAGGATCGGCGGCAACAGGTTGCCGGCAAACGACGGCATCGCCGCCAGCGTCACCCGCCCGCGTTGCAGGCTGAAACGCTGGCGCATTTCGTCTTCGGCGTTGTCCCAATCGGCGATCAGGCGCCGAGCCAGCGGCAGCAGCGATTCGCCCTCGGCGGTCAGCGCCACATTGCGCGTGTTGCGGCTGAACAGCCGCCCGCCCAGCCCCTCCTCCAGCGCCTTGATGGTCAGGCTCAGCGCCGATTGCGACAGGTGCAGACGCTCGCAGGCCACGGCGAAACTCAGGCTCTGGGCCACGGCGAGGAAGGCGCGGATCTGTTTGATGGTCATACTGGATAACGCCCTGTTAGCGATATTGCCGGATAAACACCGTACCCACTGTAGGAGCTGCCGCAGGCTGCGATCTTTTGATCTTGATCCTAAAAAACAACATCAAAAGATCGCAGCCTGCGGCAGTTCCTACAGGTAACAGTCAAAATTATTGAGTTTTATCTATTAATCAACCTTAAAAATCAACTTAACAAATATATCCTCCAGCGAGACACTCCAGTCATTCGGCTAGCCAGCCGCCCGACAAACAATAAAAGAGGTGCATATGGCAGGTTTCGACAAGCGCGTGAGTTCCTACGAGGAAGCTCTGGCCGGTCTTGAAGATGGCATGACCGTGATCGCCGGCGGCTTCGGCCTGTGCGGCATTCCGGAAAACCTGATCGCCGAGATCAAGCGCAAGGGCACCCGCGACCTCACCGTGGTTTCCAACAACTGCGGCGTCGACGGTTTCGGCCTCGGTGTGCTGCTGACCGACCGCCAGATCAGCAAAGTGATTGCCTCCTACGTCGGCGAAAACAAACTGTTCGAAGAGCAGCTGCTCAAGGGCGACATTGAAGTCATCCTGACCCCGCAAGGCACCCTCGCCGAGAAAATGCGCGCAGGCGGCGCCGGTATCCCGGCCTTCTTCACCGCCACCGGCGTCGGCACCCCGGTTGCCGAAGGCAAGGAAGTGCGTGAATTCAACGGGCGCAAGTACCTGATGGAAGAATCCATCACTGGCGACTTCGCCATCGTCAAAGGCTGGAAAGCCGACCATTTCGGTAACGTCATCTACCGTCACACCGCGCAGAACTTCAACCCGCTGGCGGCCACCGCCGGCAAGATCACCGTGGTCGAAGTCGAAGAAATCGTCGAGCCCGGCGAACTGGATCCGTCGCAGATCCACACCCCCGGCATCTACGTCGACCGGGTCATTTGCGGCACGTTCGAAAAGCGCATCGAACAGCGCACCATCCGCAAATAATTCAGGCTGACGGAGAATAAAAACATGGCACTTACCCGCGAACAAATGGCTCAGCGCGTCGCCCGCGAAATGCAGGACGGCTACTACGTGAACCTCGGTATCGGCATTCCGACCCTGGTCGCCAACTACATTCCCGAAGGCATGGAAGTCATGCTGCAATCGGAAAACGGCCTGCTCGGCATGGGCCCGTTTCCGACTGAAGACACCATCGATGCCGACATGATCAACGCCGGCAAACAGACCGTCACCGCGCGCATCGGCGCATCGATCTTCAACTCCGCCGAATCCTTCGCGATGATTCGCGGCGGGCATGTCGACCTGACCGTGCTGGGCGCGTTCGAAGTCGACGTTGAAGGCAACATCGCCTCGTGGATGATTCCCGGCAAACTGGTCAAGGGCATGGGCGGCGCGATGGATCTGGTGGCTGGCGCCGACAACATCATCGTGATCATGACCCACGCCTCCAAGGACGGTGAGTCCAAACTGCTGAGCAAATGCAGCCTGCCGCTGACTGGCGCCGGCTGCATCAAGCGCGTACTGACCGACCTCGCCTACCTGGAAATCGAAAATGGCGCTTTTGTCCTCAAGGAACGCGCACCTGGCGTCAGCGTCGAGGAAATCGTCGCCAAAACCGCTGGTAAACTGATCGTCCCGGATCACGTACCGGAAATGCAGTTCGCTGCCCAGTGAGGAATTCGAAAATGCAAGACGTCGTAATTGTTGCCGCCACCCGCACCGCGATCGGCAGTTTCCAAGGGTCGCTGGCCAGCGTGTCCGCGGTGGATCTGGGCGCTGCGGTGATCCGCCAACTGCTCGAACAGACCGGTCTGGACGGTGCGCAGGTCGATGAAGTGATCATGGGCCAGGTGCTGACCGCCGGCGCTGGGCAGAACCCGGCGCGTCAGGCGGCGATCAAGGCTGGCCTGCCCCACGCCGTGCCGGCCATGACCCTGAACAAGGTCTGCGGCTCGGGCCTGAAGGCCCTGCACCTGGGCGCGCAGGCGATCCGCTGTGGCGATGCCGAGGTGATCATCGCTGGCGGTCAGGAGAACATGAGCCTGTCCAACTACGTGATGCCGGGTGCTCGCACCGGTCTGCGCATGGGTCACGCGCAAATCGTCGACACCATGATCAGCGATGGCCTGTGGGATGCGTTCAACGATTACCACATGGGCATCACCGCCGAGAATCTGGTCGATAAATATGAGATCAGCCGCGAACAGCAGGACGCCTTCGCCGCCGCTTCGCAGCGCAAGGCCGCCGCAGCCATCGAAGCCGGGCGTTTCGTCGATGAAATCACCCCGATTCTGATCCCGCAGCGCAAAGGTGATCCGGTGGCGTTCAAGGTTGATGAGCAACCGCGTGGCGATACCACCGCCGAGTCGCTGGCGAAACTGCGTCCGGCGTTCAAGAAGGATGGCAGCGTCACCGCCGGCAACGCCTCTTCGCTGAACGACGGCGCCGCCGCCGTCATCCTGATGAGCGCCGAGAAAGCCAAGGCCCTGGGCCTGCCGGTGCTGGCGAAAATCGCTGCTTACGCCAATGCGGGTGTGGACCCGGCGATCATGGGCATTGGTCCGGTCTCGGCCACCCGTCGCTGCCTGGACAAGGCAGGCTGGAACATCGGCCAACTGGACCTGATCGAAGCCAACGAAGCCTTCGCCGCACAATCGCTGGCGGTGGCCAAAGATCTGCAATGGGATCTGGACAAGGTCAACGTCAACGGCGGCGCCATCGCCCTCGGTCACCCGATCGGTGCGTCGGGCTGCCGGGTGCTGGTGACTTTGCTGCACGAGATGCTCAAGCGTGATGCGAAAAAAGGTCTGGCGACCTTGTGCATCGGCGGCGGTCAGGGTGTGGCGCTGGCGCTGGAACGCGGTTAACCCAGAGGAGCAATACAGGCGGCGGACGGATCCACGACATCCACTGCTCGCTGGCTACAAAAAAACCGGTGCGACTTGCGTTGCACCGGTTTTTTTTGCCTGAATTTTGTGTCGATCTTCAGGGCCCCATCGCTGGCAAGCCAGCTCCCACAGGGTCTTGGGGTGTACAAAGCATTTGAATCCACCCTCAATCACTGTGGGAGCTGGCTTGCCAGCGATGAGGCCGGTTCAGGCAACACAAAACATGGCTCACACCACCATCTGCAGAATCAACCAGGCATTCGCCCCACTGATCACCACAAACAATCCCCACGCCAGCACCCGGGTCGGCAGCCGATTCACAAACGGCCCCATCAGTTGTTTGTCGCTGGTCATGCGAATCAACGGGTACAGCGCAAATGGCAGCTGCAGGCTCAACACCACCTGACTCAACACCAGCAATTTGCCCACCGCGTTATCGCCCATCAGCCACACGCCAATGAATGCCGGGATCAACGCCAGCCCGCGCGTGATCAAACGCCGCTGCCAGCAGGGAATCCGCAGGTTCAGGTAACCCTCCATGATCACCTGCCCGGCGATGGTTCCGGTGAACGTCGAGCTTTGCCCCGACGCCAGTAACGCGACGCCGAACAGCACACTGGCCAGCGCGCCACCGACCAGCGGGTCGAGCAGGTGGTAGGCGTCCTGAATATCGACCACGTCGGTATGCCCGGACTGGTGAAAAGCGGCCGCCGCCAGAATCAGGATCGCCGCGTTGACCAGCAGCGCCAATGCCAGCGAACCGATGGTATCGATCCGCGCCAGGTTCACCGCGTCCTGCTTGCTGGCCAGATCCTTGCCGATCATCCGCGTCTGCACGATCGAAGTGTGCAGGTAGAGGTTATGCGGCATCACCGTCGCGCCAAGAATACCGATCGCCAGATACAACGGCGCGGCATCACTGATCGCCGAGAGCGACGGTTTGAATCCGGCGAACACCTGCGGCCAGTAAGGTTTGATCAGCACCAGCTCAACGAAGAAACACACGCCGATGGTCGCCACCAGCACCAGCATGATCGCCTCCAGCCGACGGAAGCCACGGTTCTGCAAGGCCAGCACCAGCAGCGTGTCGAAGGCGGTCAGGGCAATGCCGAAGGTCAGCGAACAGCCAAGCAACAAGTGAAACGCCAGGGCGCAGCCGAGCACTTCGGCCAGATCAGTGGCGATGATCGAGATTTCCGCCAGCACCCATTGCAGGCGTGCGGTCGGGGTGCTGTAGCGCTCGCGGGACAATTGCGCGAGATCACGACCGGTGGCGATGCCCAGGCGCGAGCACAGGCATTGCACGACCATTCCCGCCAGACTTGCGAGCAACACCACGAACAGCAGGCTGTAACCAAAACGCGAACCGGCCTCGATGGCGGTCGCCCAGTTGCCGGGATCCATGTAGCCGATCGACACCAACAGGCCGGGACCGGCAAAACGCAGCACGCGTTTGAAGAACGAAGCGTTCGGATCGACCGCGACGCTGCCGGCTACTTCTGGCGGGCAGAACGGCGCAGTGGCGATTTTGGGTAAGCTGAATTTCACGCACACATCCAGAAACAAGTTCGAAAGACGCAGCTTAGACGTTTCAGTTGAACCCTTGAAGAGCAAAAGATCGCAGCCTTCGGCAGCTCCTACACTGGAATGCGTTCCCCTGTAGGAGCTGCCGAAGGCTGCGATCTTTTGACTTTAATGGCTCATGCCCAGTAACTGCTGACGCAACTCGGGATTACGGGTGCGCGGATCCAGCCAGATATCGAAAAACGCCCGGGCAAACTGCGGATCATCGATTTCATGCTGCAACTGCTGACCGACAAAGAACCGCGCACCCTGCCCCGGCAGGTACACGCCGGTAATCCGCGTACCCGCCTGCACATCGACGAACGATTGCTGCATTTGCCCTTGCCACTTGGCCAACTGCGCGGGGCTGACGCCTGAGCCTGCCAGCCGTTTGATTTCATCGACACTGGCCTGCACCAGATCATCGCGCGAGATCTTGCGCCGGTAGATCAGCTCCAGGGCAAAGGGCTGTTCGGTCGACAACGGGCGTGCCGCGCTCCACAACCGGGCGTTGTAGACGTCGAAGCCGAACACACTGAAATCGCCGGTGCCGATGATTTGCGCGCCGGGCACCGCGTCCTGCCAATTGGCCCAGGTGGGCGTGAGTAACAACGCCCACAAGCCGATGCCACAGCACCCACGCAGCAACTTCGAAGGTTTGCTCATCGCCGCCATAACTCCCGCTTGAACCCTGATAGCCAGAGCATAGCGGATGTCCGCCCAGCGCTTTGTATACAATGTTTGTCGATCAACGCACCAATCGGTTACCTTGGCCGTTCCATCCCCGGAGGCCTCCCGCGTGCTGATCCTCAAATTACTGCTGATCCCCGGTTTCCTGCTGCTGATTTCCCTCGCCGGCAAGCGCTGGGGACCGAGCGTCGCCGGTTGGCTGTCGGGGCTGCCGGTAGTGGTCGGGCCGATTCTGTTTTTCCTCGCCATCGAACAGGGGCCATCGTTTGCTGCGCAGTCGGCGGTCGCGGCGCTGTCGGCGATGTTCGCCATGATCGCCTTCTGCGTCACCTACGCGCAGGTGGCGCAGCGGGCGAACTGGCCGTTGGCGCTGACGATTTCCCTGACGGTTTGGGCGGTGCTGGCGCTAATGTTGTCGCTGATTCCGTCGTCACTGACGTTCTCGGTCGCGGCGGCGGCCACTGCCCTGCTCGCCGCGCCGTATCTGTTCCCCAACGTGCAACCGGTGCTGAACGGTCCGGCACCGAAGTCGGACAAACTGCTCTGGCGAATGATTGCCGGCGCGGCGCTGACGCTGTTGGTGACGATGCTCGCCAGCACCGTGGGCGAGCGCTGGAGCGGTCTGCTCGCGGTGTTCCCGGTGCTCGGGAGTGTGATGGCGGTGTTTTCTCAGCAGACCCGTGGCCCGGCGTTTACTGCGGCATTGCTACGGGCGACGGCGACGGGCATGTACTCGTTTTCGGCGTTTTGTCTGGTGTCGGCGCTGACCCTGCCAAGCCTCGGCCTCAGCGGTTTCATCGTCGGTGTCGCGGTGTCGGTGGCCATGCTCGGGGTCACCCGCAAACTGCTGGCCCGACCTGTTCCGGCAAAAAACCGTATTCCCGAGGCGGATGTCAACACCTGACAAACCGCGCTGGAATGCCGGGCATGCTCCGTGGGATCATCGCCGCCCTGGCGCGACCATCCCTCGGAGATTCACATGTCATTGCTCAGCAAGAAAGCCGTCGTCCTGTTGCTGGCGGCGGTCGCCGGTCTCGGCGCCCTCAACGCCCAGGCAGCCAAGCCCAAGGAAAAGGCCTCGACCAACAACGTGTCGATGCTCGACGGCAAGTTCACCTTCGTCCTGCCCAAAGGCTTCACCGCCGACCCGCTGCCAGCCGGGCCGACCGGTGCCAAGGGCACGATGTACACCAATCAGGCGACCAAGACCGTAGTCATCGCTGCGGAAAACCAGATCGCCGGTGGCGCCAGCGTCAAGGACAACGACAACGAATTTCTCGACGGCAGCCTGGCAAGTTTCATCGATGACCAGCGCAAGGCCTTGCCGGACTTCAACAAGCTCAGCGAAAAAAGTCTGACCCAGAAAAGCAGCGGCCTCGGCGTGCGTCAGGTCGACAGCACCGCCACTCAGGGCGGCGGCCAGACACTCAATACCACCCTGCTCGCCGCCTCCGGCAAGCGCATGGCTTTGGTCCAGGTAATTTCCCGGGCCAGCGACAAAAGCGGTCACGATGCGCTGGTGAAAACCATCCTCAAGGACAAGTGATCCCTACGGATTGAGCTGCTGCAGCCAAGCGTTCAAGTCGCGCAGTTCGGCAGAACTGATGCTGTGGCCGACACCGGGATAAGCATGAAACTCGGGGCCGTAGCCGAGTTTCTGCAGCAGCGCATTGGCTTCGGTGCCGTCGCGGTACGGCACTCGATCATCGGCGGTGCCGTGGCCGATGAAGACCTTCAGCGGCAACGGTGGCTGCTGCGCCTTGAGCTCGGTTTTCAATACCGGCAACAGGCGTCCGCTCAGTGCTGCGATACCGCCGACCGCCACGGGCGGACGCAGGCCCACTTCGTAGGTCATCATTGCGCCCTGGCTGAAGCCGATCAGGTACACCTTGTCCGGGCTGGCGTGATATTTCCGCGCTGCCTGCGCGACAAACTCCCGCAATTTGCGGCCGCTGGCCTGCAGATCATCGGTCTCACCGTTGTAGGCCCCTTCGCCCTTCTTGCGAAACCACTGGAAACGCCCTTCGCCCAACGCCAGCGGCGCCTGCACCGAGAGGTAGTTGTACTGCGCCGGCAGCTGAAATTTCATACCGATCAGATCGGCTTCGTTACTGCCGTAGCCGTGCAGGAATATCACCAGTGGTCGAGTGTTCGCGTCCGGGTGAACCTGTTCGATGTATTTCAGTGGCAAGTCGCTTTGCAGCGTGGTTTGCGCGTGGACGGCGCTGGACGCCAGGAGGGTTAACAGGGCAAACGCCTTCAACATAGAGCCTTCCTTCGCGGAGTGTCGGGTTCGGGGCAGCCTAACATTGTCTGAACGTTGTGGTGTCGCGGATGCCGCCATCGCTGGCAAGCCAGCTCCCACAGTGATCGGTGGTGTTCACAAAACCTGTGGGAGCTGGCTTGCCAGCGATGAGGCCAGCAAAAACACGGAAGATCTGTCAGTCGTTGATCAACTTGCCCACCCGGATCGGTTCACGCCCTGCCACTTTGGCCTGCCAGATCCCCGGCTGGGTATAACGCCCACGATCAATCGCAAACAGCACGCCACTGGTACCGGCGCGGACAGTGGTGAGGCGGTCATTCAACGGATCCACCACCTCGAACAGCGCATCGCCCTTCTCCACCCATTCCCCGGCATTACGCAGGAAACTGACCACGCCGTGGTGCGGCGCGAACAGGTATTCGGTGCCTTCGAACGGCATGCCTTCGCAGCACTCGTTCGGGGCCGCCGGCCATTCGCCGCTGATGAAACCCTGCTCGGCGAGAAAGCCGAGTATCGCTTCGCAATTGGCCTGCGCCTGATCGACCCGGGTGTCGCCCATGCTGCCCAGTTCCAGGGTGGTGGCAAGGTTTGCCGGGGGAATCGCCGCGTTCGGAAACGCCCGCGCCAGACGCAACCAAGGCGATGAGCACGACTCGTCGAACGAACTGCCGCCGGAGTCTTCACACAACAGCGCAACGCCGGCCTGCAGTCGCGCCGCCAGCGATTGCCAGCGCGGCCAGTGTTGCGGCAGCGCGTAGAGGTGAATCGCCGCCTCAAAATCGCAATGCAGATCCAGAGTGATGTCGGCGTCGCAGGCATGGCGCAGCAGCAAGCGGTGCAGCGCTTCCAGTTGCGAGGCCGGGGCTGGCAACTCATCGAGCACCTCGCCCATGGTCTGGCGGATCAGCGCGATGTTGGCCTCGGCGTCGCTGCCCAGTTGCTCGCCGATTCGCGCCGCCACCGGCGCACTGAGTTCAACAAACGCGCGGTTGAAATTCTTCCCGCTGCCCAGCTCGAAGCGGCCCATGTGGCTGCCTTGCAAATGCTGATCGAGCCCGATCGGGTTGGCCACCGGCACCAACTCGATCACCCCTTGCAGACGGCCCTGCTGCTCCAGCGCGTTGAGGCGTTGCTTGAGTTCCCATGCGGTGCGCATGCCCGGCAGTTCGTCGGCGTGCAGACTGGCCTGGATGTAGACCTTGCGGCTGCCCGCGCCGTAACGGAAGACGCTGAGGGAACGTTCGCTGCCCAAGTGGCTCCAGGGCAGGACATGGTCGATGCGTTGCATGGGAAAACTCCGATAAACCTGTAGGAGCTGCCGCAGGCTGCGATCTGTTGATCTTGCTTTTCAGAATCAAGATCAAAAGATCGCAGCCTGCGGCAGCTCCTACATTGGATAGGTGTTGGCAGAATAAATCATGGGCACAAAAAAAGTGGCCACCGCGCAAACGGGACCACTTTTTTCTACAGCGTATTAATGGCCGTACACGTCAAAGTCGAAATACTTGTCCTGGACTTTCTTGTACTCGCCATTGGCGCGGATTTCGGTGATGGCCTTGTTGAATTTCTCGGCCAGCTCGGTATCGCCCTTGCGCACCGCAATGCCGGCGCCGCCACCGAAGTACTTGGCGTCTTCGTAGGTCGGGCCGACGAATTCGAAACCTTTGCCGGCGTCGGTCTTCAGGAAACCGTCGCTGAGGTTGACCGAGTCGGCCAGCATCGCATCGATACGACCGGAGACCATGTCAAGGTTAGCTTCCTGTTGCGAGCCGTAACGCACCAGTTCGATCCCGGCCGGAACCAGCACTTCAGTGGCATAACGGTCGTGGGTGCTGGCGCGCAGTACGCCGACTTTCTTGCCCTTGAGCTCGGTCAGCGGGTCTTTGACACCAGAGCCTTCCTTCATCACGAAGCGCGCCGGGGTGTGGTAGTACTTGATGGTGAAATCGACGTTCTTCTTGCGGTCGTCGGTGATGGTCATCGAGGACAGGATCGCGTCGATCTTCTTCACTTTGAGTGCCGGGATCAGGCCATCGAACTCCTGCTCGACCCACACGCATTTAACGTCCATCTGTTTGCACAGCGCATCGCCGATATCGACGTCGAACCCGGTGAGTTTGCCGTCAGAGGTTTTCATCGAGAATGGCGGGTAAGCGGCTTCGATTCCCAGACGAATCGGTTTGGCGTCCTCAGCCACAGCGGTCAGGGACAACATCGACAGTGCCAGGGCACCGAACATCACTAGCTTCTTCATTTATTACTCCTGTGTGCGGAGGCTTTTATTGGCAGCTTTCGATTGGCGTTCGGTCATGGCCATCAAGTAGCAAAAACCGAAGTGGACGGCAGTCTATGGCGGCGCGCACAGGGTAAATTGTGTTTAGGCGACAAATACTTACAGAACATCGGCGCACGCGTTGACCGGGATCAACGGTGCGCCGACATGGTGCAAAGACTGTAGGACAAATCTTTGAAAACGACAAAATTTGCCTTTGCAGGAGCTGCCGCAGGCTGCGATCTTTTGCTCTTTAAAAGTCAAAAGATCGCAGCCTGCGGCAGCTCCTACAAAAGCATTCAGCATTCACATCCAATAGGCGCCTTGGCGGCTTGAGTAGTACTCAAGCTGAAGCCCTCATCCAGCCAGCCGGTCACGCCGCCGATCATCTCCTTGACCGGGTAACCCAACGCCGCCAGTTTCACCGCAGCCTTGTTGGCGCCGTTGCAGTGCGGGCCGGCGCAATAGACCACGAACAACGTGCTCGTCGAATACTCCGCCAGGCCTTCGGCGGTCAGCAAGCGGGTCGGAATGTTGATCGCGCCCGGCACGTGACCGCGCTCGAACGCCAAAGGCCCGCGCACATCGACCAGGACAAAATCGACTTCACCGGCCTCCTGGCTGCTGTACACGTCAGAACAATCGGTTTCAAACGTCAGACGGTTGCTGAAATGCATCAGGGCAATGGCCGACGGTGCGGCAGGAATGTCGCGAACCAGGCTGGTCATGTTGTGTGGCTCCTTCATATGTTGGGGTGTGAACAGACTTTATCGGGCCGTCACTTGGCGCTACAGTGGCGCGCAAGACACTCACCGGGAACTTTCCGCCAAATGCCTGATTCACCTGGATTGGTCGCGATTCTGGCCTACGACGGCCTCTGTACCTTCGAGTTCGGGATTGCCGTGGAAATCTTCGGCCTCGCCCGGCCGGAGTTCGATTTCCCGTGGTACGAGCACCGCATCGTCGCCGTCGACGCAGGGCCGATGCGCGCCATGGGCGGCATTCAAGTCCTGGCCGACGGCGGAATGGAGCTGCTGGCGCAGGCACGCACCATCATCATTCCCGGTTGGCGTGATCGCGAAGCCCCGGTGCCACCGGCCCTGCTTGGCGCATTGCGTCAGGCCCACGCCCACGGTGCGCGGCTGTTATCGATCTGTTCAGGGGTGTTCGTGCTGGCCGCCAGCGGCTTGCTCGACGGCCACGGTGCGACCACCCACTGGCGCTACAGCGATGAACTGGCGCGGCGCTTCCCGGCGATAGCGGTGGATCCGGATGTGCTGTACGTCGACTCGGGTCAGTTGATCACCTCGGCCGGCAGTGCCGCCGGGATCGATGCCTGTCTGCATCTGGTGGCCCGCGACTTTGGTACTCAGGTCGCCAATTCGGTGGCGCGGCGGTTGGTGATGTCGCCGCAACGCACCGGCGGCCAGGCGCAATTCATTCCCACGCCTGTCAGCCCGACGCCGCGCAACGATTTGTCACGGGTGATGCAGTGGGCTCGCGAGCGTCTGCACCAACCGCTGGAAGTGCGCGATCTGGCGAGCGAAGCGGCGATGAGCGAGCGCACGTTTCTGCGGCGATTCAGCGATGCCAGCGGGCAATCGCCCAAGGCGTGGCTGCAACACGAACGCCTGGCGCGGGCGCGGGAACTGCTGGAAAGCACAGCACACAACAGCGAACAGATTGCCGAGCGCTGTGGTTACCGATCGGTGGAAAGCTTTCGCGTGGCATTTCGCAGCGTGGTCGGGGTGCCGCCGTCGGTGTATCGGGAGCGGTTTGGGCGTGGGGTCAAAGCGATATCTTGAGGTGAATTTCCGGACGCCTTCGCTGGCAAGCCAGCTCCCACAGGTTTGGCGTCGTACACACCACCTTGTCTCAACCCGAAAACCTGTGGGAGCGGGCTTGCCCGCGATGAGGCCCGCATCGACACCCGACAATTCAAGGCTTGCGCAACAGATAGGTATCCATGATCCACCCATGCTCGGCCCGCGCCGCCTTGCGCGTGCGCTCGATCTGATCCGCAACATCCTCAAGCTTGCCGCTGATCAGAAGCTCATCTGGCGTGCCCAGGTATGCTCCCCAGTAAATCTCGGTCTGCTGATCCGCCACATGGCGGTAGGAATCTTCAGCGTCGAGCATCACCACCAGGCTGTCCGTGTCACTCACCTGCCCCGCCGCCAGACGCCGGCCCGTGGTGATTTCGATTGACCGGCCAATGCTGTTCAACGGCACTTTATGCTGCGCGGCCAGTGCCTGAACGCTGGTAATCCCGGGGATCACTTCAAACTCGAACGCACAGCGGCCTGACGCCAGAATCGCCTGCAGGATACGAATCGTGCTGTCGTACAGCGCCGGGTCGCCCCACACGAGGAAACCGCCGCATTCGTTGTCAGCCAATTCTTGATTGATCAGCCGCTCGAAGGTTTTCTGCTTTGCACGGTTCAGATCTTCGACCGCGCGGGTGTAGTCCACGTCGCCACGCTCACGCTCCGGGCTGTGAGCCTCGACGAAGCGATAGGCTGGATCGGTGATGTAGCGCTCACAGATGTCGCGACGCAGATCGATCAGTTTGTCCTTGCGCGGGCCTTTGTCCATCAGAAAAAACACGTCTACCCGGTTGAGCGCTTTCACCGCCTGCAGGGTGATGTAATCGGGGTTGCCGGCGCCGATGCCGATGACCAGCAGTCGTTTCATCACTGTGCTCCCACACGAACGCTACTCGGCAAGCGTAGCCGCCAGATCCCGTTGAACCGCAGTTCAACGACTGACAGCGGCTCAACATCAATCGCGTTGAACGCTACGCCCTGCACCACCTGCATCAATGCAGCCCGCACCACGAAAGGATGGGTGATGGCGACGATAGGACCCGGCACGCCTTGCAGGCTGGCCAGCCACGCCGCCACGCGTTCGCCCAATTGCGTCACCGACTCGCCGCCATGGGGTGCCGCCTGCGGATCACTGATCCATGCCTGCAAAGCCTCGGCCTCGCGCAGTTGCAGATCCTTGATCGCTTGTCCGTGCCAGCGCCCCATATCGCAATCGCGCAGCGCTTCGTCTACCTGCAGCGCCGCACCGAACCACTCGGCGGTCTGGCGCGTACGCAATTCCGGCCCACACAGCAGATGGCGGGCGCTGGCGAATTGTGTGGCCAATGCACCGAGCCCTGATGGCGGATTTTCAACAGGCTCGTTCGTAGGAAAACGCGACAATTTCTGTGCGACGGTTCGAGCGTGGCAGATCAAAGTCAAACAGGTGGATTGCACAGGGTTGCACTCGCTGAACATCGGTTGAATCGGCGGCAAACCGCCGGTTTTGCGGCAATTGTGCCGCAAAACCGGGCGGCCCGGGGGACCTCGCGAGCTAGGACGTTACTCCGGCGAGCTTACAAAAACGGCAATGTCTCACACGCCAATAGGCAATGGACTACAAGGGCCGAGGACATCGGTGTAGCCCTTGTGACACAGCTCTTTGAGGTTATTTAAACAGTGAATTCCTACCGCAAAAAATTCACTAGACATGTAACCTGAGTTACATAAATACTGTTTTAACGGATTATGAAACAAATTCAACACCCCTCATCCAGCAGGAGCCCGGATGCCCCCTCTTAGAGACTTGATCACCGATCCCGGCCTGGAGCTGACGCCGTCGGAGCGCAAAGTGATTCGCGCCCTGCTCGACCAGTATCCACGCAATGGCCTGGGTCCGATGGCGCGTCTGGCCGAACACGCCGGCGTCAGCGATCCGACCATCGTGCGGCTGGTGAAGAAGCTCGGATTCGGCGGTTATGCCGAATTCCAGGACGCCCTGCTCAGCGACATGGACCACCGCCTGCGCTCGCCGCGCACCCTGTTGCAACCGCGTTCGCACCTGAACAAGGACGACGCCTGGGGCCATTATCTGGCCGATAGCCAACGCCTGCTGGTGGAAACCCAGGTTCTGACCCAGCCCGAAGACGTACGCATTCTGCTCGACTGGCTGCTCGATACGCGGCACCAGATCTACTGCTTCGGCGGGCGTTTCAGCAGCCTGATGGCCAACTACCTGCTCAATCACCTGCGCCTGCTGCGCCCCGGCTGTTTTGCCCTGGAAGACAACGCGCAACTGCCCGACCGCCTGTTCGATCTGCAACGCCAGGACGTGGTGCTGCTGTTCGACTATCGCCGCTATCAGACCCAGGCCTTGCGCGTGGCCAGTGCTGCAAAAAGCCGCAACGCCCGGGTGGTGCTGTTCACCGACATCTATGCCTCACCGCTGCGCGAACTGGCCGACCTGATCATCAGTGCCCCGGTGGAATCGGCTTCGCCGTTCGACACCATGGTGCCAGCGCTGGCCCAGGTCGAAGCACTGATTGCCTGCCTGACCCTGCGCAGCCCCGATCTGGCCGATCGCCTGGAAGGCATCGACGCCCTGCGCAACGAGTTCAACACCCACTTGCTGGAGGATAAATAAGGATGTTCAGTCTTCCCCACCGCTCGCCGCGAGACTTGCCGTTTGTCACCGATCACACCGCGTTGCTGCTGGTGGACATGCAGCGTGCCTGGCTCGAACCGCAGTTCGATCCGCACCTGAACGGCCCGGACGCCGAGTATTTCCTGACCCGCACCCACATGCAGGTGGTGCCCAACCAGCGCCGCTTGCTCAGCGCCTTTCGCGAAGCGCGGCAGAATGTGCTGCACACCATTATCGAAAGCCTGACCGCCGACGGTCGCGACCGCTCGCTGGATCACAAACTGTCGGACATGCACCTGCCCAAAGGCAGTCAACAGGCGCGGATCATCGACGACCTGACCCCGGTAGAAAACGAAATCGTGCTGCCGAAAACCTCGTCCGGGGTGTTCAACTCGACCAACATCGATTACGTGCTGCGCAACCTCGAAACCCGCCACCTGATCATCGCCGGCATTGTCACCGACCAGTGCGTCGACATGGCGGTGCGTGATGCCGCCGACCGCGGTTATCTGGTGACGCTGGTCGAAGACGCCTGCGCCACCTACACCCCGGCGCGACATGACGCCTGCCTGAATGCGATCAAGGGCTACTGCTGGATCACCGACACGCAGACCGTGCTCGGCAGGTTGCAGGAGATGCGCCCATGAGCGAGCGCCTGACGCCGTTGCCGATGACCACCATCGTCACCACTGACCTGATCGGCATCACCCGTGGCCGTTCGTTTCCCACCGATCAGCTGGAGCATTATCAAGCGGCCGGTTGCGGCTGGGTGCCGGCCAACAGTGCCTTGACGCCGCAGGACATCATCGCCTCGACCAACCCGTGGGGCGCGTATGGCGATTTGCGGCTGATCCCTGACTTGAGCAGCCGCGTCACCGTCGGCAACGGCCCGGATGCCGCAGCGCCGGCGCTGGACTTCATCCACGGCGACATTCGCGAAACCGATGGCCGCCCGTGGAGTGCCTGTCCGCGCACGCTGCTGCGCGATGAAATCGAACGTTATCGCAACGACCTCGGCCTGCAGGTCAACGCGGCGTTCGAACACGAATTCAACCTGCATGCCGGCTTCGCCGAACACCTGGCGTTTTCCCTCGAAGCCCAGCGTCAGGGCGCCGAGTTCGGCGGCTGGCTGCTCAGCGCCTTGCGTGCCGGTGGCGTCGAGCCGGAGATGTTTCTGCCGGAATACGGCAAGCATCAATACGAAATCACCTGCCGCCCGACCTGTGGCGTGGCAGCGGCGGACCGTGCGGTCAATGTGCGCGAGATCACCCGTGAAATCGCCCGGCAAATGGGCCTGGACGTCAGCTTCGCGCCGAAAACCAAGGCCGATGCGGTGTGCAACGGCGTGCATTTGCACGTCAGCCTGCTCGACCTGCAAGGTCTGCCGCTGCTCTACGACGCCGGCACCAGCAACGGTCTGTCGACCCTTGGCCAGCATTGGGCGGCGGGGATTCTGCATTATCTGCCAGCGCTGTGTGCATTCACCGCGCCGACGCCGGTGTCGTACGAACGCCTGCAGCCGCATCACTGGAGCGCGTCCTACGCGTGTCTGGGGCAGCAGAACCGTGAAGCGGCGTTGCGCATTTGTCCGACCGTGAGCCTGGGCGGCAAATCCGTGGCGGCGCAGTACAACCTCGAATTCCGCGCCATGGACGCTACCGCTTCGCCGCACCTGGCAATGGCCGCGCTGCTGATCGCCGGACGGCTGGGCATCGAACAGCGTCTGGCGCTGAACGCGATCACCGATGAAATTCCCGATTCACTCAACGACGAGCAACGCAAGGCCCGGGGCATCGTTGCCCTGCCCGCCTCGCTGGCCCAGGCGCTGGATTGCCTGCGTGACAGTGCAGCCTTCAATCAATGGCTGCCCAAGCCGTTGCTCGACACTTATCACGCCCTTAAAACCGAGGAACTGGCGCTGACGGAACAGCTCTCGCCCGCTGACCTGTGTGAGCACTATGCACGCCTGTACTGAATCCGCCGAGCTGGGGTTGTACACCCGCCCGGTCTACAACCTGAGTCGTGAAGATTCATCGCATCCGTTGATCCTGGTGTGTGAGCACGCCAGCCGCTACATCCCCGAAGCCCTGAACAATCTGGGCCTGGACGATGCAGCCGCGCGCGAGCACATCGCGTGGGACATCGGCGCCTTGCAACTGGCTGAAAAGCTCTCGCAAGTGCTCGGGGCGACACTGTTGAGCGCCAACTATTCACGGTTGCTGATCGACCTCAACCGGCCCCGGCATGCCCCCGACAGCATTCCGGCACAGAGCGAGATTTATCAGGTGCCCGGCAATCGCGAGCTGGACGAAGCCACTCGCGAGTACCGGCGCCAGACGCTGTTCAAACCGTTTCACGCCCGGCTGCAAACCCTGATCGACCAACGCGTCGCGCAGGGTCAAGCGGTACGGGTGGTGGGGATTCACAGCTTTACCCCGGTGTATTACGGCCAGCCGCGCCCGCTGGAAGTCGGCGTGTTGTTCGGCCAGGCCAGCGCCTATGCACAACGGCTGATCGACGGCCTCGGCCAGCACCCGTTGAAGGTCGCGGGCAACCAGCCGTACCGGATCGATCCGCTGGGGGACATGACCGTGCCAGTGCACGGCGATGCCCGTGGACTGGAGTCGGTGCTGATCGAGGTGCGCAACGATCTGCTGCGCAGCCCGGAAGCGGTTTCGCTGTGGGCCGAGCGCCTGGCACCGCTGCTGTAACGAATGCAAAGATTGATAACGCGGTAAACGATGGACCGACATAACAACTAAAAACGCCGGATAGGCTGACAAGGAGTTGCGCTTCATGGAAATAGAAGAGTTCGGCTACAAACAGGAGTTGAAACGTAGCCTGACACTGACCGATCTGGTGGTGTACGGAATGATCTTCATGATCCCCATCGCCCCGTTTGGCGTGTATGGCTACGTCAATGCCGAGGCGCCCGGGATGGTGCCGCTGGCCTACATCATCGGCATGGTGGCGATGCTGTTCACCGCGTTGAGCTATGGCAGCATGGCGCGGGCATTTCCGATTGCAGGTTCGGTCTACTCCTACGCGCAACGCGGCCTCAACCAACACGTCGGCTTCCTCGCCGGCTGGCTGATGCTGCTCGACTACCTGCTGATTCCGCCGCTGCTGTACGTCTACGCGGCGATGGCCCTCAACCATCTTTATCCGGACATTCCGAAAGTCGGCTTCATTCTGGCGTTCCTGGTCAGCGCGACGTTCGTCAACCTGCGCGGCATCACCTTCACCGCACGGATGAACATCATCTTCCTGCTGGCGCAATTGGTGGTGCTGGGGATTTTCCTGTTCTACGCCTGGAATGCCCTGCACAACGGCGGCGGCAACGGCGAGCTGACCCTGGCGCCGCTGTATCACCCGGAAACATTCAACTTCGCCCTGCTGATGCAAGCGGTGTCGATTGCGGTGCTGTCGTTCCTCGGCTTCGATGCGATCTCGACCCTCGCTGAAGAAATCAAGGGCGACCCGGGCAAAAGCGTCGGTCGGGCGGCGCTGATCACGCTGGTGGTGATGGGCGCAATTTTCGTCGTACAGACCTGGATCGCCACCGACCTCGCTGCCGGCATGGGCTTCAAGTCCGCCGACACCGCGTTCTATGAAATCGCCGAAATCGCGGCGGGCAGCTGGCTGGCAACGCTGACCGGTGTGGCGACTGCTCTGGCCTGGGGCGTTGCCGTGGCAATCACCTCGCAAGCCGCGGTGTCGCGCCTGCTGTTCGGCATGGCCCGTGACGGCAAGTTGCCGAAAGTGCTGGCCAAGGTGCACCCGAAGCACAACACCCCGTACCTGAGCATTTATCTGGTGGCGCTGCTGTCGCTGGTGATCTGCTACCTGTTCATCAATTCGGTCGACACCCTGACCTCGCTGGTCAACTTCGGTGCCCTCAGCGGTTTCATGCTGCTGCACCTGACAGTGATCAACTACTACTGGCGTCGGCAGAAGTCCGGCCAGGTCGTGCGCCATCTGATCTGCCCGGTGATCGGCTTCATCATCGTCGCCGCCATCATGTACAACATGGGCGTCGATGCGCAGAAACTCGGCCTGATCTGGATCGCGCTGGGTCTGGTGTACCTGTTCTTCCTGAACAAGCTCGGCGCCAGCAGTGCGTTGCCTGACCCGAGTAATGGCTGACAAGAAAAAGAGCGGCGTCTGACAACAAATCAGGCGACCGCCGCTTTAAAGCGTGGCAACCGACAGTGATAGTCAGGTTCGGTGCGGATCACCGGACCCTTTGATACAGGAGTACATCCATGCTGGTCTTACGCCCAGTCGAGCCAACCGACCTGCCGCAATTGCAGCAACTGGCCCGCGACAGTCTGGTCGGCGTCACGTCGCTGCCGGACGACAGCGAACGCCTGCGTGAAAAAATCGCCGGTTCCTGCGCCTCGTTCGACAAAGACATTCAGGCGCAAGGCCCGGAGAATTACTTCTTCGTGCTGGAAGACCTCGACACTCGGCGGCTGGTCGGCTGCTCGGAGATCCTCGCCACGGCCGGTTTCAACGAACCGTTCTACAGCCTGCGCAACCGCCACTTCACCAGTGCCTCGCGGGAATTGAACATCGAGCACGGGGTGCCGGCGCTGTCGCTGTGTCACGACCTCAACGACCACACCCTGCTGCGCGGTTTTCACATCGACAATGCGCTGGTGCGCAGCGCTTTTTCCGAACTGCTGTCGCGGGCGCGGCTGCTGTTCATCGCCGCTCACGCATCCCGTTTCGCCGATGCGGTGATCACCGAAATCGTCGGCTACAGCGACGAGAACGGTCATTCGCCATTCTGGGATGCACTGGGCAAGCATTTCTTCGACCTGCCCTACGTCGAGGCCGAGCGCCTGTGCGGTCTGCAAAGCCGCACGTTTCTCGCCGAACTGATGCCGCAATACCCGATCTACGTACCGATGCTGCCCCCGGAAGCACAGGCATGCATCGGCCGGATTCACCCGGACGGCCAGGAAGCGTTCGACATCCTTGAACGCGAAGGCTTTGAAACCAACAGCTACATCGACCTGTTCGACGCCGGCCCGACCCTGTATGCGCGCACCGCGAACATCCGTTCGATCGCCCGCAGCCAGACCGCCACCGTGCGCCAGCAAGCACAAATCGACGCTCGGGGACGCTATCTGGTGAGCAACGACGCCTTGCACGGTTTCCGGGCCATCGTCGCCGAACTGGATTACCAGCCCGATCAACCGCTGTCCCTTACGCCAGCCCTGTGCACGGCGCTGAAGGTCACCGATGGCAGCACGATCAGGCTGACAGCCCTGTGAACGGCGCCCGGTTGCACACCCAACGACAGTGCCCGAACAGGCGCGTACAAGGAGTTACCGCATGATCGTCCGTCCGGTCAAAGTCAGCGACCTGCCAGCGCTGATGACTCTGGTGCAGCAGGCCGGCCCCGGGTTCACCACCCTGCCGGCCAATGAAGACCGCCTCGCTCACCGGGTGCGCTGGGCGCAACGTGCGTTCGCCGAGCAGGTGGAACGGGCCGACGCCGACTACCTGTTCGTGCTCGAAGACGACGATCTGCGCGTGGTGGGTGTCAGCGCCCTGACCGGCGCGGTTGGCCTGCGCGAGCCGTGGTACAACTACCGCGTCGGGTTGACCGTGAGTTCATCAGCGGATCTGGGCATTTCCCGGCAGATACCCACGCTGTTTCTCAATAATGAGCTGACCGGCCAGTCGGAACTGTGCTCGCTGTTTCTCAGCCACGACCATCGTCATGGCAGCAACGGCCGGCTGCTGTCGTTGGGGCGCCTGCTGTTCGTGGCTGAATTTCCGCAATTGTTTGGCGAGAAGATGATCGCCGAACTGCGTGGCAGTGCCGATGAACGCGGTTGTTCGCCGTTCTGGGACAGTCTGGGCCGACACTTTTTCCAGATGGACTTCAGCCACGCCGACCACTTGTCGGGCCTGGGCAACAAGTCGTTCATCGCCGAACTGATGCCACGCCAGCCGTTGTACACCTGCATGCTGACCGAACAGGCACAAGCGGCCATCGGCCAGCCACATCCCAATACCGAGCCGGCGCTGAAGATCCTGCGCGAAGAAGGCTTTGTACATAAGGGCTACATCGACATCTTCGACGGCGGCCCGGTGATCGAAGCGCCGATCGGCAGCATTCGTACCGTGCGCGACAGCCAGGCGCTGACCCTGAGCCTCGGCACGCCGGACGATCAGGCCCCCTTATGGCTGATTCACAACCGTCGCCTGGAGAACTGCCGCATCACCGTGGCCCCCGGTCGTCTGGTCGGCAATACCCTGGTGGTCGATCGCCTGACCGCCAAGCGCCTGCAACTGCAGCCGGGCAATTCGGTCCGCGCCGTGCTGCTGCCCAGGCAACAGCAACATGCAGTCGCGGCCTGAACGCCGGCCCTGACACTGGAAATCCGCTGATTGCAGATGAAACCTTTCAGCCTTTGCACCCGTGCTCAACGCCTCACTTGCAAATTCGTCATGAACCTTGACCCATTCGCGTGATAGCCTTTTCATTCTTCGGCGTTGACACCTTTGCTCAAGCCGTTCCATTCCTTTGTATTGGTGGAACTCGTATGACCAGGCTTTCCCATCAAGATTTGCGCCGTAACTTCCGTCAATTGCTGGCTTCCGACACCTGCTACCACACGGCCTCGGTGTTCGACCCGATGTCCGCGCGCATCGCCGCAGACCTGGGTTTTGAAGTGGGGATCCTCGGCGGCTCCGTCGCCTCGTTGCAGGTGCTGGGCGCTCCCGACTTCGCCTTGATCACCCTCAGCGAGTTCGCTGAGCAAGCCACCCGCATTGGCCGCGTCGCTCAGCTGCCGGTGATCGCCGACGCCGACCACGGCTACGGCAACGCTCTCAACGTGATGCGCACCATCGTCGAACTGGAACGCGCCGGCGTCGCCGCCCTGACCATCGAAGACACGCTGCTGCCGGCACAATTCGGCCGTAAATCCACCGACTTGATCTCGGTTGCCGAAGGCGTCGGCAAGATCCGTGCAGCGCTGGAAGCCCGGGTCGATTCGGAAATGGCGATCATCGCCCGCACCAACGCCGGCATTCTGCCGAACCAGGAAATCATCAGCCGCACCAAGCAATACCAGGCCGCCGGTGCCGACGGCATCTGCATGGTCGGCGTGCAGGACTTCGATCAGCTTGAGCAAATTGCCGAACACCTGACGGTACCGCTGATGCTGGTCACCTACGGCAACCCGGCGTTGCGTGATGACAAGCGTCTGGCCGAACTCGGTGTGCGCGTAACCATCGACGGTCACGGCGCGTACTTCGCGGCGATCAAGGCCACCTACGACAGCCTGCGCGAACAACGCCAGATCTTCACCCAGGCCTCGGACCTGAGCGCCACCGAGCTGACGCACACCTATACCCAGCCTGAGGATTACATTCTGTGGGCGAAGGAATACATGAGCGTCAAGGAGTGATGTGATGGCCGGGCTGACGCTATCGCTGGCAAGCCAGCTCCCACAGGTTATTTGGCCGACCATGGATTTGTGGTCATTACCAAGCACTGTGGGAGCTGGCTTGCCAGCGAAGGCGGTGGATCAGGCTATATGGATGTTGATTGTGCCGACGCCATCGCGAGCAGGCTCGCTCCCACATTTGATCGGTGTCGAACACAGAGACTGCGTTCACTTAAGATCTACTGTGGGAGCTGGCTTGCCAGCGATGGGGCCGGTCGCCTCAGCACTGAACAATGTTCAGACTGTGACTATTTGGCCAGTTCCATGATCATCCGCGATAACAGATAAATCCGCGGCGTCACGCTCGCCACCTCGGCGTACTCCTCCGGCGTATGAATATTGCCGCCGACAATCCCGAAACCGTCCAGCGTCGGCGTGCCCACGCCGGCTGACAGGCTGGCATCCGCCGCACCACCACTGCCCTCTTCGGTCAGCTTGCGGCCGATCTCGCCGTAAATCCCTTGGGCCATCGCCATCAAGCGATCCGACTCCGCCGTTTGCGGCATCGGCGGCAAGCCGCGTTTGAGGCTGGTGGTGACTTCGGTTTCCGCGATCAGCTTGTCCTGAGAGACCCGCGCCAGGTCTTTCTCGATCCGGTCGAATTCTTCCGGCACGGCCGCGCGCACGTCAGCCTTGGCGGTGGCGTGATCGGGAATCACGTTGGTGCGGTCGCCGGCCTGGAGCACGGTGAAGTTGATCGTGGTTTTCTTCGCTTCGTCGCCGAGTTTGCCCAATTGCAGAATCTGGTGCGCCGCTTCCATCGCGGCGTTGCGTCCCAGCTCCGGCGCAACGCCCGCGTGCGCAGCCTTGCCCTTGACCTCGACCAGCGCCGTTGCGCTGCCTTTGCGCCACACCACCAGACCATCGGCCGGACGCCCCGGTTCGAGGTTGAGCGTCACGTCGTGGGCCTTGGCGGTTTTCTTGATCAGGTCGGTGGCGACGTCCGAGCCGGTTTCTTCGCTGGCATCAAGCAGGAAGGTGATTTGCGCGTAGTCCTTGAAGTCGAGGTTCTTCAAGATCTTCAGTGCGTAGATCCCGGCGACGATGCCGCCCTTGTCGTCCATCACCCCCGGCCCGTAGGCGCGGCCGTCCTTGATGTGGAACGGGCGCTCGGCGGCGGAGCCTTCCTTGAACACCGTGTCCATGTGCGCCATCAAGAGGATTTTCGCCTTGCCGGTGCCTTTGAAAGTGGCCAGCACGTGGTTGGTTTTTTCCGGTGTATTGGGCACCAGCTCGATGGTGGCGCCGAGTTTTTTCAGCTCGTCGATGGCGATCTCGCTGACGTGTTTAAGGCCCGGTTCATAGCCGGAACCGGAGTCGATGTTGACCAGCCGTTCCAGCAGTTTCAGGGCTTCAGGCTGATACTGCTCGGCATCGGCCAGCACTTGCTTGTGCGGTTCGGCAAAGGCACCGGCAGCGCTGAAGGCGAGAGACAGGCCGAGGGTGGCGGCCAGCAGGGAGCGGGGAAATGAGAACGTCATGAATCGATCCTTGTTTCGCGTCGGGGGATTCAAACCGTACCTGACATCGACGCAAGGCTCTATAGCGGATGCGACACCCGAGCCGCCGACACCGAACACTTCCAGGAGCGAGCCGGCTCGCACAGGTGAATGTGGTGAGCAGTCAGACCGAATCGAGCAGTTCCTGCTTCGGCAGGTCGTCACTGTTGCAAATCACCCGATTGCGCCCGGTCGCCTTGGCCTCGTACAGCGCCTGATCCGCATCATTGAGCCAGCGGGTCGCGTCGCCATGCGCCGGATCATAAGCCGCCAGACCAATGCTCAGGCTGACCTTGAGCGCCGGGTTCTGCTCGTAACCCAGAGTGGCGAAACGTTCGCGCAAGGCTTCCATGGCCTGCGCGGCATTGAACAGCGGCAGGTCGGGCAGAATCACGCAGAACTCATCGCCGCCGTAGCGCCCGGCAATATCCGCAGCGCGCAGGTTCTGCTTGAGCATTTTGCTCAACTGGCGCAGGACGATGTCACCCGCCACATGCCCATACGTGTCATTGATCGACTTGAAGTGGTCGATATCGATCAACGCAATCGCCGCGCCCTGTTGCTGTCGACGGCAACGTTGAAACGCGATGTCCAGTTGATCCTTCCAGGCGCCGTGGTTGAGCAGACCGGTCAGGCTGTCGGTGCGACTCAGGGCCAGCAGTTCACGCTTGTGCAGGCCCAGCGTGTAGGCCTGGCGAAAGCAGATCCAGCCCAGCGCCAAAGGGTACAACATCAACAACGGCAGGCAGGCATACAGCTGTAAAGGTGAGGTGGGCGGGATGAACGCCGGGGCGAACACCACCAGGCCGACGCCGATTCCAAGGACCTGCGCCGCCAGGCCCGCCGCGAGAAAACGCAAGCCGCCGATGGCGACATTATTCATCGCCATCATCGAAACAGTGGTGGCACTGGGCAACGGATTGAACTGCATGGCGGCGACCCAGAAGCCGCCCATAAACGCGTCGATCAACAGATTGCGGTGTTCAGCGTGGTAGGGAACGCTGGAGCGACGGGCCCATTGAAACGCCAGATGCGGCCAGACCAGGCCATTGAACAGCATCAGTGCCCAGACCCACGGCGGCGGGTCAAGCGGGTACATCGCCACGCCCACGCACAACAACCCCAGCACCAGGCCGAGGGTTCGCGATGTATAAAGCCTCCTGGCCAGTGAAAGTCCCTTTCCCCCCTTGTTTCGCATAAGGGCCTCGACCACTCAACGGAACCTGCGCACACCGTCAGACCGATGTGCTGGGAGTCTATCAGCCAGCCGTTAAATAGCCATCACCGCCCAGCCGCCCGCTCCCACTCGGCGAATTTTTAGCTATACCTGAAAGGATGAAAACGCTGAAACGACTATAAGAAGGAGACCCATGCGGACCTACCAGGTGTTGATCATCGGCAGCGGATTTGGCGGTCAATGTGCGGCGGTCAATTTGCTCAAGGCCGGCATTGACGATTTTCGCCTGCTGGAACGAAGGGCGTTCTTCGGTGGCACCTGGTGCCAGAACACCTATCCCGGCGCAGCGGTGGATGTGCCCTCACCGCTGTACTCGCTGTCCTTCGCGCCGTACCGCTGGACGCAGATGTTTGCCGCCCAGCCTGAACTGCACCGATACACCGAACACGTCATCGAACGCTTCGGCCTGCGCGAACGCGTGGAACTGCAAACCAACGTCGAACGCATCGAATGGGATGACGCCGCCAGGCAGTGGGCGGTGCACACTGACAAAGGGATGTTCTGCGCGCAGTTCGTGATCAACGCCTCCGGGCCATTGAGCCAACCGGTGATCCCGCCCTTCCCCGGCCAGGATCGCTTTCAGGGCAAGACTTTTCATACAAACAATTGGGATCACAGCTACGACTACCGCGGTAAACGCGTGGCCATCGTCGGCAGCGGCGCCAGCGCCGCGCAGGTCATTCCGGCAATTGCCCCCGAGGTCGCACAACTGCATGTATTCCAGCGCACACCACATTGGGTGCTGCCGCGCGCCGATCGTCGGTTCGGGCCTTTTCAGCGCTGGCTGCTGGGGGTAAAACCGGCCTACAAGCTGCTGCGCTGGCTGCTTTACTGGCAATTCGAAACGCGGGTCATCGCCTTCAAATATTCGAAACCGGCGATTCACCTGGTCCAGCGCCAGGCCCTGCGCTTTCTCAAGCAACAGGTGCCGGACCCGCTGTTGCGCGAAAAACTCACCCCGGACTTCACCATCGGCTGCAAGCGCATCCTGCTTTCCAGCACCTATTACCCGGCGCTGACCCGACCCAACGTCACCCTGCACAGCCGCGAGCAAAGCATCGCCGCGCTCGATGAAACCGGCATCGTCACCCAGGATGGCCAGCACATCGATGTCGACCTGATTGTCTGGTCAACCGGCTACGACGCCACCGACGGCGTGGTCTCCTATCCGGTGACCGGCAAGGACGGTGTGCAACTCAAGGACGTCTGGGCGCAATACCCGCGCGCCTATCTGGGCACCAGCCTGCCGGACTTTCCCAACCTGTTTATCGTCACCGGGCCCAACACTGGCATCGGGCATACCTCGGCGCTGTTCATCATCGAGGCGCAGATGAACTACATCCTCGACTGTATCCACACCCTGCAGGCAAAAGGACTGCGCAGCATCGAAGTGCGCCCCGACGCGGAACGTACCTACACTGCAATGATCCACCGTGAGATGGAGCGCACGGTATGGAAGTCCGGCGGCTGTCACAGTTGGTATCAAAGCAAGAGCGGTCATGTGATCGCGATATTTCCGGGCTTCAGTTTCAGCTACTACCGGTTGACCCGGGCGCTGAAACCGGCTGACCACACTCTGTCCTGAACACGTAAAAGGAAGACGTCGATGCTTGTGCTGTTTGTCGCTCTCGCGGTTTTCGTGGCCTGGAGCTGGTTGAGTTATCCGGCGATCGGCCATTGGCTATATGACCTGAGCACGGCGCTCGAGGCCAGGATGTACAAGTTGCACAAGATCGAAGTGCCGATTGCCGAAATGACCGTCTCGACCTGGCAAGGTGGGCCCTATGAAGCCGCCAGCGCGATCCTGATGCTGCACGGCTACAGCGCCGAGAAAAACCTCTGGCTGCGCTTCGCCAGGCACTTTGTCCGCCAGTACCGAGTGATCATTCCGGACATCGCCGGCCACGGTGAAACCGGCTTCAAGGCCGGCGGCGGCTATGACATTGCGCTGCAGGCCAAGCGCATGATCCAGCTGCTCGACGTGTGCGGCGTGGAGAAAGTCCACGTGATCGGCAACTCGATGGGCGGCTACATCGCAGCGTGGCTGGCGGCAACCTACCCGGACCGGATTGCCTCAGTGGCACTGATCGACCCGGCCGGCGTCACCGCACCGCAGGCCAGCGACATGGAACGCCATCTGGCCCGTGGACATAACCCGTTCCTGATCAACTCCCGGGAAGAATTCCGCCAGTTTTATGCGATGACCATGGCCTCGCCACCGTGGGTACCCGGACTGGTGCTGGACGCCATCGCCCAGCGTTACCAACGCCAGCGTGATGAGCTGGAAGAGATCTTCCGCGACTTTCGCGCCAGCCCGCCGATGGAACCGAAACTGGCCGAAATCAAATGCCCGGCGCTGCTGCTGTGGGGGCGCAAGGACCGTTTGATCGACGTCAGCAGCGTGCCGGTGTGGAGCAAGGGCATCGCCAATCTGCGGGTCGAAGTGTGGGACGGTGTCGGGCACATGCCGATGGTCGAACAACCGGGGAATACTGCGCGGTTGTATCGGGAGTTTCTGGGCAGTCAGCGATGACAGCCACCACAGTCCTTGTGGCGAGGGAGCTTGCTCCCGCTGGGGCGCGAAGCGGCCCTGATCCAGCGAAAGCGACTTGCCTGCCTCGACACGGCACCAATCTCAGGTCGGCTGCGCAGCCCAGCGGGAGCAAGCTCCCTCGCCACAAAAAACCGTCCCGGCGACAAAGATTCGGAAGGTCGGAATGAACATTCTCTACGACGAACGCCTCGACGGCCCGCTACCGGAAGTGAACAAGGCCGAGCTGCTCAAAACCCTGCAGCACGCCCTCCCGGATCTCGACCTTCTGTGGCGCGAAGACGAACTCAAGCCGTACGAATGCGATGGCCTGTCGGCCTATCGCACCACGCCGATGCTGGTGGCGCTGCCCCGGCGACTCGATCAGGTACAAACCCTGCTCAGGCTCTGCCATCAATACCATGTGCCGGTGGTGGCCCGTGGCGCCGGCACCGGGTTGTCGGGCGGCGCGCTGCCGCTGGAAAGCGGCCTGTTGCTGGTGATGGCGCGGTTCAACAACATCCTGCACATCGACCCGGCGGCTCGCACCGCACGGGTACAACCCGGGGTGCGCAACCTGGCGATATCCCAGGCGGCGGCGCCGTTCGGCCTGTATTACGCGCCGGATCCGTCGTCGCAGATTGCCTGTTCGATCGGCGGCAACGTCGCGGAAAATGCCGGTGGCGTGCATTGCCTCAAGTACGGTCTGACCGTACACAACCTGCTGAAAATCGAGGCGCTGACCATCGAAGGCGAACGCCTGACGCTGGGCAGCGAGGCCCTCGATGCCCCGGGTTTCGATTTGCTGGCGCTGTTCACCGGCTCCGAAGGTTTGCTCGGGATCATCACCGAAGTCACGGTCAAACTGCTGCCCAGACCGCAGGTCGCCAAGGTGCTGCTAGGCAGCTTCGATTCGGTGGAAAAGGCTGGCCGCGCGGTGGCCGACATCATCGCTGCGGGGATTATTCCCGGCGGCCTGGAGATGATGGACAACCTGGCGATCCGCGCCGCCGAAGATTTCATCCACGCCGGTTACCCGGTCGCTGCCGAAGCGATTCTTCTATGCGAACTCGATGGTGTCGAAGCCGATGTCCACGACGATTGCCTGCGAGTCCGCGAGGTCATGCTTCAGGCCGGCGCCAGCGAAGTGCGCCAGGCCCGCGATGAATCCGAGCGCGTGCGCTTCTGGGCCGGACGCAAAAACGCTTTTCCGGCGATCGGCCGCTTGTCGCCGGACTACTACTGCATGGACGGCACCATCCCGCGTCGCGAATTGCCCGGCGTGCTGCAAGGCATCGCGCGCCTCGGCGCCGAATACGGCTTGCGCGTGGCCAACGTGTTCCATGCCGGCGACGGCAACATGCACCCATTGATCCTGTTCGACGCCAACCAACCGGGCGAACTGCATCGCGCTGAAGCGCTGGGCGGGAAGATTCTCGAACTGTGCGTGCAGGTCGGCGGCAGCATCACCGGCGAACACGGCGTCGGACGCGAGAAAATCAATCAGATGTGTGCGCAATTCAACAGCGCAGAGCTGACCCTGTTCCACGCCGTCAAAGCC
Source organism: Pseudomonas sp. SCPG-7 (assembly GCF_002156405.1). Taxonomy (NCBI): domain Bacteria; kingdom Pseudomonadati; phylum Pseudomonadota; class Gammaproteobacteria; order Pseudomonadales; family Pseudomonadaceae; genus Pseudomonas; species Pseudomonas sp. SCPG-7. The sequence continues at coordinate 5,126 of NZ_MVOO01000005.1, read as the reverse complement.
GCGTTCGACCCGCAAGGCCTGCTCAACCCCGGCAAGAACATCCCGACCCTGCACCGCTGCGCAGAATTCGGCGCCATGCACATTCACGCCGGACAACTGCCATTCCCCGAACTGGAGCGCTTCTGATGGCTGACGTCGACGCCAGCGGCGCCCTGCTCGATCAGGTCAATCAGGCCCGGACCAACGCCACGCCGCTGAAAATCCAGGGTGGCAACAGCAAGGCGTTTCTGGGACGCGAGGTGGCCGGCGAAGTGCTCGACACTCGCGCGCACTGCGGCATCGTGCGCTATGAACCGACCGAGCTGGTGGTCAGCGTGCGCGCCGGTACGCCGCTGCGCGAGTTGCTCGCGGCGCTCGACGCTGCCGGGCAGATGCTGCCGTGCGAACCGCCGGCCTTCGGTGACAGTGCCACCGTTGGCGGGATGATTGCCAGCGGGCTGTCCGGGCCACGGCGGCCATGGTCAGGTTCGGTGCGCGATTTCGTCCTCGGCACCCGGGTCATCACTGGCCTCGGCGAGCACCTGCGGTTCGGTGGCGAGGTGATGAAAAACGTTGCCGGCTACGATCTGTCGCGCTTGTTGACTGGTAGTTTCGGCTGTCTCGGCGTGCTCACCGAGGTCTCGCTGAAAGTCCTGCCGAAACCGCGTCAATGCCTGAGCATCCGCCTCGATATCGACTGCACCCGAGCGCTGACCAGGCTGGCCGAATGGGGTCAGCAACCGTTGCCGATCAGCGGCGCCTGCCATGACGGGCAAAGCCTGTACCTGCGCCTGGAGGGCGGCGAAGGCTCGGTGACCGCCGCGCATCAACGACTCGGCGGCGAGCCGCTCGACTCGGTGTTCTGGCGCGATTTAAACGAGCAACGCCTGAGCTTTTTCGACGAAGGCCTGCCGCTGTGGCGCCTGTCGCTGCCGAACAATCTCGGGCCGCAAGAATTGCCCGGCCAGCAGTTGATCGACTGGGCCGGCGCGCAACGCTGGCTGAAGTCCGATCACGAGCACGTTCAGATTCTCGCCCAGGAACTCGGTGGCCATGCCACCTGCTTCACCCATGGCGCCAGCGACACACCGTTCCAGCCGCTGCCGCGCACGCTGATGCGTTATCACCAGCAACTCAAGGCGCAACTCGACCCGCAAGGGCTGTTCAACCCCGGCCGGATGTACGCGGAGTTCTAGCCATGCAGACCACCCTCAGCGAACAATCCCGACAACTGCCGCGTGCGGCCGAGGCGGAAAAGATTCTGCGCACCTGCGTGCATTGCGGTTTTTGCAACGCCACCTGCCCGACCTATCAGTTGCTCGGTGATGAGCTCGATGGGCCACGCGGACGCATCTATCTGATCAAACAAGTGCTCGAAGGGACGCCGGCCACCGAGCAGACTCAGTTGCATCTGGATCGCTGCCTGTCCTGCCGCAATTGCGAAACCACCTGCCCCTCCGGTGTTGACTATCACAACCTGTTGGATATCGGGCGGGCGGTGGTCGATCAGGCCGTGCCGCGACCTGCCGCCCAGCGCTTGTTGCGCGAGGGCTTGCGTGCACTGGCGCCGAATCCGGGCGTATTCAAGGGACTGCTGCGGGTAGGCACGACGTTCCGGCCGCTGTTACCGCGCATCCTCGAAAGCAAATTGCCGCAACGCGCCCCAGTGTCCGGCTCACGCCCCGCCCCATGCCATGTGCGGCGGGTGTTGCTGCTCGAAGGCTGCGTGCAACCGGGCCTGTCGCCGAACACCAACGACGCGACGGCACGAGTGCTGGACCGGTTGGGGATCAGCGTCACGCCGGTGACCGAGGCCGGTTGCTGTGGCGCGCTGGACTATCACCTCGACGCCCAGGCCAAAGGCCTCGAGCGCGCCCGACAGAACATCGACGCCTGGTGGCCGCACCTGCAAAACGGCGCGGAAGCCATCGTGCAGACGGCCAGCGGTTGCGGCGCGTTCATCAAGGATTACGGGCATCTGCTGGCGCAGGATCCGCGCTACGCCGACAAGGCGCGGCAGATCAGTGAGCGAACGCTGGATCTGGTGCAACTGCTCGCTCAGGAACCGCTGGAGCAAGTGTGCGCCGCCCGCCAGCGGCGGATCGCCGTGCATTGCCCCTGCACCCTGCAACATGCGCTGAAACTCGGCGGCGCAGTCGAAACGCTGCTGAGCCGCCTTGGATTCAATCTCACCCCAGTGCCGGACGGTCACCTGTGTTGTGGTTCGGCCGGCACTTATTCGCTGACGCAACCGACCCTCGCCCGGCAATTGCGCGATAACCGCCTCAATGCGCTGGAAAGCGGGCGCCCGGAGCTGATCGTCACGTCCAACGTCGGCTGCCAGAATCATCTGGCCGGCGCCGGACGCACGCAGGTTTTGCACTGGATCGAACTGGTGGATCAGTCGTTGACAGAATGAAGTTCGTAGGATTCTTCGTTTGCCGCCGTCGGCGAAGGCTGCGATCTTTTCCTCCATCCTTTACGTGACCGTGGCAGGAATTTTTTTCATGACCGTGCAGCCTTTCGTCAGCCCCGACCTGATCCGTCAACGCTTCTCCAAAGCGATGTCCGACATGTACCGCGAAGAAGTGCCGTTGTACGGCGCGCTGATGGAGTTGGTGGAACAGACCAACCGTGAAGTGCTGGCCGCCCAGCCAGACCTCGCACGGCAGCTCGACAGCACCGGTGAAATCGAGCGCCTGGACATGGAGCGACACGGCGCGATCCGCGTCGGCACCGGCAAAGAGCTCGCGACCCTCGCGCGCCTGTTCGCGGTGATGGGCATGCAACCGGTGGGCTACTACGACCTGACCCCGGCGGGTGTGCCGGTGCACTCCACGGCGTTTCGCGCGGTGCATGAAGCGGCGCTGCAGGTCAGCCCGTTTCGGGTGTTCACTTCGTTGCTGCGGCTGGAGCTGATCGAAGATCCAGAGTTGCGCGGTTTTGCCGAATCGGTGTTGAACCGGCGTTCGATCTTTACCCCTGCTGCCTTGCAGCTGATCGAGCGGGCGGAGTCAGCCGGTGGGCTGAATGAGGAGGACGCGGCGCAATTTGTCCTACAGGCACTGGAAACCTTTCGCTGGCATCACAGCGCCACTGTCACCGCTGCGCAGTACCAGACCCTCAGCGCCCAGCACCGTCTGATCGCCGATGTGGTGGCGTTCAAAGGCCCGCACATCAATCACCTGACCCCACGCACGCTGGACATCGATATTGTCCAGGCGCAAATGCCGGTGCACGGCATCACCCCCAAAGCAGTGATCGAAGGCCCGCCACGCCGCAAGTGCCCGATCCTGTTGCGCCAGACCAGTTTCAAGGCGCTGGACGAGCCGATCGCTTTCACCGATCAGCACGAGACTCGTGGTAGCCACAGCGCGCGTTTCGGCGAAATCGAACAACGCGGTGCGGCGCTGACCCCCAAAGGCCGAGCGCTGTATGACCGCTTGCTGAATGCCGCGCGCGATGAACTGGGCGACTTTCCCAACGAAGGCAACGCCGCACGTTACAACACGCTGATGACCCGACACTTTGGCGAATTTCCGGACAGCGTCGACGGCATGCGTGAACAGGAGCTGGCGTATTTTCGCTATTTCCCCACGGAAAAAGGCTTGGCAGCGGCTAGCCTCAAATCGACATCGCTGGAGGATTTGCTCCGCGAAGGCCATGTGAAAGCTGAACCGTTGGTGTACGAAGATTTTCTGCCAGTGAGTGCGGCGGGGATTTTTCAGTCGAACCTTGGGGACGCGGCGCAGACGCACTATGGCGAACACTCGAACCGCCAGGCATTCGAACAGGCGCTGGGGCGTGCGACCATTGATGAGCTGGGGTTGTATGCCGAGACGCAGCGGCGTTCGATTGAGGAGTGTGCTCAGGTTTTGGGCTTGAAACTGTTCTGACTGTGGCGAGGGAGCTTGCTCCCGCTGGGCTGCGAAGCGGCTCAGGTTTTGGGAGCGCTGCGCACTCCAGCGGGAGCAAGCTCCCTCGCCACAGAATCAAATGTTGCTTCTAGCGCAACCGCGACAACAGCGCGAACGCTGTCTCTTCCGACGACGCCGGATTCTGCCCGGTCAGCAGCAATCCGTCCTCACGGGTGTAGCTCGACCAGTCCGCGCCCTTGGAGAAAATCCCGCCTTTGACCTTGAGCTCGTCCTCCACCAGAAACGGCACCACGTTGGTCAACTGCACCGCATCTTCTTCGCTGTTGCTGAAACCAGTCACCTGCTTACCCTTGACCAACGGCTGACCGTCCGCACCTTTGACATGGCGCAGCACCCCGGACGCATGACACACCGCCGCCACGGGTTTGCCACTGTTGTAAAACGCTTCGATCAGCGCAATCGAATGGCGGTCTTCAGCCAGGTCCCACAACGGGCCGTGGCCGCCGGGATAGAACACGGCATCGAATTCCGCAGCCTTCACCGTGTCCAGTTTGACCGTAGAGGACAGTGCCGACTGGGCGGCAGAATCCTTGCGAAAGCGCTCGGTCGCGGCGGTCTGCGCATCGGGCTCGTCACTTTTCGGGTCCAGCGGTGGCTGGCCGCCCTTGGGCGAGGCCAGCGTCAGTTGCGCGCCGGCATCCTTGAACACGTAATACGGCGCGGCGAATTCTTCCAGCCAGAAGCCGGTTTTCTTGCCGGTATCACCCAGTTGATCGTGGGACGTTAAAACCATCAGGATTTTCATGTCGTTCTCACTCGCGGTGGGGAATGTTCAGACGCCTGCGGCGCAGTCGTGAGTGATTGACCGTCGCGCTGGGTGGATCGTTTCAAACGCTCGACGCTGGCACTTGGCCTTACTGCGCAACTTCTTGCGCACTCGCTCGGCGAAAAAGACTGATCATCGCGCTGTAGGCCTTGAGGCACGTGGCCCGCAGCCGAGTGCGCAACTTCTTGCGCAGTACTGCGCAAGAAGTTGCGCACTTTCCACCTCGATTCAGCAAAAAACATCGGTCATAACGCAGACTAGAGCCGCTTCACCCCCGGCTGCCGGGCCCTTCGACAAACCTGGCACGCTCCTTGATAACAGTCAGGCACCCACCGGGCGATTTCGCCTCCCGGGCACCCTAAATTTATCCGCAAGGAGAGCACCCCATGGCAACACCAGCGTACATGTCGGTTACCGGCGAAAAACAAGGCCTGATCACTGCC
>NZ_MVOO01000049.1:0-382 GCF_002156405.1 Pseudomonas sp. SCPG-7 | reverse complement strand
GGATTGGTGAGGCCGATCGGCATGTCGCTCGCCATGACCTTCCAGGTCGCGCGGCTCGCCGCGAGACGTGCCTTGACGTCTGCGAGCTGCGCTCCCCCGAGAATTGAGGACCGCTCGTCCAGCGCAGTCTGCCGATTGGCGGAGTTCGGCCCCCGGTAGCTCCGCAGGTCCAGCGCGATGATCTCGACGCTCGGCCCGTACGGAACCGTGCGGTAGATGCGGTCGGGATCCTCGGCAGGCGCTGCGATCGGCTGGTACTCCAGGAACGCACGCCGGGCCCGCGCCGCCAGCAGCGCCGCGCTCTTCACCGTGTAGCGCGCATCCTGGCTGAGGTCCCGCTCCCAGTACCAGTTGTCGCGTACCTCGTGGTCGTCCCACTGTC
>NZ_MVOO01000048.1:0-392 GCF_002156405.1 Pseudomonas sp. SCPG-7 | reverse complement strand
AGCAGCTCAGCGTCGTCTACCAGGTCAGCCTTGTTCAGGAAAACCACGATGTACGGAACGCCTACCTGACGGGACAGCAGGATGTGCTCACGGGTTTGTGGCATCGGACCATCAGCGGCCGAGCAAACCAGGATCGCGCCGTCCATCTGGGCAGCACCGGTGATCATGTTCTTCACGTAGTCAGCGTGACCTGGGCAGTCAACGTGAGCGTAGTGACGAATAGTCGAGTTGTACTCAACGTGAGCGGTGTTGATGGTGATACCGCGAGCTTTTTCTTCTGGAGCGCTGTCGATCTTGTCGAATTCAACTACGGCCGAACCGAAAACTTCGGAGCAGACGCGAGTCAGAGCAGCGGTCAGAGTGGTTTTACCGTGGTCAACGTGACCAATGGT
>NZ_MVOO01000047.1:0-482 GCF_002156405.1 Pseudomonas sp. SCPG-7 | reverse complement strand
CCGGCTGTGACGCAGGTCACCGACACCATCGATACCACCACGGTCAAGCTGACCGCGACCGAGTCGGCGGCCGAGGGCGGCACCGTCACCTACACCGCCACTGTCGGTGCGCCGGTCACCGGTTCGCCAGTTGTGGTAACTCTGGCCAACGGCCAGAACATCACCATCGAAGTCGGTAAAACCACCGGTACCGTAACCACCACCGCACCGAACGACGCGCTGACCGGCCATGCGCCGTTGACCAACGCGATCACTAGCGTGAGCGGTGGCAACTACGAAAACCTCGTTGCCGACAAGACCCCGGTCAATACCACGGTCACCGATACCGTCGACACCACCAACCTGTCGCTGTCCGCGACCGGTACCGTGGCCGAAGGCGGCTCGATCGTTTACACCGCGACCCTGACCAACGCTGCCGGCTCGCCGGTTACCGTGACGTTGAGCAACGGCGCCGTGATCACCATCGACGCGGGCAAAACCAC
>NZ_MVOO01000046.1:0-570 GCF_002156405.1 Pseudomonas sp. SCPG-7 | reverse complement strand
CGTGAACGTGGCCGTCCAGGTGATGCCGCCGTCGCTGCTGCTGACTGCCGACAACGTGCCGTTGGCAATCGTCAGGTCGGCGTTGGTGAAACCGCTCACCGCTTCGCTGAAGGTGATAGTCACCAGCGAGGTATCACCGATTTTCAGCGCGTTGTCGGCAATGATGATGGTCGCAGTCGGCAGCACGGTGTCGATGGTGTAGTTCGGCGAGCTGGTGGTGCCGGTCCCGTTGTTGCCGGCCAGGTCGGCGATGCCGGTGTTGTTCAGGACAATCAGGTTGGTCGCATCGTTGACGCCCACGGTCGGCGTGAACGTCGCCGTCCAGGTGATGCCGCCATCGCTCGACGCGACATTGCTCAAGGTGCCGTTGGCGACGCTCAGGTCGGCATTGTCAAAACCGGTCACGGCTTCGCTGAAGGTAATGGTGACCAGCGAGGTTTCTCCGGCACTCAGGCTGCTGTCGGAGAGCACGATGGTGGCGGTCGGGCGCTGGCTGTCGACGGCATAGTTGTTGGAGTCGGTGGTGCCGCTGCCGGCGTTGCCCGCGAGGTCGGCGATGCCGGTGTTGTC
>NZ_MVOO01000045.1:0-624 GCF_002156405.1 Pseudomonas sp. SCPG-7 | reverse complement strand
CATCGCTGGCAAGCCAGCTTGTATGCTGGGACTTGAAGGGAGGAGGAGGGACAAAGCCAGATTCTGACTGTTGGCGCAGTACAGATCCGTGGGAGATTTCGCCCCTCCTCCTTTCACCCAAGCGCCGATAAAGAATGCATCTGGCTAGACCGACGATAGGAACAAGCCTGCGCCCCTGGGTGATCCCTTCAAGTGCTCAAAACCATATCTCGGGGGGTGTTCAATGGCAATGTCGGTTTCTGTTTCCAAGCCAATCGTGGGCGTGGATGTCGCCAAGAATGAGCTGGTCATCTATCAGGCCGAGCTGGATCTGCTCGAGACTATTTCCAATGACAAGGCAGCGATCAAGAAATGGCTGAAAGCCTTGCCTGCACCGGTTGATCTGGCCATTGAGTCGACCAATATTTATCACTTGGCGTTCGCCGACCTGGCCCATGAAGCCGGGTGCACGATTTACATGGTCGGTGGCTACGAGCTGAGTCATTACCGCAAAGGAGTGAATGTTCGCGCCAAAACCGACGCGCTGGACGCCAAACTGCTCGCCCGTTATCTGAAAAATGAATACGGAGAACTGCATCCCTGGATTCCGCCATCGCCGCTGTATCGCCGACTCTTGAGCCTTTT
>NZ_MVOO01000044.1:0-725 GCF_002156405.1 Pseudomonas sp. SCPG-7 | reverse complement strand
ATGGAAGTTCGCGACCTGCTGTCCACCTATGACTTCCCAGGCGACGACACTCCGATCATCATCGGTTCGGCTCGTATGGCGCTGGAAGGCAAAGACGACAACGAAATGGGCACCACTGCCGTTCGTAAACTGGTTGAAACTCTGGATACCTACATCCCAGAACCAGTTCGTATGATCGACAAGCCATTCCTGATGCCAATCGAAGACGTATTCTCGATCTCGGGTCGCGGTACTGTTGTGACTGGTCGTATCGAGCGCGGTATCGTTCGCGTTCAAGATGCACTGGAAATCGTTGGTCTGCGTGACACCACCACCACCACCTGCACCGGTGTTGAGATGTTCCGCAAGCTGCTCGACGAAGGTCGTGCTGGCGAGAACTGCGGAGTTCTGCTGCGTGGTACCAAGCGTGACGACGTTGAGCGTGGTCAGGTTCTGGTCAAGCCAGGTTCGGTTAAGCCGCACACCAAGTTCACCGCAGAAGTTTACGTTCTGAGCAAGGAAGAAGGCGGTCGTCACACTCCGTTCTTCAAAGGCTATCGTCCACAGTTCTACTTCCGTACTACTGACGTGACTGGTAACTGCGAGCTGCCAGAAGGCGTTGAAATGGTAATGCCAGGTGACAACATTCAGATGACTGTTACCCTGATCAAAACCATCGCGATGGAAGATGGCCTGCGTTTCGCTATCCGTGAAGGCGGTCGTACCGTCGGCGCTGGCGTCGTAGC
>NZ_MVOO01000043.1:0-1053 GCF_002156405.1 Pseudomonas sp. SCPG-7 | reverse complement strand
GACCGGCATGAGCTTACGGAGCAAGTCCTTCACCCTCACCGGCGCACCTTCTCCCGAAGTTACGGTGCCATTTTGCCTAGTTCCTTCACCCGAGTTCTCTCAAGCGCCTTGGTATTCTCTACCCAACCACCTGTGTCGGTTTGGGGTACGGTTCCTGGTTATCTGAAGCTTAGAAGCTTTTCTTGGAAGCATGGCATCAACCACTTCGTCACCTGAAAGGTAACTCGTCATCAGCTCTCGGCCTTAAGATCCCGGATTTACCTAAGATCTCAGCCTACCACCTTAAACTTGGACAACCAACGCCAAGCTGGCCTAGCCTTCTCCGTCCCTCCATCGCAATAACCAGAAGTACAGGAATATTAACCTGTGTTCCATCGACTACGCTTTTCAGCCTCGCCTTAGGGACCGACTAACCCTGCTTCGATTAACGTTGCGCAGGAAACCTTGGTCTTTCGGCGTGGGTGTTTTTCACACCCATTGTCGTTACTCATGTCAGCATTCGCACTTCTGATACCTCCAGCAAGCTTCTCAACTCACCTTCACAGGCTTACAGAACGCTCCTCTACCGCATCACTTGCGTGATACCCGTAGCTTCGGTGTATGGTTTGAGCCCCGTTACATCTTCCGCGCAGGCCGACTCGACTAGTGAGCTATTACGCTTTCTTTAAAGGGTGGCTGCTTCTAAGCCAACCTCCTAGCTGTCTAAGCCTTCCCACATCGTTTCCCACTTAACCATAACTTTGGGACCTTAGCTGACGGTCTGGGTTGTTTCCCTTTTCACGACGGACGTTAGCACCCGCCGTGTGTCTCCCATGCTCGGCACTTGTAGGTATTCGGAGTTTGCATCGGTTTGGTAAGTCGGGATGACCCCCTAGCCGAAACAGTGCTCTACCCCCTACAGTGATACATGAGGCGCTACCTAAATAGCTTTCGAGGAGAACCAGCTATCTCCGAGCTTGATTAGCCTTTCACTCCGATCCACAGGTCATCCGCTAACTTTTCAACGGTAGTCGGTTCGGTCCTCCAGTCAGTGTTACCTAACCTTCAACCTGC
>NZ_MVOO01000042.1:0-1455 GCF_002156405.1 Pseudomonas sp. SCPG-7 | reverse complement strand
ATGGCCTACAGCGTGGGCCAGCAAACGGCCTTGATCGTCGTAGGCGTATTCGCTGAGCAGCAGGCCTTGTTGGCGTTGTTGTTCGCGACCCGATTGATAGACGTGGCTGGTCAGCCGCGTGCCATTAAGGTCAATGGCGGTCAGCGCGCCGCCCTTGGCGTAGTGATAGTCGAGCGTGCTGTTGTCCGGCAGACGCTGGCGCTTGAGCTGCCCGCAGGCGTCATAGGCATAACGCAAGGTGCCCCAGCCCTGATGCTCGGTGATCAGCCGGTCCTGCCGGTCGTATTCAAAGGCCAGTGGATGTTGCTGGCCGTCATCGACCCCGGTCAAACGGCCCAGGCGGTCGTAGGTGTAAGCCACCTCNAGTGACCAGCGTCGAGCCGTCGTCGCCGAACTCGGTTTTTTCCAGCAGGTGCCCGTTGCGGTCGTAGGCGTACGCGGTGCGCCGGCCGTCGAAGCCGGTTTCCTGTCGGATCAATCCGGTGGGCGTGTAGTCCAGTCGGTACTTTTCCCCGGACTCGTTCTCGATTTCCGTCAGCAGCAGTTGCGCATGGTCGTAGCGATACTGCACCCGCGTGCCGTCGGGATTGATCCTGCGCGAGACCAGATGCAGGTCGTCGTCATACTCGTAACGGGTGATGCGCCCGAGCTCGTCGCGCTCGGCCGTGACCTGGCCGTACGCGCCGTAGCTGTAGGCGCGTGTGGCGCCTGTAGGCAAAGTCGTCTGAACCAGTCGGCCAATGGCATCCCACTGCTGGCGAGTGACGGCACCGTGTTCGTCGCAAGTGGTCGTCCGTCGCCCCAGCGCATCGTAGGAAAAACGCCGTACACCGCCGTCAGGCAGGGTTTCCTCGATCAGTTGGCCGAGGTCATTCCACGACAACTTCTGCCGGCTGCTGTCTGGATAGCGGATCGACAGCAACTGCCCGCGCGTGTCGTAGTAGTAATGGGTGACCTGGCCGTCAGGATCGACCGCCTCGGTGACATCCCCTTCGGCGTTGCGCCGATACGTCCAGACCGCGTCACCACGAGAACGGCTGTGCAGAAAACCGTTGCGGTACTCATAGGACGTTGGCTCATCGTCCGGCGGAAGCAGCGCGATCAGCCGTCCGACGTCGTCGTAGCGGTATTCGATGACCGCACCCAGCGGATCCTGCTCGGCGATCACCCGGCCCGCAGCGTCATAAGCCTTGAGGTGCTCACCACCATCGGCCTCGACCTTGCGCACCAGCCGTGCGCTGTCGTCGTGGACGTAGGTTTCTTCGCTGCCATCAACGTAATGCACCGTGACACGGCCGCTGTCGTCCCAGACATACCGCGTATTCATCTGCGCGAACGAGGCCCAATGGCGCACACAACGCGCGGCTTTGCCGGAACGTTCCCACTCCCAGAAAAAGCTCGCGCCGCCGCTCAGTTGCCGCTGCAGGATGACGTGCTGATCGTCGTAGTCGTAAC
>NZ_MVOO01000041.1:0-1528 GCF_002156405.1 Pseudomonas sp. SCPG-7 | reverse complement strand
ATGGCCTACAGCGTGGGCCAGCAAACGGCCTTGATCGTCGTAGGCATATTCGCTGAGCAACAGGCCTTGTTGACGTTGTTGTTCGCGACCCGATTGATAGACGTGGCTGGTCAGCCGTGTGCCATTCAGGTCGATGGCGGTCAGCGCGCCGCCCTTGGCGTAGTGGAAATCGAGCGCGCTGTTGTCCGGCAGACGCTGGCGCTTGAGCTGGCCGCAGGCGTCATAGGCATAACGCAGGGTGCCCCAGCCCTGATGCTCGGTGATCAGCCGGTCCTGCCGATCGTATTCAAAGGCCAGTGGATGTTGCTGGCCGTCATCGACGCCGATCAACCGGCCCAGGCGGTCGTAGNCCAGCAGGTGCCCGTTGCGGTCGTAGGCGTACGCGGTGCGCCGGCCGTCGAAGCCGGTTTCCTGTCGGATCAATCCGGTGGGCGTGTAGTCCAGTCGGTACTTTTCGCCGGACTCGTTCTCGATTTCCGTCAGCAGCAGTTGCGCATGGTCGTAGCGGTACTGCACCCGCGTGCCGTCGGGATTGATCCTGCGCGAGACCAGGTGCAGGTCGTCGTCATACTCGTAGCGGGTGATGCGCCCGAGTTCGTCGCGCTCGGCCGTGACTTGGCCGTACGCGCCGTAGCTGTAGGCGCGAGTGGCGCCTGTAGGCAACGTCGTCTGAACCAGTCGGCCAACGGCGTCCCACTGCTGGCGAGTGATCGCACCGTGTTCGTCGCATGAGGTCGTCCGCCGCCCCAGCGCATCGTAGGAAAAGCGCCGTACACCACCGTCGGGCAGGGTTTCCTCGATCAGTTGCCCGAGGTCGTTCCAGACAAAAATGTGCCGGCTGGTGTCCGGATAACGGACCGACAGTAACTGCCCGCGCGTGTCGTAGTAGTAATGGGTGACCTGACCGTCAGGATCGACCGCCTCGGTGACATCACCCTCGGCGTTGCGCCGAAACGTCCACACCGCTTCACCGCGAGAACGGCTGTGCAGGAAACCGTTGCGGTACTCGTAGGACGTTGGCTCGTCGTCCGGCGGAAGCAGCGCGATCAGCCGTCCGACGTCGTCGTAGCGGTATTCGGTGACCGCACCCAGCGGATCCTGCTCGGCGATCAGCCGGCCCTGATCGTCATAAGCCTTGAGGTGCTCACCGCCATCAGCCTCGACCTTGCGCACCAGCCGTGCGCTGTCATCGTGGACGTAGGTTTCTTCGCTGCCATCGACGTAGTGCACCGCGACGCTGCCGTCATCGGCCCAGACGTAACGGGTGTCCATCTGCGCGAACGACGCCCAGTGCCGCACGCAGCGCGCCGCCTTGCCCGAGCGCTCCCACTCCCAGAAAAAGCTCGCGCCGCCGGTCAGTTGCCGCTGCAGGATGACGTGCTGATCGTCGTAGTCGTAACGCTCGCTGTCACCGACCGCGTTGGTCGCAGCCAACAAACGCTGACGGGCGTCGTAGCAATAACTGACCAGCGTTTGCTCGGTGCGCCAGCCACCCGCCGCAAACACCTGGTAATCAACTGCCACCAGA
>NZ_MVOO01000040.1:0-3100 GCF_002156405.1 Pseudomonas sp. SCPG-7 | reverse complement strand
AGCAGCGGTCAGAGTGGTTTTACCGTGGTCAACGTGACCAATGGTCCCTACGTTGACGTGGGGCAGGGAACGATCAAATTTTTCCTTAGCCATCGATAACACCCTCAACAGAAGAATTAGACGAACGATATCTACCATTAAAACAAAGGCAGATATTTTCATATCTGCCTTGTTATATGGAGCTCTTGAGCGGATTTGAACCGCTGACCTCACCCTTACCAAGGGTGTGCTCTACCAACTGAGCTACAAGAGCGTAACACTTTGCACAACCTGCAAACTTGGAGCGGGTAGCGGGAATCGAACCCGCATCATCAGCTTGGAAGGCTGAGGTTCTACCACTAAACTATACCCGCGGAGCTTGCAGCTCACGCTAAAAATGGTGGAGGGGGAAGGATTCGAACCTTCGAAGTCGTAGACGTCAGATTTACAGTCTGATCCCTTTGGCCGCTCGGGAACCCCTCCTAAGCGAGCCGGCATTCTATACTATGCCGACCTTCTGTCAAGCATTTTCTCATTAAAAACCTGAGGTTAGCTGCGTTGACACCGCTCCGCTTTGACAACCTGTTTAGGTGTTCGCTGTGGAGCGGGCGCCATTCTATGCAAACTATTCCAGCGGTGCAACCCCCTCACACAGCATTATTTTATGTTTTAACTCATTGAATTCCTTGGAAAGGTTCTGCAACTGCACATCCCCCAATAAACGCTGGCTCTCGGGCGCAATGCGCAACCAATATCCAGGCTCGGGAAGATCCTTTTGCGATGCCTGAACCTTCACACTCATGCCCGCTAGACGCATCTGTAGCGCGGAAAGGCTGCTTTCTTGAGTCAAACCACCCAAAAACAGACACTCCTGTCCGGCATGGCGCGCGCCTTGCACTTCCGCCGAGTTACCAGTCGCCTCACTCAATAAGCGAATATCTTGCTGGGACCCGCGGTACATGCTGAGAGGAGTGACATCTTTTGCACGCAAGGGTGCCTCCTGCTGATGCCAGACGTAATAGAACACATTGAGAACAACGAGCAGCAGGAACAACCAACGCATACAAACCTCAAGTTAAAGGACACGCCATCGCCAACCCTACAAATACCAGGTCAGGGACGATCCGAGCATCAGGCACGACGTCCGCCACCAATCCAGCATCGCCACCGGTAATAAAGACAGCAAAGCGCTCCCCCCAATAGGATCGAGCCATTTCCATCTGGGTCAGAACGAAACCTCTCAACATTAAAGAGCACCCTCGCTCCACCGCCTCGACGGTACTGCGCCCCGGAGCATGGCTCGTCAACGCTTTTTCGGCAGCCAAGTCCCCATAACGGATTTTCCGGGTATGCGTACGTAACTGGTTACGCATCAAGGGCATCCCTGGGCAAATGAATCCCCCCAGGTGCTCACCTTCGGCATTAATAAAGTCGGCCGTCACAGCAGTGCCAAAATCCAGAATCAGACAGGCGCTGGCAGCCAGATGAAAGCCACCGAGCATCGCCAACCAGCGATCCAGTCCCAAGCGTTCATAGTCGTCATAGCCATTCCTGACACCAGACATTTCACTGGCCGACTTTGCGCACACGACCGAGATGCCGAACGTCTGCTCGAGAATTCGGGTGAGCGCAGCAGTTTCTTCGCTGGTTCTTACGCTGACCAACCGACATTTGCGCAACGACAAGCTCTCAAATGCAAACAAGCTATCCACCAGAGCTTGATCCGAGTCGACAACACCTTCCGCGAAAAGACCGCCAGCAGCCGTATTCAATACGCGCCACTTGATAAAGCTATTCCCACAGTCGAGCTCAAGAATCATCACGCAACCTCAGGCTGAGCTCACCACCACTAAAAACTTTTTCCACGCCGTCCACCTTCAAGCGCAGCGCACCTTGGCTATCAATGCCAAGCACTACGCCTTCTATATGACTAACGCCGGCAATCAAAGAAACCGGGCGACCTTGCCACATGTGATCCTTTTCCCACTCCTCCTGGAACGCAGAGAAACCATCAACCTGATGGCGCTGGATATAGCCGCGTAGCTGCTCGCTCAGCTCAGCTACCAAGTGGTTGCGATCGCAGCTTTTGCCCGTTTCCAGTCGTATCGACGTCCATTGCTGGTCAACTTCCTCGGCAACCTGCATGTTTACATTAACGCCAATACCCAGCACCACATGGCAAACATCTGCAGGATCCCCGACTAGCTCAAGAAGAATACCGGCGATTTTCTTGTCTCCGACCAGCACATCGTTGGGCCACTTCAATCCTGCGCCCGCCACCCCCAGCTTTCGCAAGGCGTGCATAACAGCCAAACCGACCACCAGACTCAAGCCCTCAAGCTGACGCATGCCACCTTCTATGCGCAGAACCAGGCTGTAGTAGAGATTTTCAGCAAAAGGGCTTACCCACTTACGCCCCCGGCGACCACGACCGGAAATCTGTCGCTCTGCCAATACCAGAAACGGCGCCGCTCGACCCTGATTGATCGCGCGAAGCGCCTCTGCGTTAGTGGAGTCAATGGAGTCAAAGACTGTAATCGGCCAAACCGCTGCCAAGGCACCAATCTTCAGGGGGTCGAGCAGCGTCAGGGGCGCAGCCAGTTGATAGCCTCTGCCCCGGACTTTGTTAATTGACAATCCGAGCTCAGCCTCAAGATGCTGAAGCTGCTTCCACACCGCGCTTCGACTGATTCCCAGGGCAAGCCCCAAGGCCTCACCGGAATGGAATCGACCATCCTTTAAAAGATTCAACAACGTCAGCATGCAGGTCTCGCCTCACAATGAGGCCCGAATAATAGCCATGAGCAGGGCGATTGCATAGAAATCAAGCGCACCACTTTCCTGCGGACAAAACAAAACCCCAACTGCTTTCGCAATTGGGGTTTCGGAATTTAATCTTGACGATGACCTACTCTCACATGGGGAAACCCCACACTACCATCGGCGATGCATCGTTTCACTTCTGAGTTCGGGATGGGATCAGGTGGTTCCAACGCTCTATGGTCGTCAAGAAATTCGGGTACTGACTCGTGACCGGTTGGCCTCGCTTCAGCAAATCGGGTATGTGATACAGGTGTTTGTGAGCAGCGCGAACTTTCGGTTCATTGCGTCTTCACACACC
>NZ_MVOO01000004.1:384878-460875 GCF_002156405.1 Pseudomonas sp. SCPG-7 | reverse complement strand
CCGCAAAATCACCTGGACCCACGAAGTATCCGGTACTTCGGGTTCAGATGACTGGCGTGCTCCAGTCGTTTAATCGCGGCTGATGGTTGTACTGTCTCGGCCAGCGCTGCTGGCCGAGATCATGAATTTCAAAAGAATTTTTTGCCGCCAGATTCTTAGCGATCTGGCGCGTATCGCAGCACTGCGCAAGGGACAAGGGAATGTTCTCACCGGCCAACCAGCCTCATTTCAACCTGACCATCGATGGCGCGGACAGCGATTTCCAGGTGCTGTCGTTCACCGGTCGAGAAGCCCTCAACACGCCCTTTGAATTCGAGCTGGAACTGGTCAGCGAAAAGACCTCGATCAATCTCGAAAGCCTGCTGCACAAATTGGCGTTTCTTCAGCTGTCGCCGAGCGGAAGCGGCATTCACGGGCTGATCTACAGCATCGCCCAGGGCGAGGCTGGCAAACGCCTAACCCGCTACAAGATCTCCCTGCGACCACAGCTTTCGTACCTCGCGCACCGCTTCAACCAGCGCATTTTCCAGCAGATGACCGTGCAGCAGATCATCAGTCAGGTGCTGGAAGAACACGGCATCCTCGCCAGCGATTACCACTTCCAGCTGAGCGCGATCTATCCCGAGCGCATCTACTGCACGCAGTACGATGAAAGTGACCTGCATTTTGTCCAGCGCCTGTGCGAGGAGGAGGGGATTCATTACCACTTCCAGCACACGTCCAGCGGCCACAAACTGACCTTCGGCGATGACCAGACGGTGTTCCCGAAACTCGCGCCGGTGGCTTATCAGCAGGACTCCGGGCTGGTGGCGGACAAACCGGTGGTCAAGCGTTTCGGCCTGCGTCTGGCCACCCGCACCAGCCGCACCACGCGACGCGATTACGACTTCGTCAGACCGAAGATCGAGCTAGAAAGCGACGCCAAAAGCAGCGCCCAGCCAGACCTGGAAGATTACGATTACCCGGGTCGTTTCGTGGATCGCGAGCGTGGCAAGCACCTGGCCCACCGCAACCTCGAACGCCACCGCAGCGATTATCGCCTGGCCGAGGGCAACAGCGACCAGCCGATCCTCGTCACCGGGCATTTTCTGGCCCTGACCGACCACGCCAACCCGACGTGGAACGACCTGTGGCTGCTCACTGAAATCTTCCACGAAGGCAAACAGCCGCAAGTGCTGGAAGAGTCGGTGACCAGCGACACCACCGACGACAAGGACGACTTCCATCAGGGCTATCGCAACCGCTTCAACGCGATCCCGTGGGATGTGCCGTACCGCCCGCCGCTGGATCACCCGAAACCCAAAGTCCTCGGTTCGCAAAGCGCCGTGGTCACCGGCCCCGAAGGCGAAGAAATCTTCTGCGACCAGTACGGCCGGGTGAAGGTGCAGTTCTTCTGGGACCGCGAAGGTCAGCACGACGACAAGACCACCTGCTGGATGCGCGTGGCCTCCAGCTGGGCCGCCGAAACATTTGGTTCGATTAACATTCCGCGGGTCGGCATGGAAGTGCTGATCACCTTCCTCGAAGGCGATCCCGACCAGCCGCTGATCACCGGTTGCCTGTACCACGGCGCCAACCTGCCGCCGTACAAATTGCCGGACTTCAAGACCCTGGCCACGGTCAAGAGCAAGGAATACAAGGGCAGCCGCGCCAACGAACTGCGCATCGACGACACCACCAGCGAAATCAGCATCGCGCTGCGCAGTGATCACGGTGCGAGCGCGATCAACCTCGGTTACCTGACCCATCCACGTCCAAGCGGCGGTCAGCCTCGGGGTGAAGGTTTTGAATTAAGAACCGACCGCCACGGCGCCGTGCGTGCGGGCGCGGGATTGCTGATCACCACCGAACCGCGTCCGAACGAATCCAAGCACCACAAGGACCTGCCGGAAACCGCCGAACGTCTGGCTACGGCCAGCGATCAACAGGGCGGTTTCGCCACGCAAGCCAAAGAGCTTCAGGCCCAGGAAGCGGGCGATCAGGACGACGTGGCCAAGGCCTTGCACGCGCAGCACCAGGGCGTGCTCGGCTCGGGACCTGCGAACCTCACCGCCAACGAATTCCCTGAGTTCACCGAGCCGCATCTGGTGCTCGCCAGTCCCGCCGGTATCGCCCTGACCACGCCGCGCTCCAGCCATATCGCCACCGGCGAACACCTGGCGTTGAGCAGCACCGGTCACACCAGTTTTTCCATCGGCAAACGCCTGCTGGCCAGCGCCAGTCGCGGCATGCGCCTGTTCGTGCAGAGCATGGGCTGGAGGCTGGTGGCGGCCTCCGGCGACATCGACGTCAAGGCGCTCAAGGACAGCATCAACCTGCTGGCCAAACTCAACATCACCGCCAATGCCGACCGCATCACCATCACCGCGAAGACCGAACTGGTGATCCAGGGCGGCGGCAGCGCTACGACCTACAACGCCGGCGGCATTACCCACGCCACCAGCGGCCCGTACACCGCCCACGCGGCGAACTTTGCCTACACCGGGGCGAAATCCCTGGCCGGCGTGTTCCCGGAACCGCCGAAACCGGGCAAGGGCAATCTGGAGCTGTTCAACCAGTACGCCGGGCGACAGGGCATCAAGGACGGCGATTACGAAGTCATCGATGCCCTCGGCAAAAGCATCAAGGGCAAGCTCGACGCGAAGGGGTTCGCCAGCGTTGCCGGCGCCGCACCGGGCCCGGCGCGGGTGCTGTTCGGCAAGGATCCGGCTGACACCTGGAGCGACGGCAGCTACATCGGCAAACCGGAATGGCCGTTGAATCCGCTGGGTACTGAGGACGTGCCGAGTCAGGTGCAGGCGATGGTCGCGCAGGCGCTGCCGAGCAAGAACTGGGACATGTTGGAGAAGGGCAAGGAATTGGCACAGACAGGGATGGGTGCAATGCAGACCGCGCAAGGTGCGATGAAAACGGCGCAGCAGGTGAAGGGCGTTGTGCTGGGCGGGGTGGCCGGGCTGCCGAAACTGGCGAGTGCGGCGATGCCGAGTGCGTCGGGGATCCTCGGGGCAGCGAGCAAGGCGGGCAAGTTGCCGAGTCTGCCGGCGCCGACACTTCCAAAACCTTCCTTGAAAACCCCGGGCCTGCTGGCGGGTGAGATGCTGTCATGACCACTGAAAATGCTGTTGTAAAACGTGAACCTCAGGTTGCCATTGTTCCCCTGAATGCCATCGACATTCAGGACGTTGCGAGTAGCGCGGCGACCTTCGATGCCTGGCTGCAATCGGCCAGTGGCGGTGTGGTCACTCTCGACCGAATCAAGAACGTCGCCGGCGCCTTACCCGTGGTAGGCAACATCATGGCTCTGGTCGATGCGCTGGGTGACATCGTCACGCTGTCGAACGCGCAGAAACGCGACCTGCTCGCGTGGGCCAGTCTGGGCATCAACCTGATCGGTGTTTTGCCGCTGCCACCGGCGATGGCGGCAGCCCGGATGACCCTGCGTCCGACGCTGTTTCTGGTGCGTCAGGAGATGAGGGCCAGCAGCAAGTTGTTGCTCAGCACCTCCGTGATTGAGGTGCTGGTCGGTCACCTGAACGCCTCGATTATCGGCACGCTGGATGATTTTGTTGAACAGGCCAAAGGCAAACTGCCGGGCATTCTGGCGGACGCTGGCAAGCTGGGCGAAGACGTCATCAACGAGATTGCCAAAGGCCTCGAGACGGTGGCCAATGGCAAGCTTGATGCCAAGGGCGACCTAAACGCGGCCGGCGCACAAGCGAGTGCGGCGGTCGATCAATTCAAGAATGATCCCCTTGCATCGTTCGGCAACATCTTCGGCGCCGCGTGCAGCGCTTATAAGGCCGCAGGCAAAGGCTTGGCCAACAGTGCGGCCGATCACCTGCTGCCCGATGAGGTGAAGAAGCGGGTTGCCACGGAAACCGCGAAACTGCGGGCGATGGGCCCGGAGCTGCGCACCCAGTTGAGCAAGCTGGATGATGAGTCCGTTCAGAACTCCATCGGTTGGTTGCTGCTGATTCTTTCCAGCGCCGTGACGTTGTGGCGCAAGCGCAATGCCCATGGCCAGAACGCCGCCGTCCATCCGGAGAAGACCGGACAGGCGAAGCGTACGGCATCTGAGGGGCAGTTGGCCGCCCACGGCCAACAGGCACCGGCGAAAGGCGCGCCCAATCCAAAGAAA
This sequence comes from Pseudomonas sp. SCPG-7, assembly GCF_002156405.1. Taxonomy (NCBI): domain Bacteria; kingdom Pseudomonadati; phylum Pseudomonadota; class Gammaproteobacteria; order Pseudomonadales; family Pseudomonadaceae; genus Pseudomonas; species Pseudomonas sp. SCPG-7. Next base: position 456,737 of record NZ_MVOO01000004.1, on the reverse strand, counting down.
GGCCCCTGTGAATGTGCCACGAACTTCAGCATCAATTTCGCCTTGGGTTCGGAAAGCTTCAGCCATACCGATTTCAGCCTGCCCGGCCCCTTCTCGATCGAGTGGACCCGAACTTACAACTCACGGCTCGACGCCTACGATCAGAGCGAACTCGGTGCCCGTTGGATCAGCGAGTTCACCACGCGCTTCGACTGCGTGGACGATGGCCTGACCTTCTACGGCGCCGACGGCCGTGACCACAGCTATCCGCTGCCCAAAGTCGGTCTGTTTCATTACGACGCCATCGAAAACATCACCCTCGTTCGTGCCAGCGAAGATCAGCTATTGCTGTGCCACGGTTTTGAACGCAAGGAAACCTACGTCCGCCGTGGCCAGCGTTATGTACTGACCAACATCTCCCTGCGCAACGGCGCCGGGGTCATGCTGCATTACGAGCATCGTCACGGCGAACACTCGCTGCTCTCCGACCTGATCACCTATCAGGAAAACGACATCACCAAAGTCCACCTGCACCTCGGCACGATGATCGACGATCACGGCCGGTTTATCGGTCTCTGGCAAATCGTTGACGGCGAACCGCAGCGACAGCTCTGCGCCTACCAATACGACGCCTATGGCGATCTGATTCAGGCGCAGGACGAGAACGGCGCAGTCTGGTCGTATCAGTTCCAGCATCACCTGATCACCCGCTACACCGACCGCACCGGGCGCGGCATGAACCTGCAGTGGGACGGTTCAAGCGCCAAGGCCAAAGCCATCCGCGAATGGGCGGACGACGGCAGCTTCGACTCACGCCTGGAGTGGGACGAAAACATTCGTCTGACCTACGTCACCGACGCCCTTGGCAACGAGACCTGGCACTACTACGACATCCTTGGCTACACCTACCGCATTCGCTACGCGGACGAGCGTTCGGAATGGTTCTTCCGCGACGAGGCCAAGAACATCGTGCGCCGCGTGAATGCCGACGGCAGCACCGATCGCTACAGCTACGATGAACGCAGTAACCTGCTCGAACACATCCGTGCCGATCACACGGTGATGCATTACGCCTACGATGATCAGGACCTGCTGATCAAGATCAGCGACGCCGAGGGTGGTCAGTGGCAACGCGCCTATGACGACCAAGGCAACCTGGTCGAAGCGCTCGATCCGCTGGGCAACAAAACCGAATACGCCTACAACAAATCCGGTCAGCCCACCGCGATCAAGGACGCCAACGGCAACGAAAAGACGTTGGACTACAACGACGCCGGGCAACTGGTCGAGTACGTCGACTGCTCAGGCAAGACCAGCACCTGGGAATACAACGAACTGGGGCAGATGATCTGCTTCACCGACGCCGCCGGTAACGCCACCGAATACCAATACAAGGCTGGCCAACTGGTGCTAATCAAGCACCCGGACAAGACTGAAGAGCGCTTTGAACGCGACGCTGAAGGCCGGCTGTTGACGCATGTCGACGGTCTCGATCGCTGCACCACCTGGAGCTATAGCGCGGCCGGTTTGATTGCCGAACGTGTCGATGCCGCCGAGCAAACCCTGCGCTATCGCTGGGACCGCCTCGGACGGTTAACCGCCCTGGAAAACGAAAACGAACAACGCGCCCACTTCCACTACGACTCGGTCGGTCGTCTGCTCGAAGAGCGCGGTTTCGATGGGCGCAGCACACGCTATCAGTACGACCCGCTCACCGGTCGCCTCGCCCAATCGATCAATGGCCAACGCGTCATCTCGCTGAGTTTCGACCCGATGGGACGTTTGACTGAACGTCGCGCCACCTTGGGCGACCAGTCGCAAAGCGAAACCTTTGCCTACGATGGCAACGGCAACTTGGTGCTTGCCAACAATGCCGACAGCCGCCTGCAATGGTTCCACGACCCGGCCGGCAATCTGCTGCGCGAACACCAACATTATCTCGGACTGGAAAAGCCCACCGTCGCGATCTGGCAGCACGAGTACGACGCGCTCAACCAACGAGTCGCTACCGTTCGCCCCGATGGCCACCGCGTCAGTTGGCTGACGTACGGCAGCGGTCACCTGCTCGGCCTACGCATGGATGAACATGAACTGATCGGCTATGAGCGTGACGACCTGCACCGCGAAGTCGCCCGCCATCAAGGCAACCACCTGCTGCAAACCCAAAGCTGGGATCCGGTCGGTCGCTTGCAGGAGCAGTTGCTGGGACGCAGCGACGACAAATCCACGCTGCTCAAACGCGAATACACCTACGACGCTGTAGGCCAACTGACTGACATCAACGACAGCCGCCGCGGGCCAATCGCCTATCGCTACGATCCTGTCGGTCGTCTGCTTAGCGCCGTAACGCGTCAAGGCGTGGAAACTTTTGCCTTCGACCCAGCCGGCAACCTGCTCGACGAAAAAGCGACAGAGATTCGCCGACCACTGGATCTGACCCCACCGCGCAGCAAATTGATCGACAACCTGCTGCGCGAGTACATCGGCACGCATTACGACTACGACGAACGCGGCAACCAGATTCAGCGATGGCACAACGGCCAACGCAGTGATTTGTGTTGGGACCTGTTTGATCGACTGGTGCATTTCGAGGACACGCGCCTGAGCGTGGATTTCGCCTACGACGCACTGGGACGCCGCCTGCACAAAAACTCCCGCGCGCACTACAAACAGCGCCCGGAAGCAGGCTCTCTCTGGAACAGAAACGAACACGCTCGCAAACAGCGAGAACTCGGCTGCGGTTTCACCTTGTACGGTTGGGATGGCGACAATCTAGCCTGGGAAAGCAGTCCAGCGCAGAGCGATGGCGAACCGGGTCGCACGGTGCACTACGTCTTCGAGCCGGGGACTTTTGTTCCTGTTGCGCAGGCTGTACGACATGCACCGATCAATCTGATCGGGCTGCCGGATTACAGCGGTGAATACAGCTTCGATGAAGACCCGGTGTGGAATCACAAGGCAATGGCGTTACCGTTTGATGCGTTGTCCTGGTACCAATGTGATCACCTCGGTACGCCGCAGGAACTGACAGATTCCCAAGGCAACCTGGCCTGGACCGCGCAATACAAGGCGTGGGGGCAGGTGACGGAACATCGCTCGGAATGGGCGAGGCAGCATGGTGTGATGAACCCGATCAGGTTCCAAGGGCAATATCACGATCATGAGACAGGGCTGCATTACAACCGTCATCGCTATTATGATCCAGCTGTTGGCCGCTATATCAGTATAGATCCTATCGGTTATGCAGGTGGCCTGAACGGATATACCTATGCTCCTAACCCAACTGGCTGGGTTGACCCCCTCGGACTCACAAGTACAATCGATGGAACCGGGAAGAAAGTACCTCTTAGTGATCTAGGAGTTCCTGATGGGAAGCTTTTTGATCCAAAACCCGATATAACCACAGCGTATAAGCGAGCTCCGGATTGTGGGCCCACTAGAGGGCAAACAGCGGAGATGCAGGGCCTTAGCTGCGTCAGGTGCGGAAAGAAAGCTCCTAAAATGGTCGCGGATCATAAAGATGCGCTTGTAGTAGAATATTATCGAACGGGTACTAATGATGTTGGGGCTCAAACATCATTGGAAGCAGTGCAGCCCCATTGCCCTACCTGCTCTCGTCAGCAGGGGGGACACGCTTCGGCATTTTCAAAATGTATGAAAAGTAAACTAGGAATTTAGCTATGAAGCAGGCCGAACTGATCACTCCTGATGAATCTCAAAGACAGGTGTGTGCTAAGTATGGATTACCCTTACACGCCCCCGAGGAAATGGTCGCTATTGCCTTGGATACCCTGCATAAGTCTCCAATTTACGGGACTAGGGTCAAACTACCTGAGGGGGGTACGATCAGTTGGTTTATTCACTGTGGAGAACATTCGCCTGTTAGTGGTTTTTACCAAGCGCTTCACACCGGGCATTTAATGGAGGAGCTTCCGGAGGTAGTGAAATATCTTTTCCTACCTGAAGGTGCGAAATTCATTATCGACAGAGAGGGTTACGAGGATGTCTGGATGGCTGAGCTGGATCCAGCCGAATGAGTGAACTCTCTTAACTCTCCCCGGAAAAGATCATATTTTTCAGGGTTTATTTAAATATGGTTTGGTCCTTGAGATTTGCCTAAAGGCCATACGAGAGTTGTGTCCCATTAGCTGGAGTCTTTGGAGCTGAGGCCGAAGGAGCATAAGTGCGCGATAAACCGGGCACACACTATTTCACTTCGAGTAGCGCGGCTTGGGTACAAGCACAGTAAATAATTGAAATAATCTCCTGCGAGCGTTTCATTTTATGGCGATCACTTCTGATCAAGGATACGCAAGGTGAAAGACGTCATTCGCTTGGGCGACTCCACCAGCCATGGTGGAGTGGTGCTCGAAGCATTTCCCCAGACCGATCTCAATGGGAAACCGATTTCGGGTGTAGGCCACAAGGTCAGTTGTCCACTTTGCAAAGGTATTTTTCCTATCGCAGAAGGCAGTAGTACCTATTCAGTCTGCGGCACCCCAATTGCACTGCACGGTATGAAAACCGCGTGTGGTGCTAGCTTGATTGCAAGCGGTCCTAAGGGAGCAGTCATTAGTTGATTCCGGAGGTGCGTCGCAAGTCGAATGTGATCCAGCATCAATCGCCATGTCGTTGCCGCTTTACCCGGTCGTGCTCGTGATCAGACGATATCCTTCAGGGCAGAAGCTGCCCTGATAGCTGCGCAGTTGTAGTTCAGAGCTAAAACTCGCTGAAAGCCCCATCATCGTCCGCGCGTTCGAAAGCGGTACCGTGGCTGATGAACACTCGATCTTGGGACGTGTGCACCTCTACGGCTTTGACGGTATGCACCACAATCGAGTCGATTAGCAGCCTCAGCGCAGGTTCCCGCTCAGTTTTGAATTCCCAATCAGGTTCGAGTGGAATCAGGCGGAGCCGTCTCTTATCCTCCTTAGAAATTTTTGGCTGAGTTATATGAATCGAAAACGACGGATAGCCCTCGTCGGTTTCAGGTTCGTAATCGAGCAGGCTTGAGGATAGACGAGTCCCGTGTGGATATGGCAGGTGCTCGATCAGGGACGCCTTGTGAAAAAGGACGACATTCTCGCCAACTCCGTCTTGGACCGAGGGGAAAATGATCCCATCCAGCAAAGGCTTTTTAAGTGACGCCAGATAGTCGGCTACCGCTTGGGTTATCAAGTACTCATGGTCTTGGTCACCAGGCATAACCGGTAGGGTCAGCCGCCTAGCCAGCGTCCGCAAGAAAGCGATGCGCTCTACTTCTTGAACGAAGACAGGATCGAATAAGCTGCCCTTGCACGTGATCGACTCTAGGGATCGCAGGTCCAGCAACCGCAAAGGCCGGGTGAACATAAACTGAGCAACCACCACCTGGCTGCCCACGGCTGGTCGAACCTCTGCGAGAGCTGACTTCGCGTCCTTCGCTCCATAAAACACCGAGATCCCGGAGGAGTTCATACGGTTTGCACGCGCAATAGGACCTGCAGGTGGGCCGAGTTTTTTGACAGGCTCCTCAAGTGCCTTTTTGAGTTCGTCCTGACTCTGGAACTCCCGTGCCCGGTACAGTCCGAGCAGCTCAGTCCCAGGCCCAGCCTCGACGATGGTTAGCCCACCATGGTGCGTCCGGGCCTCCTCCAGCCCCGCGAAGACGTTCTGGAACAGATTCAACACTTCTTGGTTGAATAGCCTGCTCTCGTACTTCAACGCCATTTCGAGCTGATGCCACTGCACCTGCCAGAAAACGCTGTTGACGTTCCTCCTCTCGTAGTACGACTCGGGGGAAAATTCATCCTCATCACCCGTGGGGTCGCTGGGGTCGTAGGACCCATGTCGATCCTGCAGGATCTCCAGTAGGTCCTCACCGACCTCCTGTTCGCAGCTTGCGATATCGACAATGACGTCGAGAACCGGCGTACCGCCTCGGCTCCAGTCATAACTGATCTCGCGATCCCGAATCAGCGCGTACTCGTAATCACTGGGCTCCGATGGTGTTCTACGGAAATGAGACTCGAATGCCTCTTCAACGAGGTCCGCCAAGTCGTCGATTTCGAAGCACGGTGCAGCAGCTTTCTCGCAGTAGCTACAGCTGCCACTTGGTTTGGCTTCGATCAACGATTGGAGATAGCCCTCCGTCACGCACGACGCGCAGACCAATTTGGTCTCTCCATCAGGCTCACGCATTTTTAATGCCGCTGACAGTGATGGTACGAACGGAAAAACTCATTGATTTCTCTCTTTGCCGTATGGAGGGGAGGGCTAGTTAACTATATCTGGCAAACATGGATGATGTCGTTGTCATGGCTCTTGGGCAGCGTTTGGTGCGACATGCAGAGCGGCTTCGGTACCCGAGCTGTTGAGTTGGTACAGCAACTGCGACCGCGAGCCATCCAAAAACCTTCGCACGTCTCTTACATCGAGCGATTTTGAGAGCCCTGCCTTAGCCGGAGGGAGTAGTCAATGGACACTCAAAACACACTTCTGGATGTGGTGGTCAGGGGCGAGTCGACGTTCACGACAACCGCTCTTCAATCGAACCTCGGCTTTGGATAGTTGGCTATGGCGACTGGACTGGCTTGGCTTCCGCGACGTTGATCGGGGTGACACGCACCGCTCGCAGCGTTGTGAAGGAGGTAAATCACTATCTCATTCAGGAGCTCGTCTGAAGAGTTCAGCGAGGCCGTGAAGCCCTTTCCACGTATTGATTGCCAACGCTACGGCGTAGCGAGGTCAGGCATGGGCAATGGCTTCGGCTGCGTCCAGCAGTCGCTCAAGGATACGAAATCCATCTTCGCTGTTGATCAGGTAGGTCGTCAGATCCTCAGCACTGAACGTGAAGATCTCATTAATTTTGAAGGTTTTGAACAGTTTTGATGCCAGCAGTATGCCTGCCGTATTCAGTAACTCCTGTTCATCCACACTGGTTAGTTGCGGAAAAAATGTAGATACCGCCGCTGTACTCAATGGGCGTATATCCAGAGAGATAGCGCAACATTCCCAATGCCAGATTCCTTTGGTGGGGCAAAATGTCGGGCCGTCATCATTGAGCATGTAATTCCAACGATCGCTTTCCCACATCCACTTAGGAGGCTTTAGCAGGTAGGGTGCAGCTTCCTCAGAATAGACAGTGACTTCATGATTTTGAGGGTTGCCCCATAACGTTATTGGGGTCTTCCTGAGATAAGTATTGGCACGCTCTCGTAGCTTGAATGCGGCCAGCGTCTTATTGATACCGGATTGCACCACTGCCTGGCTGCAACCTTCCGCCAGATCCGCTAGCGTCATCCCGATATCTATCTTCCGCTGTATTAAGGGCTGAAGATTTAGGTAAATGCGATTGATCAAGGGATCCGGTAGGTGACCAGTGCATCCAGACTCAAGGATTAGCGGTATAACCCTGACACCAGGTTGACCGATAATTTCGGCCAGCATCTGTAGCTCACGAGACAGTCCGGAGCCTTCTTTTTTCGCCGATTGCAAATAGTCCTGATCACAAAGGCACAAAACCGTCAGCGGTCGCTTAGCCAACTGTTTGGAAATGACAACGTCTGGTAGCTCGCCGTAATCGATGTTGTCTCGATCCCAGAAGACGTCATGGTTCCATTCCAAATAGGAAACTATGTGTCGACGTACCCATTCTTTGTTCTCGAAGCTTTCGCCCCACGCGTATGAGATGAAGATAGAGCCACGGTTATCTGATTCCGTCATATCTGCTCGCTTTCAGTCGCGGTCATGAGCATTCGTTTGCTCTCTTAGCAATGCTTACAGCTAAAGCATCATAACCGGCAGGCCTTCAAATTTAGGGCCCCTTTGAGACTTTCGGATCCTGGTTAAATCCTGCGACAACCTTTATTTATTGCAGTAGGCTCCATTTTTTGTGGATATCGATTTTTGTGACAGCCTTTATTTTTCGATGCGCTTCTTCGAACACCCTTGGAGGCCGCGAAATCCGTGAGGCCCTGTGACAATCTTTATTTCTTGTTCACACCCGCAAAAATCGCAGCCTCGGCTGCGATTTTTGTATCCGACTCGAGGGCATCCATGGACCGCTTCCAGGAAATGCAGATCTTCGCCACGGTGGCTCAGGAGCAGGGCTTCTCGGCAGCGGCGCGACGCCTTGGCTTGTCCGCCGCCAGTGTCACTCGCGCGGTTGCAGCGCTGGAGCAGCGTATTGGCACACAGTTGCTGATCCGTACCACACGCAGTGTGCATCTGAGCGAAGCGGGTCAGCGTTATCTGGAAGACTGTCGGAGAATTCTCGCCGAGGTGCAGGAAGCCGAGGATTCGGCGGCCGGCAGTCACGCCCAGCCCCGTGGGCAATTGACGGTGACTGCGCCGGTTTTGTTCGGTGAGTTGTTTGTCACGCAGCTGATGACCAGTTATCTGACGCAATACCCGGACGTTTCGATCAATGCGCTGTTGGTTGATCGGGTGGTGAGCATGGTCGAGGAGGGCATCGATGTCGCGGTGCGCATCGGTGAGTTGCCGGACAGCAATCAGCACGCGATCCGGGTTGGCGAAGTGCGGCGGGTGATCTGTGCGTCGCCGGCCTATCTGGCCCGGTACGGCCGCCCCGAGCATCCACAGGCGCTGGCCGGCGCGCCGGTGGTGGCGACCTCGGCCATCGGCCAGTTGCGCAGTTGGCCGTTTGTGGATCAGGGCGAAGCGATCAGCGTGCGGCCAGAACCGAGGCTGGTGGTCACCGCCAACCAGGCGGCGATTACTGCGGCTTGCCTGGGCTTGGGGCTGACCCGGGTGTTGTCTTATCAGGTCGCCGGCAAGGTGGCCTGCGGTGAGCTGGAAATTGTCCTCGCCGACTTCGAACTGCCGCCGCTGCCGATCCATGTGGTGTATCAAGGCGGGCGCAAGGCACCGGCGCGGGTACGCAGTTTTGTCGACCATGCAGTGAAAGCCTTGCGAGAGCATCCGGCGCTGCAGAACGCAGCGTTATTTCATTCAGTGAAATAATCGATTGCGATTGCTGGTGATTCTGTTGCTTTGAGGATGGGGGGAAGATGGCCTCCATCGGCGCTGCCATCCCGAACGGCGCCACCTCCAGCGGAGTCGACCATGCAAGCGATCAAACTCTACAACTTCCCGCGTTCCGGCCACGCCCATCGGGTGGAGCTGATGTTGTCCCTGCTGCAACTGCCGACCGAACTGATCCTGGTCGATCTGGCCAAGGGTGAGCACAAGCAGGCGCCGTATCTGGCGATCAACAGCTTCGGCCAGGTGCCGGCGATCGATGATGGCGGTGTAGTGCTGGCCGACTCCAACGCGATTCTGGTGTACCTGGCGCTCAAGTATGGCAATGGTCGCTGGCTGCCGACCGATCCGCTGGGCGCTGCAAGGGTTCAGCGCTGGCTGTCGGCCGCAGCAGGGCCGATTGCTTTCGGACCTGCTGCTGCCCGATTGGTGACGGTGTTTGGCGCACAGTTGAATGCTGAAGAAGCGATTACCCGTGCGCACAACCTGCTCAAAGTGATGGACGTGGAACTGGGCAAGACCCCGTACCTGGCCGGCAGCGAGCCGACCATCGCCGACGTGTCCGCCTACAGCTACATCGCCCATGCGCCGGAAGGCAACGTGTCGCTGGACGACTACACCAACGTGCGTGCCTGGCTGGCGCGGGTTGAAGCCTTGCCCGGTTTTGTCGGCATGCCACGCACGGTCGCTGGTCTGCAAAAGACTGCCTGAGGTTCAGCCCTGATCTGATCGAGTTATCCACAATGCGCCGGCGGCGCGGGGAGAGGCGTGATGGAACGTTCACCGTGGCACGCTGGCGAGCAACAACTGCAGGCCCATGTCGGCGTTGCCGAGCGCATGGAGGCCTTTGGCCGAAAAGTGATTCGCGACTGGATGCCGGATCAACACCGCGCCTTTTATGAGCAATTGCCGTTCATGCTGTACGGCGCGGTCGATGGTGACGGGCGTCCATGGGCCAGTGTGCTCGAGGGCGCGCCAGGGTTTGCTCATTCGCCTGATCCCGGGCATCTGCATTTCGCCAGCCAACCCGCTGCTGATGATCCAGCGCAATTGCGCAATGGCGAACCGATCGGGTTGCTCGGCATTGAATTGCATACCCGCCGCCGCAATCGCCTCAACGGTCATGTCGCCAATCTCACCGAGCAGGGTTTCGAGGTGAGCGTGGATCAGGCTTTCGGCAACTGTCCGCAATACATCCAGCTACGCCAGTTCCAGCGCGTACCGCTGACCGATCCGCAGACGCGGCCAGCGCAGCACGGCGACGGTCTTGATGACGCGGCCCGGTCGATGATCGAAGGCGCCGACACCTTCTTTGTCGCCAGTTACGTCGATGCCGACGGACAACGTGCGGTGGATGTTTCCCATCGTGGCGGGCAGGCCGGGTTTGTCCGGGTTGAAGGTCATCGCCTGACCATCCCGGATTTTGCCGGCAATCTGCACTTCAACACGCTCGGTAATCTGCTGCTCAATCCCAAGGCTGGTCTGCTGTTCATCGACTTTTCCACAGGCGATGTGCTGCAACTGAGCGGGCGGACCGAAATCATCCTTGAAGGGCCGCAGATTGAAGCGTTCCAGGGCGCCGAGCGTCTGTGGACATTCGAAGTCGAGAAACTCGTGCGGCGTCCGGCGGCACTGGCCCTGCGCTGGCGCTTCGACGGTATGTCGCCCACCAGCCTGTTGACCGGCACCTGGGCCCAGGCGGACGCACGTCTGCAGGCCAAGGCTCTCGGTGACCGCTGGCGGCCGCTGCGGGTAACCCGTATCGAAAGGGAGAGCCAGCACATCCGCTCGATCTATCTGCAACCGGACGATGGCGCAGGGATGCCAGTGTTTCAGGCTGGCCAGCATCTGCCGCTGCGCTTCACTCTGAACGGGGAAACGCATATCCGCACCTACAGCCTGTCGAGTGCGCCATCGGATGATTTCCTGCGCATCAGTGTGAAACGCGAGGGCCTGGTTTCAGGCCATTTGCACCAGCAGATCCGGGTCGGCGATGTCCTCGAGGCACGGGCGCCACAGGGGCACTTCACGGTGGCGCCGCTGGAACAACGGCCGCTGGTGCTGCTGGCGGCGGGGGTTGGCATTACGCCGTTGCTGTCGATGCTGCGTGAGGTGGTGTATCAAGGCCTGCGCACCCGCAGGATCCGGCCGACGTGGTTGCTGCAGAGTTCGCGCAGCCTGGCCGATCAGCCATTTCGCCAGGAACTCGATCGCTTGCTGGACAGTGCTGGCGACGCAGTTCGGGTGATTCGCCTGCTCAGTCAGCCGGAAGCCGATGCGCACGAGGGCGAGGATTTCGACCGCCATGGGCGCATTGATGGGGCACTGTTGCGCGATCTGCTGGAGGTCGAGGATTACGACCAGATCGATTTTGCTGTCTGTGGCCCCGGCGCTTTTACCCAAAGTGTCTACGACAGTCTGCGCGAGCTGGACATTCGCGACGCGCGGATCCATGCCGAGACCTTCGGCCCGTCGACGCTCAAGCGCCAGCCGGACCCGGATGCGGCGGTCATCGAGCAACCACCGGCCGCCATCACGTCAGTGCCGGTGATGTTCGAGCGTTCTGCCAAGGAGGCGCGCTGGCAGCCGGACGGCGGCAGTCTGCTGGAGCTCGCAGAAAGCCGTGGCCTGCGCCCCGAGTTCAGTTGCCGTGGCGGTTCGTGCGGCACCTGCAAGACGCGCCTGGTCAGTGGCGCGGTGAATTATCCACAGCCCCCGGCGGACATGCCGGAAGCGGGGCAGGTGCTGATTTGCTGCGCAGTGCCGGCGCAGAGCGAGCAGTTGCTGGTGCTGGATCTGTAACGCAGCTCCTACAGAGGATTGATGTGTTATGGCAGGTCAGGCGTAAGACAGGTCTTTCTCTTCGAGCAGCTCCTGATACAACGCGGTCCACTTGCGGCCCATCTCGTCGGCGGTGAACAACTGCCGGTAACGCGCCTCGGCCTTGATGCCCATGGCCGCCGCGCGTTCGGGGTTTTCCCAGAGGGTACGCATCGCCTCGCGAAACGCCTGTGGATGACTCGGTGGCACCACCAACCCGGTTTCGTTGTGGATATTGATGTAGCTGGTGCCGGTGCCGATCTCGCTGGAGATCATCGGCTTGCCGTACATCGCGCCTTCGAGCAGCGAAATGCCAAACGCTTCGGAGCGCAGATGCGATGGGAACACGATGGCGTAGCTCAGTTGCAGCAGGGCGACCTTGTCCTCATCGCCCAGACGCCCGAGGAAATGGATATTACGCAGGCCCAGCGCGGCGGCCTGGGCATGCAGTTCCAGTTCCAGCGGCCCGGCACCGACGATCACCACTGGATAATCCACGTCCTTCAAGGCATCGAGCAGGATGTGCAGACCCTTGTAATAACGCATGACCCCGACGAACAGGAAAAACTTGTCCCCAAGCTGCTGGCGCCAGCGATTCAGGCGGTCGCTGTCGGCCTGTGGATAACCGGCCTTGTTCAGACCGTACGGAATCACCCGGGTCTTGTCCTGGAACTGCTGCAACACGTCGCTGGTGTGCAGGTAGTTCGGCGAGGCCGCAACAATCCGGTCGGCGCTGGCGAGGAAGCGGTTCATCAGCGGGCGGTAGAGTTTGAGCAGATGCTTCTGACGAATGATGTCCGAGTGATAGGTCACCACGCTCGGTTTGTTCAGGCCGCTGGCAAAGTGCACCAGGTCCATGAACGGCCACGGAAAGTGATAGTTGACCACATCGGCTTCGGCGGCCAGCTCGCGAAACTGTTTGAACACGCTCCAGGAAAACCCGGTGGAGGCGAACTGGATGTCGAGTCTGGCGCGATGCACTTCGTGTGAGCCGAGTTGCATCACGGGAGGGGTCGGGTCGGCGCTGAGGGTCAGCACCTGACCGTCGATGCCGTGATACGCGCCACTTTCGCAGAGCTGGAAGATCACTTGTTCGATGCCGCCGACCGAATCTGGCAGGTACGTCTTGAAAAAATGAAGAACTCGCATTCAGCCTCCCATGGCCTGGCGGTAGGCACCGGCGGTGGCCTGTGCGCAACGTTCCCAGGAAAATAGCCGCGTCCGGTGCAATCCGGCTTCTCGGCAGGCCTGCCAATGCGCTTGATCGTCGATCAGGCGGATCAGCGCATCACGCAAGCCCTGTGCATCATCAGGTTCAATGTAGTTGCCCGCCGCGCCGGCGACTTCCGGCATGGCTGAAGAACGGGTGAGAATCACCGGAGTGCCACTGGCCATGGCTTCCAGCACCGGCAATCCGAAGCCTTCATACCGCGACGGAAACACCAGCGCCCGGGCGCCGGCCAGCAGTTGTGCGACCTGTTCATCCGGCAGATAGCCGAGCAGGCATACGTGACCCGACGCGAGGGCCTGGCGCAGCTCATCGCTGAACTGCGTCTGCTGCCAACCGGCCATGCCGACGATCAGCAGGGGAAAACGCTGGCGCACGGCCTCCGGCAGCAGGGCATGGGCGCGCAATGCCAGGCTCAGATTCTTGCGTGGCTCCAGAGTACCGACACACAGGAAATACTCGCGCGGGGCAACGGCATGCGCCTTGAGCACCGCTTCGATGGCGTCGGGTTGCCGTGGGTGGAAGCGTTCGGCCACACCCAGTGGCGCCACCACAAAACGCTCGGCCGGCAGGCCAAAATAAGCCTGCGCCTCGTCGGCAATCGCCTGCGAGTCGGTGATAATTCGCTGCGCCTGCTGCACGCCAGCGGTCAGTCTTCGTTCGATTTCCTTGAGGCGCGCGGGGGGCTGGGTCTCAGGAAAGTGCAGATGGGTCAGGTCGTGCAGGGTGATCACGGTCGGGCCATCGAAGGCCAGCGGCCACAGGCTCGGCTCGTGATACAGGTCGATGCCTTGCGTGCGGCCCTGATCGAAACGTTTCTGCTCCAGCCAGCGCCGCGCTTGATAGGCCCCGGGGATCTGCCGCAGCAGTGGCGTCAAGCGCGAGTAGCCGGGCATGGCCGCTTCCGGCAGGGCCGAGCTCCAGCCCCAGCCGTGAAACAACGCCACCTCGACTTCAGTGCTGGCGCGCAGGGCGCGGACCAGTTCGGCGACGTAATGGCCGATGCCAGTGCGTGGCGCCTGAAGAATCCGCGCGTTAAGAGCAATGCGCATGCTGGCCTTCGGATGCGGGCAGTGGATGGTTCAGGTTGCGCTCGATGCGCTGCACCAGTTGTGCGCTTGCTTCGCGCCAGCTCAGCCAACGCCATTGGTCGAGGCTCAGAGGTGCCGGAAACTCACCCGAGCGCTCCATCCCGAGCACCAGGTCGGTAAGGCTCTGCGGATTGTGCAGATCGAAATACGCCATGTAATCGCCGCCGATTTCGCGGAACACCGGGATGTCGCTGGCCATCGCCGGCAGCCCGCGTTGCATGGCTTCCACCAGAGGCAGGCCGAACCCTTCGACATGCGACGGGAATACCAGCGCGGTGGCGTGGGAGTAGGCGTGCTCAAGGCTTTTGTCCGAGAGCGAGTTGAACATGAACAGGCGACGGTTCAGTTGTGGGTGCTGGCGGATCCGCTCGATCAGGGCTTCGCACTTCCAGCCGATTTTCCCGGCGATGCACAAGCGCGCTGTGGAGCCAGCCGCCCAGGCACGTTCGAACGCATCGAGCAGGTAGGCGTGGTTCTTGCGCGGCTCAATGGTGCTGACCATCAGGAACACCGGCTCCGGGGTCTTGAACAGGTTCAGCAGGTTGCGATCGACCTCGGCTGCGGCGTCAGTCAGGTCCAGTTCGGAACCCAGGTGGAAGTAATCGAACCAGCGCTGCTGGACCTGTTGCGTGCCGATCCGGCGCAACATCTCCTGGCGCACCTGATCACGAATGGTGGTCGAGATCGCGACATAGCCATCGGCCGTGCGTGCAATCCAGTCGAACCAGTCATTGAACACCTTGACCAGACCCGCGTCGCAAAACTGCGGATGGGTCAGCGGGATCAGGTCGTAGATCACCGAAACGATACCCACGCCATCGCGTTTGAGTTGTTCGGCCAAGGGGAAAAAGTTGGCGTGCCAGGAGGAATCGAGCAACACCAGTTGATCGCCGGCCCGATGTTGCAGCGGCACGCAACGTTCCGGAATCGGTTTGCCCTTGAGCAGGCGCCCGAGTACGCGCATCGGCAGGCTGAAACAGGCAAACGCCGTGAGCCGGCAGAGCACATACAACACCCGCCGGGCGAAATGCGACTGGCTGAAAGGCCGGCGTCGTTCCAGAGCGCGATGGCGCAACCAGAAGCTGTTGGCCCACTGTTCCAGCTTCACCCGCAGGCTGGTCAGATTGATTCTCGGGGTTTTGATCGGCGCCAGGCTTTTCACCTCATACAGGGCACCGTCGAGCATCACCACCGGGATGCATTCGCGCTCGGCATTGGCTTCTGGCAACTGTTGAATAACGTTGCGCACCACGCGTTGAATGCCCGAATTGGCGGACGGGTGTTCGAAAACGTAGGTGCACTCCATCAACAGTCGTGTCATCGCGAGATCTCCCTGTCTGGCTGCGGCGTTGCGTGTTCGCTGGAGCGGCTGATCTCGGTCCGGGCTTGCAGCCATGAGCAACCGACAAAGTCTTCCTGACGGTTGTTGATGACGTGGAAGACCAGACCGTAATCGCGCCATTCGAAATTGCGATCCAGATGCGAATCCAGACGCGACAGGCTCAGCGCCACCGAATAGCTGCCCTTGCCCAGGCGCATATCGAAGGCGAAGCGGAACGTCACCTGTTCACCGGCGCTCAGGTCGCTGATTGCCTGGTCCTGGCGATGGGTATTGATGCCGTAGATCGCCTGGCCGAGGCGATCCTTGATCAGAAAGCCCAACACCAGACGCTCGATGTCTTCACGCACCTCGGTCTGCACTTCCAGCACCACTGGCTGGCCGACTTCCGCCACTTCCAGGCTGCGCCCTTGAGCGTCGAGCAGGCGCACGCTGACGATTCCTGCTTCACCGGTCCCGGAAATGGTCTGCACCTGGCCGTTGGCGAGCATTTCCTGGCGCACGATCTGCCCTTCGCGCTGGGCGAGCATGGCGTTGTAGTAGTCCATGACCTCTTCGGGTTTGCCGCGCATGGCCAGGCGGCCGTTCTCCAGCAGGATCGCTGTGTCGCAGATCGACTGAATCGCCGAACGGTCGTGGGACACGATCAACAGCGTGGTGCCAGCCTTGCGAAAGTTGCGGATGCGCTCGAAGCTTTTGTGCTGGAAGTAGGCATCGCCCACCGACAGCGCTTCATCGACGATCAGGATGTCCGGACGGCGCGCGGTGGCGACACTGAAGGCCAGGCGCATCTGCATGCCGCTGGAATAAGTGCGCACCGGGTGATCGATGGCTTCGCCGATTTCGGCAAAGCTTTCGATCTGCGGCATCAACGCTTCGATCTCTTCGACCTGCATGCCCAGCAACTGGCCGGCCATGAACGCGTTCTGACGCCCGGTGAAATCCGGGTGGAAACCCATGCCCAGCTCCAGCAGCGCGGCCACGCGACCTTGCAGTTGAATCTGCCCGCAGCTGGGTTGCGTGGTGCCGGTGATCATCTTCAGCAGCGTACTTTTGCCCGCGCCATTGACCCCGACGATGCCGACGGCTTCGCCGGGCTGAATCTCGAAATTGATGTCCTGCAGGATCCAGTGCAAGTGGTGCCGGGTGCCGGAAAACGGCACCAGCCACTCGAACAACCGGCTCCAGCGATTGGGGTATTGCTTGTAGGCCTTGCCCAGGCCGCTGACGCGTATATGTCCCATCAGAGTTCATCCACCATTTCGCCGACACGTTGCCGGAACAGGCGCAGCGCCATGGCGCAGAACAGCAGGCCGAGGATCAGCAACGGCAGCAGCGACGGCCAGTTTGGCCACTGGTTGTAGAGGAACACGTTCTGGTAACTGGTCATCAACGCCGTCATCGGGTTGAGGCTGATCAGGTGCTGGATGCCCGGCGGCAGGATCGATAGCGGGTAAACGATGGGGGTCAGCCAGAACCAGAATTGCAGGCAGATGCCGAACATCTGTCCGACATCGCGGAAGAATACGTTGAGGATGCCGAGGATCATCCCCAGCCCGGCGGCGAAGATCACCTGCACCAGCAACAGTGGAATCAGCGCCAGCAAGGCCATGCCGGGCAGGCGCCCGCTGATCAGCAGAAAACCGAAGAACAGCGCGAGAATGATCGCGAAGTTGATCCCGGCGTTGAGCAGCGCAATCACCGGCAGGCAGATCCGCGGGAAGCTGATTTTCTTCAGCAGGTTGGCGTTTTCCAGAAACATGCTCTGGCTGCGCGAGGTGATTTCCGCGAACAGTCCCCAGGTCAGCAGGCCCGCGCACAGGTACACACTGTAGGCCAGGCCGTCATCCACACCCGGCAGGCGCGCGCGCATGATCTGGGAAAAGATCACCGTGTACACGACGATCATCGACAACGGGTTGAGCACGGTCCACAGCGCGCCGAACAGCGAATTGCGATAACGCGCCTGAAACTCCCGCTTGACGCTGCCGAGGATGAATCCGCGATAGCTGCGCAGCGAGCGATACAGGGAAAGCAGCATCAAACCGTCCTGCCGTATTGGTCTTCGAAGCGCACGATATCGTCTTCACCCAGGTATTCGCCGCTTTGCACCTCGATGATCACCAGGTCGATCACGCCGGGGTTTTCCAGGCGATGGCGGTGCCCGGCGGCAATGAACGTTGATTCGTTCTTCGCCACCAGATGCGTGCCGCTGCCGTTGTTGGTGACCTTGGCCATGCCTTCGACCACCACCCAGTGTTCGTTGCGGTGATGGTGCATTTGCAGCGACAGCTTGCCGCCGGGCTTGACCACGATGCGCTTGATCTTGAAGCGCGGGCCTTCCTCGAGCACGGTGTAGGTGCCCCACGGACGGCTGACCGTGCGATGCAGGCGGTAGGCTTCGTGGGACTTGTCCTTGAGCTGCTTGGCGACGCGCCGCACATCCTGGGCGCGATCGGCGTGGGCCACCAGCACGGCGTCGGCGGTGTCGACGATGATCAGGTTATCCACACCCACGGCAGCCACTAGCCGGCCTTCGCTCTGCACGAAGTTGTTGTGACTGTCGATGAACACCGCTTCGCCGCTGGCGCGATTGTTGTCGGCATCGGCCGGTACCAGTGCGGCCACGGCGCCCCATGAACCAATGTCGCTCCAGTCGAAACCGGCGGGCACCACCACGACTTTGTCCGAGCGTTCCATCAACGCGTAATCGATGGAGATGTCGGTGATTTCAGCGAACAGCGCTGCTGACAGTTCCTGTTGCAGACAGCCGACGGTTTCCACCGGGGCGCTGGCCTCCATGCAGGCGCGGGTCTGTTCCAGCAACTCCGGCGCGTACAATTGCAGCTCGTTGATCAGGGTCGCGGTGGTGAAGCAGAACATGCCCGAGTTCCACAGGAAGTTGCCGCTTTCCAGGTAATGCGCGGCGGTTTGCAGGTCGGGCTTTTCCACGAAACGCTGCACTTTTGCCGCGCCTTTGGCATCCAGTGGCGCGCCGGTTTCGATGTAGCCGAAGCCGGTTTCCGGGGCGGTCGGCAGCACGCCGAAGGTCACCAGATAACCGTCCTTCGCCAGGTTGACCGCGTGTTCGACGGCGCTCTTGAGGGCTTGCTGATTAACGATCAAATGGTCGGCGGGCATCACCACCATGATCGCGTCGTCACCGTGCAACGCTTGCAGTGACAAGGCCGCCGCAGCAATCGCCGGGGCGGTGTTGCGCCCGGTCGGCTCCAGCAGGAAGTGTCCGCGATGGCGCGACACGTGGGCGGCGCAATAGTGATCCTTGCTCTGGAAGTAGTATTCGCGGTTGGTCACCGTAACGATGTCGCCCCAGCCGTCCAGCAATGCGGCGGCACGCTGATAGGTCTTGCCCAGCAGCGACTGGCCGTCGGGCAGGGTCATGAACGGCTTGGGATGGCCCTCGCGGGACACCGGCCACAGACGAGTGCCGGCGCCGCCGGACAGAATCACGGGGATCAGCATGGCCTACTCCTTGGCGACGCGTTTCATGTCCGCATCCATCATCATGCGGATCAGGGTGTCGAGGTCGGTTTTCGGTTTCCAGCCCAGCACGCGCTGCGCCTTGGCCGGGTTGCCAAGCAGCACTTCGACTTCGGCGGGGCGGAAGAACGCCGGGTCGATCTTCACGTAATCGCGGTAGTTCAAACCGACGTGATCGAAAGCGATGCGGCACATCTCGCGCACGGTGGTGGTGATGCCGGTGGCGACCACGAAATCGTCAGGTTTGTCCTGCTGCAGCATCAGCCACATGGCTTCGACGTAGTCACCGGCAAAGCCCCAGTCGCGTTTGGCGTCGATGTTGCCCAGGGCCAGTTCCTGCTGCTTGCCCTGTTTGATGCGGGCAGCGGCGTCGGTCACCTTGCGGGTGACGAATTCAATGCCGCGCAGCGGCGATTCATGGTTGAACAGGATGCCGCTGCTGGCGTGCAGGTCGAAACTTTCACGGTAGTTGACGGTGATCCAGTGGCCGTAGAGTTTGGCTACACCATAGGGGCTGCGCGGGTAGAACGGCGTGTTCTCGTCCTGCTGCTCAGCCTGGATCAGACCGAACATTTCGCTGGTCGAGGCCTGATAGAAACGTGTGTGCGGGCTGAACTGGCGGATCGCCTCGAGCAGGTGGGTCACGCCCAGGCCATCGACGATGCCGGTGGTCACCGGTTGATTCCAGGACGCGGCGACAAAGCTTTGCGCGGCCAGGTTGTAGACCTCGTCCGGCGCCGACTTGATCACCGCGCGCTGCACCGAGCAGGCATCGGCCATGTCACCGTCAAGGTAGACGATGTCGCTTTCGACGCCCATCTCGCGCAGGCGCCAGCGTGAATCGCTGCTGCGCCGTGCGACCAGACCGTGAACTTTGTAGCCCTTGTCGAGCAGCAGTCTGGCCAGATAAGCGCCGTCCTGGCCGGTGATCCCTGTGATCAGTGCACTTTTCATTCTTGTCGTACTCGCTGCTCCCAGTCGGACAGGATCGCCCGCAGGGATTGTTGTGTTGTAATTTTCGGCGCCCATCCCGTGACTTGGGCAAGCCTTGCATGACTGCCGCAAACGCGACGCTGATCCGCGCGGCGCATGCGCGCCGGATCCTGGACCAGTTGCAGGTCGACCTCGGCAAGGTCGGCCATTTGCTCGATCAAACTGCGGATGCTTTGCTCGCGGCCCGAGCAGATGTTGTAGACCTGCCCCGGCGTGTCTTTTTCCAGCAAGGCGAAATACGCCGCGATCACATCGCCGACATCGAGGAAATCGCGCGTGACGTCGATGTCGCCGACCTCCAGTTGCGCGGCTTGCAGGCCTTGTTTGATGCGGTTGATCTGGCGTGCTGCACTGGCGATGACAAAGTTGTCTTTCTGCCCGCTGCCGATGTGATTGAACGGCCGCGCCACCAGCACCGGCCAGCCTTCGCTCAGGCCCCACTGCAGGCTGAGAAACTCTGCCGACAGTTTGCTCACCGCGTACGGATTGCGCGGGCAGGGCGGTTGCAGTTCGGTAATGGGCAGGGCGCTCTCGTCGACTTGTCCATAGACGTCGCCGGAACTGACATACAGGAACGTCCCGCGAAAGCCACGGGCCTTGAGGGCCTGCAACAGATTGAGGGTACCGAGCAGATTGATTTCGAGCGTTCGGCCCGGGTCACGGAAAGCTTCGGGAACGAAGGTCTGACCGGCCAGGTGAATCACCGCGTCGGGCAATTGTGGCCACAGATCGGTGAGGCTGGTCGCAGCCGTGAGATCGTAGGGCGCCGCCGCAGACAGCAGTTCCCACGTCGAGCCAGGCTGTTCCAGATGCGACTGGAGATGTTGTCCCACGAACCCACTGAGGCCCGTGATGAACAGACGTTTTTTCAAACACTGACCCCTTGGTCTTTAACATTCGCCACTTTCCCATAGGCTTTGGGGGAGGAGTCGTCAGGCCGGATAAAAAAGTCTGACAGGACAATCGGCGAAGTCATTGTTGTAGTTATTTGTTACCAATCTGTGCCAAATGCTCGGCAATTTCAACACCGCAAACCGTGACCGGTCAGTTCTCGTCAGCGTAGCCCTATTTATTCTTGTCGGGCGGTTCCCGGATTCGCAAAGGATGTGTTTAGAATGGCCCTCGTCGCCATCTCCCCGGATTCGCCGGGGATGTTGCGCAACAGGGTGAAACCAGCCAATAAAACAAGAACGAAGACGAGCTCAGGACGAAGGACGAGCAGCGGTGATCCCGACTCGATTCAGCGCCTGGCCGTCATAGCGTGAAACTGCCGGGATGGTGGTGTCACCGTGGGATGCCATGAATTTCATTCTTTACTCGGACGTCAATGACCGCTCCATCAGCCAGAGTCTGGGGCGTCCGGAATACAGCTATTACTTCGTGCTCAAGGCCTACCGTCCTGTGCTGGAAAGCCTTGGACAGGTGCACGTCGTGTCGTCGGCGGCCGAAGTCGACCCGTTGTATCGGCAGTTGCAACTGGCCGGTCAGGACTGCCTTTTTCTTTCGTTTGCGCCGCCGCATAAGACCCCGACCGACCTGCAATGCCCCGTGGTCTGCGTGATCGCGTGGGAGTACGACTCGATCCCGGATGACCCTCGCGATGACGATACGCGGCACGACTGGAGCCGGCTGCTGGCCAGCCATGGTCGGGCGATCACGCTGTCCAGTCACACCGCGCAAGCCATTCGCCGGACCATGGGCGAAGATTTCCCGGTCCTGGTATTGCCGACACCGTTGTGGGAAGGCTTCGCCGGGGTGCGCCGGCAGTTCCCGCCTGCTGCGGTGAACCCGGGCGCGGTGTTGCAGATCAAGGGCTGCATCATCGACAGCCGCACGCTCGGTTTGTCCGCCGATGGGCTGATCGCACCCGCCGTCGATGTGCAGGAGCCGCAGCCCGACGCGGTGGTTACGCCCGAAGCCGCGCCATTACCGCCACTGACCTTGCGCCGACGTGCGTTCATCACCAAACACTACCTGCGCGAAAGTTATCGCGCCGCCGCGACCCCGACTGACCACGGGCCGCTGTTTTTGCTCAAGCACAATCTGTTGCTGTGGTATCGCGAAGCCGTTCGCGACTTGTTGCCACTCGCCTTGCGCCGCCAGCTCTTCCGGTTGCGTACCCCGGCCCCCGAGCCATTGCCGCCGGCCGTCATCGTCGAAACACCGCCGGTGGTCGAGCATCCGCAGGCCAGCCTGCCCGACACCACGGTCACCGTGCAGACCGAGGTCAGCGGTGTGGTCTATGTGAGCGTGTTCAACCCCGAAGACGGACGCAAGAACTGGCATCACCTGATCACGGCGTTCTGCTGGGCCATGCGCGATGTCGAAGATGCCACGCTGGTGCTGAAGATGACGCAGAACGATCTGGCGACTTATTACGTGCACCTGATCACCTTGTTGTCGCAGCTGTCGCCCTTCGCCTGCCGGGTGGTGGTCATGCACGGCTACCTGGAAGACGAAGAATTCGCCAGGCTGTACGGTGCTGCCAGTTTCTACGTCAACGCGTCCCGCTGCGAAGGTTTGTGCCTGCCACTGATGGAATTCATGTCCTGCGCTCGTCCGGTGATCGCACCGGACCACACGGCAATGCACGACTATATCGACGAGCGCGTCGGCTTCATCGTCAAGTCCAGCCGTGAGCCGACGATCTGGCCGGATGACGTGCGGATCCTCTACCGCACCCTGCGCCATCGTCCGGATTGGGGCTCGTTGAAAACCGCCTACGAAAACAGTTACGCCATGGCCAAAAACGATCCGGTGGCTTATCAGGCCATGGCCCTGGCGGCCAATGAGCGCATGCGCGATTACTGCAGTTTTGCCCCGGTGCAGCAGCGTCTGGCGCAGTTTTTTCAACTGACGCCGAGTGCAAGCCCACAGCTGATCGCCGAGGCGGGGACTGCATCATGCTGATCATCATTCATTCGGAAACCAACAAGAGCAACATCCAGCAGAACCTCGGCCGGCCCGAGTACAGCTATTACTTCGTGCTCAAGGAATTCCGCCCGGTGCTGGAACGCCTTGGGCAAGTGATTGAAGTGAGCAACCCGGACGAACTGGTTGATCGCCTGTACTTCGATTGTCTGAGCCGTGGCGAAGCGTGCGTGTTTCTGTCGTTCTCGCCGCCGCATCGCACACCGATTCATTACGCCTGCCCGACCATCCCGGTATTTGCCTGGGAATTCAGCACTATCCCCACCGAGAGCTGGCACGGCGAGCCACGTCACGACTGGCGCGTGGTATTGAACGCCTGCGGCATGGCGATTACCCATTCGAGTTTCACGGTGAACGCGGTCTGCGACGTGATGGGCGCGGACTATCCGATCTGCGCCATACCCGCGCCTGTCTGGGACCGTTTTGCCGCACGCGGTGCGCAGTTGCGCAAGCAGCCTGTGGTCGAAGCGGTGCAGTTGAAGTTGCGTGGCCTGTTGCTCGACAGCCGCACGGTGGATCTGCGCGCGTACGGTCCGCCGGGGTTGTGCGAAGGCACGCCAATGTCGTTTGCCGGGCCGCCGCAGGACTGCCAGCTGCAACTGGACGGCGTGGTCTACACCTCGGTGTTCAACCCGTACGACGGGCGCAAGAACTGGCAGGACATGATCAGTGCCTTCTGCACCACGTTCCGTGACGTCGCCGATGCCACCCTGGTGCTGAAACTCACGCACCATGACATCGCCAATGCCCTGAATGACATGCTGCATCACCTGTACAAGAACCAGTCCTACCAGTGCCGGATCGTGCTGATCCACGGTTATCTGGCGGACGCCGACTACGAAGCGCTGGTGCAGGCCACCAGCTATGTGGTCAACAGCTCCTATGGCGAAGGGCAGTGCCTGCCGCTGATGGAGTTCATGTCCTGCGGCAAACCGGCGATCGCCCCGCTGAACACGGCGATGGCCGACTACGTCGACAGCGACAACGCGTTCATCGTTGATTCCACCGACGAGCTTACGGCATGGCCCCACGACCCACGCGCGGCTTACCGTACCTTGCGCTACATGACCGATTGGGACTCGTTGTGCGCTGCGTACCGCGACAGTTATGAGGTGGCAAAAAACGACGTTGAACGCTATGCGCGAATGTCCGGGCATGCCGTTCACAACCTGCAGAAGTTCTGCAGTCAGGCGAGTGCAGAAGAACGCCTGCGGAGGTTTTTTGCGCAGCGCGCGCAGGTCCTCAAGCCGTTGTCCGTGGAAGCCTCGGGCGCATGATCCGGCGTCTGCTCGCACGCTTGCTCCCGGCTCCGTCGCCTGCTGCTCCTGCACCTGAACCCGGCGCGCAGGTCTCGCCACGGGATGTGGGGTTGCATGACGCGATTCTTGATGGCTGGTTTTTGCCGGGCAGCGGCGAGTTGATCAAGGGCTTCGCGATCACGGCTGACGACACCTTGCTCGACGTCGGTTGCGGTGAGGGCGTGGCGACGCTGTTCGCTGTGCGGCAGGGCGCCTCGGTAATTTTCACCGACAGCGAACATGACAAGGTTCGCGATCTGGCCCGGCAGGTTGAGGCGCAGAGCACCAAGCCGAATCTGGGGCTGGTCAGCAACAGCCTGCCATTGCCGCTGGCCGCTGGTTGCGCGAGCAAAGTGGTGTGCATGGAAGTGCTGGAGCACATCGATCAGCCGGAACCGTTCATGGCCGAACTGGTGCGCATGGGCCGCCCCGGTGCGCAGTATCTGCTGAGCGTGCCGGCGCCGGTGGGCGAGCACCTGCAACAAGGCATCGCCCCGGCCAGTTATTACCAGACGCCCAACCATGTGCAGATTTTCACCGAGCAGCGCTTTGCCGAACTGGTGGAGAACGCCGGGCTGGTGATCGAGCATCGGCAGGCCAGCGGCTTCTTCTGGGTGATGGGCATGATCTTCTTCTGGGCCAGCGAACGCGCTGCCGGCCGGGACCTCGGTGGCGCGGTACGCGACCGGATTCAGGCGCCGTATCCGCCGCTGATGGAAAGCTGGGCACGGACCTGGCAAGACCTGCTGGCGCAGCCCGACGGTTTGGCGATCAAGCAGATGCTCGACCGCTTCATGCCCAAGAGCCAGGTGATCATTGCCCGCAAACCGCTGGCTGGCGAAACCTGCACCGGGGGCCAGCCATGAGCACCAGGCGGATCATGGACATCGAGGTGCTGCGTGCGATTGCGGTGCTCGGCGTGCTGTTCCATCACTTGCAGGGCAGCCTGTTCACCGACACCGTGCCGCTGCTGGAAAAAATCCACGCCTGGGCGCAACCGTGGTGGGGCGTCGATCTGTTTTTCGCGATCTCAGGCTTCGTCATCGCGCGCAGCCTGATCCCCGCGCTGCAAGGCTGCACCACGCGTCAGGAGTGCTGGCAGCAGACGCGCAATTTCTGGCTGCGCCGGGTGTTTCGCCTGTTGCCGTCGGCCTGGTTGTGGCTGGCGCTGATCCTGCTGGCATGTGTGTTTCTCAACCGCTCCGGGGCCTTTGGCAGCTTGCACGCCAACCTGCAGGCGACGCTGGCGGGGGTGTTGCAGTACGCCAATTTCCGATTTGCCGACAGCTTTTTTCATTACGAATACGGCAGCAGTTTTGTCTACTGGAGCCTGGCGCTGGAGGAGCAGTTCTACCTGCTGTTCCCGCTGCTGATTGTGCTGTGCCGCAAGCATCTGGTCTGGGCCTTGCTGGCGCTGGTGGCGGTGCAACTGTTCACCCTGCGCACGCCGTTGCTGATGGTGGTGCGCACTGATGCCCTGGCGCTCGGCGTGCTGCTGGCGCTGTGGAGCGCGCAACCTTCCTGGCAGCGCTGGCAGCCGACGTTTCTGCGGCGGCCGTGGGTCGGGGTATCAGTGCTGATCGGCGTGGCACTGCTGATGAGTTTCATGGCCACCGACCGTTTCACCTTCGCGCCTTACCGCATCGGCTCGATTGCCGTGCTCGGCGCGCTGCTGGTGTGGATCGCTTCGTACAACCGCGATTACCTGCTGCCGGCGGGCCATTTGCAGCGGCTGATGGGGTGGATCGGCAGTCGTTCCTACGGCATTTACCTGATTCATATCCCGGCCTATCTGCTGGTGCGGGAGCTGATTTTCCGGCTGCAGGCTGCCGGTTTGCCGAGCCCGGCCGGGCACCCGATGCTGACTGTGCTGATCGCCTTAGGCCTGATCGTGCTGCTCAGCGAGCTGAACTACCGCTTCATCGAAATGCCGATGCGCAATCGCGGTGCCGCCCTGGTACGGCGCCTCGACACGTCCCGAACTGCCGTTTCAACCCCCGGAGCCACCTCATGCTGAGCCTATTGAAAAAACTCACGGCGGCGACGCCTGCACCGGTCCCCGCGCAACCTGTCGCCCCGGTGGCGGACAAGGTCGATCCGTACATGCTCGGCCTCTACGATGCCAAGCTCAGCGGCTGGTTCAACCAGGAGACCGGCGAGCTGTTCAAGGGCTTCCCGGTGACCGCCGATGACACCTTGCTCGATGTCGGCTGTGGTGACGGCGGCAACGTGCATTTTTGCGGCATGCGCGGGGCGAAGATCATCATCGCCGACATCGACGGCGCCAAGGTCGAGGCCACCCGCCAACGCCTGAGCGATACCCCGGCGCGCAGCGTCGAGTGCCATGTCACCGACTGTAATCCGTTGCCGATCGCCGACGGCACCGCTACCCGAGTGGTCTCCACCGAAGTCATCGAGCACGTCGACGACCCGGCGCAGTTTCTCGCCGAGCTGGTGCGGGTCGGCCAGTCGGGTGCGCTGTACCTGCTGAGCGTGCCGCACCCAAGCTCGGAAGATTTGCAGAAGGACATTGCGGCGCCGGAGTATTTCCAGAAGCCCAACCACATTCGCATCATCAGCGAAGCGCAGTTCAAGACGCTGGTCAGCGACGCCGGGCTGGAGATCATCAGCCACAGCCAGTACGGTTTTTACTGGTCGATGTGGATGCTGTTGTTCTGGGAAGCCAAGGTCGATTTCAGCAACCCGGATCACCCGTTGCTCGAGCATTGGGCCAACACCTGGCAAGCGGTGCTCGATTCGCCCCGTGGTGCGCAGATCAAGCAGGCGCTGGACGCGGTCGTGGCGAAGAGTCAGGTGATCATTGCCCGCAAGCCTTGAGTCGCTCCTCCAGGGATTTGTGTACCCTGCATTTTTGTATCGGCAGGGAATAAACATTTCATGCGGTTCGGCTTTTCGATTTTGATCGCGGCAACGCTGCTGCTCGCGGCTTGCGAGCGGCAGGATGCCCCCGCCCTCGATCAACAACTTTATATCTGGCAACGTCAATGGACGCCGGCCCATGACGCCGCCCTGCGCGAAAGCCGCGAGAGCTTCTCGACACTGCGCGTGCTGGCCTTGCAGGCATTCCCCAATGACGGCTGGCATCGGGCGCAAATCGATGCGCCGTTGCTCAAGCGCGATGGCCGACCGCTGATTGCGGTGGTTCGTCTCGACGGTCAGCTCAAGGCGCTCGATCAGCAACAGGTGAGCGCACAGATCCTTCAGATGCTGGCTGACTGGCAAGCGCAGGGCCTGACGGTAAGCGGGGTCGAGATCGATCACGACGCCGGTAATGCGCGTTTGCTGGCGTACAGCGAATTTCTCGTGCATCTGCGTGGCGCATTGCCGGCCAACTTGCCGCTGAGCATCACTGCGTTGCCGGCGTGGCTCGACAGTTCGCAACTGCCGGCACTGCTGGCCAGCGTCGACAGCAGTGTGCTGCAGGTGCACGCGG
This sequence comes from Pseudomonas sp. SCPG-7, assembly GCF_002156405.1. Taxonomy (NCBI): domain Bacteria; kingdom Pseudomonadati; phylum Pseudomonadota; class Gammaproteobacteria; order Pseudomonadales; family Pseudomonadaceae; genus Pseudomonas; species Pseudomonas sp. SCPG-7. The sequence continues at coordinate 429,121 of NZ_MVOO01000004.1, read as the reverse complement.
TCAGCGATCCGCGTCGTGGTCTGTTCGACCCCGAGCAGGCGCGGCGCTGGGCCAAGGCCTGGGGGCGAGTGAGCGACAAACCGTTTTATCTGGCGCTGCCGGCCTACGGCGTGGCGCTGTTGCCGGATGCCGATGGCGTTCCGGTGGTGGAAAGTGAACTGCCACTCGAGCGCGGCGGCCAGCGGCGCGAATTGCTCGCCGATCCGCAACAACTGAGCCGACTGGCCACTGACATGCGCGAGGATCGCCCGGAACATCTGGCCGGGTTGATCTGGTTTCGTCTGCCGCTGGCCAATGATCGTCGCGCCTGGAGCCTCAGTACGCTGCGCGCTGTGGCCCGTGGCGATACGTTGAGCAGCCGGCTCGGTCTGACGTTCAGCGACCACGATGGCCTGCAGGACATCGCCCTGCGCAATGTCGGTAACCTCGACAGTGCCTGGCCCACGCGCATCACCGTCAAGGCCAGCGCTTGCGAGGGCGCCGATGCGCTCGCCGGTTACGCGTTGCAACAAAGCGCGGATCTGCTTACCTTCACCCGCCTGCGCGACGGTCGTCTGCCGGCGGGCGGACAACGCGCCATTGGTTGGGCGCGCTGTGCATTTATTGATCAAGGAGGTTCGCATGTTGACCCGTAACTGGCCCCGTCATCTGCTCTGCCTGAGCCTCAGCCTGCCGCTGGGTTCGGCGCTGGCCTGCGGCCCGGACTTTCCGATGCGCCTGCTCGACAATCGTGGGCAAAGCCTGGCCGAACTGCCGGAGGGCAACTTCAACTTCGAGATCAGCCGCCTCGGCAAAACCATTGCCGGGCTGAAGAACGTCACCGCCGCGAAGCACAATCCCGACGACATGTACGGTGACGAAAGCGAGCCTGCGGCGCTTCGCGAAAAAGCCGAACAGGTGGGTCTGAGCGCCGAGCAACAAGCACTGGTCAAGCAACTGCGCGGCCTGACCGACGCGCGTCAGGTCGAGGCGCAGGGCGCCAGCCTGCCGGAGGAAATCCGCTTGTACGTGGCCGGCGCGGTGGCGTTTGCCACTGGCGATCATCCGCTGGCGATCGAATACTTCAACAAAGTGCTGGCGCTGCCGGCCGATCAGCGTCCGCTGCGCAGCACTTGGGCGGCTTACTCCCTGGGCCGCGCCTGGTTTGCCATGAGTGCCGAGGCGGGCGATGTCATTGAAGTGCTGGAGGACGCACGCGCAGCCTTTCGTCAGGCCCGCCAATTGAGCATCGATGGCTTCAGCGATCCGCTGGAACTCGGTGTCGCCAGTCTCGGTGAGGAGGCGCGAGTGCTGCGCAACGCCGGTGACTGGAACGGCGCCATCGAACTGTACGAAGCGCAGAACCTGCACGGCTCGGCCGTGGGTTATACCTCGCTGAAACAACTGATGAATGAGCTGGCCGAACTGCCCGAGCCGCAACTGGCCAAGTTGCTGGAGCGCAAGGCTGTGCAGCAATTGGTTACCGCCTCGTTGATCAGCCGGATGGGCTGGTCGTTCGACGAACAACCGCCGAACGAGAAGAAGCTGATCAAACTGCTGCAGGACAGCACCCGTGGCAGCCTGGAAAACGCCGATCGACTGGCGGCCATGAACTATCAACAAGGTGATTACGCCAGCGCCAAAGCCTTCCTTGAAAACGCCGGTGACGGCGGACTGGCGTGGTGGTTGCGGGCCAAGCTGGCGGTGCGTGACGGTGATAAAAATGCCGCGGCTGCCGCCTATGCCAAAGCTGCGCAGGCTTTCCCGCAGAGCGAGGATTGGGGCTACCGGCGCACCCCGGACTGGGACTTTGAAACCGTCCAGCCGAAATGCCGGGTCGAAGGCGAGAGCGCGATTCTCGCGCTGCAACGTGGCGAATACCTGCAAGCGTTCGTGCAGTTGTATCGCAGCAACAGCATCTACTGGTTCGACGCGGCGACGGTGGCCGAGCGCGTGCTGACGGTCGATGAGCTCAAGCGCTATGTCGATGACAACGTCCCGGCGCCGCCGGCGCTGACCCAGCAGCAGCGCGACAACTATGTGCCGCTGCCGGTCGCCGCAAGCCTGCGCAATCTGCTGGGACGGCGCTTGCTGCGTGAAGGGCATTACGAAGAAGCGGTCGGCTATTTCGACAATCCCGACCTGCAGCACAAGGCCCGGCTCTACGGCGAACAACGGATGAAGGCCGACGCTGCGTGGTGGCCGACCAAACGCGCCAGCGCCTTGTACAACGCGGCGTGGACCGCGCGTGAATGGGGCATGGACATTCTCGGTTACGAGATGGCGCCGGATTACGCCACGTTTGGCGGCAATTACAGTCTGGAAAGCACCGAGCTGAAAGTCGGGCCGCTGGTGGCCGAGGCTGAAGTCCAGCGCCAGAAGGCCAGTGAAGCGCAGCCGGATGAGCGTTATCACTACCGTTTTGTCGCCACCGCGCTGGCCAGCCGGGCCGCCGATAATTTGCCGCACACCAGTCAGGCGTTTGCTGCGGTGTTGTGCAATGCCGCCGGTTTCAACAGCAGCCTTGAAGAGCAGAGCGCGTTGTATCGACGCTACGTCAACGAAGGGCCATACGTGCCTTGGGCGGTGGACTTCGGCAATCAATGCCCGTACCCGGATTTCGAAAACGCCGACAAGCGTTACGTCACCCAGGTTACCGACGCCACACGCAAAACGTTGCGTCCGTACAAATGGCCGGTGGTCGGTGTCCTGGTGCTGTTCAGTGCGGGCGCGTTGTTGTTGCTCAGTCGTCGGCGCAAGGCGCGCAAGCTCTAAGCCTGCTGGATAAACGTCAGGCGTACGGCGAAGCCGATCAGCAGGCTGCCGAACAGCCATTGCTGAACGCGTTGGGCGGTTGGACTGTGTTGCAGCCAACGTCCCAGCGCCGCGCCGGTCAGGGCATAGGCACTGTCGAACAGCAGCCCGATGCCCACCAGCAACCCGCCGAGGGTGGCAAACTGGGTCAGCACTGCTGCGCCCTCATTGACGATGAATTGTGGCAACAGCACCGAGCAGAACAGCAAAGCCTTGGGATTGAGCAGATTGGTCAGCAGGCCACGGCGAATCGCCTCGCGCCATTGTCCTTGGGTGTCAGTCACGGCAGCCGTATTCAGGTTCGGCAGCAAGCTGCTGCGCAAGCATTGAATGCCGATCCACAGCATGTACGCCGCACCAGCCAGGCGCACCAGATCAAACGTCCATGGCGCCGCCTTGAACAGCGCGGCCAGCCCCAGCGCCGCCAATGCCACGTGACAGCCCCGGGCGATCGCCAGGCCAACGGCGGTTGCCAGCGCCGCACCGCGACCCTGGCGGGCACCGGTTTGCAGCAACAGAATCATGTCCGGGCCGGGCAACAGGAAGACCACCGCCAATGCCAGAAAAAACAGCCAGAAACTCGTCATGTCGCAGCCCTTTCGTTATCGATTCGGTGAGCAAAGTCTATGGCGCAAGGGCGGGGCAGGTGCTTGCGAAGTCAGCTTCAAAAAGCCACAGGATTGGCATAACCTGCTTTCTTTTTGCGCCTTGACCAGCAGGATCTGCCAAACATGAAACTCGACGCTTTTGATCGCAAGATTCTCGCTGCCTTGCAGCGCAACGGACGGCTGAGCAATGTCGAGCTGGCGGACGAGATCGGCCTGTCGGCGTCACCTTGCTTGCGCCGGGTGCGGATGCTGGAGGAGGCCGGGGTGATTCGTGGCTACCAGGCCAACCTCGATCGCGATGAAGTGGGACTGGGGCTGACGGTGTTTGTCGGGGTCAAGGTCGAGCGCCACAACGATGAGCAGGCCGAAGCCTTTTACGCGGCAGTCACCGCCCTGCCGGAGGTGATCTCGGCGTTTCTGGTGTCCGGGGAATCGGACTTTCTGTTGCAAGTGGTGGTGCCGGACCTGCGCGCGTATGACCGCTTTCTCAGCGGCTGCCTGCTGAAGCTGCCGGGGGTGAGTGACATTCGCAGCAACTTTGCAATTCACACGGTGAAGACGCCGGGGGCGTTGCCGTTGGGGCATCTGCCGCGGTAGAGCGGGTTGCTCCCACATTCGACCGCAGTCCTCCAGCAGGAACACGGTCAACTGTGGGAGCTGGCTTGCCAGCGATAGCGGTGTGTCAGCGACCGCAACGGTTACAGGACTGACGCCATCGCTGGCAAGCCAGCTCCCACAGGGTTTGGGTGACCACCTACATCTGCGTCGCCATCCCCTCGACATTCATCGCCGCCTGACGCAGCGCCTCGGAGCGAGTCGGGTGCGGATGGCAGGTCAGCGCGATGTCTTCGGCCGAGGCGCTGAACTCCATGGCCACGCAATATTCACCAATCATTTCGCTGACGCTCGGGCCGACCAGGTGCACACCGAGGATTTCGTCCGTGCGTTCGTCGGCGAGGACTTTGGCAAAGCCTTCGGTTTCGTGATTGATCTTCGCCCGACTGTTGGCGGTGAACGGGAATTTGCCGACTTTGTAGGCACGTCCTTCGGCCTTCAGTTGCTCTTCGGTCTTGCCGACGCTGGCCAGTTCCGGCCGGGTGTAGATGACGTTGGGAATCAAGTCGTAATTGACCTCGCCGGCCTTGCCGACGATCTGTTCGACGCAGGCCATCGCTTCGTCTTCGGCCTTGTGCGCGAGCATCGGCCCGGACGTTACGTCGCCGATTACCCAGACGCCATTGGCTTCGGTGCGGTGCTGGCGGTTAGCGAGCATGCCACGCTTGTCGGTGCTCAGGCCGACGTTCTCCAGGCCCAGGCCTTTGGTGTACGGGCGCCGGCCGATCGCGACCAGTACGTAGTCGGCTTCCAGTAGCTCGGCGCTGCCGCCCGCTGCAGGTTCGACGCTGAGCTGCACACCGTTGGCCGAGGTCGTGGCACTGGTGACCTTTGAGCTCAATTTGAAGCTGATGCCTTGCTTGCTCAGCGAACGCTGCAGGGTCTTGCCGGCCTCGGCATCGACGCCCGGACAGATGCGGTCGAGGTATTCGACCACGGTCACCTGGGCGCCGAGACGCCGCCAGACCGAGCCCAGCTCCAGGCCGATTACCCCGGCACCGATGACCACCAGATGCTTCGGTACTTCACTCAGCGACAGCGCGCCGGTGGAGTCGAGGATGCGCTGATTGTCGATCTCGACGCCGGGCAGGGGCGTGGGTTCGGAACCGGTGGCGATGATGATGTCCTTGGCGCTCAGCTCGGTCGTGTTGCCCTGATCGTCGGTCACCGTGACTTTGCCCGGACCCTCGATGTGGCCCCAGCCTTTGATCCAGTCGACCTTGTTCTTGCGAAACAGAAACTCGATGCCTTTGGTCAGGCCGCTCACGCTGTCGTCTTTCTGTTTCATCATTTGCGCGAGGTTGAGCGTGGGTTTGACCTCGATGCCGAGGTTGGCGAACTCCGCACCCATGGCCGCGTCGTACAGCTCCGAAGCATGCAGCAAGGCCTTGGACGGCATGCAACCGACGTTCAGGCATGTGCCGCCGAGGGTGGCGCGGCCTTCCACACACGCGGCTTTCAGGCCCAATTGGCCGGCGCGGATCGCCGCGTTATAACCACCGGGGCCGCCGCCCAGAATGACCACGTCGTAGTGACTCATGCTCTTGCTCCTCGTTGGGGATGCGGATCGCTAAAAGTAGTAGGCGATTAAAATTACGAACGTAATATGTGCGTTTCCGGACATTTCGGTCAAGGCTTCAGGCAAGCGACAGGTTGCGCATCTTTAGATAAGCGAATTTGTGTACGAATATTTCACGCTTTTCGTTATATCGTAACGATTGGACCGATGAATCAATGGCTTTGGGGTGATATGCAAGTCGATCTGGATGTCGATGGCACGCAAGTGACCGGGTTGCCGCGCTTTCAACAAGCGGCTGCGCAGGGGCGACGATTGCGCCGCCTGGCCTTCGGCCTCGGCGGATTGGCCGGGGCAGGGTGGGTGCTGGCGTTATTTGTCGAGCTGTTTGCCGCGCAATCGATCTGGCCGGCCTTGCTGGTGAATCTGGGCGCGGCGTTGCTGGTGCTGGTCGCCGGACTGCAGTCGGCGTGGTGGATGACGCAATGGCGCGCACGGGTCATGCACCCCGTGGCGCAGCAACCGCTGAACGAGGTCGAGCAAACCGCTCCTGACGGCTGGTACGAACGGGTGCTGGAGCGATTGAGTCAGCGCGGTCTGCACCTGCTCGGTCAGATTGGCGCGGCCACGTTGTGGCTGGGCGGCTGGTCAGTGCTGATTGTGCTGGCCATCGGGCAGGTGTGGAATCTGACGTTGCCTGCCGCTGCAGTCGGGTTATCGGCCACGGTGGGCGCCGCGCTGATGTTGCTGTTGGGTTTCGGCTTGCTGGTGCTGGAGCGGCAACTGGCTCAGGAAAACCCGGCGCAATGGCCGGAAGCCGGGTCTCTCGCGCAACTTGCGCGGTTGGCGATCATCAGTCTGGTACTGGGGGCGTTGTGCCTGCTGTTCGCCAGCGAGGCTTCGGTGTGGCCCGTGCGCCTTGCGGTATTGATCGGGATCTTGCCGGGATTGATCGCGATCGAGTTGCTATTGCGCGCAGTTCTGTCGGTATTCAGCCCTCGACGCGAGCAGCTGGAACCGACCCTGCTGGCGCGCAGTTTTGTTGCCGATATGCTGCGTTGGCCACCACAGCCGTTACTCGCTTTGCAGCACGAATTGCACAACCGTTTCGGCATCGATTTGCGCCAGATCTGGGCGTTCAGCTATATGCGCCGCGCTTTTCTGCCGGTGCTGGCGCTGGTCGCCGCCGTCGGTTGGCTGCTGACCGGGATCCACGAAATCCCGCTGCAAGGGCGCGGTATCTACGAGCGCTTCGGCAAACCGGTACAAGTCTTTGGCCCTGGCTTGCACGCCGGTTTGCCGTGGCCACTGGGCCGTGTATTGAGCGTCGAGAACGGCGTGGTGCACGAATTGGCAACCAGCGTCGGCGATGCTCCGGCGCCAACCCAGGCTGAGCCTGCCGAAGGCCCGGCGCCGATGACCGCCAACCGCTTGTGGGATGCCAGTCACGTTAACGACAAATCCCAAGTGATCGCCAGCAGCCGTGGCGATCAGCAGAGCTTTCAGATCGTCAACATGGACGTGCGCTTCGTTTATCGCATTGGTCTGAGTGATCAGGATGCTTTGGCCGCGACTTACAACAATGCCGATGTGCCGACGCTGATTCGCAGCACCGCGAGCCGGATTCTGGTGCACGATTTTGCCTCGCGTACCCTCGACGGTCTGCTCGGTGCTGACCGGGTAGGGCTGGGCGAAGAAATCGGTCGCGCGGTGCAAGGCGATCTGCAGAAGCTCAACAGCGGCGTGGAAATTCTCGCCACCGTGGTCGAAGCGATTCACCCGCCAGCCGGCGCCGCCAATGCTTATCACGGTGTGCAAGCGGCACAGATCGGCGCGCAGGCGTTGATCTCCCGTGAGCGCGGCGCTGCGGCTGAAGCCAGTAACCAGGCGTTGTTGCAGGCCAGCCTTGCCCGTGATCAGGCCAGTGCCAGCGCTCGCGAAATCAACGCCACGGCGCAGGCGGCAGACCTGAAGTTCAGCGCTGAACAGAAAGCTTATGCCAGCGCTGGTCAGGCGTTCGTGCTGGAGCAATACCTCAGCCAACTTAGCCACGGTCTGAGCAAAGCCAAACTGTTGGTACTCGACCACCGATTAGGCGGCAGCAGCAATGCGCCGACCATCGACCTGCGTACGTTCACGCTGCCGGCTGATCCGACGCCCGCGCGCACCACCGCTCAACCAGGAGTTGCCCCTTGAGCCAGTCGCACACTCACGATTCCCATGATCACAGCGGCCACGATCACGGCCACGCCGGGCATCACCATCATCATGGGCATCATCACCATCACCACGGTGCACCGGAAGACGCGGGACCGTTCCCTTGGCGGCGGATGGGCTGGGCGCTGTTGCTGGTGGGGTTTGCCATTGCGGCGGCGAGCCTGGTGCAAGTGCGCTCGGGTGAAGCCACGGTCATCACCCGTTTCGGCAATCCTTCACGGGTGCTGCTTGAACCCGGTTTGAGCTGGCGCTGGCCGGCGCCGTTCGAAGCGGCTATCCCGGTGGATCTGCGCCTGCGCACCACCTCCAGCGGTTTGCAGGATGTCGGCACTCGCGACGGTTTGCGCATCATCGTTCAGGCCTACGTGGCGTGGCAGGTGCAGGGCGATCCGGACAACGTGCAGCGTTTCATGCGCGCGGTGCAGAACCAGCCGGACGAAGCGGCGCGGCAGATCCGCACCTTTGTCGGCTCGGCGCTGGAAACCACCGCCAGCAGTTTCGACCTGGCGGATCTGGTGAATACTGATGCCGGCAAAGTGCGTATTGCCGATTTCGAGGCGCAACTGCGTCAGCAGATCGACCAGCAGTTGCTGGCCACTTACGGTGTGCGCGTGGTGCAGGTGGGCATCGAACGCCTGACCTTGCCTTCGGTCACGCTCACCGCCACGGTCGATCGGATGCGCGCCGAGCGTGAAACAATTGCCACCGAACGCACCGCCATCGGCAAGCGGGAAGCTGCACAAATTCGTTCTGCTGCCGAGCGCGATGCGCGAATTGTTCAGGCTGACGCGACAGTTAAAGCCGCAGAAATCGAAGCGCAATCCCGAGTCGAAGCGGCGCAAATTTATGGCCGTGCCTACGCTGGATCGCCGCAGTTGTACAACCTGCTGCGTTCGCTGGACACCCTGGGCACTATCGTCACGCCGGACACCAAGCTGATCCTGCGTACCGACGCCGCGCCATTCCGCGTGCTGGTGGACGGCCCGCCGAATGTCGAAAACAAATCCGGATCGCAGCCATGAGTGATGAAGTTCCACGTGGAACACATTCGCTGAGCAGTCCGTGGATTCAGGCTGGACGTTTGGCGTTTTTTGCCTTGTACGCGGTCACGGTGTTGGCCGCGTTGGCGTGGGCGTTTTCCAATGTGCGGCAGATCGATCCGCAGAATCGCGCCGTGGTTCTGCACTTTGGCGCACTGGAACGCATCCAGAATGCCGGGCTGTTACTGGCCTGGCCACAGCCGTTCGAGCAGGTGGTTTTACTACCGGCAGCGGATCGGGTGATTGAGCGTCGAGTGGAAAACCTGCTGCGCAGCAGTGAAGCGATCAGGGCTGATCGTGTAGCGACTTTCGCTACACCGCTGAGCGATGCACTGGCCGGTTCCGGTTACTTGCTGACGGGGGACGCCGGCGTGGTGCAACTGGATGTGCGGGTGTTTTACAAAGTGACCGACCCTTACGACTTCGTCCTGCAGGGTGATCATGTGCTGCCGGCACTGGATCGGCTGGTCACCCGTAGCGCTGTGGCTTTGACCGCTGCGCGGGATCTAGACACGATTCTGGTTGCCCGACCGGAGTTGATCGGTGCCGATAATCAGGCAGCCGAAAGACGTGAGCGTCTGCGCGGTGATCTGGTGCAAGGCATCAACAAGCGCTTGGCTGAGTTGAAGGCGAGCGGGCAGGGCATCGGCATTGAAGTGGCGCGGGTCGACGTGCAGTCGAGTCTGCCGGACCCTGCGGTCAGCGCTTTTAATGCGGTTCTGACCGCCAGCCAGCAAGCCGACAAAGCCGTCGCCAACGCACGCACCGAAGCAGAAAAACTCACCCAGACCGCCAACGAACAAGCCGACCGCACCCTGCAAGTGGCCCACGCGCAGGCCGGCGAACGGTTGGCAAAAGCCGCTGCAGACACCGCCACGGTACTGAGCTTGGCCAAGGCGCAACAACAGGGTACCGACCCGCAGATGCTCCTGCGGCTGTACCGTGAACGCATGCCGAAGATTCTCGGCCAGGCCGGTTCAGTGACCACGGTCGATCCGAAAGACGATTCCCGCCTGATCATTCAGGGAGCCAGCAAATGACTGCGACCACTGCCGCACCGAGCCTGTTGTCCTCGGCCGAACAGCGCCGCGCCGCACGGCAATTGACCCTGGCGATGCTCGCCCTTGGCTTGCTCGGCCTCGGTCTCCTCTGGCGCTGGCTGTTACCGGAGCAAACCGGTGTCAGTCAGTTGCTGCTGGGTTTCGCTTCTCTATTGGTGGCGGTGCCGGTGATGCGCTCGGCGTGGTACAGCCTGCGCTACCCAAGCCTGCACGGCATCACCGATCAATTGATCGCCCTGGCGATGCTCGGTGCGTGGGCGACCGGCGATCTGCTGACCGCCGCGTTGCTGCCGATCATCATGATCTTCGGCCACGTGCTGGAAGAGCGCAGCGTGATCGGCTCGCAGGAAGCGATTCACGCCCTCGGCCAGTTGACCCGCAGCCACGCGCGCAAGATTCAGACCGATGGCTCGATCATCGAGGTCGATAACGGCACGCTTAAACCTGGCGACACGGTAGAGGTGCGCGCCGGAGATCGGGTGCCAGCGGATGGTCGAGTGTTGTTCGGCCAGGCCAGCCTCGACACAGCGTCGATTACCGGTGAGTCGGTTCCGGTGGAAACGGCGGTAGGCATGACGGTGTTTGGCGGCGCGATCAACCTCGACGGCTTGCTGCGCATCGAGGTGACCCGTACCGGCGATCAATCGACGCTGGGCAAAGTCATTGCGCTGATGCAGAACGCCGAGCGCTCGAAGCCGCCCATCACGCGCCTGCTTGAGCGCTATGCCGGTAGCTACATGGTGCTGGTGTTGCTGCTGGCGGCGGTGACCTGGTTTGTCACCCATGACGCGCAGGCGATGCTCGCGGTGCTGGTGGCGGCATGTCCTTGCGCTTTGGTGCTGTCGGCACCGGCCACGGCGATTGCCGGCGTGGCGGTGGCGGCGCGCCACGGCATTCTGATTCGCAGTTCGGCGTTCCTTGAGGAGTTGGCAGATCTCACTTCACTGGTGGTCGACAAAACCGGCACGCTGACTTACGGCACTTTGCGTTTGCAATCGATCAGCAGCCCACGACTGGATCAGGCCTCGGTAATGGCACTGGCCGCCAGCCTCGGGGCGGCCAGCAGCCACCCGGTCAGCCGCGCGTTGGCTGGGCTGGTCAGTCAGGAACAGAGCCTGCCGCTGACTGATATTCATGAGCGCCAGGGTCTCGGTGTAGTCGCCACGACCGCCCAAGGCGAGGCGGCGTTGGGCCGGCCCGAGTTGTTCGCGCAACTGGGCATCGTCACCACCACCGTTCCCGAGCACGACGGGCCGATTGCCGGATTGGCACTGAACGGCGAATTTGTCGCCTGGCTGTTGCTGGCCGACAGCGTCAAACCGGAAGCCCGCTTTGCCCTCAGCGAATTGCGCGAGCTCGGTCTGGGTCGCCAGTTGCTGCTGACCGGCGACCGCCTGAGTGTCGCGCAGACCCTGGCCCGCGAGGTCGGCCTGCAAGAGCTGGAAGCGCAGGCGCTGCCCGAGGACAAACTCAACCGCGTACTGAAGGAAATCGACAACGGATTTCGGCCGATGGTGGTGGGCGACGGCATCAATGATTCGCTGGCGCTGAAGGCTGGTGTGGTCGGTGTCGCAATGGGCGCGGGCGGCGCTGACATCGCGCTGGCCTCAGCGGATATCGTCTTGATCGGCAGTGATCTGCGCCGCCTCGGTACTTGTGTGCGGCTCAGCCGCCAATGCCGACGAACCTTGCAGGTTAACGTGATCATCGGTCTGGGCTGGACCTTGGCGATTGTCATCTTTGCTGCATTTGGCTGGCTCGGCGCGGCCGGGGCGATGATCGCCGCGCTGCTGCACAACCTCAGCACGTTGCTGGTGTTGGGCAATGCCGGACGGCTGCTGCGGTTTCAGGAGCCATTGCTCAAGCTCAAGGACGGTCATTGAAATGAGTGGCAGCGAACTGTGCGCCGAATAGGCAGTCATCTATGTAGAAGGCGCACACGTCATTGCCGGTTTCCGGGTCGAAAACACGGGTTGCATTCCGGCCTGGTGGCGCGTCTGAAACGATAGTCTCGGCTAATTAAATCGATAGCCTGCTATTTTTCAAGGATGGTCTACCCTCAGATCTGACGTCTGAAACAAGGGGGGATTTTCCATGCTCGCGCAACTTCCACCGGCCTTACAGAATCTGCAGCTTCCGCTTCGCCTGCGACTCTGGGACGGCCATGAGTTCAATCTGGGGCCGACGCCCAGCGTCACCATCGTGGTCAAGGACCCGACGATGGTCACCCAGTTCACCCATCCAAGCCTCGACGCGCTGGGGGCGGCGTTTGTTGAAGGCAAGCTCGAACTGGAGGGCTCGATCAGCGAGGTCATCCGGGTCTGCGACGAATTGAGCAGCGCCTTGCTCGATGAAGATGAAGGCGCTCAGCCAGTGCGTGCAGTGCACGACAAGGAAACCGACGCCAAAGCCATTTCCTATCACTATGACCTGTCCAACGCGTTCTATCAGCTGTGGCTGGACAGCGACATGGCGTATTCCTGCGCGTATTTCGAAACGGGCAGCGAAACCCTGGAGCAGGCGCAGCAAGCCAAATTCCGCCATCTGTGTCGCAAGCTGCGTTTGCAGCCGGGCGATTACCTGCTGGATGTCGGTTGCGGCTGGGGTGGTCTGGCGCGTTACGCCGCACGTGAATTCGGCGCCAAAGTCTTCGGCATCACCCTGAGCAAGGAACAGCTGGAACTGGCCCGCGAGCGCGTCAAGGCCGAAGGCCTGGAAGACCAGATTGAACTGCAATTGCTCGACTACCGCGACCTGCCGCAGGACGGGCGTTTCGACAAGGTGGTCAGTGTCGGTATGTTCGAACACGTCGGCCACGCCAACCTCGCCGAATACTGCAAAGTCCTGTTTGGCGCGGTGAAGGAGGGCGGTCTGGTGATGAACCATGGCATCACCGCCAAGCACACCGACGGCCGCCCGGTGGGACGCGGTGCCGGCGACTTCATCGAGAAATACGTGTTCCCCAACGGCGAGTTGCCACACCTGGCGATGATCTCGGCCGAGATCAGCGAAGCCGGGCTGGAGATTGTCGATGTCGAAAGCCTGCGCCTGCATTACGCGCGCACGCTGGATCACTGGAGCGAGCGGCTGGAGGATAACCTCGAGGCCGCCGGGAAACTGGTGCCGGATCAGGCGCTGCGCATCTGGCGCCTGTATCTGGCCGGGTGTGCCTACGCGTTTGCCCGGGGCTGGATCAATCTGCATCAGATTCTGGCAGTGAAGGCTCATCCGGACGGCAGTCATGAACTGCCCTGGACCCGTGACGACATCTACAATCCTTGATGCCTGAACCCTGCCCTCTCCCTTGGAGAGGGTGATGGGCTTCTAGAGAATCGGTGAAATAAGCCGGGCGATCCGCATGCCGAGCTGTTGCAGGCGGTGGATCTCCCGGCTTTCCTCTTTGGCAACTTCATAAGCCTGCTCGAAATCATCGTTGAGCATACGTTCCACGCGGGCGGCGAATTCGCTGTCGACGGTCAGTAGCATCACTTCGAAATTCAGCCGGAACGAACGGTTGTCCAGATTGGCGCTGCCGACGGCGCTGATCTCGCTGTCGATCAACACCACTTTCTGATGCAGGAACCCCGGTTCGTAGCGGAACACCCGCACGCCGGCGCGCACCGCTTCGAATGCATACAGGCTGGACGCGGCGTAGACGATGCGGTGATCGGGGCGCGATGGCAGCAGCAGGCGCACGTCGACGCCGCGCAGCACCGCCAGACGCAACGCGGCGAACACGGCTTCATCGGGAATGAAGTACGGGCTGGTGATCCACACCCGCTCGGTTGCGGCGTGGATCGCTTCGACGAAGAACAGCGAACAGGTTTCGTAGGCGTCGGCCGGGCCGCTGGCCAGCAACTGACAGAGCACGCCGTCGTCCGGGTAAACGTCCGGCAGGATCAGCGGCGGCAATGTGCGCGCGGCCCAGAACCAATCCTCGGCAAATGACTCCTGCATGCAGGCCACGACCGGCCCGCGCACTTGCACATGGGTATCGCGCCATGGCGCCAACGGCGGCTTCTCGCCCATGTATTCATCGCCAACGTTGTGCCCGCCAACAAAGCCGAGCACGCCATCGACCACGACGATTTTGCGGTGGTTGCGGAAATTCACCTGGAAGCGATTGAGCCAGCCGCTACGTGTGGCGAAGGCTTTGACCTCGACACCGCCATCGCGCAACGCCTGTACATAACTGTGGGGCAGGGCGTGGCTGCCGATGCGGTCGTAGAGCAGATAAATCGCCACGCCTTCGGCAGCTTTCTTCAGCAACAGATCGCGCAGGCGCTGTCCGAGGCGGTCGTCATGGATGATGAAGAACTGGATCAGTACGGCTTCGCGCGCTTGATCGATGGCCTGGAAAATCGCCTCGAAGGTCGCGTGGCCATTCACCAGCAGTTGCACTTCGTTATTCGCCAGGCATGGCATCCGCCCCAGTTTGGGCATGGCCCGTAGCGAGGCATAGGCATTTGAGGCGCGGGCGGTGAGGGCTTCTTCGACCCACGGTCGCCAGTTCAACTCGGAAATTGCCTGACGCATCTGTTCGTTGGCCTGGCGCCGTGCCTTGATATAGCCGTCGAATGTGCTGCGGCCGAAAACCAGATAAGGGATGAGTGTCAGGTAAGGAATGAAAATCAGCGACAATGCCCAGGCGATCGAGCCTTGGGCGGTGCGAACGGTCAGCACCGCGTGGATCGCGGCGATCAAGCCGAGGCTATGTATGAGGGCGATCAGATAGCCAAAAATGTGCGGTCCAAAATAATCCATGGGGCAGCCTTGCTCCTGAAGACTCAATGCGTAACAGACCATGTTCCGAGGCGAATGTCGCTATTTAATTGGTGCATGAACCGAAGCAATCGGCCGACGTCTAACGGCCACTACTGATCAGGAGTTTTTTCGATGAACGTTCGTCTGCTGGGTTTGGCGCTGGGCCTGGGTTTGGCAATGCCGGTGGTTGCGCAGGCGCAAATGCTGCAGCCGGGGTTGTGGGAAATGACCTCGAGCAACGTCAAGGTCGATGACCAGCCCATGGATGTGCAATCGATCCTCGGCCAGTTGCAAGGCCAGATGACCCCGCAACAGCGTGCGGCGCTGGAAAAGAACGGAATCAACATCGGCGGCAAGGGCATTCGTGCCTGCCTGACGCCGCAGCAGGTCGCGACCAACGATATTCCGCTGGCCGATCCGCAGTCGGGCTGCAAACAGCAGATCACCGAGCGCACCGGCAACCAGTGGAAATTCCGCTTCAGCTGCCCGAAAGCGCAAGGCACGGGTGTCGCGACGTTCCTCAGTGATCGTGAGTTCACCACCGTGGCCAACGGCACGTTCAATGCGATCGGGATCAACCAGAAGGGCAGTCTGGAAACCCGTGCGGTGTGGTTGGGTCAGGATTGCGGCACTGTGAAGCCAAGAGCTTAAAAGCTTCGCGAGCAAGCTCGCTCCCACAGGGACAGCGCGTTTCCTGATGGGAGCGAGCCTGCTCGCGAAGACGTTCTGTCAGACACCTGATCATTCAGCGCATAAACCGCAGCGGCAGCCCCTGACAGCTTTCGTTGATGCGCTGCTTCCGCCAGGCAATCTGCCCCGACACCAACGTGGTATTCACCCGATAGCGAAAAGTCTTGTCAGCGAACGGCGTCCAGCCGCACTGTGACAGAATCGGTTGCCGCGACACTTCAAGAGCCGCTGGCTCAACCAGCACCAGATCCGCCCAATACCCCTCACGCAAATAACCCCGATCCGGAATCGCAAACAGATCCGCCACGCGATGGCTGGTCTTTGCCACCAACGTGGTGATCGGCAGCACGCCATCGGCCACCAGTTCCAGCAGTGCCGGCAAGGCGTGTTGCACCAGCGGTAACCCGGACGGTGCTTCGGTGTAAGGACGCTGTTTTTCCGCCCAGGTATGCGGTGCATGATCGCTGCCGATCACATCCAGCCGGTTGCTCAGCAGCGCCGCGCGCAAGGCGTCTCGGTCGGCCTGGGTCTTGATGGCCGGGTTGCATTTGATCAGGTTGCCGAGTGCTGGATAGTCGCGGTCATCGAACAGCAGGTGGTGCAGGCAGACTTCAGCGCTGATGTGCTTTTGAGTGAGAGGTTTGTCTTCGAACAGCTCCAGCTCGCGAGCGGTAGTCAGGTGCAAAACGTGCAGGCGGGTGCCGTGACGTCTGGCCAGTTCCACCGCCAACGAAGAGGATCGGTAGCAAGCTTCGGCATCGCGGATCAGTGCATGGATATTCGCCGGCAGGCGTTCACGCAGACGTGCTGCATTGGCCTCGATGCTTGGTGTGTGTTCGCAATGCGCCAGCAGAATCGTCGGCACTTCGGCGAATAAGCGTTCGAGAATCTTAGGATCATCCACCAGCATATTGCCAGTGGACGCGCCCATGAACACTTTGACCCCGGCCACTTCGCAGGGGTTGAGCGCGGCCACGGTGTCGAGGTTGTCCTGACTGACACCGAAGTGAAATCCGTAGTTGGCCACGGAGTTGATCGCCGCCCGACGCTTTTTATCCGCTAGCGCTTCGAGGGTAAGCGTGGCCGGTTGGGTGTTGGGCATGTCCATGAAACTGGTGATGCCACCCGCCACCGCTGCGCGCGACTCGGAGTGAATACTGCCCTTGGCCGGCGCTCCCGGTTCGCGAAAATGCACCTGATCATCAATCATCCCCGGCAACAGCCATTGGCCATTGGCGTCGATCTCCACACGGGCATTTTCACCGTCGATGCGGCCCGCGATCTTGACGATGCGACCATGGCTGACCAACAGATCACCGTCAAACTCGCGCCCTTCATTGACCAGTCTGGCGTTGCGAATCAGCACGCTGCTCATGGCTCAGAACTCGTTCTGCAAGGCTTTGTAGCCGCGTACCAGATCGACATTGGTGCGCGCCACGTCTTCGGAAAACTCCGAGGCGCTGACACTCACTGGCGGGAACTGCGAGAGGTCGGTGTTGGGGCCGATGCGGGTGGTGGAGGGCACGTAGAACGCGTCCGGTAAATCACGGCCATCGACCACCGAGTTGTGCCGTACCACACAGCCGTCACCGACCACGCAATTGAACAGCACGCTGTTGAATCCGATGAACACCCGGTCGCCGACTACGCACGGGCCATGCACGATCGAGCGGTGAGCGATCGAGGTGAATTCGCCGATGGTCACGGCAGCGCCGGATTTGGAATGGATCACCACGCCGTCCTGGATGTTCGAATTGGCGCGGATGGTGATCGGCTCCATCGTGCCCGAAGCGTCTACTTCGTCGGCGCGGATCACCGCGTAGGGGCCGACGAACACATTCTCGCCAATGACCACCTTGCCGCAGATGATCGCGGTTTTGTCGACGTAGGCCGACTCGGCAATTTGCGGCAAATCGCCTGAGGGATTTTTGCGGATCATGGTTGGCTCAGTGCGTCATAAAGGGTGTTGAGGTTGTATTCGAACAGTCCGGTAAAGGTGCTGGCCGGGCCACTGGCGGCGAGGGCATCGGAGTACAACGTGCCGCCGATATGCGCGCCGCTTTCATCAGCGATTTGCTTGAGCAGGCGCGCGTCCTTGATGTTTTCCATGAACACCGCTTTGACCTTGGCCTGACGGATCTGCGTGATCAGTGCGGCGACTTCGGCGGCCGATGGTTCGCGCTCGGTGGAAAGACCTTGCGGCGCCATGAAGTCAATGCCGTAGGCCTGCCCGAGATAACCGAAGGCGTCGTGGCTGGTGACGATCTTGCGATTGCCCGGTGGCAGCGAGCCGAGCTTGGTCTTGGCTTCGGCGAGCAGGGCGTAGATCTGTTTCAGGTAGGTCTTGCTGTTGCGTTGATAGTCGGCCTTGTTCGCCGGATCGGCAGCGATCAGCGCCTTGGTGATGTTGGCGATGTACAGCTCGGTGTTGGCCAGATTGTGCCAAGCGTGCGGGTCGGGAATGGTTTCACCGTCTTCATCGAGCGAGCGCGGAATCACACCGTGGCTGGCACTGATGAGCGGGGCTTGGGTGCCGGTGCTGGTCACCAGTCGATCGAGCCATGGTTCGAAACCGAGGCCGTTCTTGATGATCAGCTTGGCTTTGAGCAGCGCTTTGGCGTCGTCCGGTGTTGGCTCATAGGTATGCGCATCGGCGTCCGGGCCGACCATGTTGGTGATCTGGATATGCTCGCCGCCGACCTGATGCACCATGTCGGCGAGGATGCTGAAGCTGGTGACCACCGGCAATTTTTCCGCCGCCGATAACGACATCGACAGCAGCAAGCTGAACAACACGAGTAGAACGCGCATCGGGAAACACCTCATTGGGATGTGAGCAAAGGCGGGCGGCGCAGCAGCCCGTGAACCGGTCCGAACACCACGGACAGCAAGTAGGCGAACCCCGCGACCAGCACGATGGCCGGCCCGCTGGGCAGCGAGTAGTCGAACGACAGCAACAATCCGAGCCACACCGACAGGCAGCCAATGAGTGCGGAGATGGCAATCAGGCTCGGCAGACGACGACTCCAGAACCGTGAGGCAGCGGCAGGCAGCATCATCAGACCGACCACCATCAAGGCGCCGATGGCCTGGAAACCGATCACCAGATTGAGCACCACCAAGGTCAGGAACACGCCGTGGGCGAGAGGGCCGAGGCGGCTGACGGTTTGCAGGAATAGAGGATCGAGGGTGTCGAGCAGCAGCGGTTTGTAGATGACTGCCATGGCGATCAGGCTGAGGGCCGAGACCCATAACATGCCGTTGAGGGTCGGTCCGTCGACGGCGAGCGCCGAGCCGAACAGCAAGTGCAGCAAGTCGAGGCGTTTGCCAGCGATGCCGAGAATCAGAACGCCACTGGCGAGTGAGATCGGGTAGATCGCGGCGAGGCTGGCATCTTCGCGCAAACCGGTGCGACGGGTAATCCACGCAGCCAGCCCGGCCATGCTCAGGCCCGCACCCAGACCACCGAGCGTTAGCGCGGGCAGACTCAGGCCGGCGAACCAGAAGCCCAATGCGGCGCCGGGAAGAATGCCGTGAGCGACGGCGTCGCCGATCAGGCTCATGCGCCGCAGGATCAGAAATACGCCGAGCGGTGCTGTGCTGCAGGCCAAGACCAATCCGCCGAGCAGCGCTCGGCGCATGAACAAGAATTCGCTGAACGGTTGCCAAAGGTGGGCGACGGTGAGCATCAAGCCACCTGCGTGCCGGGTGTTTGCTGGATCAGTTCGACGCTGGCGCCAAACGCGCATTCGTGGTTTTTGATCAGCAGTGTCTGCGGGATGTGTTGGCGGACGGCGGCCAGGTCGTGGCAGACCACCAATAAAGTTCGACCTTCGGCGTGCCAGGCGTGGATGTGTTGCCAAAGCAATTGCTGACCCAGTTCGTCGAGCGCAACGTGGGGTTCGTCAAGAAGGAGTAGTGGCGCGTCAGCCAGACTCAAACGGGCGAGCAATGCGCGTTGCAGTTCGCCACCGGAGAGCGCCATCAGCGGGCGCTTCTCGAGTCCGCTCAAGTGCCAATTGTCGAGTGCGTGAGTGAGGCGCTGTGCGCGCAATTGCGTCGACAATCGACGGCCCCAGAACCCGGCAGCCACCAGTTCTTCCAGACTGATGGGAAACTGTCGGTCGAGGTGTTGCTGTTGCGGCAGGAATGACAATCCTCCTTGGCGTGGGACGCCTAGCGCAACTTTTCCGGTCAAGGGTTTCTGCAGTCCGGCGATGACTTTCAGCAGGCTGCTTTTACCGCAGCCGTTGGCGCCGACGATAGCGCTCAGACTGCCACTTTCCAGCGTGACCGTCAGTGGTGAAGTCAGCGGTTGCCCTGGCGCGCCCCAGCTCAAGGAATGGCAGCGGATCATGCGTGTTCTCGATGCCAGTGGCTTTCGGCGACGGCGTCGTGGGCGTGCAGACTTTCAGCGTGGATCACTCGCAGGTGGAATCCGCTGACACCAGGGCAGCGACGCAGGGCCAGATGGAGTCGTCGCGCGGCGTCCTCGCAGAACATCAGGTTCTGCCCGTTGGCCAGCGCGAAGGCTTGTTCGTCGGCGCGTTTCACGGCGGTTTGCACGGCGGTGCCCAGTGCGGCTTCAGCGTCATTGATGATCACGCTGAGGGGCAGCTCATCGATAAACTCGTCCAGATGCATGTGCAATTGCGCGGTGCTGCGTTGGCTGTGCGGAGTGGCAACGATGCCGTAGCTTGATCCAAGCCAAGCCAAAACTTCAGCGTGCTGCAGTGGCTTATTGGCAAAATCATCGATGAACTGCTGCTGGATCAGTTGCCTCGCTAATGCGGCTGAGCACGGGCAGGTCGAGGAGTAGGGCACATCGATCTTGAGTTCCACGTGGAACACTTTGTTTTTGAGGCTGGCAGAAATGCTCACTGGATAGCTTTTCCACCCCGCCAGTGGGCTGACCAACGCGGGTCGTTTCAGCAGCACTTCGCTGTGGATATTCAGGTAAGCATTGCTGGATAAGCCCTCGTGGCTCGCCAGAAAATCGTCCAGTACCTGATGCAAAACCCGTGGAGAAAGGTTCTGTTGCTCAAGCGTTGCCAAGGCCAGATACAACCGCGACATGTGAATGCCACGCGCCTCACCATCGTCAAGACTGACGCCTGCATCTGCCTTCGCGCTCAGACGTTGGCCATCCAATAAAACCGGCAAGGCAATGCCGCGCATTCCCACCCACTCAAGCGGTAATGCTTGTCGAGAGGCTTGAGTGGCGATATCCGGAAGTGTCAGCGAATTCATGTTCGGAACCATCGTGTTGACTGAATTGGATGTTACATTATAACAATTCAAATCACGATGCTTTTTTCATGAACGGGTTTTCATATGCACAGACGCCACTTGCTCAGTTTGTTTTTGGCCAGCGCAGCCTTGGCTCTGCCCTTCAGTGTCTCGGCAACCCAGGTGCGAAATGCGCGGCTCTGGCGTTCGCGTGAAAAGCTGCGACTGGTCTTCGATTTAAGCGGCCCGGTGCGTTACAAAACGTTCACGTTGAGCGCGCCAGAGCGTTTGATCATTGACCTGTCCGGGGCGAGTCTGAGTGGTGATTTCAGTCAATTGCCGTTAGCAGATACGGCCATTCGCTCGATCCGCGCCGGGCATTTTGGTCAAGGCGATACCCGGATCGTTCTCGATCTGAACACTCCCGTTCTATTGAACAGCTTTGTTTTGGCACCGCAGGATGGTCAAGGACACCGTTTGGTGCTCGACTTGGTGAACGCCGATAAAGTCCTGAGCACCGCAGTGGTTCCACGTGAAACATCCACGAATAACCATCACCTTAAACGCGACATCATTGTCGTGGTTGATCCCGGACACGGTGGTAAAGACCCTGGCGCCGTCGGCGCCAAGGGTGAGCGGGAAAAGGACGTGGTGTTGTCCATCGCCCAATTGCTCGCCAAACGTCTTAAAAAGGAGAAGGGCTTCGACGTGAAGTTGGTGCGCAATGACGATTTTTTCGTGCCCCTTCGCAAGCGTGTAGACATTGCCCGTCAGCACAAGGCCGACATGTTTATCTCCGTGCACGCCGATGCAGCGCCGCGACTGACGGCGTCGGGAGCTTCGGTGTATTGCCTGTCAGAAGGTGGTGCGACGTCAGCGACTGCACGCTTCATGGCACAGCGCGAGAACGGCGCGGATCTGCTCGGCGCGACCAGTCTGGTTAATCTCAAGGACAAGGATCCGATGCTCGCCGGCGTGATCCTCGACATGTCGATGAGCGCCACCATCGCCGCCAGTCTGCAACTCGGCAGCAGCATACTGGGCAGTCTGCAAGGCATCACCACATTGCATCAAAAGCGCGTGGAACAGGCGGGATTTGCGGTGCTGAAGTCGCCGGATGTGCCGTCGATCCTGGTAGAAACCGGCTTTATTTCCAACGCGCGTGACAGTCAGCGCCTGGTGACAACTCGACATCAACAGGCTATCGCTAACGGGTTGTTTGAAGGATTGCAGCGCTATTTCCAGCAGAACCCGCCAATCGACAGCTACATCGCTTGGCAGCAGGCGCAGCAAAAGGCGCAGGTTTAGCAGCCGGTGATCCGGCTGCAGGTGAACTTCGCGCTGCTGCCGCCTGAGCTGGAGAAGCGATTGATCGTCGTCCAGCCCACGCGACGGGTGTAGCCGACCCAGGCTTCGCCGTCAGAAGCGATGCCGGTGAAGAACGTCAGTTGGCCGAACCGACTGTTGGTCTGCGCCCAGTAGCGATTGCCGTCCTTTTCAAAGCCGCGCAGGTAAAACGTGCGGCCCACTGTATTTACACTGTAGGCGTTACCTTGCGCATCGACGCATGCCAGCAGGTTAGCGCTGTGTGTGCACTTGGCGAGCATTGGCGCTTGTCCCCATACGTTGGCACCCGACAGCAATGCCAGACTCATTAGCGAGCATTTCAGGACATTTTTCATCACGGTTCCCGACGGGCAGATGGCATGCAGCTTCATGCTCTTTATCGGTTTGGGCAAGAGCAGGTCTGGATAATTTGTGTTGTTATACTATAACATGAATTTTAATTGAGCCTGAGCCCGCCAATTTAAAGCGTCAGCTTCTGCCATCACGTTGTTTTGAAGCCTGAGAACGCGGTGCGTTACGCCAAATCCGGCATACACGCCCATCGGCCACCATCTGATGAGGATTATCCAATGTCATCTCCGCTCCCCGTGACCGTTCTTTCGGGCTTTCTCGGCGCTGGAAAAAGTACAGTTTTGAATTACGTACTACGTAATCGAGAAGGCTTGCGCGTTGCAGTCATCGTTAACGATATGAGCGAGATCAACATTGATGGCAGCGAAGTCCAACGTGATGTCCGCCTGAACCGTGCTGAAGAAAAACTGGTAGAGATGAGCAACGGTTGTATCTGCTGTACGTTACGCGAGGACCTGTTGGAAGAGGTCAGCAAACTTGCTCGCGAAGGCCGCTTCGATTATCTGCTCATCGAATCCACCGGTATTTCCGAGCCGCTGCCGGTCGCCGAAACCTTCACCTTCCGCGATGAGCTGGGTCAGAGCCTCGCCGACGTTGCTCGACTCGACACCATGGTCACGGTAGTCGACGGCGTGAATTTTCTCCTCGACTACCAGGCTGCCGAGAGCCTCGCGTCCCGCGGCGAGACCTTGGGCGATGAAGATGAACGCTCGATCACCGACCTGTTGATCGAACAAATCGAGTTCGCCGACGTACTGCTGATCAGCAAGATCGACCTCATCAGCCGCCAGGCGCGCGACGAACTCACGGCAATTCTCAAGCGCCTCAATGCCCAGGCGGAAATTATCCCGATGGTGATGGGCGAGGTGCCGCTGGAGAAGATCCTCAACACGCGCCGATTCGATTTTGACAAAGCCGCCCAAGCCCCGGGCTGGCTGCAGGAATTGCGCGGTGAGCATGTGCCGGAAACCACCGAGTATGGCATTGCTTCCACGGCTTATCGCGCACGCCGCCCGTTCCACCCGCAGCGCTTTTACAGCTTCATTGATCGTCCATGGATGAACGGTAAATTACTGCGCTCCAAGGGTTTTTTCTGGCTCGCCAGCAAGGTCACGGATGCGGGCAGCTGGTCGCAGGCAGGCGGCCTGATGCGCCACGGTTTCGCTGGACGCTGGTGGCGTTTCGTGCCGAAAAACCAATGGCCGCAGGATCAGGACAGTACCGCAGCAATCATGGAAAACTGGACGCCGAGTGTCGGAGATTGTCGTCAGGAGCTGGTATTCATTGGCCAGAACATCGATTTCGTACAGCTCAAGTCGGAGCTCGATGCCTGCCTGCTGACTGACGAAGAAATGGCTGCTGGTGTAGACGGTTGGCGCACGCTGCCGGATCCGTTCGGCCCTTGGCACGAAGAGGCCGCCTGATGCTTGCGCTCAAACTGCAGCAGAACCGAGTACGTCATCAGCATCAGGGGGCGACGCCGAAAACGCTGACGCGAATCCTCGAAGACGACGTCAATCTTGCGGTCTGGCAGCGCCAACTGCCGCTGCACATTGCCGATTTCGCAGCATTGTTGCTGTCGCTCAACGAGCCACTGGCGCAGTCGCTCTGCCTCGAATTGCCGGATGAAGACGGCGAGCCTGATCTCAGTGGACTGGCCGCCGGGTTCCGTGACCTGGAAGGCTATGAAGGCTTTGTCGCTGATCTGGGATGGCTGGTCAGTGCCTTCGCCTGCCTGCTGGGTGCACGGCGTATCGGCTTGCGCCTGCGGGTGCTGGACAAGGCCATGTGTCCGCGTTTCCACGTCGATCATGTGCCGGTGCGCCTGCTCACCACGTATGGCGGAATCGGCAGTCAGTGGCTCAAGGAGGGCGCAATGGACCGCGAGCAATTGGGTCAGGCGAACGCTGAGCCAAACGACATGGCAAACATCCAGCAACTGCACAGTGGCGACGTGGCGCTATTGAAAGGCGAAAAATGGCACGGCAACGAAGGCTTCGGTCTGATCCATCGTTCTCCGCAACTGCCAGCGGGTGAACGACGGCTGCTGCTGACGCTCGACTGGCTCGGTTGATGGCTCAAGGCTTGAGCCATTTACCCTGGCTCTGGCCTTCGCAATACGGCTTCAAATACGCCATGTCTGAAGCCACGCCGTAATAGTGGATATCCTGGCGATAGGGCATATTGGCGACTTGCGCGTTGCTGCACACGCCGAACGCGCCGCTCGGGCATTGATCGACGTACTGCACCTCGACTTTCTGCCCGGCCAGGGTCGGTTGGCAGAACCCGTCGCTGAACAGCTTCTCGGGAATACTGCGGTTTTGCTGGCAAACCTTGACGTCGAGTCGCTCGCCCTGACTGTGCACAACGCAGGCTTGAGCCAAGGCTTCGCTCGACAGCGACATCAACAGCAACGACCATCCCATCCAACGCATGTCCAATCCCCTCAGAAAACGCCCAGTCATGTTGCAGAACATTCCTACCCATGTCATCGCCGGCCCTTTGGGCGCCGGCAAGACCAGTCTGATTCGCCAGCTCATGGCCCAACGGCCGGCCGGTGAGCGCTGGGCGGTGCTGATCAACGAGTTCGGTCAGATCGGCCTCGATGCTGCGTTGCTGACCCGCGATGGCGATGGTATCGCACTGGGCGAAGTCGCCGGGGGCTGTTTGTGTTGCGTCAACGGCGCGCCGTTTCAAATCGGCCTCGGCCGTTTGCTGCGCAAGGCCAGACCGGATCGGCTGTTCATCGAGCCGTCCGGGCTGGGCCATCCGGCGCAATTGCTCAAGCAGTTAGGTGAGGCGCCGTGGTTGGGTGTACTGGCGCTGCAGCCTTCTGTGTCAGTGCTGGATGCCCAGGCACTGGCCGCCGGGAAAGCGTTGCCGCCCGCTCAGCAGGACGCTTTGGGCGGCGCCGGTCTGCTGTTGCTGAACAAGGCCGAAGGCCTGGATGAGGCTGTGCGGCAGACCATCGCCGAGCGTTTGCCGGCGGTCAAATTGATCTGGACGCAGCAGGCGCAACTGTCTTTACGCGAGTTGCCGGGTGTGACGGCGCAAGCAATGGCGGGTGTGGATAACCTTGTTGTGCCGCAGGGGGCGGGACCGATTCCGGCGCTCTGGAGCGACCCGGCATCGCCGATTTGCCTGAGTCAGGCACAGGAGGGCGGTTGGAGCATCGGCTGGCGTTGGCACCCGGGGCAGACGTTCGATACGCAACGTCTGAGCCAATGGCTGCAGAGCCTGAACTGGCGGCGGGCGAAACTGGTTATCCATAGCGCCGAGGGCTGGGTCTCGGCCAATGCCGTGGATAACGCTGAACTGGATTGGCAGCCCAGCGAGTGGCGACGGGATTCGCGTATAGAGCTGATCTTTGCCGATGCGCGAAGTATCGATGCTTTGCAGTCAGGCCTGACGCAATGTCGAGTTCAAGCGGATTAGCTTACGGCTTCCACTTATTGTGTTCCTGACGCCACTGGCTCAGTTCGATCACTTCGGCCCGTGGGCGGGTAACTTCGACCACTGGTGGCGTGTCGTCGAACGGCGCCGGGTAGGGCGCCAGTTCAATCTGAGCGCTGTGCGCGCCAAACTGGGTGATGATGCCGTTGTGCCGGGTTTCCCCAGTCACGGTGAACTCGAAGTTGTAGACCCGGGCCAGACGCCGCCGGCCGCTGGCATCCTTGATCAAGCCGATTTTTTTCAACGCGACGTTACCGTCCAGCAGTTCAACGCCGACGTTGATGCAATGCTGCTTGACCCGCTCCAGCGCCCGCTCGCGCAAGCCGTGGTTGTGCCAAAGCCATGCGCCGGCAGCGGCGAACAGCATCAGCACGAAGATGTTTTCAAGGGTCAGCATCAACAGGAAACTCCAAAAGATTGGTCCAGCTTAACTGCGTCGCCGGTCTGTCGTACAGGCTGTGTTTCGTCGCATACTGCGCGGCTTGAATTTCAATCGTTTTACGGAATAACCCGAATGAAACGTACGCCTCATCTGCTCGCCATTCAGTCCCATGTGGTCTTCGGCCACGCCGGCAACAGCGCTGCGGTTTTTCCGATGCAGCGGGTCGGGGTGAATGTCTGGCCGCTCAACACGGTGCAGTTCTCCAACCATACCCAGTACGGCCAATGGGCCGGTGAAGTGCTCGCGCCGCAGCAGATCCCCGAACTGGTCGACGGCATTGCCGCCATTGGCGAACTGGGCAACTGCGACGCTGTGCTCTCCGGCTATCTGGGCAGCGCGGCGCAGGGCCGGGCGATTCTCAGTGGCGTCGAGTGCATCAAATCGGTCAATCCGAAGGCGTTGTACCTGTGTGACCCGGTGATGGGCCATCCGGAGAAAGGCTGCAGTGTGCCGGCCGAAGTCAGCGACTTTCTGCTGGAAGAAGCCGCGGCGGTGGCGGACATCATGTGTCCGAACCAACTGGAGCTGGACAGTTTCTCCGGGCGCAAGCCGCAGTCGTTGTTCGATTGCCTGGCGATGGCTCGGGCGCTGCTGGCGCGCGGGCCGAAAGCGGTGCTGGTCAAGCATCTGGATTATCCGGGCAAGCCGGCGGACGGTTTCGAGATGTTGTTGGTGACCGCTGATGAAAGCTGGCACTTGCGCCGTCCGCTGCTGGCGTTTCCGCGTCAGCCGGTGGGCGTGGGCGATCTGACGTCCGGGCTGTTCCTCGCGCGGGTGCTGTTGGGCGACAGCCTGATGGCGGCGTTCGAGTTCACCGCAGCGGCGGTGCATGAAGTGCTGCTGGAGACCCAGGCGTGTGCCAGTTATGAGCTGCAACTGGTGCGGGCGCAGGACCGGATCGCGCATCCGCGGGTGAAGTTCGAGGCGACGGCGATCAGTCTGTAATCGCATAATTGGTCAAAAAATCGCAGCCTGCGGCAGCTCCTACAGGGTGAACATTAATCCTCTGTAAGAGCTGCCGCAGGCTGCGATCTTTTGCTTTAAGCGTCGCCCTTGATCTCCTGATAACGCTTCTCCAGCTCCTGGCGAATCTGCCGACGCTGCTGCGCCTGCATGTAGCGACGCTTGTCTTCGCTGTTCTGCGGTTGCAGCGGCGGCACGGGGGCCGGTTTGCGCTGGTCATCCACCGCAACCATGGTGAAGAAGCAGCTGTTGGTGTGGCGCACCGAGCGCTCGCGGATGTTCTCGGTCACCACTTTGATGCCGACTTCCATCGAGGTGTTGCCGGTGTAGTTGACCGACGCGAGGAAGGTCACCAGTTCGCCGACATGGATCGGCTCGCGGAAAATCACCTGATCCACCGACAGCGTCACCACGTAGCGGCCGGCATAGCGGCTCGCGCAGGCGTAGGCCACTTCGTCGAGGTATTTGAGCAGGGTACCGCCGTGGACATTGCCAGAGAAGTTGGCCATGTCGGGGGTCATCAATACCGTCATCGACAGTTGGGCGTTTCCGGGTTCCATAACGTTCTCACGGATCAAGGCTGGATGGCTGGACGCACCTCTGCGGGTGCCTGGTGGCTTTTTCAAAAGCACCGTTATCGGGACGCCAGACGGCTGGCTGCCGTCACGCCGCGACCGATCTGTTTCCTTATATTGCACCGCCTTTCAGCCGGAAGTCGCGGTGTTAACCTGCAAAAGGCCCTGCCCAAGGGCAATTCCTACACGAAAACTGGATTTTTACCCAACTCGCTCAGAGCTTTCTGAAGTCTGACGGCGAGTCACGTCATACAAGGAGCCCACACCATGCATGCCATCAGCTTTATTCAGGACCTGGCAGTGATCATGTTGGTCGCAGGTGTGGTCACCGTGTTGTTTCACCGTTTCAAGCAGCCGGTGGTGCTCGGCTACATCGTCGCCGGTTTCATCATCGGCCCGCACACCCCGCCATTCGGTCTGATTCACGACGAAGAAACCATCAAGACCCTCGCCGAGCTGGGGGTGATTTTCCTGATGTTCTGCCTCGGGCTGGAGTTCAGCCTGCGCAAGTTGTTCAAGGTCGGGGCCACGGCGTTTATCGCGGCGTTCCTCGAAATTGTCCTGATGATCTGGATCGGCTATGAAATCGGCCGCTGGTTCGACTGGAACACCATGGACTCGCTGTTCCTCGGCGCAATCCTCGCCATCTCCTCGACCACTATCATCGTCAAGGCGCTCAACGACCTGAAGATGAAGAACGAGCGCTTCGCGCAGCTGATCTTCGGCGTATTGATCGTCGAGGACATCCTCGGCATCGGCATCATCGCCTTGCTGTCGAGCATCGCAGTCAGCGGCACGGTCAGTTCGGGCGAAGTGTTTTCCACGGTCGGCAAGCTGTCGCTGTTCATGATCGTCGCGTTGGTGATCGGCATTCTGCTGGTGCCGCGCCTGCTGGCGTACGTCGCCAAATTCGAAAGCAACGAGATGCTACTGATCACCGTGCTCGGCCTGTGTTTCGGTTTTTGTCTGCTGGTGGTCAAGCTCGAATACAGCATGGTGCTCGGCGCCTTCCTGATCGGCGCGATCATGGCCGAGTCGCGGCAGTTGCTGAAAATCGAGCGCCTGATCGAACCGGTTCGCGACCTGTTCAGTGCAATCTTCTTCGTCGCCATCGGCCTGATGCTCGATCCGATGATCCTGCTGCAATACGCGTGGCCGATTGCAGTCATTACCGTGGCGGTGGTGCTCGGCAAGATGTTGTCCTGCGGCCTCGGGGCGTTTATCGCCGGCAATGATGGACGCACCTCACTGCGTGTGGGGATGGGGCTGTCACAGATTGGCGAATTTTCCTTCATCATCGCCGCGCTCGGGATGACGCTGCAGGTCACCAGCAACTTTCTGTATCCCGTCGCGGTGGCGGTGTCGGTGATCACCACGCTGCTGACGCCGTACCTGATCCGCGCGGCCGATCCGCTGTCGATCAAACTCTCTGCGGCGGTACCCAAGCGTCTGGGACGAGTATTCGGCATGTACGGCGAGTGGCTGCGCAGCATTCAGCCGCAAGGCGAGGGCGCGATGCTGGCGGCGATGATCCGGCGGATTCTGTTGCAGGTCGGGGTCAACCTGGCGCTGGTGATCGCGATCTTCTTCAGCGGTGCGTTCTTTGCCGGACGACTGTCGGAGTGGATGCAGGACTGGGTCGCTGATCCGAGCTGGCAGAAGGCGTTGATCTGGGGCGGGGCGCTGCTGCTGTCGCTGCCGTTTCTGATCGCGGCGTATCGCAAGCTCAAGGCGCTGTCGATGCTGCTGGCGGAGATGGGCGTGAAGCCGGAGATGGCTGGGCGGCACACGCAGCGAGTGCGGCGGGTGATCTCCGAAGTGATCCCGATCCTCTCGCTGCTGGTGATCTTCCTGCTGCTGGCAGCCTTGTCGGCCAGTATCCTGCCGACCAACAAGCTGTTGGTGCTGGTCGCCGTGGTGGCGGCCGCCGTGGCGGCGCTGCTCTGGCGCTGGTTCATCCGCGTGCACACGCGGATGCAGGTGGCTTTGCTGGAAACCCTCGACAACCACAAGGAATCGTCGGGGCACTGATTGCCCGGGGCGGCTGGTGAATCAGCTTTCCAGCCAGACGTCCCGCGCCCAGTGCCACACCGATTCCCAGGACTCTTCGGTGATCAGCTCTTCTTCGCCGGACCACAGCACCACGGTGCCGTCTTCTTCGACGCAGTAGTAGTTGTCGCCGTCCTGGCAGATCGGGATCAGGTCGCGCGGTACGCCAGCGTCCCAGGCGTTGGCCGCGACATCCGGCAGGTAAGTGTGCGATTGCGGGTCGGTGACGGTCACCGGCTCGAGGCTGCCGTACACCACGTCGCTGACGGTCAGCAGAAACTCTTTGAAGACGAACGGGATGTTGATGAAGAGTTCTTCTTCGATCTCCACCAACTGGTCTTCGTCGGGCAACTCCAGGGGAACCGGTACGGGTTCGTTGGCTTCGCGCAGTTGTTCGATGATTTCTTCCACGTCCGGGATCCTCTTGCTTGAATGGCGCGGTTTATATGGGCCGGTTTATACAGTAGCTCGCTATAGATGCAACCGCGAAATAGAAAACCCCGGCCTGAGCCGGGGTTTTTATTACCACATGCGTAACGCGATGGGGATCAGCCGTTCTGGCGGATACCGGCCACCAGCCAAGGCTGGTTCTCGCCCTGTGGACGTTCCATGTTCCAGCTCTCGCTGAACACTTCGCCCTGGTCGAAACGCGAGGTCTTCGACACGCCGCTGAAGGTCAGGGTGGCGATCGTCTTGTCGGCGCGATCATCCACGCCGTCCAACTGCACTTGCAGGTTGTCGATGTAGGTCGACTGGAAGCCGTCGCCCAGATCCGCACGCTCACGCTTGAGGAACTCGAGCATCTGCGGGGTCACGAACTCGGCGATCTTATCCATTTCGTTGGCGTCCCAGTGCTGCTGCAGCGACTGGAAGTGGCTGCGCGCGGCTTCAAGGAAGCGCTGTTCGTTGAACCAGGCTGGCGCGTTGATCACCGGACGAGCGGCAGCCGGAGCAGCCGAACCACCGAAGATCGAACCCATGGCAGCAGGCTTCTGTTCGAATACTTCACGCTGCATCGGCGCGCCGGCCGGAGCCAGGTGCTCCTGCTGCTTGCGTCGACGAGCGGCGATGAAGCGGAAGATCACGAACGCGATCACGGCCATGATCAGGATGTCGAAGATCTGCATGCCCTGGAAGCCGCCGCCCATGAACATGGACGCGAGCAGGCCACCGGCGGCGATACCGGCCAGAGGGCCGAGCCATTTCGAAGCGCCGCCAGCCTTGGCCGCGGCACCGGCAGCGCCGGCTGCACCAGCGGTCGCTGCTGCGCCGCCCATGCCTGGGGAAGAAGGAGCCATCTGGCTGGTCTGGTGCGTCGGCGCAGCGCCGGCACTTTTGCCACCACCAAAGCGCTTGGCGTTGGCGTCGAGGCTCATCGTCAGGCCGATGCACAACGCCATGGCGATGCTAAGAAAACGTTTCATAAAGGGAATTCCCGTTTGTGGAGACACGCGCGCCATGTTGCACAGCTGAAGTGTTACTGGCTAGCGAGAGAGTGTTTCGGGCTTTTGCCTGACAGGTTACGTTCAGCTCGGTCGAGGCAATCAGGCCATGTACTTTTGTCTGTAGGAAAATGGGATAGGTTCAGCGGGAAACTTGCTTATCGACGCAACGCCAACATCACCACACCCGCGGTGATCAAGCCGATACCGCCCCATTGGCGCAGGTCGAGTTTCTCGCCCAGCAGGATCACGCCGAGCACCGCCACCAGTACCACGCTGAGCTTGTCCACTGGCGCGACCAGCGAAGCCGGGCCGACTTTCAGCGCGCGGAAGTAGCACAGCCACGACGCGCCGGTACCCAGGCCGGACAACAGCAGGAACAGGTAGCTCTTGGCGGAAATTGATCCCAATGACTGATATTGGCCCGTCGCGTACAAAATCAAGGCCAGACTGACCAGTACCACGATAGTACGCAGCAGAGTGGCGAAGTCGGAATTGACGTTTTCGATGCCGATCTTGGCAAAGATCGCCGTCAGCGCGGCGAACGTCGCCGAGAGCAAGGCCCAGAATGTCCAGGAAGAGAAGAAGCCTGAGCCCATTGCACTGTCCTTTCCCGAATGGGTTGTAAATCAAAAAGATCGCAGCTTGCGGCAGCTCCTGCAGGGGGAGCGTGCTTGTGCAGGAGCTGCCGCTGGCTGCGATCTTTTGTACTTTTAGATAGCTTCCAGCTTGGCGTACCCCAGCATCAGCCACTTGCTGCCTTCGCTGAAATTCACCTGCACCCGTGCCTGCGCGCCGGAACCTTCGAAGTTGAGGATCACGCCGTCGCCGAAGATTGAATGGCGTACTGCCTGACCCAGGCTGAAGCCGGTTTCCGGAATCTCGCTGCCGCTGAACAGGTTGCTGCCGCTCATCGACTGGTTGCCGCCAAACGGTCGGCTGACGCTGTTCGACAGACGCACTTCCTGGATCAGACCCTTCGGCACCTCGCGGACGAAACGCGAAACCTTGTTGTAGGTCTCGCTGCCGTACAGGCGTCGTGTTTCAGCATAGGTCATCACCAGATTCTGCATGGCGCGGGTGATGCCGACGTAGGCCAGACGGCGTTCCTCTTCAAGGCGCCCCGGTTCTTCCAGGCTCATCTTGTGCGGGAACAGGCCTTCTTCCATGCCCACCAGGAACACGTAAGGGAATTCCAGGCCTTTGGCGCTGTGCAGGGTCATCAGTTGAATGCTGTCTTCATGCTCGTCGGCCTGAGTGTCGCCGGCTTCCAGCGACGCGTGGCCGAGGAATGCCGCCAGAGGCGTCAGCTCTTCGTCTTCTTCGGTGTTTTCGAAGTTGCGCGCGGCGCTGACCAGTTCCTCAAGGTTTTCCACCCGGGCCTGGCCTTTCTCGCCTTTTTCCGCTTCGTGATAGGCGATCAGCCCCGATTGCTCGATGACGGTCTGGGTCATCAAATGCAACGGCATCTCCATGCACTTGGCGGCGAGATTTTCGATCAGCTCGATAAACGCCCCCAAGGCGCCGGCAGCACGACCGGTCAGGCCTTTATTGGCGACCAGTTGCCGCATTGCTTCCCACATCGACACATCGCTGTGACGGGCATGGTCGCGGATCGCCTCGACGGTTTTCTCACCGATGCCACGGGCCGGGACGTTGATGACCCGCTCCAGTGCCGCATCGTTGCCGCGACCTTCCAGCAAACGCAGGTAGGCCATGGCGTTCTTGATTTCCGCGCGCTCGAAGAAGCGCTGGCCGCCATAGATGCGGTACGGAATGCGCTCGCGCAGCAAGGCTTCTTCCAAAACGCGCGATTGGGCGTTGGAGCGGTAAAGAATCGCGATATCGCTGCGAGCCAGGCCGGTTTTCAGCGCACTTTCTATGGTTTCGACAACGTAGCGTGCTTCGTCGTGTTCGTTGAACGCGGCGTACAGGTTGATCGCCTCGCCATCGCCACCGTCGGTCCACAGCTCTTTGCCGAGGCGTCCGGTGTTGTTGGCGATCAAGGCGTTGGCCGCCTTGAGGATGCCAGCGGTGGAGCGGTAGTTCTGCTCCAGGCGAATGGTTACCGAATCCGGGAAGTCGGACGAGTACTGATGAATGTTCTCGATTTTCGCCCCGCGCCAGCCGTAGATAGACTGATCGTCGTCGCCGACCACCATCAGGCTGTCACCGCCCTTGCCGAGCAGGCGCAACCAGGCGTACTGCACGGCGTTGGTGTCCTGGAACTCGTCGACGAGGATGTGGCGGAAGCGCTTTTGATAGTGCGCCAGCAGACCCGGGTGATCGCGCCACAAGTCGAGGGCGCGCAGCAGCAGTTCGGAAAAATCGATGACCCCGGCGCGCTGGCAGGCCGCCTCGTAGGCTTCATAGATGCCGCGCATGGTCGCCAGGTACAAGTCGCCGCTGGCCTGAATGTGCTGTGGGCGCAGACCTTCGTCTTTCTGCCCGTTGATGAACCACTGGGCCTGACGCGCCGGCCACCGTTGCTCGTCCAGCCCCAGCTCGCGGATCACCCGCTTGACCAGTCGC
This sequence comes from Pseudomonas sp. SCPG-7, assembly GCF_002156405.1. Taxonomy (NCBI): domain Bacteria; kingdom Pseudomonadati; phylum Pseudomonadota; class Gammaproteobacteria; order Pseudomonadales; family Pseudomonadaceae; genus Pseudomonas; species Pseudomonas sp. SCPG-7. The sequence goes on along the minus strand of NZ_MVOO01000004.1, from coordinate 395,434 downwards.
TGCTGATCGTCGCTATCGAGAATCTGGAAAGTCTGGCTCAACCCGGCTTCCTGCCAGTGCGCCCGCAACAGGCGGTGCGCCAGGCCGTGGAAGGTGCCGACCCACATGCCGGCCGGGTTGATACCCAGCAACTGCTCGATGCGGTGACGCATCTCGGCAGCGGCCTTGTTGGTGAAGGTCACCGACAGAATGGAGTGGGGCGAGGCGTTTTCGACCTGGATCAACCAGGCGATACGGTGCACCAGCACTCGGGTTTTACCGGAACCGGCACCGGCCAGGACCAACTGACGGCCAACGGGGGCTGCTACGGCCTGGCGTTGGGCATCGTTGAGGGAGTTCAGCAGAAGGGAGAGATCATCGCGCATCGGGGCATTCTAGGGTGCGCCGCAGGCCCGGGCAAACCGAGCTTTGCATTAGCCGATGAAAGCGCCGTCGATGACGACCGGTCGGTCACTGGCTACAGGCTTTGGCCCGCCTCGCTTTGCGGGTTTTGCCGGTGATCGGACGGGAAAAGTTTCCGGCAAATTATGATCTGGAGCAGTTTGGCAACGGGGTCTGCTTGTGTATGCTCCGTCCACGTTTCGGGCCCAATGCTCACTCTTATAAGAACAACAACATTGCACAAGACCCTCAGCTCAGACCTGTCGGGCCCCTCTGTGGAACCCCGGGTCATCCGCAAGCATTACGCCGTAGAAATGGCGGTCGAACGCACGCGCCTGCTGTATCAGGGCTCGCTGCTGCCGACGATGTTCATGTTGCTCAATGGTCTGGTCTGCGCCGCTTTGCTCTGGAGCCCGCAGCGCTATTTCGTGGTCAGCATCTGGCTGGTCTGGTTATTGTCGCTGGTGGCGCTGCGGGTGATTCAGGTCGCCGCGTTCGATTCGGCGATCCCGGACCGTCAGGCCCAGCCGATCTGGTTCCGCATGTTCCTGCTCGGCTCGACCATGACCGGCCTGACGCTGGCTGGCGCCGGCATCGCGCTGGTGCCCGCCGACAACTTCATGCAGCAAGCCTGGGTGTTCGGCCTGATCGGCGCCGCGACCTTGTCGGCCAGCGTTGCTTATGCCGTCAGCCTGCCGGCGTTTCTGTCCTTTACCTTACCGTGCCTGCTGCCAGCGATCGGCTACCTGTTCTGGGGCGGCGACGAACAGGCACGCGGCTGGGGCTGGCTCGGGCTGATTCTGCTCGGCTCACTGAGTGTGGTGGCATGGCAGGTCAATCGGCTGATCGACCGCGGCTTGCTGCGGCGTTTTCAGAACCAGCACCTGATCGAGCACCTGCAGCAGGCGCAGAACCGCAGCGAGCAGCTCAATCAGGCGCTGGCCAAAGAGATCGAACAGCGGCGCTGCGCCGAGGGCCAATTGCGTGAGGCGCAGGTCGAGCTGGAAGACCGGGTGGCGCAGCGCAGCCGCGAACTGGACGTGGCCAACCAGGCGCTGAGCAAAAGCGAAGCCCGGCTGGCCCTGGCGTTGAAGGCCAGTGAACTGGGGCTGTGGGACTGGAATCTGCAAACCGACGAAGTCCACCACACGCAGATTCAGGAGCTGTTCGGCCTCGCGCCTGAATATGTCACGGCGATCCTGCGCGACCTCAAGCCACGCCTGCACCCCGAGGATGTGCCCGGACTCAAGCAGGCGCTGATCGAACACCTGAAAGGGCGCTCCGAGGACTATCAGATCGAATACCGCGTACGGCACGGTGACGGCCATTGGGTATGGATCGAAGACCGCGGTCGCGCCGTGGAGCGCAGTGACAGTGGCCGGGTGATCCGCATGGTCGGTACCCGGCGCGACATCAGCGCGAGCAAAAGCCTTGAAGAACAGCAGCGACTGGCGGCCACGGTGTTCGAAGCGGCCAGCGAAGGCATCGTCATTCTCGACCCGAACTACGCGCTGATTGCGATCAATCAGGCGTTCAGCCGGGTCACCGGTTATGACATCGAAGACATGCTCGGGCGTAATGTCGTCGAGCTGCCGTGCAGTCGTGATGCGCGGCGACATTACGTTTCGATCCGCCACGCGCTGGAGCAGCACGGCAGCTGGCAGGGCGAACTGGTGGAAACCCGCAAGAACGGCGAGCTGTATCCGCAGTGGCTGCAACTCAATGCGGTGCGCGACAGTCGGGGAAATGTCAGCCATATCGTCGGCTTCTTCGCCGATCTTTCCGCGCGACGCGAATCCGAGGAGCGTATGCGCTTCCTGACGCATTACGATGAGCTGACCGGGCTGGCCAATCGTTCGCTGTTCCGCGAGCGCCTGCACGAAGCCCATCAGCGCGTGCGTCAGGGCGGCCGGCGCAGTCTGGCGCTGCTGCACATCAATCTCGATCGCTTCAAGCTGCTCAACGACAGCCTCGGTCACGAGGTCGCGGACCAACTGCTGCAGAAAATGGCCCGACGCCTGGTCAATGCATTGCCGGAGGCTGACACCATCGCGCGACTGTCCGGTGACGAGTTTGCCGTGCTGTTCGATGCTTACGGCAACCTGTCGAGCCTGGCACGGGTCGCCACGCGGCTGTCGAGCAAGCTGCGCCTGCCGTTGACGGTCGAAGGGCATGAACTGGTGGTCAGTGCCTCGATGGGCATCAGCATGCTGCCGGACAACGCCCGAGAGATTTCCGCGCTGGTCAGTCAGTCGAACATGGCCATGCAACACGCCAAGCACCTGGGCGGCAACAATTTTCAGTTCTATACCGACAGCTTGCAGGCCAGCACCCTTGAACGTCTGCAACTGGAGAACCAGTTGCGCAAAGCCATCGAAGACAAGCAACTCAAGGTGTTCTACCAGCCGAAGCTGTGCCTGCAAACCGGGCGCCTGAATGCGGCGGAAGCGCTGGTGCGCTGGGATCATCCGACCATGGGCCGGGTGCCGCCGGGGGACTTCATCGGTCTGGCCGAGGAAACCGGACTGATCGGCCCGATCGGCGAATTTGTGCTGCGCCAGGCCTGCTGGCAGGCGTGCGAATGGCAGCGTCAGGGGCTGGCGCCGATTCGGGTATCGGTGAACCTGTCGGTGCATCAACTGCGGCAGGGCAAACTGGTCAGTCTGGTGCGCCAGGTGCTGGAGGAAACCGGGCTGGCGCCGCACTACCTCGAACTGGAACTCACCGAGAGTCAGCTGCTGGACAGCGTCGAACACATCATCGCGACCTTTCAGCAATTACGCGATCTGGGGGTGAAGCTGGCAATCGACGATTTCGGCACCGGCTACTCGTCGCTGAGTTACCTCAAACGGATTCCGGTGGATTACGTGAAGATCGATCAGGCGTTCATTCGTGGGCTGGGGCAGGGCAGTGAGGATGCGGCGATCACTCGGGCGATCATCGCCATGGCTCACGGGCTGTCGTTGAAGGTGGTGGCCGAAGGTGTCGAGCGGCAAGAGCAGCTGGAGTTTCTACGCGTCGAGCGCTGCGACGAAGTGCAGGGTTATCTGATCAGTCGTCCGGTGGAGGCCGACCGTCTGGCCGGGCTGTTGCGCGAACAGGAAAAACCGCTTTAAGGGCTACATGCACTCCATCGCGCCTGATATGGGGACATGGAGTTACGCATTGAGCAGGCAAAAAGCCAATTCATGTAGTATAACTACAAGCGTGCTACATCCTTGCCCATAAGAAGAGTCCAGCCCCTTGAATCTGCTGCAACACATCGCCCAGTCACGTCACCTGTTACGCAAGTCGGAGCTCAAGGTCGCCGACCACGTGCTGCTTGACCCCGCGGCGGTGATGCACAGTTCCATGGCCGACCTGGCCCACAGCGTCGGCATCAGCGAGCCGACCATCGTGCGCTTCTGCCGGGCCATTGGCTGCTCCGGGTTTCAGGATCTCAAGCTCAAACTGGCGCAGAGCCTGGCCGCCGGTGCCAGCTTCGGCCAGTTCGCGATCCATGAAGACGACTCGGTCGCCGACTACAGCCTGAAAATTTTCGACACCACATTGCATACGCTGATGGAGGTTCGCGAGAAGCTCGATCCGGTGGAATTGCAGCGTGCCGTGACGCTGATGTCCCAGGCGCAGCGCGTCGAGTTCTACGGCTTTGGTGCGTCGGGCGCGGTGGCGGCGGATGCGCAGCACAAGTTCTTCCGTCTGCTGCTGACCGCTGCGGCGTATTCCGACCCGCACATGCAGGCGATGTCGGCGGTGACCTTGAAGCCGACCGACGTGGCGATCTGCATTTCCCAGTCCGGGCGTTCCAAGGATCTGCTGATCACTGCCAACCTGGTGCGCGAGAGCGGCGCCTCGCTGATCACTTTGTGCCCGAGTCAGACACCGTTGGCCGAGCTGTCGACGGTTAACCTGGCAATCGATGTACACGAAGACACCGAGATCTACACACCGCTGACCTCGCGCATTGCGCATCTGGTGGTGATCGACGTGCTGGCGATGGGCGTGGCGATGGCGCGTGGGCCGAGTCTGGTTAACCACCTGAAGAGCGTTAAGCGCAGCCTGCGCAGCTTGCGGCTGTCCCCCAAGGCCGTGAAAGCTCTGGACGACTGAAGCCTGCTTTTGTGGCGAGGGAGCTTGCTCCCGATGGGGCGTGCAGCGGCCCTGAAAGGCCGGGCCTGCTTCGCAGTCCAGCGGGAACAAGCTCCCTCGCCACAATGAAACGCAATTTGCAAAGTTTCATCGCACTGTCATCCCCGCGCAGCCAAACCGTCATCCCCCACGCCTATCGTGAAACTCCCGTACTCGCCTTGGGAGACTCGAAATGGCTCAGCCCTACGAAGAACGCAACAGCGCCGCGAAAACCCGTCGTCAGCAGGAAGACCAGCGTCGCATGGAATTCCGTCGCGCCATCGAAGATCGCTTCGAACTCCGTCAGCTTCAGAGCGAAATCAGCGATTTTCCCGAGGACATCGAACTCAACTACTGGCAGGCCGCACCGGCAGTTTCCCGTCGAAGCGCTCAACCAGCGCGCTGATCTGCACCCGCTCGCTGCGGATAAACGCCAGGAAGGCATGCGCCACCGGTGACAGCCGTTTGGCCTTGGCTTGCACCAGACACCAGCTGCGAAACAGCGGCAACTCTTCGACCGGCAGCTCCACCAGGCCGCCGGTCGCCAGTTCCAGGTTCAGGGCATGGCGGGTCAACAGCGCCAGGCCCAGACCCGCCACGACGCATTCACGTTGAGCTTCGGCCGAGGCCACTTCCTGAGTCTGGGTGAAGTGCACGCGTTTCTCTTTGAAATACTCTTCACAGGCCAATCGCGTACCTGAACCCGGTTCGCGGATCAGCAGCGTGTAAGGCTCAAGATCCTGCAGACGCAGCGGCCCCATGTGCGCCAGCGGATGGTCCGGGCGCGCCACGGCGACAATCGGGTTGTTCAGAAACGGCAGAAACTCCAGACCCATGTCCTGCGGCACCATCGACATGATCACCAGATCATCGCGGTTGTCCGAGAGGCGGCGAATCACCTGGCCGCGGTTGACCACAGTCAGCTGCAGGTTCACTTCCGGGTGCTGGCGCTTGAACGCGGCGAACAGGTGCGGCACGAAGTATTTGGCACTGGATTCCACGGCCAGCTTCAACTGGCCTTGCAGCGAGCCCTGCATGTCCGACAGCTGCATGTCGAGGTTTTCCAGGCGGCCGAAGATGTCCCGGCTGGCACGCTGCAGGGCTTCGGCGGCCTCGGTCATGTAGAGTTTTTTGCCGACGTAATCGAATAATGGCTGGCCGATCAGCTCTTCCAGCTGACGAATCTGTAGGCTCACGGCGGGTTGTGTCAGAGACATTTCATCGGCGGCGCGGCTGTAGGAGCGTAAATCACACACTTCGTTGAAGATCTGCAATTGGCGTAATGTCATACGCATCAAGGACTTACGCATTTTTTATAGGCTCTGGCTACAGGCTGATGGTTTAACTATAAGTCTTTGCTTATGCCTGACCCAATTTTTATTCATTTTTGTTAATCCCTTGCGAGCGCTAGTGTGGGGCTGCGACTAAATTGAAACATTTAGTCACGCGTCGACCTGGGTCTAGCAGGTCGTGGTGCCACCGGCTCAAGGGAACCTCCAAGTGATAAAAAAGATCCTGATCGCCAACCGTGGTGAGATTGCCGTACGAATCGTGCGAGCCTGCGCCGAAATGGGCATTCGCTCGGTTGCGATTTTTTCCGACGCCGACCGCCATGCCTTGCATGTGAAGCGCGCGGACGAAGCCCACAGCATTGGTGCCGAGCCTCTGGCCGGTTATCTGAACCCGCGCAAGCTGGTGAACCTGGCGGTGGAAACCGGTTGCGATGCATTGCATCCCGGTTACGGCTTCCTCTCGGAAAATGCAGAGCTGGCAGACATTTGCGCCGAACGCGGAATCAAGTTCATTGGCCCGTCGGCGGAAGTCATTCGCCGCATGGGCGACAAGACCGAAGCCCGGCGCAGCATGATCAAGGCCGGCGTCCCCGTCACCCCAGGCACCGAAGGCAACGTCTCCGGTATCGAAGAAGCCTTGGCCGAAGGCGACCGCATCGGTTATCCGGTGATGCTCAAGGCTACCTCTGGTGGTGGCGGGCGCGGCATCCGTCGCTGCAACAGCCGCGAAGAACTCGAACAGAATTTCCCTCGGGTGATTTCCGAAGCGACCAAGGCTTTCGGTTCAGCGGAAGTGTTCCTGGAAAAATGCATCGTCAACCCGAAACACATTGAAGCGCAGATCCTCGGCGACAGCTTCGGCAATGTCGTGCACTTGTTCGAGCGTGACTGCTCGATCCAGCGCCGCAACCAGAAGCTGATCGAGATCGCCCCGAGCCCGCAACTGACCCCGGAACAGCGCGCCTACATCGGCGACCTGTCAGTGCGTGCGGCCAAGGCTGTGGGTTACGAGAACGCCGGCACCGTGGAGTTTCTGCTCGCCGAGGGCGAGGTGTACTTCATGGAGATGAACACCCGGGTGCAGGTGGAGCACACCATCACCGAAGAAATCACCGGGATCGACATCGTCCGCGAACAGATCCGCATCGCCTCCGGCCTGCCGCTGTCGGTGAAACAGGAAGACATCCAGCACCGTGGTTTTGCGTTGCAGTTTCGCATCAACGCCGAAGACCCGAAAAACAACTTCCTGCCGAGCTTCGGCAAGATCACCCGCTACTACGCCCCCGGCGGCCCGGGCGTACGCACCGACACGGCGATCTATACCGGTTACACCATTCCGCCGTTCTACGACTCGATGTGCCTGAAACTGGTGGTCTGGGCGCTGACCTGGGAAGAGGCGATGGACCGTGGCCTGCGCGCGCTGGACGACATGCGCCTGCAAGGCGTGAAGACCACCGCCGCGTACTACCAGGAAATCCTGCGCAATCCGGAATTCCGTAGCGGCCAGTTCAATACCAGCTTCGTTGAAAGCCACCCTGAACTGACCAACTACTCGATCAAGCGCAAACCCGAAGAGCTGGCCCTGGCCATCGCCGCCGCCATCGCCGCCCACGCAGGCCTGTGAGGAATATAAGAATGAGCAAGAAGATCTTTGTCACCGACACCATCCTGCGCGACGCTCACCAATCGCTGCTCGCCACCCGTATGCGCACCGAAGACATGCTGCCGATCTGCGACAAACTCGACAAAGTCGGCTATTGGTCGCTGGAATGCTGGGGCGGTGCGACGTTCGACGCCTGCGTACGCTTTCTGAAAGAAGACCCGTGGGAGCGCCTGCGCCAACTGCGCGCCGCGTTGCCCAACACCCGCCTGCAAATGCTTCTGCGCGGGCAGAACCTGCTCGGCTACCGCCACTACAGCGATGACGTGGTCAAAGCCTTTGTCGCCAAGGCCGCGGTCAATGGCATCGACGTGTTCCGCATCTTCGACGCAATGAACGATGTGCGTAACCTGCGCGTGGCCATCGAAGCGGTGAAAGCTGCCGGCAAACATGCGCAAGGCACTATCGCCTACACCACCAGCCCGGTGCACACCATCGACGCGTTCGTGGCGCAGGCCAAGCAGATGGAAGCCATGGGTTGCGACTCGGTGGCGATCAAGGACATGGCCGGTCTGCTGACCCCGTACGCCACCGGTGAACTGGTCCGCGCCTTGAAGGCCGAGCAGTCGCTGCCAGTGTTCATCCACTCGCATGACACGGCTGGTCTGGCGGCGATGTGCCAATTGAAAGCCATTGAAAACGGCGCCGATCACATCGACACCGCGATCTCCAGCTTCGCCTCGGGCACCAGTCATCCGGGCACCGAGTCGATGGTTGCTGCGCTCAAAGGCACCGAGTACGACACCGGTCTGGACCTGGAGCTGCTGCAGGAAATCGGTCTGTACTTCTACGCCGTACGCAAGAAGTACCACCAGTTCGAAAGCGAATTCACCGCCGTCGATACCCGTGTGCAAGTCAATCAGGTGCCGGGCGGGATGATCTCCAACCTTGCCAACCAGTTGAAAGAGCAGGGCGCGCTGAACCGCATGGCCGAAGTGCTGGCGGAAATTCCGCGGGTACGTGAAGACCTCGGCTTCCCGCCGCTGGTAACGCCGACCTCGCAGATCGTTGGCACCCAGGCGTTTTTCAACGTGCTGGCTGGCGAGCGCTACAAGACCATCACCAATGAAGTGAAGCTGTACCTGCAAGGTGGTTACGGCAAGGCGCCGGGCGTGGTCAACGAGAAGTTGCGTCGTCAGGCCATCGGCAGCGAAGAGGTGATCGACGTGCGTCCGGCCGATCTGCTCAAGCCGGAAATGACCAAGTTGCGTGCCGACATCGGCGCACTGGCCAAGTCCGAAGAAGACGTGCTGACTTTCGCCATGTTCCCGGACATCGGGCGCAAGTTCCTCGAAGAGCGTGCCGCCGGCACCCTGGTTCCGGAAGTGCTGTTGCCGATCCCTGAGGCCGGTGGTGTGGCGAAGGCCGGCGGCGAAGGCGTGCCGACCGAGTTTGTCATCGACGTCCACGGCGAAACCTACCGCGTCGACATCACTGGTGTCGGCGTGAAGGCCGAAGGCAAGCGTCACTTCTACCTGTCCATCGACGGCATGCCGGAAGAAGTGGTGTTCGAACCGCTCAACGAATTCGTCGGCGGTGGCAGCAGCAAACGCAAGCAGGCGTCGGCACCGGGCCATGTCAGCACCACCATGCCAGGCAACATCGTCGATGTGCTGGTCAAGGAGGGCGACATCGTCAAGGCTGGCCAGGCTGTATTGATCACCGAAGCGATGAAGATGGAAACCGAAGTCCAGGCAGCGATTGCCGGCAAGGTCACCGCCATTCATGTGGCCAAGGGCGACCGGGTCAACCCGGGCGAAATCCTGATCGAGATCGAAGGCTGAGATAACCGCCGCGATCCAACGCTTTAAACCTCGGGGGGGCATGTGCTCCCCTTTTTTTCGCCTGCAATATGCTGTTCTCTGTCGGAGCTGTCGCAGGCCCGAGCCTGCGGCAGCTCCTACACGTAGCGTTGTGTCAGAACGCCATGCGCCACTGGCCTGTCACGCCGTAACTGCGGCTGTCGTTGCCGGCCTCGCCGCTGAGGCCAATGCCCAGAGTGTTACGGGCGGACAGGGTCAGATCCAGACCTGCATCCAGCGTGAAGCTGTTGCGATCCATCTCGGCGCCAGTGACTTCAAAGCTTCTGCCACCCTTGACCAGGTGCTGGCGCGTTACGTTGTCCAGATCGCCGTAGGTGTGTTTCACGCTCGCGCTCAGGCGCGGCGTCAACTGCATACCGTTGGACAGTTGGTTGGTGCTCGTCAGGCGCAGGCCGAGGGTGCTGCTCGGATTCGCCTGGGTCTGACCCTGAACCTTGAGCGCCGCATCGCCACCTTTCTCGGTGTAGCCGTCACGTTGATAGCGTTGATAACCGACGCTGGCGAACGGCTCGATGCTGACGTTGCCACGACCGAGGTTGTAGCCGACTTCGGCAAAGGCGTGCTGGGTGCTGGCGTCATAGCGGCTCTTGAGCCGATCGCTGAAACCATTGAAGGCGACGCGACGTTTGCCGCTGCCGTCATGGCTGCCGTACGAGGCGCCCAAGCGCAAGGCGAACGGGCCATCCTGACGCAGCGCGTAGGCGCCGAGGTGCCAGCTGTCGAGATCACCGTCGAACTGTTGGGCATCGAAGCGGGTTTGCGCTTTTGCACCCATCAGGCCGACATGCCATTGTTCGTCGATTCGCCAGTCGGCCCCCATGACCAGACCTTGGGTGGAATGCTTCAGAACACTGGCGGCGTCACGATCAACCTGGCCGCCATGCCCCAGTGCTTGCAGCCAGACCCGCCCGTTGCCTTCGCCACCAGCCGCTCGGCGCGGTGCATTCCCTGAGCTCTGCGCGCCATTGCCGCTGTCCAGTTGATGCATGGCCGAAAGCATGCTGGCGCTGAGTGGATTGACGCTGCTCAGTGTGGCTTTGGCGAGGTTGGCGTAACTGCCGGCGGCGAGTTGTTCGAGAGCCAGGCTGGCCGTCGGCTTGCTGGAGCCGAGCAGGGCCGTGACGGCAGTATTTTGAGGTGTGGCCGCGCTGATGGCTTTGCTTGTCTGGCGAAGTGCCTCAGGCTCTTGAGGTTGCTGAGGTTGCTGAGGTTGCTGAGGTTGCTGAGGTTGCTGAGGTTGCTGAGGTTGCTGAGGTTGCTGAGGTTGCTGAG
>NZ_MVOO01000004.1:0-384850 GCF_002156405.1 Pseudomonas sp. SCPG-7 | reverse complement strand
TGAGGTTGCTGAGGTTGCTGAGGTTGCTGAGGTTGCTGAGGTTGCTGAGATGGGGAGGGTGTTTCGTCAATGCTTTGGGCGAGCGCATGGCTATTCTGCGTGGTCGCAAGGTTTTCGAGCCGCACATCGTTACGGGCATAGAGCAAGCCCACTCGTTGTGCTTCGTAGTGCAGCGTCGGGGTCATGTATGCCAGATCGTTTTCAACGGTGCCAAACTGTCCCTCAATCGTTTCCGCTTGCAGAACAGTGTGCTGACTGCTTTGCGGATAGTCGCCGGCGGTGACGAGTTTCAGGGTGGCGTCACCCAAATGCGCGGCTCCTTTTACGACCACCGTCTGACTGTTGCCGGATACATCCACGGCATAGGCCAGTACGGCAGAACGGGCCAGGCGCAGATCTCCCGAAACCTTGGGTGCGCCGTAGACATCGTCGACGGTCATGCGTCCGTACACATTCAAATGATTTACCGCACCATTCCCGGCTATATGGGCGTTTTCATGAACATCCACCGTGCCGTCAATGAGGCCCTGGTTGGTCAGGTCTCCGCCAGACGCGACAGTGGCGCCGCCATTGATCGCTCCTTTGTTGATCAGAATACCCTCGGTCACAGCCGTACCCAGAATTTGCCCATCGTTAACCAGCATTGCCTTCGGATGAACCAGTACGCCGATGTTGAAATCACCCGGTCCGCTACGGGTCCAGCTCCCGCGCCTGACCTCCAGCCCGCTGAAGTTACGGGTTTCACCCAGCACGCCTTTCTTGTTCGCGTCGAGTTGCAGCAGGTTGTCGCCCCCGCCACCGTCGACCAGACCGGCGAAACTGCCGCGAGATTGCACGATGACAAGATCGTTGCGCCCATCGAGCGCCAGCGCTACACCCTCCTGCGCCGGATACGCTTTGCTGACCTTCAGTTGGACGGTGTCCGGATGATTGGCGAAAGCGTTGATCGCTGATTTGAACGTTTCAGAGGGGGCGGGAGAGATGCCTTGAGTGTCGGGCGGTGTGTCCTGAGCCATGGACAGATCAGCACATCCCATCGCCAGAGTAATGGCCAGTGTCAGGTGTTTGGGTCGAAAGTGGGATTGAACGGGCATCGAGTTCAGCCTCTCTTGGAAGGAGGCCAAACTCTAAGTTGGAGCCTGCAGGCACCGATGTCAGCCGGATCGCCCGGTGCTGCGGGCTACGTCTGTTTGATCTTCGGAAAAGGGCGGCTCGACAAAGACTGTCGGATTGCGTCGTGCCGTCGCGTTGTCGTTTCCTACAAATTGAATTGCCATTAGCCGCTTGTAATGATCAGAAACTCATCTGCGACTGCCCGATCAACCCGTAGTTGCGACTGTTGGTGCCAATCTCGCCGCTGCAGGGCATGGATGGAGGGCCTTTTGTTATTAGCGGGCCGTTCGTATAGCGAGGGGTTCTTACAGAATGAAGTCGGAGGATGACCTGCATTATTTTGCGTTCAGATGATCTTAAGCTCAGTCTTATCTGCATTTTGTTGCATATTGCAATGCCCCATCATCTGTCGAAATGCACTATATTGCATCTACGGGCAATAAATCTCCTGTTTAAATGCAATTAAATGCAGGTGTTGAGACATGTACAACCTGACATTACAGATATTCAGTGCTGGAAAATGGCACGACGTCATGATTCTAAGTTTCGACAATCCTGAAATGGGGTTCGAAAGTCGCTGCAGTTTCGGCTACGAGACGCCATACCTTGTCGAAAATATTGAAGCCATAGGCTCTCCGTTTTCCAAGGCCGTCAGTGCGTTGTATCCATTGGATTGGGAAGGGCGACGCTCCAGTACGCCCGCATTTGTCTATGACATTGCCCCCGCAGGAGCGGCAAAAAAATTTCTGCTTGCGCGTCTGGGGCAGGAGAAACCGGCGCATATCGGTGCCGATCTGTATCTGCTCGGCCAGAGCACTCCAGCCCCCATTGGCAATATGCGCATAAAAGAGTCGGCCGAGGCTGTCGATGAGCGTGAACCCATCGGATTCAGGCGTGAGGATGTTATTCACCGCGACAGTCGCTTTCTGGAATACGCCTATGAGCAAGGCGCGGCAGTTGGTGGTGCTACAGGGGCAGGCGGTGAGGCACCGAAGCTACTATTGGCTGAAAACAAGACCGGCCTTTTGTACCCCGATGCGGTATTGGGCGATGAAGAGGTCAGGCAGCATTGGTTTATAAAATTTGCCAGAAACAAAGGAAGTCTGGTCGATCAAGATATCCTGCGCAGCGAGTTCCATTACTACAAGGCGCTTCAGAAACTCGGCATTGAAACGATCGCGGTAGAAGGTTTGGCATTAGAAGAAGCGAGTAAGCCGAGCTTGTGGATGCAGCGCTTTGATCGAGAAGTAACGAACGGTGAAGTCAATCGTTTTGCTGTCGAGTCAATCTATTCACTGGCTGAAGTAACGGCGCCGGGAAGTGCAATGAATCATCTGGATGTCATCCGCATGCTCGCCGGGCTCTGGCGAAAAGCAGGACAGGCCAGTCAGATCCCCGAACTTGTGACGGATTACTTACGTCGGGACCTGATCAACAAGATCCTCGGTAACTCGGATAACCATGGTCGTAACATCGCGATAATTCGCCAGGAAAGTTCGTTTCGTCTGGCGCCGATCTATGACTTGGCCCCGATGGTCATGGATGACGAGGGTGTGACCCGGACAACCAAATGGCCAAAAGATCTGGAGAGGGCGGGAGAGGTCGATTGGCGGGGAGTGTGCCGCGCATTGGCTGATATCACCGATCCCAAAGACCCTTTGGCAGGCTTGACCGACGCATCAGATCCTTTCGAACGCTTGCGTGAAGATGCCCAGCGTCTGGCGGCGCTCCCCGACATATTGACGGCGAGCGGTTTGCCCGACAGAACGATGAACCACCCGGGAATCCATCTGAAAAATCTGGAGCAACGTTTGAAAGAGTGGGATCTGAAATGAGCATGACGGTAGCCGAGCGCACGGTGCTCATCGAAAACATTCAAGAGGCGCTGGCCCAAGGGACACTGGAGATCGGTGAAGCGGTTCGCCGTCTACGCGTGGAAGTGACCGGTCTGCATCAAACCCAGTTTGCCAGGATGTGCAAAATATCGGTTCGCACGCTGGTGCATATCGAGCATGGCGAGGGCAATCAGACATTGAAATCGTTGAATGCAGTGTTTCGTCCGTTTGGACTGAAAATGGGCGTGGTGCGGATCCGACGAGAGATCAATTAAAACCCGACGCTGGCGCAAGGTGCTGATTAACCTAGCTGCGCCGCACATAAGCCTTGCCATAATGCCGTTCCATGCGCGCCTGAATCAGCTCCAGACCGATCGACATCAGCCAGTAAATGATCGCCGCCGTGGTCAGCATCTCGATGTAGCGGTAGCTCGAGCGTCCGTAGGACTGCGCCAGAAACATCACTTCCCAGACGCCCATCACCGAGATCAGTGACGAGTCCTTGAGCATCGAGATGAACTGGTTGGTGGTCGGCGGGATGATCGTGCGCATCGCCTGGGGCAGGGTGATGCGCCAGAAGATCACGCTCTCGCGCATGCCCAGCGCCAGCGAAGCTTCACGCTGGCCATAGGGCACGCCGAGGATGCCGGCGCGGAAAATCTCGCTGAGGTACGCGCCGTAGTTGAGTGACAGGGCAATGATCCCGGCCACCACTGCACCGGGCACCACGCCCAGTTGCGGCAGGCCGAGGTAGATCAGCAGGATCTGGATCAGCAGCGGCGTGCCGCGAAAGAACGAGGTGTAGAAACTGGCGATCCCGAATGCCACGGCGCTTTTCGAGAGGCGTGCCAGAGCGGTGACGAAGCCCAGCAAAGACGAAGCGACGATCGCGCAGGCGCAGAGAAACAGGGTCAGTGCCGCGCCCTGCAGAAAGCCGTTGGGCGCCAGGTGCACGCCGAGCAGATTCGGCAGCTTGTCGAGGATGATCGAGAGCTTCAGATCGAAGCTCAGGAAAAACCCGGCGAACAGGCTGAACATCGCCGCCCAGGTCAGGTACAGGCGCGTGCGGAAACCGAACAGCCGTTGCAGGCGCGATTCAGCTACCGGTTGTGGTGGCTGTGGAGGTGTCGGGAAGGCAGTCATTGGCTGATATCGGCGCCGATCCATTTCTGCGACAGCTTGCTCAGCGTGCCGTCCTGCTTGAGTTGCGCAAACACCTCGCGCACCTTGGCGTCCCACTCGGCATCACCCTTCTCGATGGCCACCGAGTTCGGCTCCGAGTACAGCGGCGCGCCGGCCAGTTTGAAACGCTGATCCTGATTCAGGCGCGGCTGCGCGGTCACCAGATTGGTGAGGATGGCGTCCAGGCGCACACCGGCGCCCAGGCCCAGATCCTGGAAGGCGACGTTGTCGGTATCGTACGGAGCGATCTGCACATCCTCGAACGGGTACTCCAGATGCGTGTCTTCGGCGCCTTCAATGACCAGATTCTTGTTCAGATAACTTTCGTAGCTGCTGGCGCTGGTCAGGCCGACCTTTTTGCCGCTCAGGTCCTTGGCGCCGTGGATGCGATCGTCCTTGGCGTTGACCACGATCACGGCGGGCGAGGCGTAGTACTCGACCGGGAAATCGAACACTTCGGCGCGCGCCTTGCTTGGGGTCATGGAGCAGATGCAGATGTCATAGCGCCCGCTCCAGCGACCGGCAGCGATCACGTCCCAGGATGGCGTTTCCAGGCGCAGCTTGACCCCCAGTTTTTCCGCGACGGCTTTGGCGACGTCGACGTCGAAGCCGTCGAGTTGATTCTGCTCATTGAGAAACGAGAAGGGCGGGTAGCTTTCCATCAGCACGCCGACCAGCTCTTTTTTCTGTTCGACGCGATCGAGTGTGGCGCCGCCGAAGGCTTGAGTGGACGCGGCCAGAATCGTCAGGCCCAAGGCCAGTAGCGGTTGAAGTTTCACAGTCGACACCTGAAAAAAGGGGTTGTTATTAACCGAATGGTGCGTATTAAATAGTTATAAGAACTACTCTGGTAGTGAGTAATTTTCATAAGCATATGAGCGAAAAGCATATGGGCACAGCAAGCACGGTAATTCTCGATGGCGGCATGGGCCGTGAGTTGCAACGCGCCGGGGCGCCGTTTCGGCAGCCCGAGTGGTCGGCGCTGGCCCTGATCGAAGCGCCGCAAGCGGTCGAAGCGGTGCACGCCGCCTACATCGCCAGCGGTGCCAATGTGATCACCAGCAACAGTTATGCGGTCGTGCCGTTTCATATCGGCGAGGCGCGGTTTGCCGCTGAAGGCCAGGCTCTGGCGGCGTTGGCCGGAGAGCTGGCACAGCGTGCGGTGCAGGCGTCGGGCAAAGCGGTGCGAGTGGCCGGTTCGTTACCGCCGCTGTTCGGTTCCTATCGCCCGGACCTGTTCGAAGCGACGCGGGTGAACGAATTGCTGGCGCCACTGGTGAACGGCCTGGCGCCGCATGTCGATTTGTGGCTGGCGGAAACCCAGAGCTCGATCATCGAGGCGCGTTCCATTCGTGCCGGTCTGCCGCAGGACGGCAAACCGTTCTGGCTGTCGTTTACTTTGAAGGATGAAGACACCGACGAAGTACCGCGTCTGCGTTCCGGTGAGCCGGTGGCTGAGGCAGCGGCCGTGGCGGCGGAGCTGGGCGTCGAGACGCTGCTGTTCAACTGCAGCCAGCCGGAAGTGATCGGCGCGGCGATTGACGCAGCGCGCGCCACCTTCGAACGCCTGGGCGTGCAGATTCACATCGGCGCGTATGCCAATGCATTTCCACCGCAACCGAAAGAGGCAACGGCCAATGACGGTCTCGACCCGTTGCGCGATGACCTGGATCCGCCGGGTTATTTGCACTGGGCGATTGACTGGCAGCAGCGGGGCGCCAGCCATTTGGGCGGTTGCTGCGGGATCGGGCCGGAACACATTGCGGTGCTGGCGCAGGAACTGGGGTAAACAACAGATCAAAAGATCGCAGCCTTCGGCAGCTCCTGCAGGGGATTGATGTTCACCCTGTAGGAGCTGCCGATTTTGCTTTGACGATTTAACGACGGCACTCGACCAAGCCTTTCACCTGCCCGGTCGGCGTCTGGTTGGCATCGCTCAACCACTGCTCGAACCCTGCCGCAATCGCCGGCCACTCTGAATCCAGAATCGAATACCACGCGGTATCGCGGTTCTGGCCCTTGACCACCATGTGCTGGCGGAACACGCCTTCGAAGCTGAAGCCCAAGCGTTCGGCGGCGTATTTGGAGCGGGCGTTGCCGTTGTTGCACTTCCATTCCAGGCGCCGGTAGCCCAGCGCGAAGGCATATTTGGCGAGCAGGTACACCGCTTCAGTGCTTTTCGGCGAGCGCTGCATCGACGCGCCGAAGGTCACGTGGCCGATCTCGATGCGGCCTTGCGCCGGGACAATCGACATCAGACTCAAAATGCCCTGCACCTGACCCGAGGCGCGGTCGATGATGCTGAAGAAATACGGATCGCTGCTGGCCGCATGGTTGTTCAGCCAGTCATTGAACGCGTTGCGCTGCGGAAACGGCCCGTAGGGCAAATAATCCCACAGCTTCGGGTCGGCGCCGGGGCCCTCAAGGGCGTTGAACAGCTCGTCGCCGTGGCGCGCCGGGTCAAGTCTTTCCAGGCGGATAAAGCGGCCTTCGAGCAGTTTGCTGGTGGGCGCCGGGACGCCTTTCCAGTCGGCGAGTGAAGTGGTCATGTACGCGGCTCCTTAAATGGCTTTGCGAAACTGGATGAACCCCGGGCGCTCGGCGATGCGCTCGTAGAGCTGGATCGCGGTGGCATTGGTTTCGTGGGTCAGCCAATGCACCTTGCAGCAACCGTCGGCCTTGGCGGTGGCGTAGACGTGTTCGATCAGCCGGCGTCCGACGCCAGTGCCACGGGTCTCCGGCGTCACCAGCAGGTCCTGCAGGTAACAGGAGTTTTCGATGCTCCAATTGGAACGGTGATAGATGAAATGCACCATGCCCACTGCTTTGCCGTCGGCCCAGGCGAGGGCAGCGTGGGTCGGCTCGCTCGGGTCGAGGAAACGCTGCCAGGTGCTGTGGCTGACGGCGTCCGGCAACTCGCTGTTGTAGAAGCGCAGGTAGGCCTGCCACAACGGCAGCCAGGCGGTGTGATCACCGGCAGTCACCGGGCGGATCTGGATCTGACTCATGCTGATTTCCTTAACGCATCAAGTGGGCGAGGGTCTGGTCATTGATGTCGGGGCTGGCAGCCAGGCCTTCGCGCACGCCGGCAATGTCTTCGGCGCTACGGTTCTGGCTGAGCTTGCGCTTGCCTTCGAGGCGGTCGATGGGAATGGCGAAACCGACGATGGCCTTGAGCATGCCGTCGATGTAGTCGGCTGGCGCGTCGTCGACTCTCCACGGTTGCGCGCGACCGGCTTCATGGCGATCAGTCAGTGTGCTGACGATGTCGAGCAGCCGCCCGCCGTCGCTGAAGGTTTCGGCGTGGCCGTAGGCGTGCACGGCGACGTAGTTCCAGGTCGGCACGACTTTGCCGTGCTCGGCCTTGCTCGGGTAAAACCCGGGGCTGACGTAGGCGTCGGGGCCGGCAAATATCAGCATCGCTTCAGCGCCGTCGCGCAGGTCTTTCCATTGCGGATTGGCTTTTGCCAGGTGCCCGTACAGCGTGCCGTTCGGACCCTGTTCGCGGTGCAGCAGCACCGGCACATGGCTGGCTTGCAGACCGTTTTCACCGTGACTCACAAGAATGGCAAGGCGAGTGGCGAGGATCAGTTCGTGCAATTGCGACAGGTCGTCGATGGCGAAGGCGCGGGGCGTGTACATGGAGAGATTTTCCTTGGCGAATGCCTGCATCCTAGGCAGGCTATTGGTCTGTTGTAAGAGCCATTGATGACCAATTTCATAGGTCCATTGCCATGCCCGAACCGACCACACTGTCTATGCCGTTCAATCCGGCCGGAATCGAACTCGACCGCCGCCAAGGCTTGAGCCGCCAGCTCTATCAGGCATTACGATTGCGCGTATTGGACGGGCGGCTGTGCAGCGGCACGCGGCTACCGGCCAGTCGTGATCTGGCGGCGGCGCTGGCCATTTCGCGTAACAGTGTGGTGCGCGCCTACGATCAACTGTATGCCGAAGGCTTCATCGAAGGTCGGGTCGGTGATGGCACTTACGTTGCGCATTTGCCTCACGCAGCGTTGCCAGCGAAAAAGTTGTCCACAAAAGTATCCACAGGGTTTTCAACAGGCTTACCCACAGCCTTATCCACAAAATGCCCGGATTTACCTGTGGATCCATCCAGCAACGTTATCCACAACGATCCGCTGACCCGGGTCAGAAATAACCATTTGGCCCGGCCGCCCAGTGGTCCGCCCCGGGCTTTTCGGGTCGGTGTACCGGCGTTTGATCTGTTCCCGTTCGACGTCTGGGCCAAGCTGAATGCGGCTTTCTGGCGAAAACCGGATTTGCAGCAGCTGTGTTATGGCGATCCGGCCGGTGATGCACGGTTGCGCGGGATGATCGCTGCCTATCTGCGCAGTTCTCGGGGCATGCAATGCACAGCTGAACAAATTGTGATCACCAGCGGTGCGCAGCAGGGAATAAGCCTTTGTGCACAGTTGCTGGTAGAGCCGGGTGACGGCGTCGCGATTGAAAATCCGGGGTATCGAGCAGCGGGTCACGCCTTCGCCGTGGCCGGTGCGAATCTGCACGGTGTGGCTGTGGATAACGAGGGCATCGACTGTGCCGAACTGACGAGGTTGAACGACTGTCGCCTGACTTATGTAACGCCTTCCCATCAATATCCCACCGGGGTGGTGATGAGTCTTGCCCGACGCCTTGAACTGCTTGCCTGGGCCGAGCGCACAGGAGGCTGGATCGTCGAGGACGACTACGATGGCGAGTACCGCTACAGCGGCGCGCCGCTGGCCCCTTTGGCGGCGCTGGATCGGCAGGGACGGGTGCTGTATGTCGGCACGTTCGGCAAGGTGGCGTTTCCGGCATTGCGCCTGGGGTATCTGGTGCTGCCTCCGGGGTTAGTGGAGGCGTTCGCTCAACGGCGTGCGGTGGATGTAAGGCATTCCGAAGTCAGCACCCAGGCGGTCATGGCCGAATTCATGGCGAGCGGACACTTCCAGCGGCACATCCGCCGTATGCGGCGAGCGGCGCTGAGCCGGCGCGACACGCTGCTCAAGGGGTGGCCGGCGCACATCCCGGGAGTCGGCCCGTTGCCCGTCGTGGCCGCAGGCCTGCATATGACCGTGCCAGTGGACAGCGTGGCGCGTGAGCGGGAGTTGATCGAATTGGCCCGTGACGTCGGGGTCGAGATCAATGGCTTGAGCAGCTATTGGTTGCCAGACTCCGGCGCTGAGCTGGAGCAGCGCGCCGGTCTGGTGATGGGGTTTGCTGCGGTGCCTGAACCGGCGATCGACGCCGCGCTGGACAGGTTGCGCAGGGCCTGGCAGGTGGATTGAAAGGGGCGGGCTCCAGACCGCCCCGTCGCCTGAGTCAGGGCTGGGGTTCAAGTTTGAAAAACAGCGCCGGGTCGCTGATTCGTCGCAGCACATAGTCAATCGGTGCCAATGTGCCGAGTGCCTCGCGGCGTTCGGCAGTGAATTGCTGCAAATGCGCATCAGCGATTTTCAGGTGCGCCGCTGTGAAGCTTTCCAGTGGAGCCTCCAGCGAGTCGTAGTGAAAATGCGCCAACCACAATGGTTGATGCTTGTTGGTTACATCCACAATCCGGTATTCCTGAAAGTAATCGCGACGTTTTTTGGTCCTGATCCTTCCCTGAACATTGCGTTCGATTTGCACTTGATGATTGTCCAGCATCCATTGCAGATAAGCCTGACGAGGCTGGCGCTGCTTGAGCATGCTGGCGCGGAGGTTGACGCCTTCGGTCCGTAATCGCTGGGCATCGGCGGTGAGATACGCCCCGATATTGCCCACCGGCGGCGTTGCGCCGCCAGTTGCGCGAATGCGGGCGAGGGCCTGGGCAGCATCGGCCGCCGCTCGCTCCAGAAGCGCTGCTCGTTGATCGAACAGATCCTGCATGTCCGCCGGAATCCGGTTGGGCCGTAACGCGTCCTTGCGTGTCTGTTGCGTGAAAGTCTGCACGTCATCAACCAGTTTCAGGCTATTGGCGACAATATCGATGTCTGCCAACGGCGGTTGCCGATTCGGACGCGGCCTCGGCGGCAGTACGCTCTCCAGAGGTTGTTCGGTTGTGGTTGAAGCGTTGATGGATTGCGGTTCGCGAGGACGGCTCTTGGTCACTTTTATGGCTGGGCGGGAGGGCCCCGCAACGGCCGGTCTGGGGGGGGCGCTGACAACGTTCTCGGGCAGCAGCGCGTTCAATTGATCCTGAGCCAGTTGCCGGAACTCGTTGATCAGGCCACGTATTCGTTCAAGCTGGGTCGGTTCCAGTTTGTCCGGCATTTCACCAGGAAGGTCTGTGAGGCGCTGATCGGTGTCGGCATAAACATCGATCAGCTTGCTCAGACGTTCGATGTGCAGCGCGATTGCATCTGTCGCGGTCGGCGTTTTGAGCAATTGTGCATGCTGATGGGTGGCGGTAGCTGCCTCGATGATCAGCAATCCCACCACGTCACGCTCCGGCGCGGCCGCTGCGCTGGCCGAGTTACGCATGCACAGCTCGTGGGACATGCCGATTTCGTTGGACTTCAGATCCCACTCGGTGAATGACGGCAGCAACGCGCGCAAGCGTTGTGCAGCGGTGATACCGGCACTTCCCAGGGTTTCGAGAGCGGCCAGTGAGGTCTGGGACAATCGCAGGCGCGTCACCATGTCCTGACTCAATGCCAATGTCTGTCTGACATTTTCGATATGAGTTTGCAGCGCGGTGTCCGATTCGATCTCGTTGTTCTCGACCAGCTTGTGGGCAAGGCTGGCATAGGCGTTGCGTTTGAGGGAAAGCCACAGGGCGAGGTTTTTCTGCAGCAGCGTGGTCAGGCGCAGCACATCATGCAAATAGCCTTCGCTGCCGCCTTTCTGGCGCCATTGCTCGAGGTTTTTCAGGGCGGCGTCATAATCGCCAATCAGCGTTTCAACCTGTGCGAGATAGCGCTCGGTGGCTTGCTCGTGCGCAGGGCCGCTGGCCGCGAGCATTTCATCCAGCGCCCGTTGCAACGCGGCATCGGCCGCGGGTTCCTGGCGTTTGAAGTCATTCAGCGCGGTTTCCAGCTGTTTTCGCTGTTGCTCCTTCTCCCTGCGTTGGGCCCTGAGCCGGTTTTGCAGACTCTGCCCACCGGCTCCCCCGCGCAGGCGCAGACGCGTATCGACCACCCACTGGCCTTGAGCAAATTGCGCCAGAAGCGGCCCGGTTTTCCGCGGATTGCCGGCAAATACGATCTGCAGTTGTTGATCATCGTTTTCGATCACCGTGTACCAGTGTTCGCCGACCTGTGCGTACAGCTGATCATTGAGCCTGTACAGGCTGGCACGACCGCGCCGCAGGGTCTGCACATTCGGATCAGTCAGGTCCGGAGCCGGGACTGCGGCATCTTGCAGATACGCGATCAAGGCCGCAGGGCTCCTGCGAGGTATGGAGCCGCTGGCTTCCAGTGAATTGTAATGAGCGGGAGGCAGTTCATCGGTCAGTGGCGTGGGAATCAGGGTCACGACAGGTTTGGCGGGCGCTACGGCCGGTTTCTGCGGCAAGTCGGCTACGTTGTTGTCGATGTCTGACCATGGGCGTGGGCCGGCCTTGCGGCGTACGGCAGCGTGATGGGCCAGGAGAATGCCCAAGGTCAGCAACATGTCGCCCACCGAACTCCATTCGTTGAGCCTGTCGCCGCGTTGATGCGCCTCCAGCGCATGTTCGATTTCAGTGAGGCTTTGCCAGATCCAGATGGCCGCGCCAGCCGGGCCGCTGAGAAAGTTCGCAGCAACATTGAACACGGCCCAGCCGCTGTCTCGCAGCAAGGCCCAGCGGCGTTCAGCATTGGATTGCGATTGCCGGTCAGCCAGTTGTGCCATCGCTTGGGCATGGGACTGGAACAATTTGGCGAATACATCGCCGCTCAGTTCCTGCGACCCGAGCTCGACCGGCCCGGCCCAGTTCACGGAGGTCCAGGGTTCCAGCAGCAACTCAGCGCCGAGCCATGGGGTGGGCAAGCCGATCGGGAAGGTGAATTGAGCGTATTTGAAGCTGATGGCTGCATCG
Organism: Pseudomonas sp. SCPG-7; assembly: GCF_002156405.1. Lineage (NCBI taxonomy): Bacteria > Pseudomonadati > Pseudomonadota > Gammaproteobacteria > Pseudomonadales > Pseudomonadaceae > Pseudomonas > Pseudomonas sp. SCPG-7. Next base: position 372,718 of record NZ_MVOO01000004.1, on the reverse strand, counting down.
GGCAACCACGCCAGCACCGAATCCCTCAGCTCTCCCGGTTGGTGCAAGGCGTACAGCAGGTTTTGCGCAGAAGGGAACTGCATCAGCGATTGTTCGAACAGTGGCCGGTACAGCACGCAGGGGCCGGCCTCGGGCTGACGGGGGCCGATGATGAACATGTTGTCCACCGTATCACCGATGCTTTCTCCGGAGCGGATGAAGGTCAGAGGGCGTATCACCACCGGTTGCGGATGAGCGGGTGTCGGTTTGAGCCATTCGCACACATAGCGATAGCCCTGCTCATTGAAACCGGCGATGCGACGGATTTTGTTCTCCAGTGCAACGAGCGGCAGCACAGCCTGGAGTTGTCTGATATAGAACTGTGCTTGTAATGCAGCTTGCGGCCGATCATTGATCAGTTTTTCCTTGATCAACTGTGGATAGGTCGTGCCGATGTTGACCTGGCTCGCCATGTTTGTCAGATAGGTCGCGTTCAACCAGCGGGGAACGGCTTGCGGCGGATTGAAGCGCAGGCTTGCCTGGTAGGGGGCGGCGTTCTGCAGTGCAAACTCACCCAGGGTTTCCGTATGAGTATCGTTGGGGTTGGGCAGCGTCAGGCCCCCCGACTCGAAGCTGTTGGTGATGGTGATTTCAAGGGTTTCCAGCGGCAGCCCGGCCGCAGATTTTTTATCGGCCAGAATGGCTTCGCGCATACACCTGCCAGCGAAGGTCGTGATGGACGCAATCCGGAACAGGTTCTTGTCTGCCAGTTTGTATAGCTTGCCCAGCGCACTGACCGATCGGCTGTAGCGCTCCATGTCCGCCGCCGAGGCGCCGATCAGCCAGTCGGGAATGGCGTCGTCCAGTCCGGTATCGCGGGGATGGTCGGCACGAGTGAAGTCCGGGGCGTACGGCGTGTGATCGGCGGCGAGTTCTGCGCTGGTGATCGAGGCGATGGCATCGAGTTGACTGGCAATCAACGCCCAGGCCATGTGATCGAAGAAATTGCCTGCAGGCTCGAACAACTGCCACTTCAGGTTGCGTCCGGCCAATTGTTCGGGCAGGCGATCAGATAAAGACGCTCCGAGCGATTCCAGAGTGTCGAACGACTCATAACCCTTCTCTACCGAGTACATCATCACCAGGTCGCGCTGCCGATAACGCCCCGTGAGCACGGCCGCGCCGCCGACGATCAGATGCCGGGTCTCGCCCTTGTCATCGACCGTATCGACGTCGATCAGGCAGGCCTTGATCGACGAAACCTCGGGAGCCCGAGTCGGCCTCTGCTGCTTGTCCGGGAACTGCGAGACGGCTCTGGCCACGTGGCATTGGCTTTCATCCCAGCCACTGTCGGTCTGCACATCAAGGGCTTTGCGCAGGGCATCGGACAACTCCTGCCAACGCGTTGACTTGGGTCCGGCGCTGTTCCAGTAATCCAGCTGACGTTCGCCAAAGGCGGTGAAAAGCAGGGGCGCGTAGTCGTTGAGCAAGGTGGCGATGGCTTCGATGCCGATGTCCAGGTGCAGCACGGGTGTGGCTTGCGGATCGGTTGTCAGGAAGTGTTCGCCTTCCAGGTAATTGGCGCTGGTGGCGGTGAAGAACTGCCGGACTACAGCTTGGGTCAGAGACTCGAACCGGATGGGCATTGCCGTCAGCGTACCGTCGTCCCATTGCCATTGAGGGGTGCCGATGAGCGTATGGTCGGGGTCGATATCGCGTTCGGGAAACCTCTCTTTCAGCGCTTTACGCAGCATTTGAGCCGCCACTTCGTCGACGGTGGGGCCTTGGCTCGTCTGCCGCACGACGAGGTTTTTCTTCAGCAGGACGGGGGGACGGAGGTTGTCGACAGAGTCGGTCATTGTCAGTTTCCTTTTTGACATTTCAGGCATGCGAAAAGAACAGGGCACGAGCCAGTTGCGGGCTGATCTCGCTGCGATAAATCGCGATGAGCTGCGGGTTTGCAGTGTCGGCGCGGACGTCGAAAGCCCCGGCCAGCAAGCGCTGCTCCCGGGTCTTCAAATGAGCTGCGGTAAAGGCGTTGATGGCCGCGTCGAGCCGTGGGTAATGAAAGTGTGCGTACCAGAGAGTCGCTGCCCCGCGACGCTCGCGAATCTCGTATTCCTGAAGAAAATCCTTGCGCGGCCCCTTGAGCCGGCGCCGATCACCGTTGCGCACGATGTCGATTTCACCTTTGCTCAGGAGCCATTCCACCCGCGCCGCCGTCGGCGGTTGCCGCTTGATCATGTCGACGCGAACCCGGTAACCCTCGGCGTACAGTCGCTCCTTTGCTTTCTCAAGCGCCGCCTGCAATCGGGTGGCGGTCTGGCTCTGGCCGTCAATCGTGCTGAGAGGGGTCATGGCTTGCGCCAGGCCACTGGCGCTTTGTCCGAGGTGTTCGGCTTGTTGTCGAAACAGCTCCTCGGTTTCCACCGGGATACGGCCGGGTTTCTTCGATTGGGCTTCGGTTCGCCGAATGAAATCCTCCAGGCCATCAAGCAGTGCCTGGCCCTGCACCAGCTGTACTGCCAGCGCCGGTGCAGGCGCGACCGGACGGCGCCGCGGGGCCGGGATGCGTTCCAGCCAGACCCCGGGTGTCTTTTCGTGAAAGGTGGCGATGACCTTGCCGGTCACGGGTGCGCGAACCTCCAGCAAAACGGGTTCACCGGGAGCCGAAGGGCGCATTTCGCCGACCACGGTGCCTTTGAAGCGCGTCTTGATGACCCGTTTGCGCGAGGTTCGCGGCGGTTGTGAAGGTACGGAACGTGACTCCGTCGTCGGCAGTTCACGCAGCAATTGCGCCAGATGATCTTCAGTGTCTTTGTGGAATTCGCTGACCCGTTTGCGCACTTGCTCGAAGGACGGCTGGATCAGCACTTCCTTGTGGCTGAGGGACATGTCTTCGAAGGCTTGAGTAATGCCCGTGAACTGCTCCAGCACGCCATCAAGCGCTTCGGCGCGCTGGATAATCCCCTCGGCGCTGTCTTCCTGAATCAGTTCCTGTGAGGTCTGGATCGCCAGGTTGGTGGTGTCGAGCAGGCGGGTGAAGTCGCCTCGCGCCTCATTCAGAGCAACGCTGTCGCCTGCTTCGAAGCAGACCTCACGCGCCAGTGAAACTTGCAGCGCCTTGAGGTCATTCACGCTGAAAGCGGGTAATTGCCTGCGGTACTTGTTGGTGATCTCGGCAGCGTTTCTGCCTAGCCTGCTCAGCGCCTGGAACCGCGAGTGGGCAAACTCGATCTTGCCGATTACGCCTTCAGCGAGATCAATCATCTGTCGATAGATCGTCCGGTCGCCCACGCCCGCGGCAGTCTCTTGCGCCTCCAGCAGTGCCAGGGTTTCACGCAGTGTCCGGCTGAAGGTGGCATTGTTCTCATCGAGCCAGCTCTGGTTGAAGTACAGCTGGGTATCCAGCATCGAAGTCATGGCGGAGCGGTAGTTGGGCAAGCTTTCAAGCAGGCTGAGCGCCTTGAGCTGTTCGATGGGGGCTTCGTACTGGCTGCTGCGCTGCTCGAGCAGGTCTAAAAATTGTTGCTGCAATGCCGGTCGAGCCTCGGTGCTGGCAGCTTTCATCTGGTTGTAAGCGGCGATCAGTTCGGTTTTGGCGTTGGCGCGTTCCTCATCAAACGCGGCCAACTGCTGCTTGAGCTCGGCGATCCGTTGAGCGTTTTGCTGTTTGATCGCTTTGCGCCGGGCAGACAAGCCGCCGCCTCGCAGACGCAGGCGGGTGTCGACGAACCATTGCCCACGGGAATTGCCGATCAACGGCGGCCCTTGGCGTGGCGGTTGTTGGCGAGCGTCGATGATCGAGACCTCGCCGTTTTCCTCCACGGCCACCTCGAACCAGCGCTCCCCGACCTGGGTGTAGTAGCGGTTGTCGTGGCTGTAGAGATGTCGGTACGCACCGCTATCGGCAGCGGGCGGAGTCAGAGGCTCGGGTCTGCTGATTTGGAAACGGTCCAGCGTTTCCCTAAGGCTCAGGGCCGGGCCGGTCAGTAGGGATACAGGGTGCCGGGCAGTAGCGGAATCGCCTGCCCTGTCGGGCAGTTGCACGATAGAGGCCGGTGGCGGTTCGACGGCTTGCCGAATCTCGGTCGTGATGGCACGACAGGCTTTTCTTCGATCTGGCGGGCCGTGGTATGACGCGTCGCACCGCGGTGCGCGAGGACCATGGCCAATGTCAGCAACAGGTCGGTCATCACGGCTTTCTGCTGGTCACGGTCGCCTGTTTCTGTGGCGTCCAGGCCTTGTTGCAGGTCCTCCAGAATCTGCCAGATCCACGCGGCGGTACCGGCCGTACTGCCCAGAAAGGGCAGCGCCGCATTGAGGATCGCCCACGCCGCCTGTTTGAAAGTCGCCCAGCGGTTTTGCGCGTTGGACACCGATTGCCGCTGTGCCAGATCCACCAGTGCCAAGGCGTTGCTCTTGAACACAGCAGCCAGGTAATCGTTGGCAATGACTTGCGTGCCAAGGGACAGCGTGCCGCCCATTTGCAGAGGGGTCAGCGGGTCTGCCAACAGCTGCGAGAGCGACCAGACCGAGGGCAGGCTGCCGGTGAATACGTAGTCGGAGTAATGGCTGCGTACCCTGTCCGGTAACCAGGCAAGCACCGATTGGCGCAGGGTGGCCGAATGCTTGATGGCATAAATCAGGTTGGCCGGTGTCGGGTACTGGCGCAAGGACTGGTCAAGTAACGGCTGGTAAAGCAGGCAGGGGCCCTTGTCCATCTGCCGAGGACCGATGACAAACATGTTGGCCACTTCGTCCGCAGAGGCAAGCAGCCGCCAACCGGGATTGAATGCCAGTGGGCGAATGACAATTTCCTGGCCGTCGACCCGGCGATTGGCATCGAGCACCTGCACCACGGCCGCGACATAGCGATAGCCGAGCTCATTGATCCCGCCCTGGCCGCGAATCTTTTGTTGCAAGGCCAACAGCGGTAGCTCAACCCGCATATGGCCGGTGAACAGATTCTGCCGGCGCAGGCTTTCCAGCGGATCGTCAAGCAATTTGCCTTTGATCAGGGCCGGGTAGGCCTTGCCGATGTCGACACTGACGATCAAGGCCTCCAGGTACGCCGCGTTCATCCAGGACGGCAGCGTCGAAGCACTTTTGCTGCGCACGGTCTTGTCACCCAGGGGGACGGCGATCAGGTTTTGCAGCGCCAGATCGACCAGGCTCAAGGTGCTACGTTGTGGTACCGTCGGTGGCACAAAAGTGCCCCAGACCACGACACTGTCGACCACGATTTCGATGTCTGCCAGATCCAGATCTGCAGCCTCGGGATGTTGCTTGAGCATGGCCTCGCGAAGTTTCTCCAGGGTGTACTCGCGGATCGGCTTGATCCCGTCCTGAAACGACTGGTTGGCGTTCTGTGTGCGAAGGGTCGCCAAGTCCATCAGATGACGACTGTAGGCCGTGAGATCGACGGAGGACGCGTTGAGCATCCAGTCCGGCAACCCTTGCTCGACCCGGTTGAAGCGCGAGGGTGCCTGCCTGTCCGTCGGGTCGTGTCCATCTGCCGCCCGACTGATGTGGGGGGCCAGATCGCGGTTGCGGATGTCGGTATCGGTCGCCAGTGCACCGATCGCATCGGCTTGCAGGGCAATCAGGTTACAGGCCAGGTGGTCGAAGTAATTGCCTTCGGGTTCGATCAGGCGCCACTGCCAGGCATTGCCGGCGTCATTTTCTGCCGTGTAGCTCAGCAGGGACTCGCCCAGAGCCTGCATTGACTCGTAGCTCTGAAAACCACCGGTTACGGTGTAAGTGAGGATCAGCGTGCGAGTGCCCAGCGTTCCGGTCAGCACCGCCATGTCGAGGGTGTTCAGGTGTCTTGCAGCACCGTCGTCGACCTGGTCGAGGTCGATCAGGCAGGCCCGCGATTGATAGCGGTCGTTGGTCAGGCGAGCGCCCTTTTCCGGATAAGTGAACAAGTGGCGGGCCATGGCAACCTGATCGGCATCCCATGATGGCCCGGGTTCAATGTTCCAGCGCTCGCGCAGTGAGTGGGACAACTGCTTCCAGCGTGGCGTCGAGGGGCGCGTGAGCTGGTTCCAGTAATTGAGCTGTTGCTCCTGAAACGCAATGAACAGCAAGGGCGCAAGTTCGTTGAGCAAGCGCCCGATAGCCTCGATGTTGACCGGCAATTGCACCGGTACCGGCGCCAGAGGTTCCAGGGTGAGGTAATGCTCGCCATCGAAATACAGCACGGGCGTGGATGCCACCCCATGACGGACCAGGGCGCCCGTCAGTGATTCGTAGCGTCTTGCGCCGGGGATGACCTGCGTTGCAGCAAAGGCCCAGGTCGGTGTCACCACCATGGCCAGACGCGGATCAATGGTCAGTTGCGGGTAGAGGGTTTTCAGGGCCGGCAACAGCGCCTGGGTGGCGACTTCCCTGATCGAGGGCCCCGTCACCAGTTGGGTGAGCAGGTCATTCTGCTCATTCGGGAGGGCGGCGGGTGGGGCGGAATCTTCGCTCATGGTCACTTCCTGTGAGGTGGGCGCGGGTACCGTTGGGCGTTCGGTGCGCGTTCGGGCTCAAGGTAATGACCGTCGGGGCCGGCATGGCGGTATATAGATATCGCGGACAAAAAAAGGCCTGCATCAACGCAGGCCAATAAAAAAACCGAAGTGAAGGTCAGGTGCCGGACTTGATCTTGGTCCAGGCCCGTGTGCGCGCCCGTTCGGCATCACGCGGCAGCGGTTGCAGGGTGTAGAGCGTGCTCATCGCCGCATCGGTCGGGTACAGGTTGGGGTTGTTGCGGATCGCCGGATCGACCAGTCCGGTAGCGTCCTTGTTCGGGTTCGGGTAGCCGACGAAATCGCTGACCGGGGCGATCACCGCCGGTTGCAGCAAGTAGTTGATGAAGGTGTAGGCGTCTTGCGGATTCTTCGCGCCCTTGGGAATGGCGAGCATGTCGAACCAGATCGGTGCGCCTTCCTTGGGCAGGCGCATGTCGACCACGACACCGTTCTTCGCCTCTTTGGCGCGGTTGGCCGCTTGCGAGAAGCTGCCGGAATAACCCACCGCGACGCAGATGTCACCGTTGGCAATATCAGCCATGTATTTGGACGAGTGGAAGTAAGTGACGTACGGGCGGATCTTCATCAGCAACGCCTCGGCCTTGGCATAGTCCGCCGGCTTCTTGCTGTTGGGGTCCAGGCCCAGGTGTTGCAGGGCCAGCGGCAGGATCTCCGACGGCGAGTCGAGCAGGGCGACGCCGCACTGCTTGAGCTTGCTGATGTTCTCTTCCTTGAAAATCAGGTCCCAGCTGTCCACTGGCGCGCTGTCACCCAGTGCGGCCTTGACCTTGGCCGGGTTGAAACCGATCAGGATGGTGCCGTACATGTACGGCACAGCGAACTGGTTGCCCGGGTCGTTGGCCTCGATCAGCTTCATCAGTTTCGGATCGAGGTGATTCCAGTTCGGCAGCTTGCTGCGGTCCAGCGGCTGGAACACCCCGGCCTCGATCTGCTTGGCGAGGAACACATTGGACGGCACCACCACGTCATAGCCGGAGTTGCCGGTCAGCAGCTTGGCTTCCAGCGCTTCGTTGGTGTCGAAGATGTCGTAGACCAGTTTGGTCTGGCTGTTCTGCGCCTTGAAGTCTTCCAGCGCCTTGGGCGTGATGTAGTCGAACCAGTTGTAGACGCGCAAGGTGCGTTCTTCGGCGTGGGCGCCGACGCTGAGCAGCGCCGCGCACAGGGCTGGTGCAATGCAGTGCTTGAGTCGGTTCATTGTTCGAACCCTTCGAGCACGTTCACTGCGTTGATGCCGATTTCCTCCACCGCGTAACCACCCTCCATGACGAACAGCGTCGGCTTGCCGAGGGCGGCGATGCGTTTGCCCATGGCCAGGTAATCCGGGCTGTCGAGCTTGAACTGCGAGATCGGATCGTCCTTGAAGGTGTCGACGCCCAGCGACACGACGATGATGTCGGCACCGTAGCTGTCGATCTCGTTGCAGGCCTGTTCCAGCGCCGCGCTCCACACCTTCCAGCCGGAGCCGGCCGGCAGCGGATAGTTGAAGTTGAAGCCTTCACCGGCGCCTTCGCCGCGTTCATCTTCGTAGCCGAGAAAGAACGGAAACTCCGCTTCCGGGTGGCCGTGGATCGAGGTGAACAGCACGTCGCTGCGCTCGTAGAAAATCGACTGCGTGCCGTTGCCGTGGTGATAGTCGACGTCGAGGATCGCAACTTTCTGGTGGCCTGCATCGAGGAATGCCTGAGCAGCGATAGCGGCGTTGTTGAGGTAGCAATAACCGCCCATCAAGTCGCTGGCGGCGTGGTGTCCCGGTGGCCGGCACAGGGCGAAGGCGCTGCGGGCGCCGCGCTGGATTTCGGCCTGCGCAGTCAGCGCCACTTGCGCTGCACTGTAGGCTGCTTGCCAGGTGCCGGCGGTGATCGGCGCGCCGCCGTCGAAGCTGTAGTAGCCGAGCTGGCCGTGCAGGCTGGTCGGTTTGATCTGCCGCAGAGTGCGTGCGGGCCAGGTGTAGGGCAGCAAGTCGCCGTCGGTGTTGAATTCGGTCCAGCGTGCCCACGCACCTTTGAAGAAGTCGAGGTAGTCGCGGCTGTGGATGCGCGCGATCGGTTCGAGACCGAAATCCTTTGGCGCTTCCACCGAACCGAGGTTTTGGTTCTTGACCCGTTGCAGCACGTGGTCGGCGCGCGACGGCATTTCGAAACACGGCTTGAGCTGGCCGTCGATGAGTTCGCAGCGACCGTGGTGCAGGTGGTGATCGTCCGAGTAGATCGTCAGCATTTGTTGTTCTCCGCAGGGGGCTGATTCGGTTGCCCCCAGTGTTGCGGTGCGCGGCGAATCGGAGAACGGCAGGAAAGGCCAAAAGGGGATCGATATGGCCAAAAACGCTGACCGAAATTCGCCCCTTGTTGGCGCAGGTTTGCACCTGTCATGGGCAGGCAATACAAAATCTGTGGGAGCTGGCTTGCCAGCGATAGCGTCGTGTCAGGCGAGATCTTTGGCGGCTGTACTGACGTCATCGCTGGCAAGCCAGCTCCCACACAGGAATCATCAGTGCGGTCTGAACTGACTCGGCGCCACCCCGCTCCAGCGCACGAACGCATGGCGGAAACTCGCGGTTTCGCTGAAACCCAGGGTCTCGGCGATGCGGTAGATCGGCAACTGATCCTCAAAGAGCATCTGTTTGGCGCGCTCGAAACGCAGTTCGTCGAGCAGCTCTTGATAACTGCTGCCCATGTCCTTGAGGTGGCGGCGCAAGGTGCGCGGCGAGCATTTCATCTGCTGGGCCAGTCCCTCCAGCCCCGGTGCTGCATTGAGCTGGGCACTGAGCAACTGGCGAATCCGCCCCAGCCACGCCTGACGTCCGGTGAACTCGATGTTTTGTTTGCGGCAGCGGTCGGCCATGGCCTGGTGGGTGATGCTGTCGGCCAATGGCAACGGTTGATCGAGCCAGCGCCGGTCGAAGGCAAAGGCGTTGTCCTTGGCGGCGAAGTGCAGCGGGCTGGCGAAGTGCTCGGCATAACTGTCGCGATAATCCGGCGCGGCATGTTCAAAACGCGTCGCCAGCAGTGGCAGCGGATGCCCGAGCAGGTCGTCGCAGATGACCTTCAGCGACACCAGGCAGAATTCCGCGTTGAACACTGCCATCTCCGGGCTCTCGCGGTAATCGGCAGCGACGAACCAGACGCGCTCGCCATCGTCTTCCAGGCTCAGTTCGAAAAGTGTTCCCAACAGCGCCGGATAGCGAATCGCCAGGCGCAAAGCGTCACCGAAGGTGGCACAGGTCAGCAGCGCGTAACCGAGGATGCCGTAGCAGGAAACATGCATCCGCCGTCCCAGTTCCAGGCCAATGTCATGCTTGAGCGCAACGGCGTTGGCGCAGACCTGCATCTCCTGATTGGTGGTGATGCGCGTGTCGGCACGGGCCAGATCCGCTGCACTGATGCCGCTGCCGGCCAGCAGCGCTTCGCTCGACAGGCCTTCGGTCTTGAAGGTGTTGAGCACCAGTGAGACGGCGTTGAGCGTGGTGAGGTGGGAGTGGAGCATAAGATCTTCCAGCCTTGGGGGTGCTGGAAACGGCAGCAAGTTATATGCCGGGTGAAGATCAAACGGTATGAGGGCTGTTGTGGCGAGGGAGCTTGCTCCCGCTGGGGCGCGTAGCGGCCCCAAAACACTGCGACTGCTGCGCAGTCGAGCGGGAGCAAGCTCCCTCGCCACAGGGGCTCACTCCTGCAAGGGTTCGGGTGGTGTCAGATCAGTTCGCCACACAGGTCGAGTTCGATCAGACGCCGCACTTCGGCGTTGTCCAGACCCGCACCGAGCAAGCCGTGCAACTTGCCGAACGCCGCCTCGCGGGTCATGCCGCCGCCGGATAGCACGCCCACGCCGCGCAAACGGCTGCCGGCTTCATACACATCCAGCTCGACGCCGCCTTCATGGCACTGCGTGACCGCAACCACCACCACACCGTTGTCCCGTGCGCGGCCGAGGCTGGCAAGGAACTCGGGATTGTCGCTCGGTCCGGTGCCGCTGCCGTAGCACTCCAGCACCAGACCTTTGATACCGCTGGCCAGCAGGCCATCAACCACCTCGGCGCCGATGCCGGGGAACAGTGGCAGCACAGCAACCTTGGCCAGTTGTTTCGGCTGGTTGTAGTTCAGTGCGGCTGGAATCGACGGCGCTTTCACCCCGCCGCCCTGACGCTCCAGGCGCTTGAACGGATGCCGACCGAAGCTGCGCACTTTCGCGCAACGGGTCGGCGCCAGCAGCTCGCCATGGAAATACAGGTGCACGCCCGGCGCCAGACCCTGACCCAGAGCAACCATCGCGCCACCGAGGTTTTCCCAGGCATCGCTGTCGGTGACGCCGGCCGGCAGCATCGAGCCGGTGAAACACACCCGGGCATGCAGGCCGAGCAACTGGAAACTCATCGCCGCAGCGCTGTAGGCCAGGGTGTCGGTGCCATGCAGGATCAGTACGCTGTCGCAGCCTTGCACGTCCACCGCATCGACCACCGCTTCGCGCAGTTGCTGCCAGTAGGCCGGGGTCATGTTGGCGCTGTCGATCAGCGGCGACATTTCCCGGAAGCGCCACTGCGGCACCACCAGTTCGGGCTGGCTGTGCAGGTAGTCGCGCATGCGGGCTTCGAAACCGGACGCCGGGGCCAGGCCGTTGGCGCTGGCCTGCATGCCAATGGTGCCACCGGTGTAGAGCACCATGACGTGTTGGGCGGCGGGATAAGTCGAAGGGTTCATAGGATTCTCCGAAACGATGAGTTCCTGTGGGAGCGGGCTTGCTCGCGAATGCGGTGGGTCAGATACCAGAATGTCGACTGATCCGCCGCTTTCGCGAGCAGGCTCGCTCCCACAGTTTTACGAACTGTAACTGACGGGCGCAGGGGATGCGCCCGTCATTCACCTGTCAGCGTTGCGCTGCAGGGATGCCTTGCGGCTCGACTGCGGTCTTGCCGACGGCTGGCGCCTCGGTCGGCCAGGCCTTCAAGTCCAAATCCAGATCGGCAAATTTGCTGGAATCGAACACCGGCTGCTTGATGCCGGCGCGGCGCTGCTCGTCGTAGTCGCGCATGACACGCATGCCGACCTTGAACAGCATGGTCAGGGCCATCAGGTTGACGAAGGCCAGGCACGTCATGGTGATGTCAGCGAAGGCGAATACGGTCGAGAGGTCTTGCATCGAACCCCATACCACCAGCGCCAGGACCAGACCGCGGAAAACCATCAGCAACGCGCGGTTGCGGCTGAGGAACTGCAGGCTGTTTTCGCCCAGGTAGTAGTTGTAGAGGATGCAGGTGAAGACGAACAGCGACAGCGCGACGCTGACGAAGATGCGTCCCCAGTCACCGACCACGGCGGCCAGCGAGTTCTGGGTGAGAACGATGCCGTCACCTTCGAAGCCCGGGGTGTAGAAGCCCGACAGCAGGATCAGCAGCGCGGTGCAGGTGCAGATCACGAAGGTGTCGAGGAACACGCTGAAGGCCTGAACCACGCCCTGAGCGCCCGGGTGTTTCACCGAGGCCACGGCGGCGACGTTCGGCGCACTGCCCAGGCCCGCTTCGTTGGCGAACACGCCACGCTTCACGCCCATGACGATGGCGCTGCCGAGCAGGCCACCGAAGGCCGGGTCGAGACCGAAGGCGCTCTTGAAGATGGTTTCCAGCATCGCTGGCACGTGTTCGATCTGGGTGCCGATCACGTACAGGGTCACGCCGATATAGGCCAGAGTCTTGACCGGTACCAGCAGGTCGGACACGGCAGCGATGCGCTTGATGCCGCCGATGAAGGTGATGGCCAGCAGCACTGCCAGGACGATCCCGGTGTGGCTTGGGTCGAAGGCAAAGGCGTTTTGCAGCGAGTGGGTCACGGTGTAGGACTGCAGGCCGATGAAGGCGAAGCCGTAGGTGACCAGCAGCAGGACCGAGAACACCACCGCCATGCCTTTGAGTTTCAGGCCGTGCTGGATGTAGTAAGCCGGGCCGCCACGGTACAGACCGTCACCGTCGGCGCGCTTGTAGACCTGCGCCAGGGTGCATTCGAAGAAGCTGCTGGACATGCCGACCAGTGCGGTCACCCACATCCAGAACACCGCACCCGGACCACCGAGGGTCACGGCGATGCCGACACCGGCGATGTTGCCTGCACCGACGCGGCCAGCAAGGCTGAGCATCAGGGCCTGGAACGAGCTGAGTTGCCCGCCGCTGCTTTTGAGGCTGTCGCGGAATACCGCGAACATGTGGAAGAAGTGGCGCAATTGAACGAAACGCGAGCGAATCGTGAAGTAGCTACCGAGCCCGACAATGAGCACGATCAGTACTTTCCCTGAGAGGAAGTCGTTGATGACTTCGAGCATGGATTTTTCCTCGCTGTTTTTTGTGTAAGCAAATGCTGGATGTTCAGAAACATCGCGTTACACCGGTTTGCGCGCGGCACGACAGGTGAGGCGAAGGTTTCGTCCCGGATCCATTTCGCGGGTTTGTTATTAGTTCGGGTTTCGCATGGGTTATGGCCTCGTTACCGACGACCGCTCACGCGAAGAGGGGCGGCACTATACCGATCAGTGCGGCGCCCGTCTGCACGCTCGTGGTGCAAGCGACGAAACGAAGCCTTGAAACACCCGGCGTTACCGGCGCCGGGCTTGTGCGGGAACTGCTCTTCTGTGGGAGCGAGCTTGCTCGCGAAAGCGGTGTATCAGGCGCATTGGCGTTGAATGTGCCGCCTTCGCGAGCAGGCTCGCTCCCACACTGTTCAGTCCCCAGACATACGGGTCTCAGTATCAGAAAGTTAAAAAAAAAGGCTTGGGGACAAATCCCCAAGCCCTCAAAAGGTGAGAGGTGTCTAGTCCCTCGACCTGGTGAGCGGTGCTACAAATAACGCGTCGGCTCAGGCTTTGAGCGGAACCAGACGCGGGGCAATCATGTTTTCCGGGCGCAGGATGTCGGCGAGCATGGCTTCGTCGAGCAGGCCTTCTTCGCGCACCAGTTCCAGCACGCCACGGCCGCTTTCAAGGGCGATACGGGCGATGCGGGTGGCGTTTTTGTAGCCGATGTACGGGTTCAGCGCGGTGACCAGACCGATCGAGTGCTCGACCAGTTCGCGGCAGCGGGCTTCGTTGGCGGTAATGCCGACGATGCAGTGCTCGCGCAGCATGTCCATGGCGCGTTGCAGCAGGCGGATCGAGTCGAGGATCTTGAACGCGATCAGCGGCTCCATCACGTTCAGCTGCAGTTGGCCGCCTTCGGCTGCCATGGTCAGCGCCAGGTCGTTACCGATGACCTGGAAGGCCACCTGGTTAACGGCTTCCGGGATTACCGGGTTGACCTTGCCGGGCATGATCGAGCTGCCTGGCTGACGCGCCGGCAGGTTGATCTCGTTGATGCCGGTGCGTGGGCCGCTGGACAGCAGGCGCAGGTCGTTGCAGATCTTCGACAGCTTGACCGCAGTGCGCTTGAGCATGCCGGAGAACAGCACGAAGGCGCCCATGTCGGAGGTGGCTTCGATCAGGTCGGCAGCGGGCACCAGCGGCTGACCGCTGATCAGCGCCAGACGCTGAACGGCCAGCGCCTGATAGCGCGGGTCGGCGTTGATGCCGGTGCCGATCGCGGTACCGCCCAGGTTCACTTCAGTCAGCAGTTCCGGGGCCAGCGTCTTCAGACGGGCCAGGTCTTCGCCCATGGTGGTGGCGAATGCGCGGAACTCTTGACCCAAGGTCATTGGCACAGCGTCTTGCAGTTGGGTACGACCCATCTTCAGGACGTGGTTGAATTCTTCACCCTTGGCGGCGAAGGCCTGAATCAGGCTGTCGAGGCTGGCCAGCAGCGCGTCGTGACCCAGCAGCAGACCCAGACGGATCGCGGTCGGGTAGGCGTCGTTGGTCGACTGCGCCATGTTCACGTCGTCGTTCGGGTGCAGGTACTGGTACTCGCCTTTCTGGTGACCCATTGCTTCGAGCGCAATATTGGCGATCACTTCGTTGGCGTTCATATTGGTGGACGTACCGGCGCCACCTTGAATCATGTCGACCACGAATTCTTCGTGGAAATCACCGCGGATCAATCGGGCACAGGCTTCGCTGATGGCAGCGTGCTTGGCTTCGCTCAGGTGACCCAACTCACGGTTGGCGTCAGCGGCGGCCTGTTTGACCATCGCCAGACCCACAACCAGTTTCGGGTAATGCGAAATCGGAACGCCGGAGAGACGGAAGTTGTTCACCGCTCGCAGGGTCTGGATGCCGTAATACGCTTGAGCCGGTACTTCGAGGGCGCCAAGCAGGTCGTTTTCTGTGCGGAAAGATGCAGCGGAGGACATGATAGAAATCATCTCGATATGGACCCGGTCTATGCCGGAACGCTGCGAATGCTAGGCTTACGGGATTTTTTGGGCCAATGCTGTTAAACACTGGCCTATGCACATTCGGCATAATGCCCGTGTGACGCCGCCTGCGCGGCAGACGTGTGACCTGTTTTGGTGCGTTCCCGGGAGGGCGTGATGAATCTGGAAAGCAAATGGCTCGAGGACTTCAGTGCCCTGGCCGCCACCCGCAGCTTCTCGCAGGCGGCCGAACGGCGTTTCGTGACCCAGCCGGCGTTCAGTCGGCGGATTCGCAGCCTCGAAGCGGCGCTGGGCCTGACGCTGGTCAACCGCTCGCGCACGCCGATCGAATTGACGGCGGCCGGGCAACTGTTTCTGGTGACCGCGCGCACCGTGGTCGAACAGCTCGGTGAAGTGCTGCGTCATCTGCATCACCTCGAAGGCGGGCAGGGCGAAGTGATGCAGGTCGCCGCCGCGCACTCTTTGGCGCTGGGCTTCTTCCCGCGCTGGATTGCGCAACTGCGTAACGAAGGGCTGAATATCGCCACGCGATTGGTGGCAACCAACGTCGGCGACGCGGTGCACGCGCTGCGCGAAGGCGGCTGCGACCTGATGCTGGCGTTCTACGACCCGGACGCAGCGATGCAGATGGACCCGGAAATCTTCCCGTCGTTGCACCTGGGCCAGACCGAGATGCTGCCGGTGTGTGCGGCGGATGCCGAAGGCAAGCCGCTGTTCGATCTGGAAGGCGACGTCAGCGTGCCGTTGCTGGCGTACAGCGCCGGGGCGTTTCTCGGGCGCTCGGTGAATGGTTTGCTGCGTCAACGTCAGCTGCGCTTTACCACGATCTATGAAACCGCCATGGCCGACAGCCTGAAAAGCATGGCCCTGGAAGGCCTCGGCATCGCCTGGGTACCGCAACTGAGCGTGCGTGCCGAGCTGGCCCGCGGCGAACTGGTGGTCTGCGGCGGCCCGCAATGGCATGTACCGCTGGAAATTCGCCTGTACCGCTGCGCACTGGTGCGCAAGGCTAACGTGCGGTTGTTGTGGCGCAAGCTTGAAGGCGGCGCTGCGCAGGCTTCTTGAACCCACCCAACAACCCTGTGGGAGCTGGCTTGCCAGCGATGGCGGTGGGTCAGTCACCGCCTGTGGTTACTGATCCGACGCCATCGCTGGCAAGCCAGCTCCCACAGGTATCGAGTGATGCTGGAGCGCTGACCTTCAAGTCAATAAAACCGGGCCTTTCGCTGATTTGACAGATGGTCGTTTCGGGGGCTGTTTATTGCTTTCTTTGCGGTATACTGCGCGGCCTTCGGCCGGTACGTCCGGCCATTTTTCGTACAATCAAGCCACGCAATCCTGCGTGGCTTGTTGTTTTTGACGCGCCTGCGGGCGCCCAGAGAGAAGAGGCGCGACGATGAGTGCACTGGTTGGCGTGATCATGGGCTCCAAGTCCGATTGGTCCACCCTTAGCCACACCGCCGATATGCTGGAAAAGCTCGGCATCCCGTACGAGGTCAAGGTGGTTTCCGCCCACCGCACCCCGGATCTGCTGTTCCAGTACGCCGAAGAGGCTGAGGGCCGTGGCATCGAGGTGATCATCGCCGGTGCCGGTGGCGCAGCCCACCTGCCAGGCATGTGTGCGGCCAAGACCCACCTGCCGGTGCTGGGCGTTCCGGTGCAGTCGTCGATGCTCTCGGGCGTCGATTCGCTGCTGTCGATCGTGCAGATGCCGGCGGGCATCCCGGTTGCCACCCTGGCCATCGGCAAGGCCGGCGCGATCAACGCCGCGCTGCTGTCGGCGAGCATCCTCGGCGCCAAGCATCCACAATTCCACGCGGTACTGAAAACCTTCCGTGCCGAGCAGACAGACAGCGTCCTGGACAATCCAGACCCACGTATTGCCTGAGGTTGTTGAGATGAAGATCGGTGTAATCGGTGGCGGCCAGTTGGGCCGCATGTTGGCGCTGGCGGGCACTCCGCTGGGCATGAACTTCGCTTTCCTCGACCCTGCGCCGGATGCTTGTGCCGCCGCGCTGGGCGAACACCTGCGGGCCGATTACGGCGATCAGGATCACCTGCGCCAACTGGCTGACGAAGTCGACCTGGTGACCTTCGAGTTCGAAAGCGTCCCGGCGGAGACCGTGGCGTTTCTCTCGCAATTCGTCCCGGTCTATCCGAGCGCCGAGGCCCTGCGCATCGCTCGCGACCGCTGGTTCGAGAAGAGCATGTTCAAGGACCTGGGCATTCCGACCCCGGCCTTCGCCGACATTCAATCGCAAGCCGACCTGGACGCCGCCGTGGCTTCGATCGGTCTGCCGGCCGTGCTGAAAACCCGCACCCTGGGGTACGACGGCAAGGGTCAGAAAGTCCTGCGCAAGCCTGAAGACGTGATCGGTACCTTCGCCGAGCTGGGCAGCGTGGCCTGCCTGCTGGAAGGCTTCGTGCCGTTCACCGGTGAGGTTTCGCTGATCGCCGTGCGTGCCCGCGATGGTGAAACCCGCTTCTACCCGCTGGTGCACAACACCCACGACAGTGGCATCCTCAAGCTATCGGTGGCGAGCACCAATCACCCGCTGCAGGCTTTAGCCGAAGACTACTCCAGCCGTGTGCTCAAGCAGCTGGATTACGTCGGCGTGATGGCGTTCGAATTCTTTGAAGTCGACGGTGGCCTCAAGGCCAACGAAATCGCCCCGCGCGTGCACAACTCCGGGCACTGGACCACCGAAGGCGCCGAGTGCAGCCAGTTCGAAAACCATCTGCGCGCCGTAGCCGGCCTGCCGCTGGGCTCGACGGCCAAGGTCGGCGAGAGCGCCATGCTCAACTTCATCGGCGTGGTTCCGCCGGTTGAGAAAGTCATCGCCATCGAAGACTGCCATCTGCATCACTACGGCAAAGCCTTCAAGGCCGGGCGCAAGGTTGGTCACGCCAACCTGCGCTGCGCCGACATGGCCACGCTGCAGGCGCAGATCGTCAAGGTCGAAGCGCTGATCGCCGAGTAACGACAGTTTCATCTGGCAGCGGCGGAACCATTCAGGGCTCGCCGTTCTCTCATGGCAGGATGCCAAAGTCTGACTAGGCTTTGGCATATCTACTATTAAGTGTCAGAGGGAAATGCCATGGGAATTATCGGAACCATCTTTATCGGCTTGATCGTCGGCCTGCTGGCACGCTTCCTCAAACCGGGCGATGACAGCATGGGCTGGATCATGACCATCCTGCTCGGTATCGGCGGTTCGCTGGCGGCCACTTACGGCGGCCAGGCCCTGGGTATCTATCAGGCAGGTCAAGGCGCTGGCTTCATCGGTGCGCTGGTCGGCGCGATCGTGCTGCTGGTGATCTACGGCCTGATCAAAAAGAACTGATCCAAGCGACCAAGTCCTCTCTGCCAACGCGGCAGGGAGGGCTAGAATGCTCGGCGATTCAACGTCCTTCCTTTATCCGAGCATTTTTTACCGAGCACCTCCATGCGCCGTCTTTTGTTGACTCTCCTTTTGCTGGGCAGCGGTCTGGCCCACGCCGGCGAACTGCCGGAAACCGACTGGCTGGAACTGATGCCCAAGTCGGACCAGAAAGCCCTCGAGGCCATGCCCGAAATCGACCACAACTCCCCGGAAGCCACCGGCACCTTCACCGAGAAGGGCGGCATGAAGCAGGCCAAGGGTTTGCCGGCGGTGATGTATTCGACCAAGACCGTGGCGTCGATGAACGACAAGCACATCCGCATCGGTGGTTACCCGGTGCCGCTGGAATCCGATGCGAAGGGTCGCAGCACGCTGTTCTTCCTCGTGCCATACCCGGGCGCGTGCATCCACGTACCGCCACCGCCGCCGAATCAACTGGTGCTGGTGCGTTATCCAAAGGGCTTGAAGCTGGATGACATCTATACGCCGTTGTGGGTAACCGGCACGCTGAAGATCGAGAAGGTCAGCAATGACCTGGCCGACGCGGCGTATGCGCTGGAAGCGGACAAGGTGCGGGTGGTGCAGGAGTCCGATCTGTAATCGTCACCCCAAAACAACTGTGGGAGCGAGCCTGCTCGCGAAAGCGGTGTATCAGGCACTTGAAGAGTGGCTGACATAACGCATTCGCGAGCAGGCTCGCTCCCACATTTTGTTTTGCGGTACTGGTTAAAGCGGTTTACTACCGACGCTGACACCCATCGTATGGCTCGCACCCGACGCCAGATTCACCACATCATTCATCACATTCGCCGTCTCGATGCACAGCATGCGCTGCCAGCCGTCGTTGTCCATGTCGCTGAACGCGGCGGCGCGGTCGATCCACGGGTTCCAGATCACTGCGGTGCGTGAGCCGCTTGCGGTCAGTACGATGCGCCGCTCCCAGGCCGGGTCGACGATACTCAGTTGCGGCGGAGCCTCGAGGTAGATGCGGTCGGTTTCCCCGGCGAAGCGCAGTGCGCCTTGCTGGTGGTGAGTGTTCCAGTTGTCCAGGGTCTCGACGTACTCCAGACCGTCCACACCGTCGACGTGCACGTTGCGCACATCGCTGACTGCGAAATAAGTGTGCAGCGCCTGGCTGATGCTGACGGTTTCGACACCCCGGTTATGGCTGGTCAGGCTGATGTGCAACTGATCATTCAGATGCAGGGTCAGGGTCAGATCGACCTGATGCGGCCAGCCCGGCAGGCCACCTTCGGGGTAGGGCAGCTTGAATTCGACCTTGACGCCGTCAGCCTCTGATTCGATGCCGCCCAGCTCCCAATCCATCGCTCGCACCAGACCGTGTGCGGGTGCCGGTTGCTCACCGGTGTACATGGCCTGCACGTGCTGCGGGTTGCGTTCGAACTTGCCGAACCACGGCCAGCACACCGGCACACCGGCGCGGATGCTCTTGCCGGTCTTGAACACCGCCTTGTCGTTGAGCCAGATGATCGGCGGCTGGCCGTCGATCTGATAACTGAGGATGTGCGCGCCTTGCTGGGCGACCAGCACTTCGGCCTGACCGTGGCGGATGCGCCAGCAGTTCAGTTCATCCAGTTTCACGGCTTCAACGTTGGGCGTGTTCATGGGACAGCTCTCGATCAGACACTTGGGACGACTATCGACCGCAAAACCGCGGCGATGTTTAACGCGCGCGCGGTGGCACTGAGCGGGTGCGACCGCTGCCGTCGATGGCGACGAAGACGAATACCGCCTCGGTCACTTTACGCCACTCGCTGGACAGCGGATCGTCGCTCCACACTTCGACCATCATCTGGATCGAGCTGCGGCCGATTTCCAGGGTCTGGGTATAAAAGGACAATTGCGCACCGACCGCGACCGGCACCAGAAAGGCCATGCGGTCGATGGCCACGGTCGCCACACGGCCACCGGCAACGCGGCTGGCCATCGCGGTCCCCGCCAGGTCCATCTGCGCCACCAGCCAGCCGCCGAAAATATCGCCAAAGCCGTTGGTCTCGCGCGGGAGTGCGGTGATTTGCAAGGCCAGGTCGCCTTGCGGGATCGGATCTTCTTGTTCGAGCTCTATCATGCCGGGGGTGCCTCTGACCCGTGACTCTTCGTTGGTATTGCTGGTGGTAGCCGTCTTCAGGAAAAACGATTCAGCACCGAACATACTGCGTTCGTCACGTTTTCCATAGGCGTCTAAAGGGAAACTCTGCGAAAGCGGCTGGATCCACGCACCAGGGCGACCAACGACGTTTTCGCACAGCAACCCCCTACAAACCGGAGCAAGGTTGCGAGTATATCGGTCGGTAGACTCCACGACGACCTTCGGGTTCTGATTTTGACCGGCAAATACGCGCCTCTATGTGCTTTTTCGAACAATTTGCTATGGTGCCGAACCTGCCCAAGCCACAGCCAGCGTTGTTGTGGCGGTAGATCCGCCTATAAGAGAAGCCCTTGCCATGACCACAGCGCCTTCGAGCCTCGCGCAGCCCGAGCAACCTGCACGCCCCCTGACCCGCAATGATTACAAGACTCTGTCGCTATCGGCCTTGGGCGGTGCGCTGGAGTTTTACGATTTCATCATCTTCGTGTTCTTCGCCACCGTGGTCGGCAAGCTGTTCTTCCCGGCCGACATGCCCGAGTGGCTGCGCCTGATGCAGACCTTCGGCATTTTCGCCGCCGGTTACCTCGCGCGGCCGCTGGGCGGCATCGTCATGGCGCACTTCGGCGACCTGCTGGGGCGCAAGAAAATGTTCACCCTGAGCATTTTCATGATGGCCGTGCCGACCCTGATCATGGGTCTGCTGCCGACCTACGCACAGATCGGCCTGTGGGCGCCGATTCTGTTGCTGCTGATGCGGGTGATCCAGGGCGCAGCGATTGGCGGAGAGGTGCCGGGGGCGTGGGTCTTCGTTTCCGAACACGTGCCGCAAAGGCACATCGGCTACGCCTGCGGGACACTGACCAGCGGTTTGACCGCCGGCATCTTGCTCGGCTCGCTGGTCGCCACGGCAATCAACAGCATCTACACGCCAGTGGAGGTGTCCGACTACGCCTGGCGGATTCCATTCCTGCTCGGCGGCGTGTTCGGCCTGTTCTCGGTGTACCTGCGCCGCTGGCTGCACGAAACCCCGGTGTTCGCCGAATTGCAACTGCGCAAGGCGCTGGCCGAAGAAGTACCGCTGCGTGCGGTGCTGCGTGACCATCGCGGAGCAATTGCGATCTCGATGCTGCTGACCTGGCTGCTGTCCGCCGGGATCGTCGTGGTGATTCTGATGACCCCGACCGTGCTGCAGACGGTCTATCACTTCTCGCCAACGGTGGCGCTGCAATCGAACAGCCTGGCGATCGTGTTCCTCAGCGTCGGTTGCATCATCTCCGGCGCCCTGGCGGACCGTTTCGGCGCCGGCCGGGTGTTTGTCTTCGGTAGCCTGGGCCTGCTGATCAGCTCCTGGACTTTCTACCACAGCCTCGCCGACCACCCGAACTGGCTGTTCCCACTGTATGCGCTGACCGGTCTGCTGGTCGGCACTATCGGTGCGGTGCCCTACGTGATGGTCAAGGCGTTCCCGCCGGTGGTGCGCTTCAGCGGGCTGTCGTTCTCGTACAACGTGGCGTACGCGATCTTCGGTGGCCTGACGCCGATGGTGGTCAGCCTGCTGCTTAAAGAGAGTGCGATGGGCCCGGCCTACTATGTGGCGGTGCTGTGCGCGATGGGGATTCTTGTTGGCGCGTGGCTCTGGAACAAGGGTCGCTGATCCGTAATTTCCTCCAGCAGTACCGGCCCCTTCGCGAGCAGGCTCGCTCCCACATTGGAATGCATTTCAACTGTGGGAGCGGGCCTGCTCGCGAAGGGGGCGACTCGAATCATCCATTAAAAACTCCCATGCTGGCCTTTCATCCAATTGTCATATTTCAGCCATAGAGTGTTCACACGGCCTGCTGATACTTGGCCCCGACTTAACACACCCTATCTGCTAGGAGTAAGGCATGAAACTGAAGCGTTTGATGGCGGCAATGACTTTTGTCGCTGCTGGCGTTGCGACTGCCCACGCGGTAGCCGCTGGCGTTGACCCGGCAATTCCGGCTTACACCAAGGTCACCGGTGTATCGGGCAACTTGTCCAGCGTTGGTTCCGACACTCTGGCCAACCTCATGACCCTGTGGGCTGAGAACTACAAGAAAGAATACCCGAACGTAAACATCCAGATTCAGGCTGCTGGCTCCGCCACCGCGCCACCTGCGCTGACCGAAGGCACCTCCAACCTGGGCCCGATGAGCCGCAAGATGAAGGACACCGAACTGGCGGCCTTCGAACAGAAATACGGCTACAAGCCAACTGCTATTCCGGTGGCCGTGGACGCCCTGGCGGTGTTCGTGCACAAGGACAACCCGATCCAGCACCTGACCATGGAACAGGTTGACGCGATCTTCTCGTCTACCCGTCTGTGCGGCGCCAAAGCCGACGTGAAAACCTGGGGCGACCTGGGCGTGACCGGCGACCTGGCCAACAAGCCAGTGCAACTGTTCGGTCGTAACTCGGTATCCGGCACTTACGGCTACTTCAAGGAAGAAGCCCTGTGCAAAGGCGACTACAAGCCTAACGTCAACGAACAACCAGGTTCGGCGTCGGTTGTGCAGTCGATCAGCTCCTCGCTGAACGGCATCGGCTACTCGGGCATCGGCTACAAGACTGCCAGCGTGAAGACTGTTGCTCTGTCGAAGAAAGGCAGCACTGACTTCATCGAAGACACCGAAGAAAACGCCCTGAACGGCAAGTACCCACTGTCGCGCTTCCTCTACGTTTACGTGAACAAGGCCCCGAACAAGCCTCTGGCCCCGCTGGAAGCCGAGTTCGTGAAACTGGTTCTGTCCAAACAGGGCCAGGAAGTGGTGGTGAAAGACGGCTACATCCCACTGCCAGCCAAGGTTGCTGCAAAAGCACTGGCTGACCTGGGTCTGCAGGAAGGCGGCGCTGAAGTCGCAAAAAAGTAACAAACTGAGTCAGGGGTAAACCCCGCCTGACTCATGTGGGAGCGAGCCTGCTCGCGAAGCGGCCTTCAGAACCGGCACTTTCGCGAGCAAGTTCGCCCCACACTCCCCGAATTCTTTTATCCACTGCCAGTGCCCCGCTGGCGGCGGATTTGCTGCGTCACTGCATTGTCATCTTTCTGTCATACAGGATCGCTAGGGTGTGCGCATGAATGATCTGGCCAATTCCAAAATGACTACGAACCCTCCCAAGCGCATTGACTTCAATACGCCTGAGTTGCAACGCAAGCGCCGCATTCGCGCGCTCAAGGATCGCTTCACCCGCTGGTACGTCCTCGTTGGCGGTCTGGCGGTGCTGGCAGCCATCACGCTGATCTTCTTCTTCCTCGCCTACGTCGTTGCCCCGTTGTTCCAGGGTGCCAGCCTGACCGCGAAAGATGCCATTACCCCAGCCTGGATGCAGGACGCCGGCAAGCCGCTGATGATTTCGCTCGAAGAGCAGAATCAGGTGGCAATGCGCGTTTCCGACAAAGGCCAGGCGCTGTTCTTCGACATCGACAGTGGCGCTGAATTGAAGCGCGTCGATCTGCCGGTTCCTGCTGGCGCGACCGTCACTTCCATTGGCGAAGATCAGCCAGGTCATCCGCTGGTAGCGGTGGGCCTGTCCAACGGCCAGGCGCTGGTGTTCCGTCACACCTATAAAGTCAGCTATCCCGATGGCAAGAAAACCATCACCCCGGCCATCGAATACCCGTACGGCGAAGCCCCGATCGCAGTGAACGAGAGCGGCGGTGCGCTGGAGCACGTCAGCCTCAACGCCACCGATTCGACGCTGATGCTGGTCGGCTCGACCGGTGCGCAACTTAATGTGCTGTCGCTGACCAGCGAAGAAAACATGATGACCGGCGAAGTCACCAACGAGCAGAAGCGTATCGAACTGCCGCAGATGACCGAGCCGGTGAAAAACATCTTCGTCGACCCGCGCCAGCAATGGCTGTACGTGGTCAACGGGCGCGCCCAGGCCGACGTGTTCAGCCTGCGCGACAAGAGCCTCAACGGTCGCTACAAACTGCTGGAAAACGCTGACGCCGAAGTCACTGCGAGCACGCAACTGGTGGGTGGCATCTCGCTGATCATCGGTGACTCCAAGGGTGGCCTGGCCCAGTGGTTCATGGCCCGTGATACCGATGGCGAACTGCGCCTGAAGCAGATCCGTACTTTCCAGATGGGCACCACGCCGATCGTTGAAATCACCGCCGAAGAGCGTCGCAAGGGCTTCGTGGCCCTTGATGCCAGCGGCAAGCTCGGTGTGTTCCACAGCACCGCGCACCGCACGTTGCTGGTCGAGCCGGTGGCCGAAGGTCAGGGCCTGTTCGGCCTGTCGCCGCGCGCCAACCGGGTGATCGTCGAGGCCGGCGGCAAGCTGCAACCGCTGCTGCTCGACAACCCGCACCCGGAAGTGTCGTGGAGCGCGTTGTGGAGCAAGGTCTGGTACGAGAACTACGACGAGCCTAAATACGTCTGGCAATCGACGGCGGCCAACACCGATTTCGAACCGAAACTGAGTCTCTCGCCACTGACCTTCGGCACCCTGAAAGCCGCGTTCTACGCGATGCTGCTGGCGGCACCGCTGGCGGTTGCCGCTGCGATCTACACCGCCTACTTTATGGCCCCGGGCATGCGCCGCAAGGTCAAGCCGGTGATCGAGTTGATGGAAGCGATGCCGACGGTGATCCTCGGGTTCTTCGCCGGTCTGTTCCTCGCCCCGTATGTGGAAGGGCATCTGCCGGGCATCTTCAGTCTGCTGATGCTGTTGCCGATCGGCATTCTGGTCGCCGGTTTTACCTTCAGTCGCCTGCCTGAGTCGATCCGCCTGAAAGTCCCGGATGGCTGGGAAAGTGCGCTGCTGATTCCGGTGATCCTGTTTGTCGGTTGGTTGTCGCTGTACATGAGCCCGTACATGGAGAACTGGTTCTTCGGCGGTGACATGCGCATGTGGATCTCCCACGACCTGGGCATCACCTACGACCAGCGCAACGCTCTGGTGGTGGGTCTGGCGATGGGTTTTGCGGTGATCCCGAACATCTACTCGATTGCCGAAGACGCCGTGTTCAGCGTGCCGCGTGGCCTGACCCTCGGTTCCCTGGCGCTTGGTGCCACGCCGTGGCAGACCATGACCCGCGTGGTGATCCTCACCGCCAGCCCGGGGATCTTCTCGGCGCTGATGATCGGCATGGGCCGTGCGGTCGGCGAAACCATGATCGTGTTGATGGCCACCGGTAACACTCCGGTCATGGAAATGAACCTGTTCGAAGGCCTGCGCACCCTGGCCGCCAACGTCGCGGTGGAAATGCCTGAGTCGGAAGTCGGCGGCAGTCACTACCGCGTGCTGTTCCTCTCGGCGCTGGTGCTGCTGTTGTTCACCTTCGTCATGAACACCCTGGCAGAACTGATTCGTCAGCGTCTGCGCAAGAAATACTCGTCGCTTTAAGAAAGGTAGAAGTCTGTGAAACAGAACTCCCTGAATGGATGGTTCAAGAGCGGCGCCCCGGGCGTCTGGATCAGCGGTGGCGCGGTGTCCATCGCGGTCATCATGACCATTGGCCTGCTGGCGGTGATTGCCGTGCGCGGTCTGGGTCACTTCTGGCCGGCGGACCTGATCCACGCCAGCTACGACGTACCGGGCCAGGCCAATCACCTGGTCATCGGCGAAGTGGTACAGAAAGAAGAAGTACCGCGCGCACGCCTGAAAAGCGCCGGCCTGCCGGTGCCTGATCAGGGCCCGGAATTCATGACCCGCGAGCTGATCAAGGTCGGTAACCGCGACCTGAACGGCAACGACTTCACCTGGGTGGTCGGCGAGTGGCTGACCAAGCAGACCACGCCGCCGGAACTGATGGCGATCGAGCGTCGCGAGTGGGGCAACTTCTACGGCTACCTGGTCAACGTCAAACAGGACGGCAAGGTGATCGCCGAAGGTGAAGCGGCGTGGCCTGAGCTACAAGCGCGGATCAACCGGGTGAACGGCCTGGCTGCACAGCTCAAATCGCTGGAAAAGACTGACATCGGTGCGATCAACGCAGGGCTGGAACGCATCCGTCTGCACGGGCGCAAGCTGGAACTGGACGGCAAGCTCGACGCCACCGCGCAAGCGGACATGGACGCCGAGCGTGCCGAGCTGAACGCGCGTTATCAGGACGTCGAAGCACGCCTGAGCGATCTGCATGCGCAGTTCAACCGCGACGCGTTGACCGCCCGCGATGCCAACGGCAAAGAGATCGAAATCAGCCTGGGCAAAGTGGTTCACGCTTACCAGCCGAACGCCATGGGCACGATGACCAAGATCGGTTTCTACTTTGGCAAGGTCTGGGAGTTCCTCTCGGATGACCCGCGTGAAGCGAACACCGAAGGCGGGATCTTCCCGGCGATCTTCGGCACCGTGATGATGACCCTGATCATGGCGATGATCGTCACCCCGTTCGGCGTGCTGGCGGCGGTGTACCTGCGTGAATACGCCAAGCAGAACGCCCTGACCCGGATCATCCGCATCGCGGTGAACAACCTCGCCGGTGTTCCGGCGATCGTTTACGGCGTGTTCGGTCTGGGCTTCTTCGTCTACGTGCTGGGTGGTTCGGTCGACCGTCTGTTCTTCCCCGAAGCACTGCCGGCGCCGACGTTCGGTACACCGGGTCTGCTCTGGGCCTCGTTGACCCTGGCGCTGCTGGCGGTGCCGGTGGTGATCGTGGCGACCGAGGAAGGTCTGGCGCGTATCCCGCGCACCGTCCGTGAAGGCTCGCTGGCACTGGGCGCGACCAAGGCCGAGACGCTGTGGAAGATCGTCCTGCCAATGGCCAGCCCGGCCATGATGACCGGCATGATCCTCGCCGTGGCCCGCGCCGCCGGTGAAGTGGCGCCGCTGATGCTGGTGGGTGTGGTGAAACTGGCGCCGTCGCTGCCGGTGGACGGCAACTACCCGTACCTGCACCTGGACCAGAAGATCATGCACCTGGGCTTCCACATCTATGACGTCGGCTTCCAGAGCCCGAACGTCGAAGCGGCACGACCGCTGGTGTACGCCACGGCGCTGCTGCTGGTGCTGGTGATCGCCACGTTGAACCTGTCGGCGGTGTGGATTCGTAACCACCTGCGCGAAAAATACAAAGCTTTGGACAGTTAATACAGACCCTGTGGGAGCTGGCTTGCCAGCGATGCAGGCAACTCGGTCTGCCAGTAACACCGCGGTGATGCCATCGCTGGCAAGCCAGCTCCCACAGGAGTCGCGACAGACACAGAATTTGAGTAATCCGCTGGCGTTGTCCGGCGGTTCAACGAACCGAATTTGTTAGCACAGGGAGCCTCCCATGCAGCACGAAACACATACCCACGGCATCAACATGTCGGCCCTGGGTCGCGACAAGCAGAGCCTGAGCCTCGAGCAGGAAACGGTGGCCATCGAAGTCCCGGGCCTGAGCCTGTTCTACGGTGAGAAGCAGGCGCTGTTCGACGTCAGCATGAACATCCCGAAACAGCGCGTGACCGCGTTTATCGGCCCGTCCGGCTGCGGCAAGTCCACGCTGCTGCGCACCTTCAATCGTATGAACGACCTGGTTGACGGTTGCCGTGTCGAAGGTGCGATCAACCTGTACGGCAACAACATCTACCGCAAGGGTGAAGACGTCGCCGAGCTGCGTCGCCGCGTCGGCATGGTGTTCCAGAAGCCCAACCCGTTCCCCAAGACCATTTACGAAAACGTGGTCTACGGCCTGCGTATCCAGGGCATCAACAAGAAGCGCATCCTCGACGAAGCGGTCGAGTGGGCGTTGAAAGGCGCTGCACTGTGGGATGAGGTCAAAGACCGTCTGCACGACTCGGCACTCGGCCTGTCCGGTGGTCAGCAGCAGCGTCTGGTGATCGCGCGCACCATCGCCGTTGAACCGGAAGTGTTGCTGCTCGACGAGCCGTGCTCGGCCCTCGACCCGATCTCGACCCTGAAAGTCGAAGAGCTGATCTACGAGCTGAAGTCAAAGTTCACCATCGTCATCGTGACCCACAACATGCAGCAGGCCGCGCGGGTTTCCGACTACACGGCGTTCATGTACATGGGCAAACTGGTGGAATTCGGCGACACCGATACCCTGTTCACCAATCCGGCGAAGAAACAGACCGAAGACTACATCACCGGTCGTTATGGCTGACAGTTGCGGTTATTCACAGAATTGACGCTGCGGCCCACCGCACCTTACCGGACGCTCCAAGGACGCCAACATGATTAGTAAAGAAGGCCTTACCCACCACATCTCCGCGCAGTTCAACGCCGAGCTTGAGGAAGTGCGCAGCCACCTCCTGGCCATGGGCGGGCTGGTCGAGAAGCAGGTCAACGACGCGGTCACCGCGCTGATCGAGGCCGATTCCGGTCTGGCCCAGCAGGTGCGCGAGATCGACGACCAGATCAATCAGATGGAACGCAACATCGACGAAGAATGCCTGCGCATTCTCGCCCGTCGTCAGCCGGCGGCGTCCGACCTGCGGCTGATCATCAGCATCTCCAAGTCGGTGATCGATCTGGAGCGCATTGGCGACGAAGCGACCAAGATCGCCCGCCGCGCCATCCAGCTGTGCGAAGAAGGCGAAGCGCCGCGCGGTTATGTCGAAGTGCGTCATATCGGCGACCAGGTGCGCAACATGGTGCGCGATGCGCTGGACGCCTTTGCCCGCTTCGACGCCGATCTGGCGCTGTCGGTGGCGCAATACGACAAGGTCATCGACCGCGAATACAAGACCGCCCTACGCGAGCTGGCGACCTACATGATGGAAGACCCGCGCTCTATCTCGCGGGTTCTGAGCATCATCTGGGTGCTGCGTTCGCTGGAGCGTATCGGCGACCACGCGCGCAACATCTCGGAGTTGGTGATCTACCTGGTACGCGGCACCGATGTGCGCCACCTGGGCCTCAAACGCATGAAAGAAGAAGTTCAAGGCACAAGCGGCGAAACCGCTAATGTTCCGGGCGATGCTGACGATAAGTAAGATTGCCTGAGAAAAGCGCCCGGCCCTTTGGCCGGGCGTTTTTGTTTATGGCGCTTGAACAGAAAATCGAATTGAAAAGCAGCACCCGCGAACGAAAAGTCCCGGCGTGACTGAAGATTGTTGGCAATGTGCCATCAGCAAAGCGGTATGCTTGCCGGGATTTTTATAGGGGTGTTGGATGAGCAAGATCAGTGTGTTGGTCGTGGACGATGCTTCGTTCATTCGCGACCTGGTGAAAAAGTGCCTGCGTAATTACTTCCCGGGGATCCGCACCGAGGATGCCATCAACGGCAAAAAGGCTCAGGCCATGTTGGCCAAGGAAGCATTCGACCTGGTGCTGTGCGACTGGGAAATGCCGGAAATGTCCGGTCTTGAACTGCTGACCTGGTGCCGCGAGCAGGACAATCTCAAGACCATGCCATTCATCATGGTCACCAGCCGTGGTGATAAAGAGAACGTAGTGCAGGCGATTCAGGCCGGCGTTTCCGGCTACGTCAGCAAGCCGTTCACCAACGAGCAACTGCTGACCAAGGTCAAGCAGGCGCTGAACAAGGTCGGCAAGCTCGACACCCTGATGAACAGCGCGCCGACCAAGATGAATTCGGCGTTTGGCAACGATTCCCTGAGCGCGTTGACCGGTGGCAAGCCTGCGGTGGTCGGTGCTGCGCCGGCCGCTGCGGCGGCCAATCCGTTCGCCAAGCCTGCCGCTGCGGCGGCACCTGCTGCGGCGCCGTCCCGCGGCTTGCTCAACAGCCCGCCAGTCCAGGCTCCGGCCGCCTCCAAAGCGCCGGCCGGCGGTCGTGGCCAGGGCCAACTGCGCCTGCCCGGCGGCACCCAGCAATGCGTGATCAAGGCCCTGAGCATCAAGGAAGCGCTGTTGGTGGTGAAACGCACCGATGCCCTGCCGCAGATTCTCGACAGCGCCGTGCTCGATCTGGAGCAGGGCGACAACGCCGAAATCGCCCGCCTCAACGGCTACCTGCACGCTATCGTTGCCCACGAACAGAAAGCCGACAGCGACTGGCTGCAACTGACGTTCCGTTTCGTCGACCAGGATGCGCAGAAGCTCGACTACATCTCCCGCCTGATCGCCCGCGGTACGGCGCAGAAGCACTTCGTTCCGGGCGCGTAAGCGGCGTCTGTGAAAAGATCGCAGCCTGCGGCAGCTCCTACATTGGAATGCATTTCCCTGTAGGAGCTGCCGCAGGCTGCGATCTTTTGCTTTGTGCGCTGGGCGACTTGAAACATCTGTCGACTAGCCTGGTCTGTCTCAGCTGCTAGGCTCTTTTCCAGGCCTTCCTTCGACAGATTTCTGCCCATGCTCGCGCGCCTGCTGTTTCTCTGTGGTCTTTTCCTGGCCTCCACCTCGACTGTGGCCATGACCATCTACAAATCCACCGATGCCAACGGTGTCGTCTCGTACAGCGATCGACCGAGCAAAGGCTCGCAGGTGTTCGTGTTTCAGGACCGCATGGTCGAACATCTGGAGCGCCAGGTGTACCTCGACATCAAGAAGCAGAAGGGCGCCGACGTGGTGTTCGTGCGCAACGATCTGTATGCACCGGTCGAGATTGCGCTGGCGTTTACCGGGATGAGCAACGTGCGTGGCGTGCCGGCCCAGACCATCCGCCGAGTGCTGCCTGCGCGCAGTAATACCCGGTTGGCGCTGCTCACAGCGATTACCCAGGGTCAGCCGCTGGTGTATTCACCGCAATTTCAGTATTCGCTGGGTGACCCTGCAGGCGCCGCGCAGAGCTATCGCTATCCGTTGCCGTGGCGGGGCGGGCCGTTCCGTCTGAGTCAGGGCGCCAACGGCCAGTACAGCCACTACGGGCCGAAGAACCGGTATGCGATGGACATCGCCATGCCGGTCGGCACGCCGATCATCGCCGCACGGGCCGGGGTGGTGGTGAAAACCGAAAATTCGCAGAGCGGGCGCGGCAATGATGCGTCCGGCAATTTCGTCCGGGTGCTGCATGACGACGGCACGATGGGCGTGTACCTGCACCTCAAGCAAGGTTCAGTGAGCGTACGCGAGGGGCAGCGGGTGACGGTTGGCAGCCCGCTGGCGCTGTCGGGCAATACCGGCAACAGCAGCGGCCCGCACCTGCACTTTGTGGTGCAGCGCAATACCGGGCAGGGGCTGGTGTCGATTCCGTATCAGTTCAACCAGCCACTGGGGGCGTTGCCCAACTTTGCGTTGGGCAAACAATAAAGGCAGTGGAGCTCAACTGTGGCGAGGGAGCTTGCTCCCGCTGGGCTGCGAAGCGGCCCCAAAGCCCTGAAACCGCGTTCGATCAGATACACCTTGCACGCGGCTTTGCGGCTGCTGTGCAGCCGAGCGGGAGCAAGCTCCCTCGCAACAAAAGCTGTCCTGCAATCGCGATCAATCCAGCATCAACACCTTGGCCAGCACAATCTTCGGCCCTTTCATCTTCTTGATGATGATCCGCAGGCCTTCGACTTCCAGCACCTCTTCCTCTTCCGGGACGCGCTTGAGAGTCTCGTAGACCAGCCCGGCGAGGGTTTCTGCTTCGATGTGATCCAGGTCGATACCGAGCAGGCGTTCAACCTTGAACAATGGCGTGTCGCCGCGTACCAGTAGCTTGCCCGGCTGATACGCGAGGATCCCGCGCTCGGCCTTGCGGTGTTCGTCCTGGATGTCGCCGACCAGCACTTCCAGCACGTCTTCCATGGTCAGGTAGCCGATGATGTTGCCGTCGGCCTCTTCGACCACGGCAAAGTGCGAGCCGCCCTTGCGGAACTGCTCCAGCAGCTGCGACAGCGGCATGTGCCGCGACACGCGCTCCAGCGGGCGGGTCAGCTCGGCCAGGTTGAACGACTCGGGAATGTGGTCCAGCGCCGCCAGTTCCAGCAGCAGGTCCTTGATGTGCAGCAGGCCGACGAACTCCTGGCGCTCGCTGTCGTACACCGGGTAGCGGCTGAACTTGTGGCGACGGAACATCGCGAGGATTTCTTTCAGCGGCGCGTTGAATTCGAGGGTGATCAGGTCTTCGCGGGAGTTGGCCCAGTCGACCACCTCCAGTTCGCCCATCTCCACTGCCGAGGCCAGCACGCGCATGCCTTGGTCGCTCGGGTCCTGACCACGGCTGGAGTGCAGGATCAGTTTCAGCTCTTCGCGGCTGTAATGATGCTCGTGATGCGGGCCGGGTTCGCCCTGGCCGGCGATGCGCAGAATCGCATTGGCGCTGGCGTTGAGCAGGTAGATCGCCGGGTACATCGCCCAGTAGAACAGGTACAGCGGCACTGCCGTCCACAGCGACAGCAGCTCGGGTTTGCGGATCGCCCATGACTTGGGCGCCAGCTCACCGACCACGATGTGCAGGTAGGAAATGATGAAGAACGCGGTAAAGAACGAAATGCCTTTGACCACTTCCGGCGACTGCACGCCGACCGCGCTCAGCAGCGGCTCGAGCAGGTGCGCGAACGCCGGTTCACCGACCCAGCCCAGGCCGAGGGAGGCGAGGGTGATACCGAGCTGACAGGCCGAGAGGTACGCATCCAGTTGACTGTGAACGGTGCGCAGGATGTGCCCGCGCCAGCCGTTCTTGTCGGCGATGGCCTCGACCCGGGTCGAGCGCAGTTTGACCATGGCAAATTCCGCCGCAACGAAGAAGCCGTTGAGCAACACCAGGATCAGAGCAAAAAGAATCATGCCGAAATCGGCGAAAATCGTAGCGAGGGACAAGCCAGGGGAAGGGTCCATGATGGAGTTTTGCAGGTTCCGTGTGATTCGTAAGAGAGAAAAAATCGCGCCTGAAAGGCAGACGCAAGTCAGCCAATGTAGCGGCTGACTTGGCGATTGCCTAGTGGCGCGTGCTGGCCGGTATCACTCGGCGGCGCTGATGGCCCGTGCCTGGGCCACCTGGGCCGGGGCGAAGTGGCAGGTGAACGTGCTGCCATGACCAGGCACGCTGCTGATCTCCATCCGTGCGCGGTGGCGCAGCAACACGTGTTTGACGATTGCCAGGCCCAGCCCGGTGCCGCCGGTGTTGGAGTTGCGACTGGAGTCGACACGGTAGAAGCGTTCGGTCAGGCGCGGCAGGTGCTTGCTGTCGATGCCGATCCCGGAGTCCTGCACGCTCAGGTGCGCGCCTTGCTCGTCGCCCCACCAGCGAATGCGGATGTTGCCCTCGGCCGGGGTGTACTTCACGGCGTTGAACACCAGGTTGGAGAAGGCGCTGCGCAGTTCCGCCTCGCTGCCCTTGAGCAGGATCTTGCCGTCGGCTTCGAGGGTGATTTTCTGGTTTTTCTGCCCGGACAACTGCTGGGCGTCGCTCTTGATCGATTGCAGCAGGGTGTCGATCTGCACCGGCTGATTGTCCGACGGGTAATCGGTGGCTTCCAGTTTCGCCAGCAACAGCAGGTCGTTGAGCAGCGTCTGCATGCGTCCGCCCTGTTGCTGCATCTGCTGCAGGGCGCGGCTCCAGCGCGGATTCACTTCCTCGACATTGTCGAGCAGGGTTTCCAGGTAGCCGCAGATCACCGTCAGCGGCGTGCGCAGTTCGTGGGAGACGTTGGCGATGAAGTCTTTGCGCATCTGTTCCAGTTGATGGATGCGCGTGACATCGCGCACCAGCATCAGATGCTCGTTGTTGCCGTAGCGCGTGAGGTACAGCTGGATGCGCACACGATCATTGGTCGGCGAAGGGATCTCCAGCGGTTCGGCGTAACTGTCCTGCTCGAAGTATTCCTTGAAGCGCGGATGGCGCACCAGGTTGGTCACCGGTTGGCCGCTGTCTTGCGGGGTCTTGAGGCCGAGCAGGGTTTCGGCGGCGCGGTTCCACCATTCCAGGTTGCCGTCGCTGTCGAGCATGATCACTGCATCTTTGAGCGCGGCGGTGGACTCCTGTACTCGGTCGATCACCGCTTGCAGGCGTCCGCGTACCCGTTGGTCGCGGCGTTGCAGGTGGTAGATGCTGTCGAACACCTCGCCCCACAGGCCATAGCCATCGGGCGGTGCTTCATCGGGTTGGTGCAGACGCAGCCATTCGTGCAGGCGCAGCAGTTGCTTGAGCGTCCAGGCCAGATACAGGCCCAGGCCTGCAGCGAGGCTCCAGCCGTAATAGCCGCTGATCAAGCCGATCACCAGGCAGGCGGTGACCAGCAACAGCATGTGGCGAATCAGGGTGCCATGCCAGTTTTGATTCACGGAAAATACGGTCCTTGTCAGCGAGTCTGGCGGTCGGATCAGGCCTTGGTGGAAAACCGGTAGCCGGTGCCGCGCACGGTTTGTACCAGATTTTCGTAGGCATCGCCGAGGGCTTTGCGCAGGCGCCGGATGTGCACGTCGACGGTGCGCTCTTCAACATAGACGTTGCCGCCCCAGACCTGATCCAGCAACTGCCCGCGCGTGTAGGCGCGTTCCTGGTGGGTCATGAAGAATTGCAGCAGACGGTATTCGGTCGGGCCCATCTCGGCCGGACGGCCGTCGATGGTCACACGGTGGCTGATCGGGTCGAGCAACAGGCCACCAACTTCGATCGGCGCTTCGCCATCGGTCGGGCCGGCGCGGCGCAGCACAGCCTTGAGGCGGGCGACCAGTTCGCGTGGGGAAAACGGCTTGGTGATGTAGTCGTCGGCGCCGACTTCAAGCCCCTGGATCTTGTTGTCCTCTTCGCCCTTGGCGGTGAGCATGATGATCGGGATGTCCCCGGTCAGCTCGTCACGCTTGAGGCGGCGGGCCAGTTCGATGCCGGAGGTGCCGGGCAGCATCCAGTCGAGCAGGATCAGGTCCGGTTTGCGGTCAACGATGATGGCGTGTGCCTGCTGCGAGTTCTCCGCCTCGAGGCAGTCATAGCCGGCCATTTCCAACGCAACGGCGATCATTTCGCGAATGGGCGCTTCGTCGTCGACGATCAGAATGCTCCTGCCAACCATGCCTTAATCCTCTTGTCATTTAACTGTCTTGCGCCGCATTAGATAACGGAATTATTGCAGTCGTGTGACAGTATTTTAGTCGCCCGGCGGTTGGCGTGATCCTGGGCTAAGCTCTAAGTCCGAATCCTGACAACCACAAAAGAAGGTTTCCATGACTCAAATGACTGCTTCTTTCAAAGCCCTGCTAATGGCTGCTGCCGTTGCATTACCGTCGATGGCGTTCGCCGCTGACCCGGTCATGATGAAAGACGGCATGATGACCGATCACAAAGGCATGACCGTGTACACCTTCGACAA
The DNA here is from genome assembly GCF_002156405.1 of Pseudomonas sp. SCPG-7. Classification (NCBI taxonomy): domain Bacteria; kingdom Pseudomonadati; phylum Pseudomonadota; class Gammaproteobacteria; order Pseudomonadales; family Pseudomonadaceae; genus Pseudomonas; species Pseudomonas sp. SCPG-7. The sequence goes on along the minus strand of NZ_MVOO01000004.1, from coordinate 337,309 downwards.
GGACACGGGCGGTAAATCGATGTGCAACGGCGATTGCGCGAAGAACTGGCCGCCGATGATGGCGCCGGCGGGTGCCAAGGCTGAAGGCAAATTCACCCCCATCAAGCGTGATGACGGCACCATGCAGTGGGCATATGACGGCAAGCCGCTTTACACCTTCAAAATGGATGAAAAACCGGGCGACATGAAGGGGGAAGGGTTCAAGGACATGTGGCACATGCCTAAGCACTGATTCCTGCAGCAACTATGTCCCTGTGGGAGCGAGCAGCCTCGCTCCCACAGGTTTTTGTGGATCAGCGCAACGCGTAATCCAGCACGATCCCGACAAAAATCGCCAATCCGGCCCAATGGTTGTGCAAGAACGCCTTGAAGCAACGCATGCGGTCGCGATCGCGGGTGTACCAGAACTCCCACGCATAACAGCCCGCGGCCACCAGCAGGCCGAGATGGAACCACGTCCCCAGCTCGAACTTCGACCCGGCCAGCAACAGGCAGCCGAGCGACAGCGCCTGCAACGTCAGGATGATCACCCGGTCCGCATCGCCGAACAGAATTGCCGTGGATTTCACGCCGATCTTCAGGTCATCGTCACGATCGGTCATCGCGTAATAGGTGTCGTAACCCACCGTCCACAACAGATTGGCGATCCACAGCAGCCACGCGGCGGCAGGCAGTTCACCGGTTTCAGCGGTGAACGCCATTGGCATGCCCCATGAGAACGCTGCGCCGAGCACCACTTGCGGGTAATAGGTGTAGCGCTTCATGAACGGGTAGGTGAACGCCAGTGCCAGACCGCCCAGCGACAGCCAGATGGTCGGCGCATTGGTGCACAGCACCAGCAGGAAACTCACGCCCATCAGCAACGCGAAGAACACCAGCGCCTCTTTCGAACTGATCTTGCCGCTGGCCAGCGGTCGTTGCGCGGTGCGTTTAACGTGGCCGTCGACCTTGCGATCGGCCCAGTCGTTGATCACGCAGCCACCGGCACGGGTCAACACCACGCCGAGGACAAAAATCGCGATGTTGGCCAGCGATGGCGAGCCCTTGCCGGCAATCCACAACGCCCACAGCGTCGGCCACAGCAGCAGGTAAATGCCGATCGGCTTGTCCATGCGCGTCAACTGAATGAAATCCCAGGCGCGTGGATTCAAGCGGTTAAGGGACTTGAGCAGGCTCTGGTACATCAGCAGTTCTCCGGATGGGCGCGGGCGGCGTTCCACAGCGTCGGCAGGAAAATCTCTGCCACCAGCACGCTCAAGGCGCCACGGTCGAAGCGCGAGCGGCGGCCCCACAGTTCGGGCGCCCGGCAGGCTGACGGCAGCCAGTCCTGCGGGTAGTGGCAGACCTCGATGGCGCGGCGCTGGAAGGCGTGGTCGCAAAACAGCAGTTCGCCCAGCGAGCGGCTGCCCAGTTCGTCCATGTGCAAGCCGTCGCCTTGCAGGGCGGCGCGTGACGCCACGCTACGGGCGAACACCCAGGCCTCGCCGTGACCGCGCAGATACACCTCGCGCACCCAGCCTTCGCTGCCTTCGGCCAGATCCAGCGCCGCGCATTCGTCACTGCGCAGAGTGTCCCAGCCTTCGAACAACGGTGTGACGCTGAAGCCGTCATTCGACAGCCGCGTCAGGCGGCGGGTCAGCGAGCCTTCGTCGAACAACCAGTTCAGGGTCAACGAATCGGGAAGGGGCGTCAGTCGGCTTTGAGTCAGCCAGAGCGGGGCCGGGCAGGCATTTGAATGGTGCACAATGAGTCATTATTGGCCGCAAATGAGCGGCGAGCTTAACATGGCGTGCTGCGAATTTGATGGATCCGGGTCGCCGTTGCGCCGAACAGGCTTGCATCTGCCCGGCACCCTCAGTACAAAACGCCCTGAGCCGGACGGCAGCGCAACCACCATCGACCGTCCGCGCCGACCAAAGCCTGAATTGAGGAAGTACCTGAATGAAAAAGTGGCAATGCATCGTCTGCGGCCTGATCTACAACGAAGCCGAAGGTTGGCCGGATGACGGCATCGCGCCAGGCACCCTGTGGCAGGACGTGCCGGAAGACTGGCTGTGCCCGGATTGCGGCGTCGGCAAGTCGGACTTCGAAATGATCGAAATCAACTGAGAAAAACCAAGGAGTAAGGCATGAACGCACCTGTCGTAATCGTCGGCACCGGGCTCGCGGGTTACAACCTGGCCCGGGAGTTTCGCAAACTCGATGGCGAAACCCCGCTGCTGCTGATTACCGCCGACGACGGGCGCTCTTACTCCAAACCGATGCTCTCCACCGGTTTCGGCAAGAACAAGGACGCTGATGGCCTGAGCATGGCCGAACCCGGCGCCATGGCCGAGCAATTGAAGGCCGAAGTGCGCACCCACACGCGCATCAGCGGCATCGACGCCGGCCACAAGCGCCTGTGGATCGGCGAAGAAGCGGTGTACTACCGCGACCTGATCCTCGCCTGGGGCGCGGAAACCGTGCGGGTGCCGATCGAAGGCGATGGCGCCGAACTGGTATTCCCGATCAACGATCTCGAAGACTACGCACGCTTTCGTGCCGCCGCTGCGGGCAAGCGCCGCGTGTTGCTGCTGGGAGCGGGCCTGATCGGCTGCGAATTCGCCAACGACCTGATCCTCGGCGGCTACGAGGTGCAACTGGTGGCGCCGTGCGAGCAAGTGATGCCAATGCTGCTGCACCCGGCCGCTGCGGCCGCCGTGCAGGCCGGGCTGGAAAGCCTGGGCGCGCGTTTTCACCTTGGCCCGGTGCTCACCCGCCTGCAAAAAGTCGCGGATGGGCTGGAAGCGCATCTGTCCGACGGCCAGGTGATTGCCTGCGATGTGGTGGTGTCGGCTATCGGCCTGCGTCCGCGCATCGATCTGGCGGCGGCTGCCGGGGTGCAGGTCAATCGCGGCGTTGTTGTCGACCGCTATTTGAAAACGTCCCACGCCAATATCTACGCCCTGGGCGACTGCGCCGAGGTCGATGGGCTGAATCTGTTGTACGTGATGCCCCTCATGAGCTGTGCGCGTGCGCTGGCACAAACTCTGGCGGGCAATCCGACGGCCGTGAGCTACGGCGCGATGCCGATCACGGTGAAAACCCCGGTATGCCCGTTGGTCGTGTCGCCACCGCCTCGGGGCAGCGAAGGTGTCTGGACCGTCGAAGGGCAGGGCGCCGACATCAAGGCCCTGTGCCACAGTACCGAGGGTCAGTTGCTCGGTTACGCGCTGACCGGCGCGGCGGTGATGGAAAAACTCGCCCTGAACAAACAGCTTCCGCCCCTGCTGGCGTAAATACCGGTCGTTCTGTCGGAATCACCCCGCTTTTGCCCCTACAAAGGTCGCGGGGAGACTGGCGCCGCCGGTATCCGCGTGCCATTCTCACTCCCGTCTGCCGCAGAGTAGAGCCTGCGGCGCCTTGGGCGCTGTTCCAACGAGAACAGCACGGACATAACAACAAAAAACCGTCAAAGGGGCTTCACTAATGCGTAAACCAGAACTCGCCGCTGCAATCGCTGAAAAAGCGGATCTGACCAAAGAACAGGCCAACCGCGTTCTCAACGCCGTCCTCGAAGAAATCACCGGCGCTCTGCACCGCAAGGACAGCGTCACGCTGGTGGGCTTCGGCACCTTCCTGCAACGCCACCGCGGCGCCCGCACCGGCAAGAACCCGCAAACCGGCGAACCGGTGAAAATCAAGGCCAGCAACACTGTTGCATTCAAGCCAGGCAAGTCGTTGAAAGACAGCGTCAATCCTTAAGTTGCGGCGAACTCCCTGACAAGCAGGGAGAACTGCAATAAAAATGGGCACACCGATTGCGGTCGGGTGCCCATTTTTTGTGGCTGCCAATCGGCTTACTGACGTCGGAAACAGGCCTTGCCGTTGCCGAAATCCACGGCCAGGCAGTTCGGCTCGATTGCCAGTTGCAGATCCTGAAACAGGCCGGATAAATCGCTGTTCGACGCCGCTTTGGTCTCGCTCTTCAGTGTCACGGTGTTGTTCTCCACCTGCCAGGTGCCCTTGGCAAAGCCATCTGCGCTGCCATACGACACGCCCGCGTCAAACGTGCCGTCCTTGCGCAGCAGCAATTCGGCGCCCATTTCCATTGCGCCGGTCAGATAGTAATGACCGTCCAGTGGTGGGGTATCTGCGGAGGCTTGAGAGACGGGTAGCGACATCAGTGCTGCGAAAAGCAGGGGTTTCAATTCCATGAGGTAAAGCTCCTGGGCGGCTCCGTTTCAGGCGCCAAATGAGACGCAGCTTTTGTGACTGTGGCTCAACAGTCAACCCGCTTGGTCGGCATAGCCGGGTTAAGAGAGTTTTCAAGGCAAGCTGGCAATGCAGGAAATAAATTGATGTAAGAAGTATCTCTGAAATTCGTGAGAACATTCTGGGCGTGAAACGCTGGTTCGGATTGAAGGGAATGTTGGACGGTCGCACTTCGATAATTATTGAGTTGGCACTGAAGTACAGCATTCATGAGCTGAATAAAGTTTCAGAAAAATGAATTGCCATCAAATTGATGGCACTTTTGTTGTTCGGCGTTGTCGTCAGCGAATTGTTTGTAAAATTCCGCGAATTTTCGGAAGAGTCCTACTTCTATTTCTTACGAGAGTTGTCATGCTTGCCGCCGTGTATTGGGACGGGTGTTCGAGGCGATTCGCACAGAGCGGGTTAGGCCGCTCTGGATCAAGGGTTCTGAGGGGGCGAGGCAAATGCGCGCAATATAATTCGCCATCAGGGATTCCCCTGCCATATATAGGGCGATCTCTTACACACTCCACTGAACACTTCGTCTTGTTGTTTAATCAGATGCTTGCTAGTGGCCATCATAGTGATTACGATGCGCCCACTTGAAAGAGCACATCTCAATTGGATGAGTCGCTTCACCGCTCTTCGATACTGTCCCGCGCCGCGGTAACTCCAATAGGCGCCTGACTGTAATCCTGAATAAAGGCCATGGATGTCCTACTCAAGCAAACTTTCCGCCCATTACCTCGAACTCGCAAAAGTCTCTGTTTCCAAAGAGAATTTCGCGGGCGAAGACGTTCGTTTTTCGAGCGAATTCGAGGCGCTGGAAAGCGAGCTGGCCAAAGCCTCGTCGATGCACGAAAGCGGGCAGATCGACTGGCTGAAAATCCGCGAAAACAGCGAAAACCTGCTGCGCACCCAATCCAAGGATTTGCGTGTCGGCGCCTGGCTGACCTGGTCGTTGTACCAGCGTGAATCCTTCCCCGGGCTGCTGGCCGGCCTCGGTCTGCTGCACCATCTGTCGGAAAACCACTGGACCGACGTTCACCCGCTCAAACCGCGCACCCGTGCCGCCGCCATCGGCTGGCTGGTGCCGCGTCTGGAGCAGGTGCTCACCGAAAACATCGCGATCAAGGAACAGCTGCCGATGTTTCGGCAGTTGTCCGAGCATCTGGCCGGGCTCGATGCCGCGTGCACCGAGCACCTGGGCGACGACGCGCCGCTGTTGCTGCCGCTCTCGCGTCGCCTGAAAACCATGATCCAGCGTGCCGCCGACAATCAGCCGGCCCCCGGTGTGGTGGGCGCAGCGGTGGCGCAGGTCAAGCAGGCCGCGAGCCAGTTGCTGACCCCCGGCGCACCGATCGACAACGAAAAAGATGCTTACAAGGCACTGCGCGCCCAGCAGGAAAGCGCGCGTCCGTTGTGTGCCTGGTGGCTCAAACAGAAAGCCACCGACCTGCGCGCCTTGCGTCTGAACCGCACTTTGCTGTGGCTGCCGATCGACGCGGTGCCCGAGCGCAACGCCGAGCAGATCACCGTGTTGCGCGGTCTGCCGGTGGACAAGCTCAAGCAGTATCAGGATCGCTTCGATCAGGGCAAATACGCCGACCTGCTGGTGGAACTGGAGGCGAGCCTGGCGAAGGCGCCGTTCTGGTTCGATGGCCAGAGGATGGTCTGGGAATGTCTCCAGAACCTCAACGCCGAGATGGCAATGCGCGAAGTGGAAATCCACTTCGCGCTTTTGGTTCAGCGCCTGCCCGGCATCATCGAATGTCGCTTCCATGACGGCGCGCCGTTTGCCGATCCGTCCACCCGGGCGTGGATCGCCGGCAATGTCATGCCGCACCTGCAAAGCGCCAGCGCGCCGCGCAAGGTCGAAACCGACGACGTCGAAACCCAGCCCGCCTGGGAAAAAGCCCTGCAGGACGTACTGCCGCTGCTGCGCAAGGAAGGCCTCAAGCCTGCCGTGCAGATTCTCAAGCAAGGTCTGCAAACGGCCCACGGCGGACGCGAGCGGTTCTTCTGGCAGTTCGCCCTCGCGCGGCTGTGCTTCATGGCCAAGAAATATGAACTGGCCAAGAACCAGCTCGAAACCCTCGATCAGACATTACAGGACTCAGGCCTGCACGCCTGGGAGCCCGATCTTGCATTGGAAGTGCTGCACCTGCTGCACAGTTGCTGCGAGCTGTTGCCGCAGAACCATGCAGTGCGTGAACGCAAGGAAGAGATTTATCGCAGGCTGTGCCACCTCGATCTCGAAGTGGTACTCGAATAGGCCCCAGGGCCACAACCGCAAGGAGAAAAGCCATGGCCAAAGAAGGCTCGGTAGCCCCCAAGGAACGCATCAACGTCACCTTCAAACCCGCCACCGGCGGTGCTCAGGAAGAGATTGAACTGCCGCTGAAGCTGCTGGCAATCGGTGACTACACCCACCGCAAGGACGATCGCAAAATCGAAGATCGCAAGCCGATCAGCATCGACAAGATGACCTTCGACGAAGTGTTGGCCAAGCAAGAACTGGGTCTGACGCTGAGCGTGCCGAACCGTCTGCAGGAAGATGGCGAGGCCGACGAGCTGGCTGTGCAATTGCGCGTCAATTCGATGAAGGACTTCAACCCGGCCAGCCTGGTCGAGCAAGTGCCTGAGCTGAAAAAACTGATGGAACTGCGCGATGCGCTGGTGGCCCTCAAAGGCCCGCTGGGTAACGCACCTGCGTTCCGTAAAGCGATCGAAGGCGTGCTCGCCGACGACGAATCCCGCGGTCGCGTACTCGGTGAGCTGGGCCTGAACGCCGCAGCCCCGGACGCCTGAGACTCCAGCCAAGGAAGCCAACACAATGAGCACTAGCGCAGCACAAGAGAAGAGCGCCGAAAGCGGCGAGTACAGCATTCTCGACAGCATCATCGCCGAAACCCGTCTGACTCCGGACGACGAAGCCTACGACATCGCCAAGCGTGGCGTGTCGGCGTTCATCGAAGAACTGCTCAAGCCGCAGAACAACGGTGAGCCGGTCAAGAAGGCCATGGTTGACCGCATGATCGCCGAGATCGATGCCAAGCTCAGCCGTCAGATGGACGAAATCCTGCACCACCCGGACTTCCAGGCACTGGAATCGTCGTGGCGTGGCCTGCAGTTGCTGGTCGACCGCACCAACTTCCGCGAAAACATCAAGATCGAAATCCTCAACGTCTCCAAAGAAGACCTGCTGGACGATTTCGAAGATTCGCCGGAAGTCATGCAGTCGGGCCTGTACAAGCACATCTACACCGCTGAATACGGCCAGTTCGGTGGTCAGCCAGTCGGCGCGATCATCGCCAACTACTTCATGTCCCCAAGCTCGCCGGACGTGAAACTGATGCAGTACGTGGCCAGCGTTTCGTGCATGTCCCACGCGCCGTTCATCGCCGCCGCCGGCCCGAAATTCTTCGGTCTGGAAAGCTTCACCGGCCTGCCGGATCTGAAAGATCTGAAAGACCACTTCGAAGGCCCGCAATTCGCCAAATGGCAGAGCTTCCGTACTTCGGAAGACTCCCGCTACGTTGGCCTGACCGTGCCGCGTTTCCTGCTGCGTAACCCGTACGATCCGGAAGAAAACCCGGTGAAATCGTTCGTGTACAAGGAAACCGTTGCCAACAGCCACGAGCACTACCTGTGGGGCAACACCGCGTTCGCGTTCGGCACCAAGCTGACCGACAGCTTCGCCAAATTCCGCTGGTGCCCGAACATCATCGGCCCACAGAGCGGTGGCGCGGTTGAAGACCTGCCGCTGCACCATTTCGAAAGCATGGGCGAAATCGAAACCAAGATCCCGACCGAGGTTCTGGTCTCCGACCGTCGTGAATACGAACTGGCCGAAGAAGGCTTCATCTCCCTGACCATGCGCAAAGGCTCCGACAACGCGGCGTTCTTCTCCGCCAGCTCGGTGCAGAAGCCGAAGTTCTTCGGCATCAGCGCAGAAGGCAAGGCTGCAGAGCTGAACTACAAGCTCGGCACCCAACTGCCGTACATGATGATCGTCAACCGCCTGGCTCACTACTTGAAAGTGCTGCAGCGCGAGCAACTCGGTTCGTGGAAAGAGCGTACCGACCTCGAGCTGGAACTGAACAAGTGGATCCGCCAGTACGTCGCCGACCAGGAAAACCCGAGCGCCGAAGTGCGTGGCCGTCGTCCGCTGCGCGCTGCGCAAGTGATCGTCAGCGACGTTGAAGGCGAGCCGGGCTGGTACCGCGTCAGCTTGAACGTGCGTCCGCACTTCAAGTACATGGGTGCCGATTTCACCCTGTCGCTGGTTGGCAAGCTGGACAAAGAGTAAGAGCGACTCATGGACGGATACGGCAGCCTGTTCGAGCGCCTCAACGGCGACGCGCAACTACGCAAGGGCAACAGCCTCGAGGCTTGTGCCATGGCGTCAGTGGCTGCCCATCTGGCCAAAATGCTCAGCACCCGGGCCGGCAGCGTGCAAACGCTGGCCGACTACGGGTTGCCCGATCTCAATGACATGCGTCTGAGCCTGCACGACTCCCTGAGTCAGGCCCGTCTGGCCATCGAAAACTTCATCGAAGCCTACGAGCCGCGCCTGAGCAACGTGCGTGTCATTTCCCTGCCGCGTGACCACGATCAACTGCGGCTGGCCTTCAGCATCGAAGGCCTGCTGGAAGTCGAGGGTTTCAAGCGTCAGGTCAGTTTTTCCGCGCGCCTGGATGGCAGCGGTCAAGTGAAGGTCACCTAAGGAGATTCCCGATGTCTGGCAAACCCGCAGCACGCGTATCCGACCCCACCGCTTGCCCACTTCCTGGCCACGGTACCAACCCGATCGCCGCCGGATCCGGCGACGTGTTCTTCGACGGCCTCGCGGCCGCCCGCCAAGGCGATGCCTCGGCGTGTGGTGGTGCGTTGGTTGGCGATCTGGCGACTACCGTTTTGATCAATGGCAAACCTGCCGCCACCGTAGGTTCAGTCGGGGCCCATGGCAACAAGGTCACTGCCGGCTCCGGGACGGTGATTATCGGCAATTCGCATTCGCCGGCGCCGTTTGTGCCGCCGTTACCGGTGGAGATCAAATGGCCGTTCGATGAGCACTTTACGATCAATTGCCAGGACACAGGCAAGCCAATGGCGGGTGTGGCGTACACATTGAAAACCGTTTCGGGAAAGATCATTAACGGTGTTACCAGTGCTGATGGAAAAACGCAGAAAATTTCTTCCGCTCAGGCCGAGGCGGTGGAATTAATAATTGAACAACAAACTGAAGTGATGATTGGCTGAGTGCTTGGCTGGTTTTTATACGTGAGCTTCGGTTTCTAAGCTTTGAAGTAAGGACGTTGATATGGCAGACACGGTAGTAGCATCCAGCCTCACCCCAGCGAGTAACAAAGCTGGGCAGTCTACTGTTGTTCGTCTTTTTAAAGTTAGCGATATTCCTGCTGCCATGGACAAAATGAAATGGCCGGTTGCCGCCGCATTGATGCGTCACTGGTTTAATGGTGCCCCTTGGAAGAACGCCAGTGGCGGAATGGAAAAAGAAGAAAAAGAACGTGTGAGGCCGGTGCCCGATCAGTATATCGAAGAAAATATAGTGAAGATGGACTGGGTGCTGAAATTCAAGAAGCCTGAAGAAACGCGTAAAGTTCTTAAAGCGGCGTGGAATAATGAAAAAGCCATGCCAGAAATAAGCACCAAGATACTCCGTGCATTTGGAAAGTTGGGTCCTGGTTGTTATCCAGTTAAATTTAACGGCAAGGGGCGCGCAGCCGAAAAGTTCGGTTATTTTAACTCGCGTGCGGTTAACTTCAGTCAGTTGGGTGGTGGTGAACTCGATGAGCTGCGCGGAGCTTTGGCGAACTTCAATATGCGAGTTATCGCAGAAGGTGTTGTCAATGTCTTTGACAGAAAAGTCGTGTTCGTTGCCGATCGCCTGGGTTACTACGTTGAAGACAATTACGATTTTAACGATGGTGATGATTTCATCAGTCAGCCACTCGGATTCTGGAATTTCGATGGCGTCGCCGGAGTAATGGACGCCAATGCACAAAATATGGCAATCGATCAGGAAACTGCAGGTATCGCTCGGTCATCCATATTCGGAATGAGCGAGGCGGCAGAAAAGCGCTTTGTCGAAGCTGCAAATAAACGATATTTCTTTATCCAGAACAAGCATTTTGTGGAATACAGGAAGCTTTACTCAAAAGGCGGGGATTTCAAGCTGTTCTCCGATATTTTTTATGAAAATATTAATCCTGTGACTATCGAGTTGGTGAAAAATTGATGCGCGTCAAAAAGATTGTCCTGCTCCTCGGCTTTTTGCTGGTCGTGATTGTTTTTTTTGCTGTTTCCATGAACGGTATTATTAAGCGTCAGGCGAGCAGTTCTGTAGTAAGCGAATCGGGGAACTATTTAATTGAAAATGTGCCCGTCAGAGGTTTGCTTGTGCCTTTTGATGATTTGTCATACTTGCGAATTACCGACAAGAGGGACTCGAACGCAGTATTTCGATCGCCTTTATATTCTCGCGGTACTGTAGATATGACTGCCCATGAAGATAATGTAATTGTGGGTATCGTATGGATCGATTTTTACAAGCGCGATCAACATTTTGGTATCAGAGTTCCGGAGTGGAAACCGCATTGGCTCAACGCTTTTATCAGTAACACCCCTTATGAAATTGCTGAGGGCGATTAGGGGAGAGCCAAGTCGCCGGCATGACATGAACACCGCTATCCGTCCGTTCTACAGGGTGTGTTTTTGATGAGTTCCACTACCAGGCAGGTAACCCGTGTCCTTTAACCACTACTACCAAAGCGAACTCACCGCACTGCGCCAACTCGGTCGCCGTTTCGCCGAGCGTAGTCCGGCGTTGGCGCCGTTCCTGGGCCAGGCCGGGCGGGATCCGGATGTGGAGCGGTTGCTGGAAGGTTTTGCGTTCCTCACCGGGCGTCTGCGGCAGAAGCTCGACGACGAGTTGCCGGAGCTCAGCCATTCGCTGATGCAACTGCTGTGGCCGAACTACATGCGCCCGCTGCCGGCGTTCAGCATTCTGCAGTTCGATCCGCTGAAGCGTTCCGGGCCGGCGCTGGTGGTCGAGCGCGATACGCCGATCGAAAGCAAACCGATCGAAGACGTGCGTTGCCGCTTCCGCACCTGCTACCCGACCGAGGTGCTGCCGCTGGATCTGGCCGCGCTGAACTACTCGGTGAAGGGCGACGGTTCGCTGCTCAGCCTGCGTCTGGAAATGAGCGCTGACGGTCACCTCGGTGAGCTGGAGCTGAGCAAATTGCGCCTGCACTTTGCTGGCGAACGCTACATCAGCCAGATGCTCTACCTGAGCCTGCTGCGCAACCTGGAAGGCATCGAACTGATCCCGCTCGACGGCGCCGGCAAGCCGATCGATGGCGTGGCGGGCAAGCCGATGGCGTTCAAGATTCCCGGTGACCGGGTCAAGCCGGTGGGCTTTGCCGAAGAAGAAGCGTTGATCCCGTATCCGCTGAACACCTTCCGTGGTTATCGCTACCTGCAGGAATACTTCGCCTTCCAGGACAAGTTCCTGTTCGTCGACGTCAACGGTCTGGACATCCTCAAGGCGCTGCCGGAAGACACGCTCAAGCAGATGCGCGGCCTGGAATTGCGTTTCGATATCCGCAAGAGCGGGATCATGCGCATGCGGCCGACCCTGGATAACGTAAAGCTGTTCTGCACGCCGATTGCCAACCTGTTCGCCCACGACGCGCTGCCGATCCGCCTCGATGGCAAACAGGATGAATACCTGCTGCTGCCGGCGGAATACGATCTGGAAAACTGCGGGGTGTTCTCGGTGGAAACCGTGACCGGCTGGAAGCCCGGCGGCCTCGGTTATCAGGAGTACGTGCCGTTCGAATCCTTCGAGCATGACCCGAGTTTCGACGTGCCCAACAGCCGTCCGCATTACAGCATCCGCCAGCGTTCGTCATTGCTGCATGACGGCCTCGACACCTACCTGAGTTTCGGCATCCGCCATACCGAAGCCCACGAAACCCTGTCGATCGAGCTGATCTGCACCAACCAGAACCTGCCGCGCAAGCTCAAGCTCGGCGACATCTGCATGGCCTGTGAAGAGACCCCGGAGTTCCTCAGTTTCCGCAACATCACCCCGGCCACGTCGAGCTTTGCGCCGCCGCTGAACCGTGACTTCCTGTGGAAGCTGATCAGCAACATGTCGCTCAACTATCTGTCGCTGGCCGACGTCAACGCGTTGAAGGTGATTCTCGAAACCTACGACCTGCCGCGCTACTACGACCAGCACGCAGAAAAGGTCAGCAAACGCCTGCTCGGCGGCCTCAAGCACATCAAGCACCACCACGTCGACCGGCTGCACCGTGGCTTGCCGGTACGTGGTCTGCGCACCGAACTGACCATCGACCCGGAAGGGTATATCGGCGAAGGCGACCTGTTCGTTTTCGCCTCGGTTCTCAACGAGTTTTTCGCGCTTTACGCCAGTCTCAATTCGTACCACGAGCTGCGGGTAAAAAGCACACAGGGAGAGGTGTACCAATGGACACCACGTATGGGCCTGCAGCCCCTGCTTTAAGCGGGCTGACCAAGGTAATACGCGAGTACTCGCTGTTTCAGGCCGTGCTGCTGGTGATCGACCGGCTGCGCGAGGCGCACCCGTACCTGAGCGAAGACGATCTGTACGACCAGGTGGAGTTTCAGGCCAACCCGAGCCTGGGCTTTCCGCGCAGCGACGTCGATCGCGTGGAGTTTTTCGAAGAGCACGGGCAGATGCGCGCGCGCATGCGTTTCAACCTGATCGGGCTGGTCGGCTCCGGTTCGCCGCTGCCGGCGTTCTACGGCGAGCAGGCGCTGGGCGACAGCGAGGACGGCAATCCGACGCGCAATTTCCTCGACCTGTTCCACCATCGCCTGCAACGGCTGATGCTGCCGATCTGGCGCAAGTACCGCTATCGCGCCAGCTTCCAGAGCGGCGCGATCGACCCGTTCTCCTCGCAGCTGTTTGCGCTGATCGGTCTGGGCGGCGACGAGATCCGCAAGGCCAAGGAGCTGAACTGGAAACGCCTGCTGCCGTATCTCGGTTTGCTCAGCTTGCGCGCGCACTCGGCGGCGCTGATCGAAGCCGTGCTGCGTTACTACTTCAAACACGAAGACCTGGTCATCGAGCAGTGCATCGAGCGCCGCGTGGAGATCCTCGACGAGCAGCGCAACCGCCTCGGTCGCGCCAACAGCCTGCTCGGTGAAGACCTGGTGCTGGGCGAGCAGGTGCGCGACCGCAGCGGCAAATTCCGCATTCACATCACCGAACTCGACTGGGAGCGATTCCACGAATTCCTGCCGATCGGTTTCGGTTACCAGCCGCTGTGCGCGCTGGTGCGGTTCACCTTGCGTGACCCGCTCGATTACGACATTCGCCTGGTGCTGCGCCCGGAAGAAATCCGCGAACTGCGCATTGGTGAGAAGAACGACTGTCGCCTGGGTTGGACCAGTTGGCTGGGCTGCGAAAAAGCAGACGGCGTGGTCACCCTCGGCAGCAAAATTCATTAAGGACGTGAGCCATGATCAACGTAGACCTGCAACAACTCATCCAGGCGCTGGACGCCGAAACCCGTCGTGACCTGGAACGTTCGGCCGAACGTTGCGTGGCCCGTGGCGGCAGCAAGATCCTCGTTGAAGACCTGCTGCTGGGGCTGCTGGAACGTCCGAACGGCTTGCTGTCGCGCGCCTTGCAGGATGCGGATGTCGATGCCGGTGAACTGAGCGCCGCACTGCAATCTCGCGTTGAACACAGCGCCTCGCGCAACCCGGTGTTCGCCCCGGAACTGGTGCAATGGCTGCAAGACGCGCTGCTGGTGGCCAACCTCGAACTGGGCCAGACCCAGGTCGAAGATGCCGCGCTGATCCTTGCGCTGCTGCGTAACCCGATGCGCTACGCCGGCAGCCGTTACCAGCCGCTGCTCGCCAAACTGAACATCGATCGCCTGAAGGAATTCGCCCTGTCGCAACAGGAGCAACCGGCCGCTAACGGCAAGCCGGCCGCTCAAGGCGAATCGCTGCTGCAGCGCTTCACCCACAACCTGACCCAACAGGCGCGCGACGGCAAACTCGACCCGGTGCTGTGCCGCGATGGCGCGATTCGGCAGATGGTCGACATCCTCGCCCGTCGCCGCAAGAACAACCCGATCGTGGTCGGCGAGGCTGGCGTAGGTAAGACCGCCATCGTCGAAGGCCTGGCCTCGCGCATCGCTGCTGGTGAAGTGCCGCAGGTGCTCAAGGGCGTTGAACTGCTGTCGCTGGACATGGGCCTGCTGCAGGCTGGCGCCAGCGTCAAAGGTGAGTTCGAGCGTCGCCTCAAAGGCGTGATCGACGAAGTCAAAGCCTCGCCGAAACCGATCATCCTGTTCATCGACGAAGCCCACACCCTGATCGGCGCTGGTGGCAACGCCGGTGGTTCCGACGCGGCCAACCTGCTGAAACCGGCGCTGGCCCGTGGTGAACTGCGCACCATCGCCGCCACCACCTGGGCCGAGTACAAGAAATACTTCGAGAAGGATCCGGCGCTGGCCCGTCGTTTTCAACCGGTGCAGTTGCACGAACCGACCGTCAGCGAAGCGGTGACCATTCTCCGTGGTCTGGCGCAGGTCTACGAGAAGAGCCACGGCATCTACCTGCGCGATGACGCGGTGGTCTCCGCTGCCGAGCTGTCGGCCCGCTATCTGGCCGGTCGCCAGCTGCCGGACAAAGCGGTCGACGTGCTCGATACCGCCTGTGCTCGCGTGCGCATCAGCCTTGCCGCTGCCCCGGAAAGCCTCGAACGCCTGCGTGGCGAACTGGCTGAAGGTGGTCGCCAGCGTCAGGCTCTGCGTCGCGATGCCGAGGCTGGTCTGTTGATCGACCACGAAGCGTTGGATGCACTGGAAGCGCGGCTCGACGAAGCCGAAAGCGAAAGGGTCGCGCTGGAAAGTCTGTGGACCGAACAGAAGCAACTGGCCGAGCGCCTGCTGGAACTGCGTCAGCAACTGGCCAAGGCCCGCGAAGCTGCCGCTGTCGAGCCGACCGTCAGCGTTGAAGAAGACGCCGAAGGCACGGTGATCGAAACCATCGCCGCCGAGGTCGAGGAAGGCCAGAGCGTCGAAGCGCTGGAAGCCGAACTGCACCAGACCCACAGCGCCCTGACCGCGGCTCAAGTCAAAGAGCGTCTGGTCAGCTTCGAAGTCTGCCCGCGTCTGGTGGCCGAAGTGATCAGCGCCTGGACCGGCGTGCCGCTGGCGCAACTGGCCCGCGAACACAACGCCAAAGTCGCGAGTTTCGCCACCGACCTGCGCACGCGCATCCGTGGTCAGGAGCAAGCCGTGCACGCACTGGACCGCTCGATGCGCGCCACAGCAGCAGGTCTGAACAAACCTGATGCACCGGTCGGCGTGTTCCTGCTGGTCGGCCCGAGCGGCGTCGGCAAGACCGAAACCGCGCTGGCCCTGGCTGACCTGCTGTACGGCGGCGACCGTTTCATCACCACCATCAACATGTCCGAATTCCAGGAGAAGCACACCGTCTCGCGTCTGATCGGTGCGCCACCGGGCTACGTCGGTTACGGCGAGGGCGGCATGCTCACCGAAGCGGTGCGCCAGAAGCCGTACTCGGTGGTGCTGCTCGATGAAGTCGAAAAGGCTGATCCGGACGTGCTCAACCTGTTCTACCAAATCTTCGACAAGGGCGTGGCCAACGACGGCGAAGGTCGCGAAATCGACTTCCGCAACACTTTGATCCTGATGACCTCGAACCTCGGTAGCGACAAGATCAGCGACCTCTGCGAAGACGGCGCCCGTCCGACCGCCGAGCTGCTCGAAGAGACCATTCGCCCGGTGCTGAGCAAACACTTCAAACCGGCGCTGCTGGCGCGGATGAAAGTGGTGCCGTATTACCCGGTGGGCGGCCCGGTGCTGCGCGAGCTGATCGAGATCAAACTCGGTCGTCTGGGCGAACGCCTCAACCGTCGTCAGCTGGATTTCAGCTGGTGCCAGAACCTCGTCGATCACCTGTCCGAGCGTTGCACGCAAAGCGAAAGCGGCGCGCGCCTGATCGACCATTTGCTCGATCAGCACGTGCTGCCGCTGGTGGCCGACCGCTTGCTCGATGCAATGGCCACCGGTGAAAGCCTCAAGCGTGTGCATGCCACGCTCGACGGCAACGCCAGCGTGACGTGCGAGTTCGCCTGAGGTGGGTGTGATGTTCACTCAAGTGCCGCAGCCACTGGTCTATGCCGAAGCCTTGCTGGCGCAGTTTGCCAGTCTGTCGCGCGCGGCGGACGGTGCTGCGCTGCTGGGTGACTTCGTGCGCGGGTTGGCCGAGTTGAGCGGCTGCGAACTGACGCAGCTGTACCTGCTCGACGCCACCCACACCTGCCTGGGAATGAACGCCGAATGCCTCGACGGCGCGCTGCAACCGCGCGCCGCCACCAGCCTGCCGGCGGACTACAACGGTGAGCAGCTGCTGCAGTTTGCCCTGTGCCAGAACCGCGTGGTGTGCCTTGACGACCTGAGCGGCAGCCTGCACGAGACCAGTTTTCTGCCGGCCGTGGCGACACCGTGGCAATCGCTGCTGTGCGTGCCGCTGGTCAATCAGCACAAAGCGGTCGAAGGCTTGTTGCTGTGCGCCAGCCGTCGTCGTGTGGACCTGCAAGGCTTTGCCGATTCGCTCGGTCAGCTCGGCTCGTTCGTGCTCGGTCAATTGCACTTGCTGCAGCGTCTGCGCCAGCCGCTGGCCGAGTCGGCCACGGTGGCGCGCAGTGTGCCGAGCATCAGTGGTTATGGCTTGATCGGCAAAAGCGCCGCCATGCGCCAGACCCATTCGCTGATCAGCAAAGTCCTGCACAGCCCGTACACCGTGCTGTTGCGCGGCGAAACCGGGACCGGCAAGGAAGTCGTCGCCCGGGCGATTCACGATTGCGGCCCGCGTCGCTCTCAGGCGTTCATCGTGCAGAACTGCGCGGCCGTCCCGGAAAACCTGCTGGAAAGCGAGCTGTTCGGCTATCGCAAAGGCGCGTTCACCGGTGCCGATCGCGACCGTGCGGGGCTGTTCGATGCGGCCAACGGCGGCACGCTGTTGCTCGACGAGATCGGCGACATGCCGCTGTCGCTGCAAGCGAAGATTCTGCGGGTGTTGCAGGAGGGCGAGATCCGTCCGCTGGGCTCCAACGACACGCACAAGATCGACGTGCGCATCATCGCCGCGACGCACCGCGATCTGTCGACGCTGGTCAGCGAAGGCAAATTCCGTGAGGACCTGTATTACCGCCTCGCGCAATTCCCGATCGAGCTGCCGGCCCTGCGCCAGCGCGAAGGCGACATTCTGGAACTGGCTCAGCACTTCGCCGAGAAGACCTGCGCGTATTTGCAGCGCGACCCGGTGCGCTGGTCGAGCGCGGCGCTGGAGCACCTGTCCGGCTACACCTTCCCCGGCAACGTGCGCGAACTCAAGGCACTGGTCGAACGCGCGGTGCTGTTGTGCGAGGGCGGCGAGTTGCTGGCCGAGCATTTCTCCCTGCGCATGGAGCCGATGCCCGAAGACCACAGCGGCCTGAATCTGCGCGAACGTCTGGAAAAAGTCGAACGCACGTTGTTGCTCGATTGCCTGCGCAAAAACGACGGCAACCAGACCCTCGCCGCCCGCGAACTGGGCTTGCCGCGCCGCACCCTGCTGTACCGCCTCGGGCGCCTGAATATCAACCTGGGTGACTTCGATGGTTGACCTGAAGAAGTGCTCTGGATCGGAATATTCCCCTGTGGCGAGGGAGCTTGCTCCCGCTCGACTGCGCAGCAGTCGCAACCCGATGAGCTCGGTTTCCCTGTGGCACTGCAGTGTCTGGTTTTGGGGCTGCTGCGCACCCCGGCGGGAGCAAGCTCCCTCACCACAAATTGCTCACTTGCCACAGGAGGTGCGTACGCCTCGCTGGTCTGGCTCAAGGCCACGATGCAGAGCCTTCGAGACCACCCAAAGAATTAATTTCAGCGCCGCCCGCAAGGGTCGGCGCTTTGTGCTTTGTCTACCCCTGGAGACCCTCTGATGTCTGTTCGTCACTGGCACGCTGTCCTGCTGACCCTCGTCGTTCTATGCGGCCTCGGCGGCTGCAGCGGCAATTACAAATTCAACGACAACGACTATCGCCCGTTGGGTGATCCGCAAGCGGTCAATCGCGGCAAGTGACCGCAAGGAGCATCAAACATGGAACTGGTTTTCGAAATGCTGAACACCAAGCAGTTCGTGCCCACCGAGTTGTGCCAGAAGACCTTCAAGCAGGCTGGCGGCGTAATCGGGCGGGGCGAGGACTGCGACTGGATCATTCCTGACCGCAAGCGTCATCTGTCCAATCACCACGCGATTGTCAGCTACCGCGAAGGCACGTTTTTCCTAACCGACACCAGCAGCAACGGGGTTCAGGACGGCGACAGCGGCGCACGCCTGCACAAGGGCGAACCGGTGCGCATCGAGCATGGCAGCACCTACGTGCTCGGCGACTTCGAGATTCGTGCGCGGCTGGTGCGCGACCCGGCGACCTTCGACGGCGAAGTCGGCCGTCCGCGTGCCGCCGGCAGCATCATCCCGGACGATGCCTTCCTCGATCTTGATCCGTTGAATGCCATCGAACAGCAAGAGCGCGTCTATTCGGAAATCGACGAACTGTTGGCCCCGACCGCCAAGCCCGAAGACTCCCGTCAGCGTGCCGACTACGCGCGCATCGACATGGAAAGCCTGATGGTGCCCGAGCTGGTCGCCCCGGTTGAGCCCGAGCCCGCTCCGGCCCCGAAGGTTGTCGAGCGTCAGAGCGAGGGTTTCTGGGAGCATTTCGGCGCGGCGCTGGGCGTGGATCTCAAAGGCCTCGATCACGACGCCCGCGAAGCCCTGGCGCTGAACGCCGCGCGTCTGCTGCGCCAGAGCATCGGCGGTTTGCAGCAGAGCCTGCGCACCCGTTCGGAGCTGAAAAACGAACTGCGTCTGGCCCAGACCACCGTGCAAGGCACCAACAAGAACCCGCTGAAATTCGCGGTTGATCCGAGCGAAGCGCTGGAGATTCTGTTGCAGCCGCACAAGCCCGGGCACCTGCCGGCCGAGCAGGCGATTTCCCGCGCGTTCCGCGATCTGCAGGCGCATCAGGTGGCCTTGCTGACCGCCAGCCGCGCCGCCGTACGCGGCACCCTCGAGCACTTCTCGCCGGAGCAACTGACCCTGCGTTTCGAGCGCGACAACAAGCCGTTGATCGCCACTTCGGGCGGACGCTGGAGAGCGTTCGGCCGTTACCACCAGGCCCTGCGTCAGGACGATGACTGGAGCGAGCGTCTGCTGGCCCGCGATTTCGCCCAGGCCTACGAAGAACAGATCCGCCTGATTTCTACCCTACACACCGACCACCAAGGATGATGCGCATGTCTCGCCGCTCGACCGCTTTTTTCAAGACGCTGACTGCGCTCACCGTGCTGGTGCTGCTCGCCGGTTGCTCGTCGCTGTCGCCGTACTCGAAAGTGACCAAGATCAACCTGAAGCTGACCGGCAGTGATCAGCTCAACCCGGACCTCAACGGCCGTCCTTCGCCGATCGTGGTGCGTCTGTTCGAACTCAAGCACCCGGTGACCTTCGAGAACGCTGATTTCTTCAGCCTCTACGAGCGCGCCAAGGAATCTCTCAACCCGGATCTGGTGGCCAGCGAAGAACTCGAACTGCGCCCGGGTGAAACCGTGGAAATGAAACTCAGCGTGGAGGAGGGCAGCCGCTACGTCGGCGTTCTCGCTGCGTACCGCGATCTGCCGGAAACCAAGTGGCGCTACACCGTTCAGGTCACCCCGCTGGAGCTGACCGAAGCCGATCTGACCCTGGATCAGGCCGGGATCCGCAACACCCATGAAGCGCTCGCCAAGGCGGATGACTGAAGATGAATACCCATAAAGTCATTTGGCAGGAAGGCATGCTGCTGCGGCCGCAGCACTTCCAGCACAACGATCGCTATTACGATCACCAGATGAAAACCCGCACCCAGTTGCTGGGTGGTTACACCTGGGGTTTCCTCAATCTGGAGATCGACTTGCAGTTCCTCAACATGGGCAAACTGGTGATCAGTGCCGCGTCGGGGATCCTGCCGGACGGCAGCCTGTTCGAACTCGGCGGCAACACCGAGCCGCTGGCGCTGGACGTGCCGCCGAACACCGGTAACACGCCGATTTACCTGGCGCTGCCGTTGGTCACCGGTAACCACATCGAAGCGCGTCGCCCGGAGCAGTCCGACGTGCTCGCGCGTTACACCGCGTACGACGCCGAAGTGGCCGACTCCAACGCCGGCGACGATTCCGCCAGCCAGGTCAGCTGTGGTCGCCCGGACTTCAAACTGCTGCTCGGCGAGCAGCAGAGCGATCAGGCCTACGTGAAGCTGAAGATCTGCGACGTGCTCGACACCACGCCCGACGGCGTGATCAGCCTCGACCCGGATTTCGTGCCGACCTACATTCAGGCTCACGCGTCCAGTTATCTGCTGTCGTGCCTCAAAGAAGTCATCAGCATGCTCAACCACCGGGGCGACACGATTGCCGAGCGGATCCGCTCCAACGGCAAGGTCGGTGGCGCGGAAGTCGGCGACTTCATGATGCTGCAACTGATCAACCGCACCGAGCTGCTGCTGCGCCATTACCTCGGTCTGGAGCAGGTGCATCCGGAAGAGTTGTATCGCACGCTGCTGACCATGCTCGGCGATCTGGCGACCTTCTCCAGCGACAGCAAACGCCCGCGTCTGGACAGCCGCTATTCCCACGCCGATCAGGGTGCAAGCTTCCGCAAACTGATGGAAGCGATTCGTCAGGTGCTGTCGATGGTGCTCGAACAGCACGCCATCGAACTGATCCTGCAGGCGCGTCAGTACGGGATCATCGTGTCGCCGTTGCACGACCACAAACTGCTCGGCTCGGCGTCGTTCGTGCTGGCGGCGAGTGCCAACTGCGACTCCGAAGAACTGCGCCACCGCTTGCCGGCGCACCTCAAGGTCGGCCCGGTGGAGCGTATCCGCCAACTGGTCAACCTGCACTTGCCGGGGATCAAGGTCAAACCGTTGCCGGTGGCCCCGCGGCAGATCGCGTTCCACTCGAACAAAACCTACTTCATCCTCGAACTCAGTTCCGAAGACCTGGCGCAACTCGAGCGCTCCGGCGGCTTCGCGTTCCACGTGTCCGGCGAATTCGCCGAGCTTGAACTGAAATTCTGGGCCATCAGGAACTGACCGACATGATCAAGGAAACGGATTACAACCAGGACGACAAAACCGTCCTGCTCGATCGTCAGGGCCACGGACCGGCAGCCAGTCCGCTGACCGACTTCGCCGCGCCGCCGCGCTTCGAGCAACTGGAAGAACGGATGATCTACGCCGCGCGCCTGCGCCCGGCGGAGGCGTTCAACATCAGCCTGAATTCGCTGGTGGCGGCGTCGTCCGAACTGCTCTCGGAAGTGGTGCGTCTCAAACACAGCGAAACCCGCGAAGACCTCTACGCGCTCAACGAGCGCCTGACCACCGGGCTCAAGCTGTTTGAAGTGCGCGCGTTGCACAACGGCGCCGAAAGCAGCCAGGTGATGGCCGCGCGTTACGTGCTCTGCACCGTGGTCGACGAAGCTGTGGTGACCACGCCGTGGGGTAACGAAAGCGAGTGGTCGCAGATGAGTCTGCTCAGCAGCTTCCACAACGAGACGTTCGGTGGCGAGAAGTTCTTCCAGCTGCTCGATCGGCTGTCGAAGAACCCGGTCAAACACCTGCCGATGCTCGAGCTGATGTACCTGTGCCTGTCCCTCGGTTTCGAGGGCAAGTACCGCGTGCAGGCCCGTGGCATGCTTGAGCTTGAAGGCATCCGCGACGCCCTGTACCGGCAGATCCGTCAGTTGCGTGGCGACGTGCCGCGCGAGTTGTCGCCGCACTGGGAAGGCCTCAACGATCAGCGCCGCAACCTGGTGCGCATCGTGCCGGCGTGGATGGTGGTGCTGTTCACGCTGGTCTGCCTGGTGGTGATGTATTCGGGCTTCGCCTGGGTCCTGGGCGAGCAGCGCGACACCGTTCTGCAACCTTATCAGCCGCTTGATCCGGCCGCGGTGCAACCGCAGTCGCAGCCGTAAACAGGGACGTGTGATGAAAAAGTTTTTCAAGAAAGTCGGCGCCTTCCTGCGCCAGACCTGGGTCTGGACCTTGCTGCTGGTGCTGTTCGTGGCGCTGCTGGTGTGGTTCGTTGGCCCGTTGTTGGCGGTGGATGACTACAAGTTCTGGGAAAGCGCGACCTCGCGTCTGCTGACCATCGCCGTGTTGTTCCTGATCTGGGGACTGACCATGGTCTTCGTCAGCTGGCGCGCGGGCATCCGCAAGAAAGCCGTCGAAGAAACCGAAGACGGCCAGGATCGCATCCGTCGTGACGAGCTGATCGAAGAAGAACAAAAAGAGTTGAAGGCGCGCTTCAAGGACGCGCTGAAAACCCTGAAGACTTCGAGCCTGTATCGCGGCCGCAGCGAACGCTGGCGCAACGACTTGCCGTGGTACCTGCTGATCGGTCCGCAGGCCTCCGGCAAGACCAGCCTGCTGGACTTCTCCGGGCTGGAATTCCCGATCAACAAGATCGACCGCAAGCTGACCCGTGACACCCTCGGCACCCGTCATTGCGACTGGTACTTCGCCGACCACGGTGTGCTGATCGACACCGCCGGACGTTACACCACCCAGCCGGACGCGGAAGTCGACGGCAGTGCCTGGACCACCTTGCTCGAACTGCTGCGCAAGCGTCGTCGCGGGCGTCCGTTGAACGGTGTGCTGGTGACCATTCCGGTGGAATCGCTGATCGGTGGCAGCGAGCAGGACATCGACACCCTCGCGCGCCAGGTGCGCGGTCGTCTGCAAGACGTCTATCAGAAACTGCACGTCGATGTGCCGGTGTATCTGGTGCTGAGCAAGGCCGACAAGCTGCTCGGCTTCGACGAGTTCTTCGATCAACTGACTCGCGAAGAAAGCGATCAGGTGCTGGGCACCAGTTTCCGCAAGGATCAGGTCGGCACCGACGTCGCTGTACTGCGCGGCGAGTTCGAAGAGCTGCTGCGGCGCCTGAACAATCAGGTGATCATGCGCATGCACTCCGAGCGCGATACCCAGCGCCGTGGCCGCATCCTCGACTTCCCGCATCAACTGGGGCAGATCGGCGAGCGTCTGTGCCTGTTCGTCGACATGGCGTTCACCGGCAACCGTTATCAGCGCGCGTCGCTGCTGCGTGGTTTCTACCTGACCAGTGCGCCGCACCTGACCCAGGAAATGGACGCGACCACCGCCGGCATCGGCGCCAGCCTCGGCATGAGTGCCGGCGTGTTGCCGACCCTGCGCAGTGGCCGTTCGCGCTTCATCCATCATCTGTTCAGTCGGGTGATTTTCCCCGAGTCGGATCTGGCCGGCCTCGACAAACGCGAGCGCAGCCGCATCCATTGGGGCCAGCGTGCGTTGTACGTCGGCGCACTGGCGGCACTGGCGCTGTTCGGCATGCTCTGGGCCGGTGGTTTCTCGGCCAACTACGAGCGTCTGGAAAACCTGCGCACGCTGGCGCAGAACTGGACTCAGCAACGTTCGGCGCTGACCC
The DNA here is from genome assembly GCF_002156405.1 of Pseudomonas sp. SCPG-7. NCBI lineage: Bacteria > Pseudomonadati > Pseudomonadota > Gammaproteobacteria > Pseudomonadales > Pseudomonadaceae > Pseudomonas > Pseudomonas sp. SCPG-7. The sequence goes on along the minus strand of NZ_MVOO01000004.1, from coordinate 313,460 downwards.
CGCGTGATGACGCGATGGGCGTGCTGAAAACCCTCGACACCAGCTACGCCGCGACTCAGGTGTTCCCGAAGAAGGGCGACGTCTCGTACCACGAGCGTGGCGGCCTGTATCAGGGCGAAGACGTCAACCCGGTGGTCAGGCAAGCCTACGAGCATGAGCTCGAAGCGCAATTGCTGCCACGGGTCGCGACGATGCTCGAAGGGCAGATCCGCGCCAACATGAAGGACCGCGACAAGCTGCTCAACAGCCTGCGTGCCTACCTGATGCTGAACATGAAAGACCGTCGTGACGCGGCGTGGCTCAAGGACTGGGTCGCCACTGACTGGTCGCAGCGCTACACCGGCAACACCGCGGTGCAGAATGGTCTGAACACTCACCTTGAGCGCTTGCTGAAGCAGCCGTTCATCTACCCGCTGAACGATCAACTGGTCACTCAGGCACGTCAGGTGCTGCGCGCCGAATCGCTGGCCACCGTGGTCTACCGCATGCTCCGCGAGCAAGCGCGCAACCTGCCGGAATACCGTTTCAGCCAACACCTCGGCCCGCAAGGCTCGCTGTTCATCGGCACCGAATACGTGATCCCGGGGTTCTACACCCAACAGGGTTATCAGCAGTATTTCTCGGTGCAGGGTTCGGCGCTGGTCACCGACATCCTGCGTGACAACTGGGTGCTGGGCGAAGGTGCGGGCATCAGCGACATGGACTTGCGTCGCCTGATGGTTGAGCTGGAGCAGCTGTATTTCCGCGACTACGCCAACTACTGGAGCGAGGCCGTTGGCCAGGTGGCCTTGCCGCCGATCAGCGACGCCGGTGAAGGCGCCGAGCAACTGGCGGGCCTGACGTCGGCCAACTCGCCGGTGCTCGCATTGCTCACTGAAGTGCGCGAGAACACACGCTTCCCGGCCGCTGCCGATCCGGTGGACGAAGCCGGTGATGCCGCTGATGCACTGGCCGGGCAGAAGGGTAAACTGGGCAAGGTCGGCAAACTGGCGTCTGCCGTGGCGGACAAGGCGTCGGCGATGGCCGTGGCGAAAAGCCTGCCGGACACCGCGAAGAAGTCGCTGCAACGCCGCTTCGAGCCGCTGCACCGTTTGCTCGATGACAACAACGGCCCGGCCGCTGACCTGACCCCGGCCATCAGCGCGCTCAACGACCTGCAACTGCAACTGTCCGGTCTGGCCCGTTCCAGCACGCCGGAACAAGCCGCGTTCGAAATGGCGAAAACCCGCATGAGCGGCCAGCGTGATGCGCTGACCAACCTGCGTGCGGCCTCGGGTCGCCTGCCGCGTCCGCTGAGTGTGTGGTTCAACGTGCTGGCTGAAGACTCGTGGCGCCTGGTGCTCAACGACGCTTACCAATACCTGAACGGCCGTTATCAGAACGAGCTGTACAGCGTGTATGGCAAAACCATCAGCAAGCGTTATCCGTTCAGTGCCAGCAGCACCAGCGACGTGGCGATCAGCGACTTCCGCGAGTTCTTCCGGGCTCAAGGCACCGTCGACCGCTTCTTCGACAGCTACATGCGTCCGTTCGTCAGCGGTGATCCGGGCAACTACCGGATGCGTAGCGTCGACGGTCACAGCCTGCCGGTATCGAAGATGTATCTCGACCAGATGGCAGCAGCCCTGACGATTCGCCAGAGCTTCTTCTCGATCAACCCGGCCGAGCCGACCGTGCAGTTCAAACTGGAGCCGTACACCCTCGACCCGGCCGTCAGCCGTTCCGAGTTCAAGTTCGGCGACAAGACCATGGAATACCGCCACGGTCCGATCCTGCCAATGACGTTCAAGTGGCCGACCGACGCTGAAGACGGTCGCACCAGTCTGGTGATGGACAAGATGGCCGGGCGCCCGATCGGCATCGAGAAGAACTCCGGCCCATGGTCGCTGTTCCGTCTGTTCGACCTGATGCAGACCGAGTACCTGACTGGCCGCGATGTGTTGGTGCTGAAAGCCGACGTGGGTGGCCTGCGCGCCAACTACCTGCTGACCAGTCAGCGCACGCCGAACCCGTTCGACATGGGCGTGCTGCGCACCTTCCGTATGCCGGTGCAGCTCTGATGCTGGTGGCCAGTCCCTGGCGCAGCGCGGCGCGAACCGACCCGGGCAAGGTGCGGGCGCGCAACGAAGATGCCTTCCTCGACTCGCCACAGCAGGGGCTGTGGGTGGTCGCGGACGGCATGGGCGGTCATCAGGGTGGCGACATCGCCAGCCAGTTGATCGTTGCCAGCCTGGCTGAACTGCCGCAACACGAGGACTTCGACGAACGCCTCAAAGCCATCCGCCAGTGCCTGCACTGGCTGAACCGGCGTTTGGGGCAGGAATTGACGGTCACCGCCGGGCGCCACGACAGCATCATGGGCAGCACCGTCGTGGCGCTGTTGGTGGAAGGCAATCGCGCGGCCTGCATCTGGGCCGGCGACAGCCGTTGTTACATGTGGCGTGGGCAGCGGCTGTATCAGCTGTCCAAGGACCATTCGCTGCAACAGCAACTGATCGACGAACAGCAAATGAGCGTCGAACAAGCGGCGGCGCACCCGGCGGCTCAGGCGTTGACCCGAGCCGTCGGCGCCGCCGAACAGTTGACCCTGGATGTCCTCGAACTCGAGGTCTATCCGGGCGATGCGTTTCTGCTGTGCAGCGATGGTTTGTATCAGGGCCTGAGCAGCGATGCCCTCGGCAACGCCCTCAGCCTCAGCGCGCCACACGTGGCGCTGGAACGTCTGTTCGACGGCGCCCTGCGTGGCGCCGCCCGGGACAACCTGACTGCCGTGGTGATCCGCCAATGACTGAAATCGAATCCTCAGTCGATGACCTGCTGATGAGCGAAGAGCAGGCCAGCAACCTGACCTACTTCGCCTTCGCCAAGGCAAACAACGCCGAGCCGTTGCTGGCGCCGACCAAGGCCAGCATCGGTGCATTGCCGGACGTACTCGCCGGCCGCTACCACCTCGAGCGTCTGCTCGGGGCGGGCGGCATGGGTGCGGTCTACCGGGCGCGGGATCTGCTGCACGAGCAGTTTGGCGATCCCGACCCTTACATTGCGCTGAAAATCCTCAGCGAAGAATTTGCCGAATCGCCGGACGCCAGTGCCTTGCTCTACAGCGAGTTCGCCCTGACCCGGCGCCTGCGCCACGACAACGTCGTGCGTGCACACACCTTTGAAGTCGACACCGACTGCCAGCGGGCCTTCATCACCATGGAATACATGCGTGGCCTGACCCTGGACAAATTGCTCTGCGAACGGCCCCTCGGCCTGCCGTGGAAAGAAACGCGCGACATCGCGCTGCCGCTGCTCGATACGCTGGCCTACGCCCACCGTCGCGGCGTGCTGCACGGTGACATGAAACCGAGCAACGTCATGCTCAGCGAAGACGGCCTGCGCCTGTTCGACTTCGGTCTTGGCCAGGCAGACGAAGGCGTTTTGCCCGGTCTGCCACACCTGAGCCGTGAACGTTTCAATGCCTGGACCCCGGGCTACGCCGCCCCCGAACTGCTTGAGGGCCAACCGTTGTCGGCCAGCGCGGACGTGTACGGCGTGGCCTGCGTGATCTATGAACTGGCGAGCGGCAAACACCCGTTCCGCCGCTTGCCCTCGACCCAGGCCCGCGACGAGCACCTGGAGCGCGAGCTGCAAGCCCCGGCGAACTTACCGAAACACGGCTGGCCAGCGCTGCGAACCGCGCTGAGCTTCAATGCGGCAGAACGCACCATCACCGCCGATCAATTGCGTGACGCCTTGGGCGCCACTTCGTCCTGGCTGCAACGGTTGCGACTTCGGGCGTAACGGACGACATTCGAACAGGGAGCGCTTTATGTTCAACCCAGCTAACGAAACCCACTTCAGCCTCAAGGTCGAAGACTACGTGGGCGACCTGCAAGTGCTGTCGTTCACCGGCACCGAAGGCATCAGCCAGCCGTTTCGTTTCGACCTCGAACTGGTCAGCGAAAACCCCGATCTGGACCTGGAAAAACTCCTGCACAAGCAGGCGTTCCTCGCATTCGATCCACAAGGGTCAGGCATTCACGGGCAGATCTACCGCGTCGCCCAGGGTGATGCCGGCAAGCGCCTGACCCGCTACAAGGTCTCGCTGGTGCCGCAACTGCAATACCTGCATCACCGCACCAACCAGCGCATCTACCAGCAGATGTCGGCGCCGAAAATCATCGCGCTGATCCTCGACGAACACGGGATCAAGGGTAACGCCTACAGCTTCCAGCTGAGCCAGCCGTGCCCGGATCGCGACTACTGCGTGCAGTACGACGAAACCGACCTGCACTTCGTCCAGCGCCTGTGCGAGGAGGAGGGTATTCACTACCACTTCCAGCACAGCGACAAGGGCCACCTGCTGGTGTTTGGCGACGACCAGACCGTGTTCCCCGACCTCGGCCAGCCGACCGCCTACATACAGGGCAGCGGCATGGTCGCCGAAGAGCCGGTGATCAAAGGCTTCAAACTGCGTCTGGAAACCCGCACCAGCCGCACCACGCGCCGCGACTACGACTTCGAAAAACCGCGCCTGCAGATGGAAGCGGCTTACAAGCCGGATGGCGAGAGCACTGAACCGGATCTCGAAGACTACGACTACCCGGGCCGCTTCATCGACCGTGCGCGCGGCAAGTTCCTCAGCCAGCGCGCCCTCGAACGCCACCGCGCCGACTACCGCCAGGCCGAAGGTCGCGGCGACCAGACCAAACTGGTCAGCGGCCACTTCATGGCCATGTCCGATCACCCGCGCAGCGAGTGGAACGACCTGTGGCTGCTCACCGAAATCTTCCACGAAGGCAAACAGCCGCAAGTCCTCGAAGAAGGCGTGACCAGCGACACCACCGACAACAAGGACGACTTCCACCAAGGCTACCGCAACACCTTCCTCGCCACCCCGTGGGACGTGTTCTACCGCCCGGCCCTCGAACACCCGAAACCGCGCGTGCTCGGCAGCCAGACTGCCATGGTCACCGGCCCCAAAGGCGAAGAAATCCACTGTGACCAATACGGCCGCATCAAAGTCCAGTTCCACTGGGACCGCGAAGGCCTGGCCGACGACAAAACCAGCTGCTGGCTGCGCGTCTCCAGCTCCTGGGCCGGCGACCGCTACGGCGCCATCAGCATCCCGCGCATCGGCATGGAAGTCCTCGTCACCTTCCTCGAAGGCGACCCCGACCAACCCCTCGTCACCGGCTGCCTGTACCACAAGGAAAACCCGGTGCCGTACGCCCTGCCGGCGAACAAAACCCGCAGCGTGTTCAAGACCCTTAGCTCCCCGGGGGGCGGCGGCTACAACGAACTGCGCATCGAAGACAAAAAAGGCGCCGAACAAATCTTCATCCACGCCCAGCGCGACTGGGATGAAAACGTCGAGCACGACCAGAAAATCCGCGTCGGCAACGAACGCCACGACACTGTAGTGAAGAACACCTACACCGAGCTGAAGGCCGAAGAGCACCGCACCACCATCAGCGACCGCAAGATCGAAGCGAAGCTGGATGATCACCTGACGGTTGGGCAGAACCAGCATGTGAAGCTGGGTACGGCGCAGCTCACCAGCGTGGGGAAAGAGATTCACCTCAAGGCTGGGGACAAGATTGTTATTGAGGCGGGGACGGAGCTGACCATCCTCGGGGGCGGGAGCTTTATCAAGCTTGATGGCGGTGGTGTGACGGTGGTTGGGCCGGTGGTGAAGATTAATGCCGGCGGGTCGCCGGGGAGTGGGACTGGCATCGGGATTAAACCGCCGGTGCTGCCGGGGGCGGCGGATAACGATAAGGCGGGGAGTTTGATGGATCAGGCGTTGTTGAATGCACCGCCTGATAAGGTTAAGCCGAAGGCTTTTTTTGTGTTTTCTGAGTAAAAGACATGAATCATGCTTTTAAGAAAAATGTGATTACAGAAATGCCAGCTTCCAATGCACCAGTTAGCATGCTGTTTGGTCGAGAAAAAGTGCAATCGAAAATGACAACTTTAACGGCGAAGTCATCAAGTTTGATGCTCGCTAAACAGGAATGGCTTGAGTCAAAGAACTCAACTGTAGGCTTGCAGGACGCAAAGAATGACTGACTCTTCGACCCAAAGCACAACTCCGGAAATAGTTGTTCCAACGATCAAGTTTGAGTTTCCCATAAGGAAATCTGATGGGAAGCAATTTAAAGATGCCGAAGAGGTTTATCAGGCTATCGGAAGTGAGAAGTCAGGGCACTATCTACTAGGAAGTAACAAGTTCTGGCATGGTGGAATTCATATTAGTGACCTAAGTGCACCTCAATGTGTACTTCAGGAGCCCATACGCTGTATTGCTGATGGTGAAGTCGTCGCTTATCGCTTGAGTAAGGATTACTTGACTTCAACCTTCGGTGAGGGTGAGGGCTCTAAGTCTCTGAAGTACACTAATTCTTTCTGTTTGGTGCGTCACGAATATCATTCCCCTCCAAATGCCGAAGAAGGCGCGAATAAAGGTAAACAGAACAGGCTGACATTCTACAGTTTGTACATGCATTTATTACCGTTTGATCGGTATCCATTGTCACCCGAAGAAGCGCCTAATCAAAGAATCAAAATGATCGCCGGTGGCTTTACTGCGCGTAGCGACGCGAAGGGTGAACCGGGTTGTCATACTTATGGAGCAATTGCTGCGGGCACAGAGTTTGAGATTCTCGAAAAAAAGGGAACGGTTGAGGTTTATGCCAAGGGTAAAATTCTTAAGGGAAGTGTGGCAGGCCGCTCTGTGGGTCAGGAGGCTTGGTTTGCCTACAAAAAAAATGGCGAGATTTATCCTCGAACAACAACTGGTGGCACCGTTGCAGGACCAAGTTGGTTCGAAGTTTTACCTCCGCAGCGAGAAAAACCGAATTATTGGCACGGCAAAGTAAAGGCTACAGTAGGACCACAACCCTTACCGATATACAACGCTCCGGCGATACAAGCCAATGGGCAAAATGCAGGGCCACCAGTTGGCTCTATAGCACTGGTAGCTACCAGTGTTGTTACTTTCGACAGTGAAAAAGTTGTCAACCTGAATATCGCTGGAGCGATTAGGCGCATGGCTGAATGCACGCTAATTAGCGGCGGTCCCGGAGGCGGCGGAGCGGTGCCGCCAACATTTTGGGCTTGCGTCGAAAATGAGCTTCCATCGCCAGCGATGCGGTGGGATACAGTGACTCCCGCTGATGAGGCTTTTGAGAAAGTCGTCATTACTAGTATCGGCATCAAGGCAGGAAATCCTATTGGTTACCTAGGCCTGATGGAAAACCTTCTTGATGAGAGCGGTGAGGCAATTCGCAAGCACCAGGTTCATATTGAGGTTTTTACAACAGATCAAAAATTGGAAGAGTTTTTAACAAATCCAGCTGGGTTGACAACTGGGAAGAAGTTTTTGCGATTGGCTGCAAATAAAACTTTGACCAAAAAGCCTCCCCAGACGGGAGTCGTGGAGTTGGTTTCGGACCATGCCATTGAACTGAGTAAAGTTCCAATATTCAAAAATCCAGATGAATGGTATGAGCCAAAAGTCGAGGAGAATGGCCAAAGTAAAACAGGGCTAATCGCAAAAGGCGAAGCGGAGATTATCTCTCAGCACGATTGGGAAAAGCTTGGTTTTCGGATTGTAAAGGAGTCTAGTGCCGTTGCCGATGGTTTCCTTGATCCAGATGACATGCCAGAGTTTTTTAAAGGCCTATACAGCGACTTAGATAGGCTTGGAAACGCAGACGGGAAAGTTACACCGGAGGATTTTTCTAAGGCACTGCAAAATGCTGAGCTTAGGTCTCATTGGTCAAAGCTTATCGCCTTTCATCCAACTGAGTGGAAGGACGCGTCCAGCGAGGCGAAGTGGGGTAGACTACCGCAGATTTTGGAAGGTTCACCAAAGACGCTCGCCCATGAGCAGGCACGCATAGATAAATTGGTGTTCTGGAGTGAACTGTCTGGTAAAGCTGAGGTTCCTGCTGATGGACTTGTTTGGCATTTTCATCCGATAGAGTTTATTGAATATATCAAGGTTAGGCCAAAGTTTGAGTTTACTTTGGATATGATGAAAAAAATCTACCCCGGACTTGGTCCGTCGAAGTATGTCGATCTTCAGGCGATAGCGGATGAACTCAACGCTAATATTGACTTCTTTAAACTTGATACACCACTGCGCAGAAGTCATTTTTTTGCACAGGTAATGCAAGAGACTGGGCCGTCACTTAGCGTGGAAGAAAGTTTTTTGTGGAAGGCTACCTCTCTGATAGCGACATTCTCGTATTTCACTAATAATCCAAGTGCGGCTCATGCTTTAGGCTATCAAACTACAAAACCGATAAAGGCTGATGGAACAGCGGTGACGTCAGCTGATTATAGAGAGGTCGCTAACCGGGCATATGGTGGTCGGGATGATTTAGGGAATGGCGATTACGCAACTGGCGATGGATGGAAGTTTCGTGGTCGAGGGCTAAAGCAGCTAACGGGGAGGGAGAACTATAGAAAATTCACTATTTGGTATAGAAACAATTTAAGTAGGTGGCCAGGCGATGATAAAGATTTCGTGGAGTCGCCTGATTTATTGTTGCAGATGAAATATGCTGTCCGCTCTGCATGCTATTTTTGGGTAGGTCGAGAGTTGTATTCAAGGGCGGATAGCGGGCCGACTGATGCGGCTGTTGATTTAATCACAAATATTGTGAATATGAATACGAATAGTCGGCAAGCAAGGAAGGATAACTTTCAGAAAATATGGCAAGGAGAATACTTTAAGTGATTGGGTATAATAGGCGTATTATGTTTGGAAAAAACAGTCTTAGGGCTTTGGCTGTAGCTTTAGTTTTTGGTTTTTTTATGCCTTCAGCCATCGCAGGGGAAGGAGAGGTGACGCTTTGCGAGTCACAGGAAGATATTTACTTTAGTTGTCCAATTCCGGGTGGGAAAATAGTATCAGTATGTGCTCTAAAAAACCATGACCCGAGTTCAGGGTATGTACAATATAGATATGGTGCGCCTGGCAAGTTAGAGCTTGTATATCCAAAGAGTAAGCTGCCCCCGAAGGGGCGCTTCTATGTAGTAAATGCTTCTGAGGGTAGCGCAAATTTAAATACGATAAAATTTTATAGTGGTCGGTATACATATTTTGTCGCGCAAGCATTTACAAGCTATCTGACCGTGCTAAAAGATGGCGAGCTTGTTCTTAGAAAATCATGTGAGGATGGTGGTTATGCGTTCATTAATTGGAGCGCCTTAAAAGGTATCGAATCGCTCCCGAAAAGTGCGGAGGATTTTAAGTAGTGGGATAGATATGAAACGGTCAGATTCATTTTTTAGCTGAGCTCGATGATGAATCTGGCCTTTTTAGGTGGTGAGTAAAAGTTGGCGTTCGTATGTGATTTTGGAAAAGGTGACAGATTTATTTGTGGTGGTTTCACCACTATTGGATAGTTTGGTTTCGTAGCCTTAGGAGATCTAACAACAGTTTTGTCTATCTTGTGTGTTTCTTGGGTGAATTAGTTTTTGTACAGTGTTTTTAAATGGAATTAATGTTTGTGATTAAAAATATCGCTCTACCTTTTTGTATCGTTGCTCTTTCTGTTTTTAACAGCGTGGCCCAAGCGGAGCCGTTCTACTCCGCGAAGATACTGCAAGCCGATTATTCTGCAGTTCCTGACATAAAGCTGTTGATTAGAATTCAAGATGTTGAGTCAAGTAGTGATGAGGCGAGCGGCTCTAGGCTGGCCACTTGCATGAAGGCAAGTAAGTCAGCTACGCAGCCTGGCCCCAACCCTTGTTTCAGAATTCAGTTAGATGAAGGCGAAGGCAAGGTGAAAGTGACGAGTCAGACATTGCTTAATGACCCTCAGCGAGCAAGCGATCCGGTATATATTGAGTTGGTCTATAAAAGTGGGGCGACAAAAAATCAGTATGGATATTATGACAATAAAACAGTGTTGCTAACTGTTGAGGATAATAATGGATTGAATAATTGGGATTCGGATATCCCGCAAAGCCTGCCTCAAGTAAAGATTGAAAAAGATCGAGGGATTTATCAGTTGGTTCTTGCGGACGCCGATGCTCTGCTCAATTCTGCCTACCGAGATAAAGCGAGTCGTTTGAGTCAAGACAAAAGAGATGTTTTTCGTGAGGTTCAAAGAGCCTGGATGAAAAACAGAGATCTTGAATGCAATAGCGCAATATTTGGAGAGTATTCGGAAAGCTGTTTGATTCGGTTAACGATTGATCGTGCCAGACAGATCGCGGTCGCGCCTTTGGCTAAATAGCCAAGCTGTCAGAGCTTACAGTGAAATCGAATGGAAGCGAGAAGAAATCGCCAGGCTCCTTTGCGCGCATTACCAAGTATTCTGTTGGTAAAGTAATTCTGAAGGTAGGGTCATGAGAAAAGCTCTTTTACATATTAAAATTATTTTTTGCTCGTTAGTGGCATTTAGTTCGTTGGCACAATCTGCAAGTTTCGATTGCAGTAAAGCTTCGTCGGATGTTGAAAAAAAGATCTGCAATACGCCTTCTTTGTCAAAGCTGGATGAGCAGCTAAGAGAAGTGTTCAAGCCTCTAAAAAAACAACGTACTTTCCAAGTGCTTGAAAGTGAATGGCTAGAGAATGTGCGCAACACCTGTGAGTCAGTTGAGTGTCTAGAAGATGCTTACAATGAGCAAATTGGATTTCTGTCACCGTTGCCATTGCCTGGGGCCAGTGCTTCAAATGAAGTCAAAATTTTGCCCGCTGATAAAATTTATGCTCAATCCAGTCGTCCTTGGAAAACTGTTGAGCTGGCGGGCCTTCCGAATGGCAAAGATGTCGTTGAGCGTTTCTTGATTTCAGCGGAAGTAATATCTGGAATGTTGCACGTTGTAGCATTCGAGGGGCATTACGATGTTCCTAATTCTATCTATAGAGGTAATTTGTATGAATACATTGATAGGCATCCGATTGTGCAGCCAATCACGTACACGATAGCAAAGGACATAGGATTTCAGGGGGCGTTCAACTTAGGAAACAATGAAGAAGGGGAACGATACGCTGGAATCATGGGCGGCACCTTTTACTATCGCGAAAAAATAGCAAGAAACCAGCTAAAAGGTATGGCTTATAAAGTTGGGTCAGGCACTCAGCCGCAGGAAACCAGTTTGCTACTTCAGCAATGGTCGAACACTTTCGAGAATGCCAAAAGTGGTTTGCTATTTCAGGGTGATGAGGTATTTGGAGAGCTGAAAGCTTATTATCCAAACACTCCTGGGTACGAGACTATTGCACCAGTCGATAGACCCGAGGTGGGTTGGAATATTTTCAGCCCGATTTGGAGCAAGTCGCGTCCTATTTTGTATTTCAAGAATGGTGATGAGACGATCTGGCGTGCCAGTGTTGTGGATAAAACACTAATTAAAATTGTTAGTGCAAGTGATCGAGTCGTTATTAAAAATCCTACTCCTGTTGATTTGAATGGTCGTGAAGCTGTTGTTTATCTCGAAGATTACTTACTTAAGATAGCTATTGCGCCCGAATGAGTAGGGCATGATTTCAATAGGCAGTATTCAGCTTTTTTAATGTGTAGGGATCTTGCTATGGCTAAGCTCATGGTGCGTATGTCTTTTTACGTGCTGATAACTTCTTCATCGTTACTCACGCATGCAGCATTTGCTCAAGATGCATGTGTCGATATCACTACGAACTCCCAGAGTGAAAGATGTTCTGTGAGTGCCAAGGCTGCTGCAGATGCGCAGTTGAATACCAGTTATCAAGAATTAATGGTTCGGCTTGAGGGTGGATATCAGACAGATCCAGTTCTTGCCGCAAGCCAAAAGGCGACGGTTCAGGAGGCTCAGCGCGCCTGGATCAACCTACGCGATACCGATTGCCAGATCGATGCGTTGGAGACAGAGCCGGGCTCTTCGGCGCATGTGGCCGCTGTGAACAATTGCATCGCCAGTATGAGCCGTGATCGGTCGGTTTTTCTGGACAATATCGCGTCTGATAGCGGTAGTGGCTCTGCATTTGGGCGTGGCTCGTGCCCAACGCAAGACTTCGCCCAGTTTCTTCCATACTTCTCCGCTAATGCCGAATCGCAAAAACGACTGACTGCGCAAGCGGTGAAACTGTTGGTGTTGAAGGGAACGTCGGATATAGGACGAATAGTGACTCACGTCACTGCAGAGGTGGGACGCGACATGTCGTTTCCCTTAATGGCTGTGGTGCCTGATGGGAAAGTCGAAGGTATAGAAATCGAGAGGGTGGATGATCGTCACGTTGACGTTGTGGATAAACGTGCTGGAAACAGCAATATTAAGATCTTCAACTTTTCGCGCAAGGCCTGCTGGACGCTTGAGGGGGTTGAGGATTGGTCGATTCCCGCAAAGGAGCTTTCTGTAGCCAGCACGCGCTCATTGAGTCGCGAAGAAAATTTCTGCTTACAGCGTGCGCAAGGATTTGCTGGCTTGGGTGGTCTTGAGCAATACCGTCTGACAGGAGAACTTTTTGAGGCCGCATTGGAAAATTATCTGTGTGCGGCTGCTTCAGGCGATCCTGCTTCCAGCGAGACTGCGGCTAGGCTGAGTCTGTCGGGTATGGCTCCGCAGTTGGAATACAGCAAAGTTGAAGCTCTTTTCAAAGCGGCAGCGGTTAATTCGCCAGGAGGAGCTGAGGGGCTGGCAAGCTTTTATTGTTTTGGTAATGACACGGCTGGGAGCGGACCCTGCCAGCGGCCCGCTGATGTGGAGAAAGAGCTTATTCGCGCCAGCTCCATGGGATCAGCACATGCAATCGTTTCGCTTGGTGACTATTGGAAGAGTGGCGATCTCGGAGAGAAGGATATCCCTCGTGCCTTGGCTTGTTATCAACTTGCCGCCGATAAAGGCTACGAGTCAGGTCTCAGTGCTGCAAAGCGACTTCAGTCGGAAGTGACTGAGCCAATCGCTCCGAGCAAATGCTATTAGTACGATCAATTGACGAAGGGCGCTCATAGCGCCCTTCGTCAGTTATGGGCTATCAACCCCGCGTTTGATACTCCTGAAACTCTATGTGATCGAGCGTGCCTTCCACCATCAACCGCACCCCATCCGCCATTCTGCTCAGGGCCAGTGCTACCGAGCGGCGGGAGCCGTGGAGGTCGTCGGCGAGGTCGCAGGCGATGGCGCTGATGGACAGGAGGTCTTCGGAGGCGTTGGCCATCAGGGCTTCGGCGTCGGTGCCGGGAGTGAGGCTGAAGAGGCCGGTTTCGCGTTTGGGTTGGGACTCGGTGCGCGGTTTGAAGTGGTGGTCGAGGGCGCGTTCGGCGGCTTCGTGGAGTTTTCTTGAATCGACAGATTCGTAGGGCGAGGTGTCCTCAGTGTCGGGTGTCGGGTGTCGGGTTGGTCATCGGCGTAAATCCTTTGGAGTTAGAAGAGATTTGCTCCGGATTTCGGACTTGCACATCCGGTCACCGATTTGGCGGCGACAAGCAAAGGCTATCGACGAACTGCCAACCTGCCTAGTTCATAGGTATCGCGGTACTTTGCAGGAAATTTCCCATAGGTTTGCAGGCCGGGAGATCAAAAGATCGCAGCCTTCGGCAGCTCCTACAGGGATGTGTTTCAACAGATGTAGGACGGTGGGTGCAGAAGCGTGACTTGGCGGTCATCGTGCGGGAAATGGGCTGCATCATCTTCCATTAGAGGCAGATAGTGGCGTTATCGTATGAATCCCTTACACTGCCCCGGCCGTTCATTTTCCTTTTGAGGCTGTGCGCATGAAATTTCGTTTTCTTCTGTGGATGATGGGTTTGTTGATGGGGAAGGCCAGCCGGACAAATCCTGCGTTCCAGCAGCAGTTGGGTGACAAGGATCTGGTGTTTCAGCTGCAGACGCTGGACGGGAAAGTGGCGCGGCATTTCGTGGTGAAGGATCAGCGCATTACCAGCAAGTCTGGCGTGGTGGCGGAGCCGGCGTTTGCGATTGCGTTCAAGGATGCGGGTTATGCCTTTGCCACGATGCAGGCCAAGAACAAGCAGCTGGCGTTCATGCAGGGGATTCAGGACAAGTCGATCCAGCTGAAGGGGAATCCGGCGCTAGTGATGTGGTTTCAGGGGTTGATGAAGTATTTGAAGCCTAGGAAGGCCAAGCCGAAGGCTTGAGTAAATGGGCTGTTGTGGCGAGGGGATTTATCCCCGATGGGCTGCGCAGCGGCCCCAAAACCTGAGACCTCGATATAACTGACACACCCTGTTGGCTGGGTTTGCGACTGCTGCGCAGTCGAGCGGGAGCAAGCTCCCTCGCCACAGAATCTGTGTTGAGCAGGTAGATTGGGGTGGATTCTTCGCGAGCAGGCTCGCTCCCACAGGGGTTGTGTAAACCTTGGGGGAGCGGGCCTGTTTTGGTTCAGGCCTGGCTGAACTGTGAGGCCAGTTCGCGCAGCAGGACTTCGGCTTCGAGGACTTTGCTGACGACGTCATTGGCTTTGTCGCGGGTCAGGCCGACGCGGTCGAGCAGGGCGTCGGGGATGTCTTCGTCGGGGCCGGAGCCGATGCCGCGGCTGCGCAGCAGGCGCACGGCCAGGCAGACGAGGTTCGGGTATTCGGCGTAGGCGCCGTCGTAGCTTGGGTCGTGCTGGAAGCGCAGGGCGGTGGCCAGTTCATCGGGCATGTCCCAATAGCGCATCAGCCACGAGCCGATCTGTTCGCGGCTGATGCCCAGCAGGTGCTGCTCGATGTAGCTGTGGCACAGGTGCGGGTTGACCTCCAGGTGGCGGCAGATCAGCGAGAAGTGCGGCGGGAACACGTGGGCCAGCAGCAGGTAACCGAAGTTGTGCAGCAGACCGGCGAGGTAGGTCAGGCCGGCTTCCGGGCGCTGGGCGCGCGGCATGGCGCGGGTCAGGCCTTCGATGACGGCGGCGGTGTAGATCGATTGCTGCCAGTACGGCGTGGTGTGTTGCGGATGGTCCTTCGGCAGGCTCAGGGTCTTGCCGAGGGCCAGGCCCAGCGCGAGGTTGATCACCAGATCGAAACCGAGCACGCGAACGATCGCGTCTTCCACCGAGCGGATCTTGCCCGGCGAAGCGTAGTACGGCGACGCCGCCCAGCTCACCACTTGTGCAGCCAGCGCCGGGTCGGTTTCGACCACGCCGGTGATGTCGTCGATGGTGGCGTTGGGGTCGACGCGCAGCTTGATGATTTTTTGCGCCGTCTCGGCCAGCGGCGGAATCTCGATGGTCGCTTCCAGACGCTGCTGGATCCGGCGCGCAGTGAACGCCTGCACGGCCTGGGTGATTTCCTCACGGTCATCGTCCGGGCGGTCGAGGTTCGGGCGGATGCTGCTCAGGGCTTCGCCGAAGTTGGCGGCGCTGGCTTTGGTCAGCATGCTCTTGAAGTCTTCGCTGGCGATTTCCAGCAGCAGGCCCGGCTCGCCGGAGTTGATCAGCAGCTTCGGTTCGCGCAGCAGGCTTTCTTCGTAGAGGCACGGCGAACTGGTCAGCGCCGGCAGGCCCGGCAGCAGGCTCAGGCTGTGTTTGCCGAGCATCTTTTCCAGGCGCTCGGTGGACACGGCGGTCAGGCGCCGGCCCGTGAGCTCGGCGAGGCGGTTGAGGTCGAGCAACTGGCTCTGCGGAAACAGCACCATCAGCGCGCCCACGGCGTCGTCCAGCAACACGGCTTGTACCTTGCGCGAAGCATTGAGGCCGTGGTGGTCGAGCACTTCTTCGTAGGCGATACCCAGCTTGCCGAGCAGCAGCCGAATTACAGACGGCGCGTGCGGAAGTTCGGGGGCGAGAGCTGCGTCAGTCATGGTCTGTATCCGTTTTTGAAACAATGGCAGGAGTATAACCAGCTCTGTCGGAACGATCCTTCACAAACTGCGACGGTGCTCACACTTGGCCGTATTGCTGCCCATGGCGCAGCCAGCGGTCGAGCAACGGGCTGACGTGAGTCGGCCAGCGCTCCAGCAGCGCCTGCGCGGCATCGCGTACCGCGGGCAGCAGGTCGGCGTCGCGCATCAGGTCGGCGACCTTGAATTGCAGTAGGCCGGTCTGACGGGTGCCGAGCATTTCGCCGGGGCCGCGCAGTTCGAGGTCTTTTTCAGCGATGACGAAACCGTCGTTGGTCTCGCGCATGATGCCCAGGCGCTGGCGGCCGATCTGCGACAGCGGCGGATGGTAGAGCAGCACGCAATGGCTGACCGCGCTGCCCCGGCCGACGCGACCGCGCAACTGGTGCAGTTGCGCGAGGCCGAGGCGCTCGGGGTTTTCGATGATCATCAGGCTGGCGTTGGGCACGTCGACGCCGACTTCGATCACGGTGGTGGCAACCAGCAGTTGCAGGTTGCCGGCCTTGAATTCGGCCATGACCGCCGCTTTTTCCGCAGGCTTCATGCGTCCATGGATCAGCCCAACCTTGAGCTCGCCGAGGGCGGCGGTGAGGTCTTCGAAGGTGGTTTCGGCGGCCTGACAGGTCAGCTCTTCCGACTCTTCGATCAGCGTGCACACCCAATAGGCCTGACGCCCTTCGGCGCAGGCGCTGCGCACCCGTTCGATAACTTCGACGCGACGGGTGTCGGTGACCAGCACGGTGTTGACCGGGGTGCGACCGGGCGGCAGTTCGTCGAGGATCGAGGTGTCGAGATCGGCGTAGGCGCTCATCGCCAGCGTGCGCGGGATCGGCGTGGCGGTCATGATCAGTTGGTGCGGACACATGCGCCCGCCGACGCCTTTCTGCCGCAGCGCCAGACGTTGCTGGACGCCGAAGCGGTGTTGTTCGTCGATGATCACCAGCGCCAGATTCTTGAACTGCACTTCGTCCTGGAACAGCGCATGGGTACCGACCACCATCGGCGTGCCGCTGGCGATTTGCTCCAGTGCGGCGACGCGATTCTTGCCCTTGAGCTTGCCGGCCAGCCACGCGACGTCGATGCCCAGCGGTTCGAGCCAGCGCTTGAAGGTGATGAAGTGCTGTTCGGCGAGGATTTCGGTCGGCGCCATCAGCGCGACCTGATAACCCGCCTCCAGCGCTTGCAGCGCCGCGAGGGCGGCGACCACGGTTTTGCCCGCGCCGACGTCGCCCTGAATCAGGCGCAGCATCGGTTCGTGCTGGCTGAGGTCGTAGGCGATTTCGTTGCCCACGCGTTGCTGGGCGCCGGTCGGGTTGAAGCCGAGGTTAGCCAAATACTTCGGCGGCAACTTCGTCGCTTTCGGCATCGCTGGTGCGCGCAGTGAACGCAGGCTTTCGCGCAGACGTTGTTGCGACAGTTGATGGGTCAGCAGTTCTTCGAAAGCGAGGCGATGCTGGGCCCAGTGATGACCGAGGGCGAGCTCATCGACGTCGGCGTCGGCGGGCGGATTGTGCAGGTAGCGTATCGCATCGGCCAGCGGCGCCAGTTGGTAGTCGCGGGCCAGTTCGGTCGGCAGCCAGTCGGGCAGGGTGTTCGGCTTGAGCAGGGTCAGGGTCTGCATGCACAACTGGCGCAGGCGCTGTTGGGTCAGGCCCTCGGTGAGTGGGTAAACCGGGGTCAGGGTTTCATCCACGGGCGGCGGTTCGTCACCGGTGATGGCGCGGTATTCCGGGTGGTAGATTTCCAGTCCCGAGGCGCCGGGTCGCACTTCGCCGTAGCAGCGAATCCGCGTGCCGCGCTTGAGGCCTTCTTTCTGCGCATTGCTGAAATGGTAGAAGCGCAGGCTCAGCCCGCCAGTGCCGTCCTGCATACGCACGACGAGGCTGCGCCGCCGGCCCATGACCACGTCGGCACCGCTGACGGTACCTTCGACCACCGCGTCCTGGCCCGGGCGCAAGTGGCCGATCGGCACCACGCGGGTGCGATCCTGATAACGCAGCGGCAGGTGAAACAGCACGTCCTGGAGATTCTCCAGGCCGACCTTGGCCAGTTTCTCGGCCATGGCTTCGCCGACACCCTTGAGTGCCGTCACCGACACTTGCGACAGCTCGGTCATGACCCTGGCTTAACCGGCCGTGACCGGCGCGGCGGGCTTGGCCACCGAGCACAGGCGAACGGAGTCGGCGAGGATCTCGATGGCTTTCGGCCGCGGGAAGCTGGCGCGCCAGGCAATCGCCACGGTGCGGAATGGCACCGGCGCCGACAGCGGGCGTACTTCGATCACGCCCGGGGCGTAGTGATGGCTGTCCACCGCCGACAGCGGCAGGATCGAAATGCCCAGACCGGACGCGACCATATGGCGGATGGTTTCCAGCGAGCTGGATTCCACCGTGGTGTGCTTGGCGCCGTCGTTGCCCTTGGTCAGGGTCGGGCAGGCTTCCAGCACCTGATCGCGGAAGCAGTGGCCTTCGCCGAGCAGCAGCAGGCTCTTGTCGTTGAGCAGGCCCGGGTCGATGGATTCTTTTTGCGTCCACGGGTGTTGGGCCGGCATCAGGACGTAGAACGGCTCGTCGTACAGCGGCAGGGTCAGCACGTCGGCTTCGTTGAACGGCAGGGCGATGATGATTGCATCGAGCTCGCCGTTGCGCAGTTTGTCGCGCAGCACGTGGGTGAAGTTTTCTTCGATGTACAACGGCATCTGCGGGGCGACCCGGTGCAGTTGCGGAATCAGGTGCGGGAACAGGTATGGCCCGACGGTGTAGATCGCACCGACTTTCAGCGGCGCGGTCAGCTGGTTCTTGCCGGCCTGGGCCAGTTCACGGATGCCTTGCGCTTGCTCCAGCACCTTTTGCGCTTGGGCGACGATGCCTTCGCCAACCGGAGTCAGGCGCACGGCGCTTTTGCTGCGCTCGAAAATCAGCACACCGAGTTCGTCTTCAAGTTTTTTCACGCCCACCGACAGGGTCGGCTGGCTGACGTGACAACGCTCGGCGGCGTGGCCGAAGTGCTGCTCTTGGGCGAGGGTAACGATGTAGCGTAATTCTGTGAGGGTCATAGCGAGCGTCCATGAAGTTGCGGGCCAAGCATAACGGCTGCAATCGATAGACGCACGTTATCAGACTGAGTGAGGAATGCGACACCGGGCAATGTGAGTTTGCCGTTTATGGATGAGCTGAAAAACAAAAGATCGCAGCCTTCGGCAGCTCCTACAGGGGGGCGAATACCTGTAGGAGCTGCCGAAGGCTGCGATCTTTTGATCTTGCTACTTAACGACGACGGTCCAGCGAGTACACAAACGGCGCCACAATTTCGATCGAGCCGTTGTTCAGCATATCGGCCGGCGGCTTGGGCAGCGGTTGTGCGCGACGGATCATTTCCAGGGTGGCCCGATCCAGATCGGCGTTGCCTGAGCGGCCCACCAGTTCGAACGACAACACATTGCCTTCAGCGTCGACGACGAAACGCAGACGGTTCACGCCTTCCTTGCCGCGAGCCTGCGCACTGGCCGGATACTTCTTGTACTTGCCCAAGTGCGCGAGCAGGGTGTTTTGCCAGCTGGCCTTGGCGGCCATTTGTGCGGGCGACGGCCCCGGTGCCGGCTGGGCGGATTTCTCCGTCGGTGCTTGGGTCGGCTGCGTCTCCGCCGGTTTTTCCTCGGAAGGTTTTTCCTTCACCGGCTCCGGTTTTTTCTCCACCGGTTTGGGCGGCTGCGGTTTCGGCTTTGGCTTGGGTTTGGGCTTTGGTACGGCAATTTCGGCCTTCGGTGCTTCAGCCAGTTTCGGAATCGGCAACTCTTCGACCGGGGTCGGTGGCTGCGGCGGTGTGACGACTTTCGGCGGAGCAGGCGGTGGCGGGGTCGGAACCGGTGCCAGCTCGACCATCATTGCCTGCGGCGGCAGTTCGATGGGCGGGCGGGCGGTCCAGTTCAGCGCCAGCGCGATGGCCAGCGCGTGAACGCCCAGCACCACGGCCAGGCTACCGCTGTAACGCGTCAGCTTATGGCGCGTCGTGATCATTTCTTGGCTGCGCTCTCAAGGCCCACCAGACCGACCTTCAGGTAACCGGCCGAGCGCAGTTTATCCATCACGCTCATCAGGTCGCCGTAGTCCACACCCTTGTCGGCCTGGAAGAATATGGTGGTGTCTTTTTTGCCCTGGGTCTTGGCGTCGAGCGTTGCGCCGAGGGTATCGGCGTTGACTTCGTCGTCGCCGATGTAAAGGCGCTGATCGGCTTTAACGCTGAGGAACACCGGTTTCTCCGGGCGCGGCGCCGGTTTGGCGGTCGAGGCCGGCAGGTCGACCTTGATGTCCACAGTGGCCAGTGGCGCGGCCACCATGAAGATGATCAACAGCACCAGCATCACGTCGATGAACGGCGTGACGTTGATTTCGTGGTTCTCGGCCAGATCGTCGTCTGCGCCTTCTTTCAAATGCAGGCCCATGGCCGATTACCCCACTTTCACCATGTGTGGTTGCGAGCTGCTGCGCTCAGGCTGGTGATCGAGGTCACGGCTGACCAGCAACAGGACCTGCGCCGAAGCGTCGGACACCTGCGCCTTGTAGCCGGCGATGGAGCGGGCGAACACGTTGTAGATCACCACCGCAGGAATCGCAGCAACCAGACCCAACGCGGTGGCCAGCAGCGCTTCGGCGATACCCGGCGCCACGACGGCGAGGTTGGTGGTTTGGGTCTTGGCGATACCGATGAAGCTGTTCATGATGCCCCACACGGTGCCGAACAGGCCGACGAACGGCGCGGTGGAACCGATGGTGGCGAGGACGCCGGTGCCGCTGCTCATGTTGCGGCCACAGGCGGCGACCAGGCGCTCAAGGCGGAAGCTGACGCGCTCCTTGATGCCTTCCTTCTCGCGGCTGTTGACCGACAGGCGCATCTCTTCGAGGGCGTCGTGCACCAGCAGGTTGGCGAGGGTGCCTTCCTTCGCCGCAGTGGCGCTGGCTTCCTTGAGGGTGGCGGCTTTTTTCAGGGCCGCGATTTCACCACGCAGACGCCGCTTGGCGCCCATCAGCTCGAAGCCTTTGGCGATCCAGATGGTCCAGGTGATGATGGAAGCGATGGCCAGGCCGATCATTACGATTTTCACGATGATGTCGGCGTTCTGATACATGCCCCATGGCGACAGGTCGTGGGCCATGCCCAAGGTGTTGTCGGGTTCGAGTACTTCAGGGGTGTCTGCGGGGGCGGCGTCTACTGCCGGCACCGGGTCGGTGGTGGCTGGCGCGGCTGCAGGTGCGTGCTGTTCGGTGGCCGCCGGAGCGGTTGGCGCTTGTGCGTCGGCGAAAGCGGCGGTCGGTGCCAGCATCAGGCTGAGCAGCAGGGCCGCCACTGCGCTGAAGGCGCGAGGTCGTTTGGTTGGCGAAGCGGGGTTTTGATTACGTGTCATGCTGGCCGGACCTGAGGTAGAAAAACGGTAATGCTCTTCCAGGCCTCGTAAGGCCGAGAACAAAAGTGGGGTGCATTATTGCAAGTAATTCTTGTTAACAAAAGTAATAGAGTTTCTTTTTTTCCTTCATTGCTAGCCGTTCGTCCTGTACGAGGGCTAGTCTGTTCCTTTCTTTCGGGAGTTTTTTGATGTCCGCGCCTTCTGTTTTGATTGCCGGTTGTGGTGATGTCGGCAGTCGTCTGGCTACGCAATTGTTGGCCGCCGGCTGGGAGGTGCAGGGTCTGCGCCGTGATGTGTCGCGTTTGCCGGACGGCGTCATCGGCGTCGCTGGTGATTTGTTCAAGGAAGATTGCCCGGAAAACTGGCCATTCGGGGCGGTGGACTATCTGGTGTATTGCGCGGCGGCGACCGATCACGATGAAGCCGGTTACCGCGCTGCCTACGTACAGGGTTTGCAGAATGTGCTGAGCTGGCTGAATGACTTTGGCCAGGTGCCTGAGCGACTGCTGTTCGTGTCCAGCAGCAGCGTGTACGGGCAGCAGGAAGGGGAGTGGGTCGACGAAAATTCAGAGACTGTCGCCAGCGGATACTCCGGGCGACTGATGCTCGAAGCTGAGCAAGTGGCGCTGAACAGCGGCATCCCGGCGAGCATTGTGCGACTGACCGGTATCTACGGCCCGGGACGTGAGTGGCTGCTGACTCAGGTGCGTCGTGGTTATCGGGTGGCGGTCGAGCCGCCGCTGTACGGCAATCGCATCCATGCTGATGACGCGGCGGGGCTGATGGCGTTTCTGCTGCAGGCGGCTCATCAGGGCAAGCCGTTGCAGGATATCTATATTGGTGTGGACGATGCGCCGGCACCGTTGGCCGAAGTGGTCGCCTGGCTGCGGGAGTATCTGGGGGTTACCGAATGGGCTGACGACGCCAGCGTACGCCGCACTGGCAGTAAACGCTGCAGCAATGCTCGTGCGAAGGCGCTGGGCTGGACGCCGAAATACCCGAGTTACCGCGAAGGTTATGCGGCGATTCTTGAAGGCAAGTGCTGACTTTCTAACGCCACAAACCACTGTGGGAGCGGGCTTGCCCGCGATGGCGGCTTGGCAGTCAACTAAAGTGTTGAGTCTGATGGCCTCATCGCGGGCAAGCCCGCTCCCACAGGGTTATGTGTTGCTCTCAGGCGCGGTTACTGCTTCTCAAGCAACCACTTGCGCTCACCCGGGGTGAACTGCGGCATTTCATCCGCCAGTGCGGTATTCACTGCCTGGAAGATTTCCAGCGCCTTGCCTTTGCGGGCAAAGATCCAGTTGTTGCCCTGGCCGTTGAGCTGCAGCCACATGCTGTCGTGGTCGCTGTTCATCGAAGCGCAGTCGCCTGCCAGGCACAGCGCATAACGGTCGGCGCCGGGCAGACCGGAGACCTGGCCGTCGGCCTGGAATTGCACGGTGTTGCCTTCGCCGTCGCCGCTGGCAATCTTCCAGCTGCCGCCCAGGTAAGCCGAATACAGTGCGCGTTCGAAGCTGGCACCGATTGGCGCACCTTCCGGTACGGGGATTTGTGCGCGGTCGAACAACTGGTCGGGTTCGTTCTCGGTGGCGGCTTGTTTCATCCGGCCGCCGTCGCGTTTCAGCTCGCTGCCGGAGCTGCCATAGAAGTCGACTTTCCAGGCGCCGGACTGTTCGCCCTGCAGCCGTCCTTCGACGTTCTCGAAACCGTTGGTGTAGCGGGCCTGACCGGCCTTGGTATTGACGTCCCACTCCAGGTTCGGGCCATAGGCCTGAAGCGCTTCGCGCAGGGGGCCGCCCTTGGCAGCGGCATCGATCGCCACCTGGTTGATCCAGGTGCCGCTGATGTCACGGTCGGCGGGGTCGCTGGCACAGCCGCCGAGGAAAATGGCGAGCAGCGAGAGAGCAAGCGCTTTGCGCATGGTGGAATCCTTTCAAAACCTTTTCTTTACCGCAGAGCAGTCGGCGCAGCGGTTGAAGGCTGCGCCGTGTGCATTACTCGATGACCAGGATGGCATCCATTTCGACTTGCGAACCCTTCGGCAGGGCTGCAACGCCGATGGCGGCGCGGGCCGGATAAGGCTGGTCGAAGTATTTGCCCATGATTTCGTTGACCTTGGCGAAGTGGCTCAGGTCGGTGAGGAAGATGTTCAGCTTGACGATGTCCTTGAACGAACCACCGGCAGCTTCAGCTACGGCTTTGAGGTTCTCGAACACCTGGACGGTCTGGGCTTCGAAGCCTTCAACCAGCTCCATGGTCTTTGGGTCCAGAGGAATCTGGCCCGACATGTAGACAGTGTTGCCGGCCTTGATCGCCTGGGAGTAAGTGCCGATGGCGGCTGGGGCCTTGTCGCTGGTGATAACAGTCTTGGTCATGTATGACTCCTTGTTAGGTGTGAATTAGGCACGCATGCGGGTGATGCGGATGACCCCGGTCAGGGCGCGCAGTTTCTTGATCACGCGGGCCAGGTGCACACGGTCGTGGACGCTGACCACCAGTTGGACGACGCTGATGCGGCCATCGCGCTCGTCCATGCTGATTTTCTCGATATTGCCGTCGGCCGCGTTGACACTGCTGGCCAGCAGGGCGATCAGGCCGCGCTGGTGCTCCAGCTCGACGCGCAGCTCGACGTTGAATTCGCCGGTGACATCCTTGGCCCACGAGAGCTGGATGCATTTTTCCGGGTTGTGCCTGATTTCGCTGATGTTGCGGCAGTTGTCCAGGTGCACGACCATGCCTTTGCCCGCCGACAGGTGGCCGACAATCGGGTCGCCCGGGATCGGCGTGCAGCACTTGGCGTAGCTCAGCACCAGCCCTTCGGTGCCGCGAATCGCCAGCGGACCTTCCGGACTCGGCAGCTGCTCGCCTTCGCCGAGCAGACGGCGCGCCACGACATAGGCCATGCGGTTGCCGAGGCCGATGTCTTCGAGCAAATCTTCGATCAGTTCCAGACGATATTCGGCGAGCATTGCCTTGACGCGCTCGGCCGGGATCTTCTCCAGCGCGCTGTCGAAACCGTTGAGCACTTTGTTCAGCAGGCGTTCGCCAAGGCTGATCGACTCGGAGCGGCGCTGCAGTTTCAGCGCATGACGGATGTGCGTGCGTGCCTTGCCGGTGACCACGAAGTTGAGCCACGCCGGGTTCGGCCGTGCGCCGGGCGCGCTGACGATCTCGACCGTGGAGCCGCTTTGCAGCGGTTCGGACAGCGGTGCGAGGCGACGGTTGATCCGGCAGGCGATGCAGCTGTTGCCGACATCGGTGTGCACCGCGTAGGCAAAGTCGACCGCCGTGGAGCCTTTGGGCAGCTCCATGATCCGGCCTTTGGGCGTGAACACGTAGACCTCGTCCGGGAACAGGTCGATCTTCACGCTCTCGATGAATTCCAGCGAGTTGCCGGCACGTTGCTGCATTTCCAGCACGCCTTTGACCCACTGACGGGCGCGGGCGTGAGTGCCTTTTGGCTGCTCGTCACCGCTGGATTTGTACAGCCAGTGGGCGGCAATGCCGTTGTTGGCCATCTCTTCCATTTCGCGGGTACGGATCTGGATCTCGATCGGTACGCCGTGCATGCCAAACAGCGTGGTGTGCAGCGACTGATAGCCGTTGGCCTTGGGAATCGCGATGTAATCCTTGAAGCGCCCCGGCAACGGCTTGTACAAATTATGCACGGCACCCAGCACGCGGTAGCAGGTATCGACCTTGTCGACGATGATCCGGAACGCATAGACGTCCATGATCTCGTTGAAGGCCCGACGCTTGCCGCGCATTTTCTTGTAAATGCCGTAGAGGTGTTTCTGGCGTCCGCTGACTTCGCCCTGGATGCCGTCGATGGCGAGGCAATGGCCAAGGGATTCTTCGATCTTGTTGACGATTTCCTTGCGGTTGCCCCGGGCGCGTTTGACCGCCTGGTAGATCCGCGCGGAACGCATCGGGTGCATCGCCTTGAAGCCGAGGTCTTCGAACTCGATACGAATCGCGTGCATGCCCAGCCGGTTGGCAATGGGCGCATAGATTTCGAGGGTTTCCTTGGCGATCCGGCGGCGTTTTTCCCCGGACAGCACTTCCAGCGTGCGCATGTTGTGCAGGCGGTCGGCGAGTTTGACCAGGATCACGCGAATGTCGCGTGCCATGGCCATGGCCATTTTCTGGAAGTTCTCGGCCTGGGCTTCGGCCTTGGTCTCGAAGTTCATCTGGGTCAGTTTGCTGACCCCGTCGACCAGTTCGGCCACGGTTTCACCGAACTGCGCTTGCAGTGCTTCCTTGGCGATACCGGTGTCTTCGATCACGTCATGCAGCATCGCCGCCATCAGGCTCTGATGGTCCATGTGCATGTCGGCAAGAATATTCGCCACCGCAAGCGGATGCGTGACGTACGCCTCGCCGCTGCGACGGCGCTGACCGTCATGGGCTTGTTCGGCGTAGAAATACGCTCGGCGGACCAGGTTGACCTGGTCGTTGCCGAGGTAGGTCGATAAGCGATCGGCGAGGGCGTCTATGCTCGGCATGATGACTCCTGCCGTAGGCTGTGTTCCCGCGCCGTGCTACGTCGACCAGGCATAGGCTTAGACGGCCTCGTTGGACTCGTCCTCGAAAGCAGCGAAGAGCGGTTCATCCTGGACGATTTCCTGCTCGGCGATGAACTCGTAGCTCATCAGGCCTTCAGCGATTTCACGCAGGGCGACAACGGTCGGCTTGTCGTTTTCCCACTGGACCAGTGGCTCTTTGCCGCCGGTGGCCAGTTGACGGGCACGCTTGGTAGAGAGCATGACCAGCTCAAAGCGGTTTTCCACGTGTTCTAGGCAGTCTTCAACGGTTACGCGGGCCATGGTATTCCTCGGAGCGAATGCAATATGCGCGCTGCCCGGTTGGGCGAGCGGACTCAACAGTTTAAAAAATCACCAGCGATTAGGGAAGCGCTGATTTTTTGACCAGACCCTTCAACGCGCTGCAGGCACCAATGTAAAGCGCTTGCAGCGGTTTTGGGAAGTGCTGATTAACCCAGCAATTCAGCCAGCAATCTGCCGAAAAGCACTTGCTGGCGCTTCTGCTGCAGCTGATTGGCACGGAAAATCGCTTTCAGATCGTCCAGCGCGTGGGCGAAATCATCGTTGATGATCAAGTAATCGTATTCGACGTAGTGGCTCATCTCGCTGACTGCTTCGCGCATCCGGCCGTCGATGATCTCGTCACTGTCCTGGCCACGGTTGGTCAGGCGCTGGTGCAGGGCCTGCAGCGACGGCGGCAGGATGAAGATCGAGCGGGCTTGCGGCATCAACTTGCGGACCTGCTCGGCGCCTTGCCAGTCGATCTCCAGAATCAGGTCGTGGCCTTCGTCCAGCGTCTGCTGCAGACGGCTTTGCGAGGTGCCGTAGAAGTTGCCGAAGACTTCGGCGCGTTCGAGGAAATCGCCGTGCTCGCCCATCTTCACGAACTCTTCGCGGGTCACGAAGTGATAGTTCACGCCATCCACCTCACCCGGACGCATGGCGCGGGTGGTGTGGGAGATCGAGACGCGGATCTCCGGGTTGGTGTCGGTCAACGCCTTGACCAGGCTGCTCTTGCCCGCGCCCGAAGGGGCGGAAATGATGTACAGGGTGCCGGTGTGGTGGGTCATGTCTGTAGCCTTACTCAATATTCTGCACTTGTTCGCGCATCTGCTCGATCAACACCTTGAGGTTGACGGCGGCCTGGGTGCTGCGCGGGTCGAAGGCCTTGGAGCCCAGTGTGTTGGCTTCGCGGTTGAGTTCCTGCATCAGGAAGTCGAGGCGCCGGCCAGCAGCACCGCCGGACTTGAGCACCCGGCGGACTTCAATGATGTGGGTGCTCAGACGATCCAGTTCTTCGGCCACATCGCTCTTTTGCGCGAGCATGACCATCTCCTGTTCCAGACGCTGCGGATCCAGTTCGGCCTTCATGTCGGCGAAGCGGTCGAGGACTTTCTGGCGCTGGGTCGCGAGCATCTGCGGCACCAGTTCACGCAGGGTCACGACGTCTTCTTCTATGGAGGTCAGGCGCTCGTTGATCAGGCGTGCCAGCTCCGCGCCTTCGCGCTCGCGGCCGGCCTTGAGTTCCTTGAGACCTTGATTGAACAGGGCCAGCGCATCGGCATTCAGCGCCTGTGGATCAGTCGCATCGGCCACCAGCACGCCGGGCCAGGCCAGCACTTCCAGCGGGTTCAGTGCCGCCGGGTTGTTGATCAGCCCGGCAACGGTCTCGGCGGCGGCGACCAATTGCGCGGCGCGCTCGCGGTCGACCTGCAACGGCTTGCCGGTGCTTTCTTCGGTGAAGCGCAGGGTGCATTCCAGTTTGCCCCGTGACAGGCCCTGACGCAGGGCTTCACGCACTGAGCCCTCGAGGTCGCGGAACGACTCCGGCAGGCGCAGGTGCGGTTCCAGATAGCGGCTGTTGACCGAGCGCAGTTCCCAGCTCAGGGTGCCCTGGGCGCCGGCTTTCTCAACGCGGGCGAAGGCGGTCATGCTGTGCACCATGGCGGTGACCTCGCAATGCAGATCGGCGCAGAAGGGATGTTCCGCAGGCTCGATATCAATGAATTTAAGCCGACTGGCAGCAAAGGCGCAGGATTGTAGCGCAGTGCGGCGGATGCGCCCAAACACACGGTGTGACAAAGGGCTGCAGGCCGTCGGTTATGTGCGTTTCGGGGCGTTGTGTCGACGGCCTGAATTTTTAACCCGTGCCCAGGCACGGTGCAGCGCTCTATAATGCTCGGCAGTTTTCCGTCCCCAGTACAGGTATTCCCTATGAAACGTCCAAGTGGTCGCGCTGCCGATCAGCTCCGCTCGATCCGCATTACCCGCAACTACACCAAACACGCCGAGGGATCCGTACTGGTCGAATTCGGTGATACCAAGGTCATCTGCACTGTCAGCGTCGAAAACGGCGTGCCGCGTTTCCTCAAAGGCCAGGGCCAGGGCTGGTTGACCGCCGAGTACGGCATGCTGCCGCGCGCCACTGGCGAGCGTAACCAGCGTGAAGCGAGCCGTGGCAAGCAGGGCGGTCGCACCCTGGAAATCCAGCGCCTGATCGGCCGTTCCCTGCGCGCTGCGCTGGACATGTCCAAGCTGGGCGACGTGACCCTGTACGTCGACTGCGACGTGATCCAGGCTGACGGCGGCACCCGCACCGCCTCCATCACTGGTGCCATGGTGGCCCTGGTTGATGCACTGAAAGTGATCAAGAAGCGTGGCGGCCTGAAAGGCGGCGACCCGCTCAAGCAAATGATCGGCGCTGTGTCGGTCGGCATGTATCAGGGCGAGCCGGTGCTGGATCTGGACTATCTTGAAGATTCCGCTGCCGAGACCGACCTCAACGTGGTGATGACCAGCACTGGAGGCTTCATCGAAGTCCAGGGCACCGCCGAAGGCGCGCCGTTCCAGCCTGAAGATCTGAACGCCATGCTGGAACTGGCGAAGAAAGGCATGAACGAAATCTTCGAACTGCAAAAGGCCGCACTGGCCGACTGAGCAGGTTCGTAACCCGCAAGGAGGACGCGATGAGTGATGAGCAAGAGTTGCTGCCCAAACCGAGCCAGGAGGTTCGTCAATGGGCGATGTTTTGTCACTTGTCCGCCTTGCTGGGGATCTGGATCCCGTTCGGCAACCTGATCGGGCCGCTGATTCTGTGGCAGATGAAGCGCGAAACTGATCCGTTCATCGACGCTCAGGGCAAAGAGGCACTGAATTTCCAGATCACCGTGGCGATTGCTGCCGCGATCTGTCTGCTGCTGATGGTGTTGATCATCGGCTTCTTCTTGCTGGGCCTGCTGGCCATCGGGGCGCTGGTGTTGACGATCATTGCCGGGGTGAAGGCGAACGAAGGGTTCCCCTACCGTTATCCGTTCACCTGGCGGTTGATCAAATAACGATCAGCACAAATGACCTGTAATCAGCGCGCACAAAAAAGCCGACTGTGATGTCGGCTTTTTTGCATTCACGAATCGACGCTTAGATGGTCAGCGTCCAGTCGTAGTCGACGATCAGCGGCGCGTGCTGCGAGAACCGTGGCTGCCGCGGCAGGCGTGCACTGCGCACGAAACGCCGCAGGCCCGGGGTCAGGATCTGGTAGTCGAAACGCCAGCCCAGATTCAGCATCTCGGCCTGTTCGTTGTCCGGCCACCAGCTGTACTGGTCGCCTTCGCGACTGACTTCGCGCAGGGCATCGACGTAACCCATGTTGCCGACAATCTCGTCCATCCAGGCGCGTTCTGGCGCCAGGAAGCCCGGGGATTGCTGGCTGTCGCGCCAGTTCTTGATGTCGAGCTTCTGCTGCGCCACGTACAGCGAGCCACAATAAATGTACTCGCGACGTTTGCGCCGCTGCTTGTCCAGGTACTTGCCGAAGTCGTCCATGAGCTTGAACTTCTGGTTCAAGTCCTCATCGCCGTTCATCCCCGAAGGAAGCAGCAAGGTGGCAATACTGACTTTGTCGAAATCTGCTTGCAGGTAGCGCCCGTAGCGGTCGGCCGTCTCGAAACCGAGACCGCTGATGACAGCCTTCGGTTGCAACCGCGAATACAAGGCCACGCCACCTTGGGCAGGGACTTCAGCATCGCAGGCATAAAGGAAGTAGCCATCCAGTTGGAAGGCTGGGTCATCCAGTTCAAAGGCGGAGGCACGGGTGTCCTGCAGGCAGATGACGTCGGCATTCTGAGCTTGCAGCCAACTGAGCAAACCACGCTCGACTGCCGCCTGAATACCATTGACGTTCACACTGATGATCCGCATAAATGGCCCCAAAAATCGCGTGCGTGTATGATACACGGCGTCAAGCTAATTAGCTAAATCCGTGGTATTTGGGGTTTTTTTCATGCAAGCGTATCAGCGCGATTTCATTCGTTTTGCCATCGATCGCGGCGTTTTGCGCTTCGGTGAGTTCACCCTGAAGTCCGGGCGCACCAGTCCTTACTTCTTCAACGCCGGCCTGTTCAACACGGGCTCGGCCCTGGCGCAGCTGGGGCGTTTCTACGCGGCAGCCATCGCCGAAAGCGGGATTTCTTTCGACGTCCTGTTTGGCCCGGCCTACAAAGGCATCCCGCTGGCGGCAACCACTGCCGTCGCGCTGGCCGAGCATCACGACCGCGACCTGCCGTGGTGCTTCAACCGCAAGGAAGCCAAGGCCCACGGCGAAGGCGGCAGTCTGGTCGGCGCACCGCTGACCGGCGACGTGCTGATCATCGACGACGTGATCACCGCCGGCACCGCGATCCGTGAAGTGATGCAGATCATCGCTTCCCAGGATGGCGCCAAGGCCGCTGGCGTGTTGATCGCCCTGAATCGTCAGGAGCGTGGCAACGGCGAGTTGTCGGCAATCCAGGAAGTCGAGCGTGATTTCGGTATTCCGGTGATCAGCATCGTTTCGCTGAACCAGGTGCTGGAATTCCTCGCTGACGATCCGCAGCTCAAGCAGCATCTGCCAGCCGTGGAAGCGTACCGCGCCCAGTTCGGCGTCTGATGTCGTAGGTGCTTTTGTAGCGAGGGAGCTTGCTCCCGCTTGAGTGCGCAGCGCTCACAATATTTTGGGGCCGCTTCGCAACCCAGCGGGAGCAAGCTCCCTCGCCACAAAAGAGATGGAATGCCGCAGGCAAAAAAAGACCCCGCTCAGTCAGGCTGAGCGGGGTCTTTTTGTTTGCGCGACGGCTTACGGACGCTTGCGATTGCTGATCAGCGTACCCACACCGGTATCGGTGAAGATTTCCAGCAGGATCGCGTTCGGTACGCGACCGTCGATGATCAGCGAGCTGCCGACACCGCCCTGAACTGCTTCCAGTGCACAACGGATCTTTGGCAGCATGCCGCCGTAGATGGTGCCGTCGGCGATCAGGTCGTCGACCTGCTGGGTGCTCAGGCCAGTCAACACAGTGCCCGACTTGTCCATCAGGCCGGCGATGTTGGTCAGCAGCATCAGTTTCTCGGCTTTCAGCGCCTCAGCGACCTTGCCGGCCACCAGGTCAGCGTTGATGTTGTACGACTCGCCGTTCTCACCGACGCCGATTGGCGCGATCACCGGAATGAAGTTGCCTTTGACCAGCAGATTCAACAGTTCAGTGTTGATCCCGACCACTTCACCGACCTGACCGATGTCGATGATTTCCGGCTGGGTCATCTCCGGAGTCTGGCGGGTGACGGTCAGTTTCTTCGCACGAATCAGTCCGGCGTCTTTACCGGTCAGGCCGATGGCGCTGCCACCGTGGCGGTTGATCAGGTTGACGATGCTTTTATTGACCTGGCCGCCGAGGACCATTTCCACCACGTCCATGGTCGCCGCGTCAGTGACGCGCATGCCATCGACAAAGTGGCTTTCGATCGACAGGCGCTTGAGCAGATCACCGATCTGCGGGCCGCCGCCGTGAACCACCACCGGGTTGATGCCCACGGCTTTCATCAAGACGATGTCGCGGGCGAAGCCGGTTTTCAGCTCCTCGCTTTCCATCGCGTTGCCGCCGTATTTGATCACCAGGGTCTTGCCGACATAACGTCGGATGTAAGGCAACGCTTCGGACAGGACCTGGGCGGTGTGGGCGGCGGCTTCGCGTTCGAGGGTCATTCAGGGCTCCGGGTGAATCAGAACGGTAGTTGGAGATCAGGTGCAACGCGTTTCAGTTGGGTGTGGAACACCGCCTTGATACGCGCAAGTTCTGCCTCGTCATCGGCCTCGAAACGCAGCACCAGCACCGGTGTGGTGTTGGAGGCGCGCACCAGGCCCCAGCCTTTGGCGTAATCGACTCGCACGCCGTCGATGGTGGTCAGGTCGGCGCCTGGGCCCCACTGTGCGTCGTGCAGTGCATCAATGATGCTGAATTTGCTCTCTTCGGTCACATGGATATTGATTTCCGGCGTAGAAATATCGTTCGGGAAGGTCGCAAACAGCTCTTCGGCGGTGGATTTTTCCTTGCTGAGGATCTCTAGCAGGCGTGCGGCGCTGTAGATGCCGTCATCGAAACCGAACCAGCGCTCCTTGAAGAAAATGTGTCCGCTCATCTCGCCGGCCAATAGAGCGCCGGATTGTTTCATTTTCTTTTTGATCAACGAATGACCGGTCTTCCACATTAGCGGGCGACCACCGTACTCCTTGATCAGCGGCACCAGGCGGCGGGTGCATTTGACGTCGAAGATGATTTCCGCGTCGGGATTGCGCGCCACCACGTCGCGGGCAAACAGCATCAGCAGGCGATCCGGGTAGACGATGCTGCCGGTATTGGTCACCACGCCGACACGGTCGCCGTCGCCGTCGAAGGCCAGGCCGAGATCGGCGTTGGTTTCCTTGACCTTGGCGATCAGGTCGACGAGGTTCTCGGGTTTGCCCGGGTCCGGGTGGTGGTTGGGGAAGTTGCCGTCGACTTCGCAGAACAGCGGGATGACCTCGCAGTTCAACGCTTCGATCAGTTGCGGGGCAATCACGCCAGCCGCACCGTTGCCGCAGTCAACCACGACTTTCAGGCGGCGGGCCAGTTTGACGTCCTGGACGATTTCGGTGGTGTAGCGGTCAAGGATTTCGACTTGAGTGACGCTGCCTTGACCGCTGGTCAGGTCATTGGTCTTGATGCGCTCGTGCAGCACCTGGATCTGCTCGTTGGCGAGGGTGTCGCCGGCGATCACGATCTTGAAGCCGTTGTAGTTCGACGGGTTGTGGCTACCGGTGAGCATTACCCCAGACTTGCCGGCCAATACGTTCGCCGCGTAATACAGCGCAGGCGTCGGGACCAGGCCGACGTCGCTGACATGGCAGCCGCTCTCGGCGATACCGCGGATCAGTTCGGCAACCAGCTCCGGGCCGGACAGGCGCCCGTCGCGGCCGACCGACACGTTCGGTTCACCCTGGGCCAGGCTCTGCGAGCCGATGGCGCGGCCAATCCAGTACGCGGTTTCGGCATTGAGGAATTCCGGCACGGTGCCGCGAATGTCATAGGCGCGGAAGATGCTGTCAGGTAGCTTCGGGGCGATCTTGGCTGGGGTGCTCATCTGCACAAATGCTCCATCTCGAAAGTGGCGGGACAGACCGACGACTCACTCGGCGGCAGGCTCAAACTGAAGGGTATGACGGCGTTTTCCACAGAGAGTTCGTGGTGTGAAAGGGCCATGACGCCTCGGCTGGCGTGGCTTTCGGCCGGCAAAACCTTGATTTTCGGTGTTAAAACCTGCTGCCGATGTAGCGCATTTTTTGTGGCGAGGGGGCTTGCTCCCGCTTGGGTGCGCAGCGCCCACAAGATTTTGGGTCTGCTGCGCAGCCCAGCGGGGGCAAGCTCCCTCGCCACAATGATGTATATCCGGTTATTTAGTGCCGGTATGACCGAAGCCGCCCGCGCCGCGCTCGGTTTCGACGAACTCTTCCACCATTTCGAAGTGCGCCTGTACTACCGGCACCAGCACCAGCTGCGCCAGACGCTCGCCGACGGTCATGGTGAAGTCGCTCTGGCCACGGTTCCAGCAGGACACCATCAGCGGGCCCTGGTAATCCGAGTCGATCAGGCCGACGAGGTTGCCCAGCACGATGCCGTGCTTGTGGCCCATCCCCGAGCGCGGCAGGATCAGCGCGGCGAGGTTCGGGTCGCCGATGTAGACCGACAGACCAGTAGGGATCAGCACGGTTTCACCCGGCTTGATCACGATGTCCTGCTCCAGCATGGCGCGCAGGTCGAGGCCGGCGGAGCCCGGGGTGGCGTATTGTGGCAGCGGGAATTCGGTACCGATGCGGGGGTCGAGGATCTTGGCTTGCAAAGCGTGCATGTAAATTAAACCTGGTTCAGACGTTCGGCGATAAAAGTGACCAGTTGGCGAGCGATCTTGCCCTTGCTGGTCTGGGCGAAAACGGTGGCGTGAAGCTCACGGTCGATCACGCTGCAGGCGTTTTCTTCGCTGTTGAACCCGATGCTCGGATTGGCCACGTCGTTGGCGACGATCAAATCGAGATTCTTGTCTTTCAGCTTGCGTGCAGCGTAGTCGAGAAGGTGTTCGGTCTCGGCGGCGAAGCCGACACTGAACGGACGGTCGGGACGGGTCGCGATGGTGGCCAGGATGTCCGGGTTACGCACCATTTGCAGGACGAAACCGTCGCCGCTTGTAGGGTCTTTCTTGAGTTTTTGCGGGGCAACCACTTCCGGACGGTAGTCCGCCACCGCTGCCGAGGCGATGAACACATCACACGGGATGGCCGATTCGCACGCCGCGAGCATGTCGCGGGCACTGACCACATCGATGCGGGTGACGCGATCCGGCGTCGGCAGGTGCACCGGGCCGCTGATCAGGGTCACGCGGGCGCCGGCTTCCACCGCGGCTTCGGCCAGAGCGAAGCCCATTTTCCCGGAGCTGTGGTTGGTGATGTAGCGCACCGGGTCGATGTTTTCCTGGGTCGGGCCGGCGGTGATCACCACGTGTTTGCCGGTCAGTGCCTGACGCAGGAAGCAGTCCGCCGCACACTGCGCCAGATCGGTGGCTTCCATCATCCGGCCCATGCCGACGTCACCGCAGGCCTGGCTGCCGGAGGCTGGGCCGAAGGTCTTCAGGCCACGGCTTTCAAGAAGTTGCAGGTTGGCCTGGGTCGCCGGATCGCGCCACATGGCTTGGTTCATTGCCGGCGCGACCGCCACTACGGCGTCGGTAGCAAGAACCAGAGTGGTCAGCAAGTCGTTGGCGATGCCCTGGGCCAGACGGGCGATCAGGTCGGCGGTGGCCGGCGCAATCAATACCAGATCGGCCCACTTGGCCAGCTCGATGTGGCCCATCGCCGCTTCGGCAGCCGGGTCGAGCAAGTCGAGGTGAACCGGGTGCCCCGACAGGGCCTGCATGGTCAGCGGGGTGATGAACTCGGCGCCGCCATGGGTCATGACCACGCGCACTTCGGCACCCTGGTCGATCAGGCGACGAACCAGATCGGCACTCTTGTAGGCTGCAATGCCGCCGCCGACGCCCAGAACGATGCGTTTCCGATACAGCCGCTGCATAGGTCTGCCTTTCATTTCGTGGTTGATACGTGGCGAAACCCCCTCCCCAGGGTGAATTCGCCCGCAAAAAAGATGGGCTACGATATCACAGCGACCGCTACGGAACAGCGGCGCCCACAGACAAGGAAGGTGTATGAGTATTCGCGATTGGCCGGCGGCGGAGCGGCCGCGAGAAAGGTTGTTGGAACAGGGCCCGGCGAGCCTTTCAGACGCTGAGTTGCTGGCGATTTTTTTGCGTACGGGAGTCGCTGGAAAAAGCGCAGTGGACCTGGCGCGACACTTGTTGAATCAGTTCGGCAGCCTGCGTTTGTTGCTTGAGGCCGATCAGGAAGCATTCAGCAAACAGTTGGGGCTGGGGCCCGCAAAGTTTGCGCAGTTGCAGGCTGCTCAAGAAATGAACCGCCGGTATCTGGCCGAGCGCTCACGTAGAGAGCCGGCATTGGAGAATCCACAGGCTGTTCGGGATTACCTCAAATCCATGCTGCGCCATGAGCCCCACGAGGTTTTTGGCTGCCTGTTTCTTGATTCCAAGCATCAAGTGCTGACGTTCGAGGCGCTGTTTCGCGGCTCGATCGACAATACCAGTGTGCATCCCCGGGAAGTGGTGAAGCGCTCATTGGCCAACAACGCGGCGGCGGTGATTCTCTGCCACAACCATCCATCGGGGAACAGCGATCCGAGCCAGGCGGATCGGCAACTGACCAAGCGCCTGCAGAAGGCTCTGGATCTGATTGACGTTCGGGTGCTTGACCACTTTATCGTCGGCGACGGCGAGCCGCTGTCGATGGCGGAGTGTGGTTGGATGTAATGCAAACAGGCAGCAGAAGTGCACTCTTGTGGCGAGGGAGCTTGCTCCCGCCGGGCTGCGCAGCGGCCCTGAAAGCTTGTGAGCGCTGCGCACTCAAGCGGGAGCAAGCTCCCTCGCCACAGAGGTTTTTCCACAGTAACGAGGGTTATTTCAGGTTGACCTTGGAGTAGTCCTGCCGCCCGAACGGGCTGACGGAGTAACCCTGCACATCCTTGCGGGTCAGCGCATAAGCGGTCGGGTGTGCCAGTGGCAGCCACAGCGCCTGCTGCTGAATCTGCGCCTGCGCCTGTTCGTACAGTTTGGTGCGCACGCCTTGCTCGCTGGTGGTTTTGCCGGCGCTGATCAGCTTGTCCAGGTCGGCATTGCAGTAGCGGGCGAAGTTGGTGCCGGACTTGACCGCTGCGCAGGAAAACTGCGGCGTGAGGAAGTTGTCCGGATCACCGTTGTCGCCGGCCCAGCCCATGAACAGCAGATCATGCTCGCCCGCCTTGGCGCGGCGAATCAGCTCGCCCCACTCGATCACGCGGATTTCCGCCTGAATGCCGATTTCTGCCAGGTCCGATTGCAGCAACTGCGCGCCCAGACTCGGGTTCGGGTTGAGCAGGCTGCCGGACGGACGCGTCCAGATGGTGGTCTGGAAGCCGTCCTTGAGTCCGGCCTTGGCCAGCAGCGCCTTGGCTTTGGCCACGTCGTGCGGATAGCCTGGCAGGTTCTTTGCGTAGCTCCAGGTGTTCGGCGGGTAAGGGCCGTTGGCCGGTTCCGCGGTGTCTTCGAATACGGCTTTGACGTAGTTGGCCTTGTCAAAGGCGAGGTTGATCGCCTGACGTACTTCCGGCTTGTCCAGCGGTGGATGCTGGCTGTTGATGCCGACGAAAGCGGTCATGAACGCGTCCGTCTTTTCCACTTTCAGCGTCGGCTCTTCCTGCGCGGCCTTCACGTCCAGCGGTTTTGGCGACAGAGCGATCTGGCACTCGTTGCGCCGCAGTTTTTGCAGGCGCACGTTGGCGTCAGGGGTGATGGCGAAGATCAGCGGATCGACCGCAGGCTTGCCGCCAAAGTAGTCCGGGTTGGCCTTGTAGCGCACCGAGGCGTCTTTCTGGAAGCGCGTGAACACGAACGGGCCGGTACCGATCGGTTGGCTGTTGAGCTTGTCGGTGGCGTCGGCCTTGAGCAGCTTGTCCGCATATTCGGCGGAATAGATGGAGGCGAAGCCCATGCTCAGTGTCGCGAGGAACGTCGAATCCGGGTGGTCAAGGGTAAAGCGCACGGTCAGCGGGTCGAGTGCGTCGATCTTCTTGATCAGCGTCGGCAACTGCATGGACTGGGCGTGCGGGAAGCCGCTTTGCGCCACTTTGTGCCATGGGTTGGCCGGGTCGAGCATGCGGTCGAAGCTGAACTTGACGTCTTCGGCGCTCAGGGTGCGGGTCGGCTTGAAATAGTCAGTGCTGTGAAACTTCACCTGCGGGTGCAGCTTGAACACGTAACTCAGGCCATCGGGGCTGACTTCCCAGCTGTCGGCCAGGCTTGGCACGACTTTGCCGCTGGCGGTGTCGAAGTCCACCAGGCGGTTCATCAGTACGTCGGCCGAGGCATTGGTGGTGGTCAGCGAGTTGTATTGCACCACGTCGAACCCTTCAGGGCTGGCCTCGGTGCACACGCTCAGGGCGGCAGCCTGGGCCAATGGGCTCAGCAGAAGCGGGGCGAGCAACAGGGGTAGGGCAGCGAGGCGCATGGTCGGCTTCCTTTACAGATCGAAGGCCCATCTGCAGGTGCAGTCTGGAAAAGGGTTACCCTAGAGGGCTGGATTGCAAATGACTATCCCCTTTTTGCATTTTTCGGGCCGGGACAGTGGTGTTTTTCAGACCACGGTGCACGGGGAAAAGTCGGGAACCTCTTTTAGAGCGGTTTTCTGCGACGAGTGGTCAAGACGCGCCTCAGCCTTTATCCAAAGCGCCCGCAGCCGGAAAATGCGCGTTTTTACCGGTCGATTGCACATCCATTGTTGTTGCACCCCGGTCTTTCTGGTATAAAGCAGCGCTCTTTTCTAGGGGCCCGGTTCCTTCACTGTAGGTGTAGCCGGTAAGACCTCTAAAGAAACGCGGCGCCTGGCGCCAAATGACTGAGAGATTAAGCGGCCAACCCATGCCGGGTTGGGCATGTGGTTTTAGAGGGCTGAGGCATGTCGAGAGTATGTCAAGTTACCGGTAAGGGTCCGGTAACCGGGAATAACATTTCCCACGCAAACAACAAAACCCGTCGTCGTTTCCTGCCGAACCTGCAGCATCACCGCTTCTGGGTTGAAGAAGAGAAACGTTTCGTACGCCTGCGCGTTTCCGCCAAAGGCATGCGTATCATCGACAAGCGTGGCATCAGCGTTGTGCTGGCCGAGCTGCGTCGCGACGGCAAGATTTAAGGGAGCTAATCATGCGTGAATTGATTCGTTTGATTTCGAGCGCCGGTACTGGTCACTTCTACACTACCGACAAGAACAAGCGTACTACCCCGGACAAAATCGAGATCAAGAAATATGATCCGGTTGTTCGCAAGCACGTGATCTACAAGGAAGGCAAAATCAAGTAATTGATTTTTCCCGACTTACGAAAAAGGCCCGTATCTCACGATACGGGCCTTTTTTGTTGCCTCGGATTTCTGCGGTGTCAGGCCGGGCCTCATCGCTGGCAAGCCAGCTCCCACAGTGATTACCGGTGTTCACAATGTTGGTGTTAATCACAAAACCTGTGGGAGCTGGCTTGCCAGCGATAGGGCCGGATCAGTCAGCGAAAGTCCTCAAGCCTTCTGTTCAAAGATCACATAGACCTTGCGGCAAGCCTCCAGCACTTCCCAGGTGCCACGGAAGCCTGCTGGAATCACAAAGCGGTCACCCACGCGCAAGGTCTTGGCATTGCCATCGCTGTCACGCAGCACCGAAACTCCCTGCAGGATTTCGCAATATTCGTGTTCGGTGTAATTGACCGTCCATTGGCCAACCGCACCTTCCCACACGCCAACACCCATTTGCCCGCAAGGGCTGTCGTATTGATTGAACACCGCTTGCTCGGGATCACCCTTGAGCACTTTGGCCGGGTCCGGGCGATAGCGTTCGGCTGCGCTGGTGGTCAGGCTGATGTCGACGACGTTCTGGATGTTCATTGTTGTTTTCTCCCGTGATGACGGCGCGGTGGCTTGAAAGGGCCAGAGTCTATGTTTATTAAAATGAACACCGCAAGGTCGTATGGCGCGCTTATGTCAAATATATTGAAACAAACCCGGCCGCTGGTTTAGGGTGGCGGGTGCCTTGGGCCGAAAAGCAGGCTGGCCGGGCAGCATTCCTGAAGACGACCGCGAAGAACGCGGCGCTCTATTCAACAAGAGGAGGACACTCGAATGACCACCCTGACTCGTGCCGATTGGGAACAACGCGCCCGCGACCTGAAGATTGAAGGCCGCGCCTACCTCAACGGTGAATACACCGACGCCGTTTCTGGCGAGACTTTCGAGTGCATCAGCCCGGTCGATGGCCGTCTGCTGGGCAAGATCGCCAGCTGTGACGCCGCCGACGCTCAGCGCGCCGTGGAAAACGCTCGCGCCACCTTCAATTCCGGCGTCTGGTCGCGCCTGGCACCGACCAAACGCAAAGCCACCATGATTCGTTTCGCCGGCCTGCTCAAGCAGCACGCCGAAGAACTGGCGCTGCTCGAAACCCTCGACATGGGCAAGCCGATCAGCGATTCGCTGTACATCGACGTGCCCGGCGCGGCGCAGGCCCTGAGCTGGAGCGGTGAGGCGATCGACAAGATCTACGACGAAGTCGCCGCCACTCCGCACGATCAACTGGGTCTGGTGACCCGCGAGCCGGTCGGCGTGGTCGGCGCCATCGTGCCGTGGAACTTCCCGCTGATGATGGCCTGCTGGAAACTCGGCCCGGCGCTGTCGACCGGTAACTCGGTGATCCTCAAGCCGTCGGAAAAATCCCCGCTGACTGCCATCCGCATCGCTGCGCTGGCCGTTGAGGCCGGTATTCCGAAAGGCGTGCTCAACGTGCTGCCGGGCTACGGCCACACCGTTGGCAAGGCGTTGGCGTTGCACAACGATGTCGACACGCTGGTGTTCACCGGTTCGACCAAGATCGCCAAGCAGTTGATGATCTATTCCGGCGAATCGAACATGAAGCGCGTGTGGCTGGAAGCCGGCGGCAAGAGTCCGAACATCGTCTTCGCCGATGCGCCGGACCTGCAAGCCGCTGCCGAATCCGCCGCCAGTGCCATTGCTTTCAACCAAGGCGAGGTCTGCACCGCCGGTTCGCGTCTGCTGGTCGAGCGTTCGATCAAGGACAAATTCCTGCCGATGGTGATCGAGGCGCTGAAAACCTGGAAGCCGGGCAATCCACTGGATCCGGCGACCAACGTTGGTGCGCTGGTCGATACCCAGCAGATGAATACCGTGCTGTCGTACATCG
This sequence comes from Pseudomonas sp. SCPG-7, assembly GCF_002156405.1. Classification (NCBI taxonomy): domain Bacteria; kingdom Pseudomonadati; phylum Pseudomonadota; class Gammaproteobacteria; order Pseudomonadales; family Pseudomonadaceae; genus Pseudomonas; species Pseudomonas sp. SCPG-7. Next base: position 273,070 of record NZ_MVOO01000004.1, on the reverse strand, counting down.
AATCCGGTCACAGCGATGGCGCCAAACTGGTCGCTGGCGGCAAGCGCATCCTCCAGGAAACCGGTGGCACCTACGTCGAGCCGACGATTTTCGACGGCGTGAGCAACGCGATGAAGATCGCTCAGGAAGAGATCTTCGGCCCTGTGCTGTCGGTCATCGCTTTCGACACCGCCGAAGAGGCGATCCAGATCGCCAACGATACGCCGTATGGCCTGGCCGCAGCAGTGTGGACCCAGGACATCTCCAAAGCGCACCTGACCGCTAAAGCGCTGCGCGCCGGCAGCGTGTGGGTCAACCAGTACGATGGCGGCGACATGACCGCACCGTTCGGCGGCTTCAAGCAGTCGGGCAACGGTCGAGACAAGTCGCTGCATGCATTCGACAAGTACACCGAGCTGAAGGCGACGTGGATCAAGCTGTAAGCCGTTAACGGGAGCCCGGCAACGCCGGGCTCCCTGACGAAACAGCGATCCCCTGTGGGAGCGAGCCTGCTCGCGAAAGCGGTGTATCAGTCAGCCATGGGCTGAATGTGAAACCGTATTCGCGAGCAGGCTCGCTCCCACAGGGGTTTTGTGGTGCCTATAAAAATATCCACAGGAGCGTGGACCATGCGTTGGGCGACGTATTTCGCCGTGTTGGCGTCTGTCTTGAGTGTCGGTCTGGCCCTGGGGGTCAGCATGCCGCTGGTGTCGTTGCGTCTGGAGGGTTGGGGCTATGGCTCTTTCGCCATCGGCGTGATGGCGGCGATGCCGGCGATTGGCGTATTGCTGGGCGCGAAAATTTCCAGTCATCTGGCGGCGCGTTTCGGTACGGCGAACCTGATGCGCCTGTGCCTGTGGGCCGGCGCGTTGTCGATTGGCTTGCTGGCGCTGCTGCCGAGTTATCCGGTCTGGCTGGTATTACGCCTGATGATCGGGGTGATCCTGACCATCGTGTTCATCCTTGGCGAAAGCTGGATCAACCAACTGGTCGTCGAACACTGGCGCGGGCGGCTGGTCGCGCTGTATGGCAGCAGTTATGCATTGAGCCAACTGTCTGGTCCATTGCTTCTGGGGGCGCTGGGTACTGAACATGATTATGGATTCTGGGTCGGTGTCGGGCTGCTGACGGTTTCACCTTTTCTGTTGATGGGCCGCAGCGGGGCGCCAAGCAGTGAAGCCAGCAGTGTGACCTTCGGCGATCTCTGGGGATTTGCCCGCGAGTTGCCGGCGATTGCCTGGGCGGTGTCGTTGTTCGCCGCGTTCGAGGCGATGATCCTCACGCTGCTGCCGGTGTATTGCCTGCAGCAGGGCTTCACTGCCGAGATTGCGCTGGCGATGGTCAGCACTGTGGTGGTCGGCGACGCGCTGCTGCAACTGCCGATTGGCGCGTTGGCAGACTACTTGTCGCGGCGCACGTTGTTCACCGGATGCGCGGTGATCCTGATGCTGTCGAGCCTGGCGATTCCGCTGTTGATCGATACGCTGCTGATCTGGCCGTTGTGGGTGTTGTTCGGGGCCAGTGCCGGTGGCCTGTTCACCTTGTCACTGATCCTGATCGGCGAGCGTTACCGCGACGATGCGCTGGTGCGGGCCAATGCGCACATTGCGCAGCTGTGGGGTGTGGGCTGTCTGATCGGGCCTTTGCTCGCGGGGGCGGGCAGCCAGTGGATCAGCGGGCATGCGTTGCCATTGTTGATGGCGGCCGGGGCGTTCGGGCTGGTGATTCTGCTGATGCGCCAAGGTGCATTCGGGACGGTGCAAACGGCTTAAGGTCAAAAGATCGCAGCCTGCAGGGAAACCGCATTCCTTCGCTGTAGGAGCTGCCGCAGGCTGCGATCTTTTGCTTTTTAAAGCATCCGTTCCAGGCCCACCGTGGTGCTGAACCACGCATTGAAGCGCCGCCACCAGCTCCCGGGTTCCTGGGTCAGCGTGTGCATCTGTCCGTTGTCTTCGGTCACCCAGACAATCTTCCCATCCTGCAATTTCGCCTGATAACTCAGGGCTGGCGCCATGCCCTGCAGTGCCAGTTCGCGCACATGTCCGGCCAGCTCCGGGCTGTCCACCAGCACCCCGACTTCGGTGTTCCACAACACTGAGCGCGGATCGAAGTTGAACGAGCCGATAAACGCTTTCTGTCGATCGAAAATCATCGCCTTGCTGTGCAGGCTGGAGTCCGAGCCGCGGAACGACTTGCTGTAAAACAAATGCGGACCGCTGCCATAGTTGTCCCCGGGCTGACGGCGCAGTTCATACAGTTTCACACCGTGTTCCAGCAACGCCTTGCGGTACGGCGCGTACCCGCCGTGCACCGCTGGCACATCGGTGGCTTCCAGCGAATTGGTCAGCAGGCTCACCGAGACCCCGGCGTCGGCGCGTCCGGTCAGGTACACCAGCCCCGGCTGGCCGGGCACGAAGTACGCCGAAATCATGATCAGTTCTTTGCTGACGCCGCGCAGCTCCGACGCCAGTTGCGTGGTCAGCAGCAGTTGCGGATCCGGCTCGTCCTTGGCCAGCACCTTGCTCGGCGCGTCCCACAGTGCCTGGTTCCAAGCCCAGATCAGTTCCTTGCGCCAGATATCCATGCGCGGCGCGGTCTTGAACGTCATCAACTGTTGATACAGCGCGTGGTTCTGTTTGCGGGTTTCATCCAGCGATTCTTCCAGGCGTGTGCGGGTGTTTTGCAGGTCTTTGATGCTCGGTTTGCTGGAGAGGAATTCGTCGATCGGCTTGCTCAGCGCGCTGTTCCAGTACTGATCGAAACTGTGCCCCAGCTGTTCAGCCACCGGGCCCACGCTGAGCATGTCGATGTCGGTGAAATTCAGGTTCGGCTCGGCATCGAAGTACTCGTCGCCCAGATTGCGCCCGCCGACGATGGCCACGCTGTTGTCGGCCAGAAACAGTTTGTTGTGCATGCGCCGGTGTTGCAGCGACAGGTTGAACAGGCGTCCGGCAGCGCGGGTCACGCCGGTGCTGCGACCCAAGTGCAGCGGGTTGAACAGGCGAATCTGAATCTGTGGGTGCGCCGCCAGCGTGGCGATGATCGTGTCCAGACCGTCGCTGGTGGTGTCATCGAGCAGGATGCGTACGCGCACGCCGCGGTCGGCAGCCTTGAGCAGTTCTTCCACCAGCATCCGCGTGCTGACACCGTCGTGAACGATGTAGTACTGCAAGTCGAGGCTGGTTTGCGCATTGCGGATCAGTTCGGCGCGCGCGGTGAACGCTTCAGTGCTGTTGGACAGCAAGCGGAAGCCGGAACGGCCCTGATAGGGCGCGGCCTGGGCGTGGATCGAACGGCCGAATACCGAGCCGGTGGCCGGCAACACCTGGCTGGGTTCGCGCGGTACATCAAGGGTTGCGCAACCACTGGCCAACGAACACAACACGCAGACAGCGAGCAATTTTTTTCCGGGTCGCACGTTGCTTTCTCGGCTGGAGGCTGGGGGGCGGAGTATGGCATGCAGAGGATTTCAAAGACCCTTCAAGGCAGATCCTCGCCACATTGGGTAAACCATTAGTCGTTCGAAAGTAGGAATGAGTTCGCATGTGGCTTTGGACTATTTGCTTTGTCGTTTTTTCTGTTTTGGCTTGGTGCCTATTCCTACATACGGAGCCTACAAAAAACGAAATCATCGCCCCGGCGTTCACGGCCTCGTGAAAGCGATGCACTGAACCACTGCCATTTATAAATAGCCGAACAGGTAGGGACTGATGAAAACATCAACATGGATGGCCGCCGTTGCGGCTGCAGTAATACCCACACTGGCGGTTGCCGAAAGCGTGGACCTGAGCGTGATCGGAACCATCATTCCGACGTCGTGCATTCCCGCGTTTGCCGGTGGCGGCACGGTAGATTTGCGCAAGATATCGGCAGCCACACTGAACAAGACCACGCAGACGCTGCTGCCGACGCACGATATATCGCTGCACATCAACTGCGATGCGCCAGCACCGGTGGAAGTGTCGGTCAGAGACAATCGCGCGGCGACCAAACTGCCGGGTATCAGCGATGGCGCCGGTAACAGCGATGCGGCCTTGTTCTATGGCCTGGGTGAAATCAACGGCATCCGTATCGGTGGCTTTGCGCTGCGCCACGGGCGTCCGGAGGCCGACGGCATCCAGCAGACCCTGATCACCCGAAGCCTGGCGGCGCCGACGTGGCAACTGCCTTCCTCGCCGCTGGTAAGCAATGCCCCGGCGCTGTACTCCTGGGGGACGGACGTGGCCGCTGGCCCGGTCGCGGCGCGCCACCACGGGTTTCCGATGAGCCTGCTGCCGATCATTGGTCCGAGTAACGCACTGCCGATCACCAGCGAGATTCCGCTCGATGGCTCGGTCACGTTCGATATGTACTACCTCTGATCGTCAGGACCCGGCCATGGCCGGGTTCTTTCTCGCTCTTTCGGCGCGCCCTTTGACGGGGGCGTTGCCATTCCCAGCGGAACAATACCGATGTCGATTTCGATGTGTCGTCCTGTCTTCAGGGCGCTGCCACTGTGCCTGCTCGCCCTGCTTTTGATGCCTGTCGTCCACGCTGCGGGCATGGTGCCGCAGACCCCTGTGCTGGTGGTGGATGAGGGCGTGGGCGAGGCAACCATGAACGTGCGCAATACCGAAACGCGTCCGGCCCTGCTGCATACCACGGTCGTAGACATCGAGCCGCATGATCAGACGCTGTTGCTGTTCAGCCCGTCGGTGGCCCGGGTCGAGGCCGGCGCGGTGCAGCAGGTACGGTTTATTTTGCAGAGCGCCGAACCGTTGCAGACCGAGCGTCTGAAGCGGGTGATCTTTGAGGGGATCAATCCTGTCACAGGTGTCGACGGCGCCCGGGTCAATCTGGGGGTTCGGCAAAACCTGCCGGTGATCCTGCGCCCCGCCGGCCTGCCAGTCGAGCGCGAGCCATGGAAGCGGCTGAGCTGGTCGGCCACGGCTGAAGGCCTGCTGGTCAGTAATCCCAGTCCTTACGTTGTGCGGCTGGCGAAGGCGATTGTTCCGCTGCCGGGCACGCAGGTGGTGGAGCTGCCGCGTACCTGGATCCTGCCCGGAGAGCGCCTGGCCGTCCGGTTACCGTTGAGCTCGACGGTGCGGGCCATGGCCGTACGGATTTTCCCGGCCACCACCTATGGCTTCGCGGTGGATCACTTCGATGCTCCGGTAACGCATTGATGCGCGCTTCTGCCCGTCGGGGACTGGCGCTGGTGATGGCTCAGGGTGTCGGCGTGGCGCTGGCCGGCGAGGTGGTGGAGTTCGATACGCAGATGCTTCGCGAGCGCGGACTCGATCCGGCATTGGCAGCGTACTTTCGCCAGGCACCGCGTTTCTCCCAAGGCACACGTCTGGTCGCGCTGGAGGTCAATGGACAGCCTCGAGGTCGGGTGTTCGTGACGTTCGATGCCGAGGGCGAGCCGTGCCTGCAACCGGCCTTGCTCAAGGCTGCCGGCGTGCGCGCACAAGCGGCTCCGGCGCCGGTCGACCCGTGTCTGACACTGCGCGAAGGTCTGCCCTCGGCCATCGTCGAGCTGCATCCCGGCCAGGAGCAGATCGACCTGCTGCTACCGACCGACCTGCTGGCGTTGCCGGGACCTCAACCGCACACCTTCACCAACGGCGGTGTCGGCGGCGTGTTCAATTACGATGCGTTGGTCATGGGCGGCCAGTCAGGGGGGCAGCGCAGCGATTTTCGCAGCCTGGGTTCGGAGATTGGCTTGAACGCTGGCAACTGGGTTTTGCGCAGTCGCCAGTCCTATACGCAATTGCCCGACAGTACGCGCTTCGAGCATCTGTATGCCTATGGCATGCGCACCCTGGAAGACTACGAAACCAGCGTGCAGATCGGTCAGTTGAACCTGCAGTCGCCCTTGTTTGCCGGCGAAGCGTTCAGCGGTGTGCAGATTCTGCCGGAGGATGCGTTCGCGCAATTGCGCGCGGCACAGCAGGGCGCGCGTGGCGAGGTCGAGGGCATTGCCTGGTCACCCTCGCGAATCGAAGTCCGACAGAACGGCGTGCTGATCTACACCACGCGGGTTCCCGGTGGGCCATTCACTCTGCGCGCGCTGCCATTGTTGAGCACCCAACTCGACCTCGAAGTCAGCGTGCACGAGCAGGAAGGGCAAGTGCGGCGTTTTCGCGTCCCGGCAGCCAGCCTGCAGGATTCACAATTTGATCGCGCCGACGGCTTCAATCTGGCGCTGGGCACGGTGCGACGCCAGGGTGCGGATGATCGTCAGGCGCCATCGTTTGCCACCTTTGGCCGGGAATGGAGTCTGTCGCGAGCGTTGCGCGTGAGCGGCGGGATCCTGGGTGGGGCGGACTACCTGTCGGCAGGCTGGGGGCTGCAGCGTCAATGGCCGGGCAATCTGAGCACCGGTGTGCGCCAGGTGCTGTCCAGTGATCGAGAGACAGGTATTGCAGGGCATCAATTACAAATGACCGTCAGTGCCGTGTTGTCGCCGAATCTGTCCACCAGCGTGGTTGCGGTGCGCCGTGGTCAGGGCTTTCGCACCCTGTCGGACATGGGGTGGAACCAGCAGCGGGGACGCGCCGAGGCCCCCGGGCGCGATCACTGGACATTTTCGCTCAACGGTACTGTCGAGCGCTGGGGGGCATTCGGCATGACCTGGTCGCGCTACACCAGCGTGGACGAACCGCCACACATGCGCCTGGGTTTGTCCTGGTCGCAGACGTTGCCCGAGCGGATCAGCCTGTCGTTGAGTCTTGAGCGCAGCATCGGCGATGTCGACGCGTGGCGTCGGGGCACCTCGGCTTATCTGACGGTCGGGATGCCATTGGGTGAGCAGCGCAGGGCTCGTAGCTATGTGCGCAGCGATCCGCGATCCGGAGTGCGCAGTGGCGTGTCGATGAGCGAGGTGCTCAGTGAAACCCTGGCTTATAGCGCCAGCGCCGAACAGCGTGAAGCCGCAGCGCCATCGCTGGGATTGCGGGTCAACGCACTGACGCATTACAGCCGTGTGGACCTGGGCCTGAACCAGCGTGACAGCGCAAGTGAGTTCGACGTGGGCCTGCGTGGCGGCATGGCGCTGCATCGCGACGGTGTGACGCTGTCGCCGTATCCGCTGCGCGAGACCTTTGCCGTGCTCAAGGCTGGTGACCGTGCGGGTCTGAAGCTGTACACGCCGCAAGGTCCGGTGTGGACGGACGTTGCGGGCCGGGCAGTAGCGGCGAGTCTGCCGCCCTATGCGACGGCCAGGCTGGAGGTCGACCCACTGAGCCTGCCGCGCAATGTGGAGGTGCTCGACGGTTATCAGGAGGTGGAGGCCGGGCGCGGCTCGGTTCAGCATCTGGATTTCACCGTCACTCGCGTGCGGCGTGTGCTGTTGAAGGCCAGAACGGTTGATCGGCAATGGCTGCCCAGTGGTTTGCTTGTTCAAGACCGGCAAGGCGCATTCGTGACCACGGTGCTTGAGGCCGGGACGATCTTTCTTCCGGATATCAAACCCGGGCAGCTGCTGCGGGTGCAACTGTCGGATAGCGCGCACTGCGACCTGCAATTCAATCTGGCTGAAGCGCCGGACGAGCACGCGTTGGTCGAGCCTGTCGACGCGCTCTGTCAGCCGTTGAACCTCACATGACTGAGTTATTGCGCATGCTTCGACTTATCTTGATCACGCTGGGAGCGCTGGCAGCAACGTCGGTCATGGCCAGCGACGCCTGTCAGATGACGCTCTCACCGAGCGCTGTGGACTATGGCATTTCGACGCGGCCGGAGCTGCGCGCCCGGCAGTCGGGCAATGACGGCAGTTTTGGGGTGCGCACGGTTCACCTACGGATTCAATGCCCGGTCGCGCGTTCGTTCACCTGGTCGTTTTCTGCCCCGAACAGCGATGCGCTGGATTATCGGTGGGCAGCGGGACGCTTGCAGCTACGCATAGTGGCGGCGCGTCTGGATGGCGCGCCGGTGCAATGGCAGCGCGAGGGAGGCCGGACGGGCGCGGCGGATTTGCTGCAGCCTGGCGATCGCATCGTGAACCAGCGCGCGGGCAGCATCGCCACCGGGCGCCATCTGGAGGTGGAACTGCAGATCGAAGCCCGCGTCAGCGATACCTCAAGCCGTGTCGCCGACCTTCAGCGCTTCGAGGGGTACGGTACGTTTCAGCTCGAGTGATTCGGACTCGGCCAGCAGCCGGATCGCCGCCGCGCCGACCTTGCGCACCGCTTCTTCGATCTGCGGTGTCGGTTTCGCCGCGTAATTCATCCGCAAACAATTGCGATACTTGCCCGACGCGGAAAAGATGCTGCCGACGGCAATCTGCACACCTTGGTCATGCAATGCACGATTGAGTTTCAGCGTATCGAAAGCCTCCGGCAATTCGACCCACAGCATGAAGCTGCCTTGCGGACGACTGGCGCGAGTGCCGGCCGGGAAATAGCGCGTCACCCAATCGATCATTACGTCGCGATTGCGCTGGTATTGCGTGCGCATTCTCCGCAAGTGCGGTTCGAAGTAGCCACCTTTGAGAAATTCGGCAATGGCAATCTGCGGCTGTGGCGCGGTGGAACCGGTGCTGATGTATTTCATGTGCAGCACCCGTTCCAGATACCGTCCCGGCGCGACCCAACCGATGCGCAGCCCCGGCGCCAGGGTCTTGGAAAACGAACTGCACAGCAGCACGCGGCCATCCTCGTCGAAGGATTTGATCGTGCGCGGTCGCGGGTAGGTGTAAGCCAGTTCGCCATACACGTCGTCCTCGATGATCGCCACATCGAAACGCTGCGCCAGCGTCAACAACGCGCGTTTGCGCGACTCCGGCATGATATAGCCCAGCGGGTTGTTGCAGTTGGGGGTGATCTGGATGACCTTGATCGGCCACTGCTCCAGCGCCAGTTCCAGCGCTTCGAGGCTGATGCCGGTCAGTGGATCGGTGGGGATTTCCAGGGCTTTCATGCCCAGCCCTTTGAGGGTCTGCATGGCGCCGTGGAAGCTCGGCGAATCCACCGCGACGATATCGCCCTGCTCGCAGATCGCGTGGATGCTGGTGGACAGCGCTTCGTGGCAACCGGTGGTGATCACCAGATCGCTGGCGCTCAACTGACAGCCGGAATCGAGCATCAGCCGGGCGATCTGCTCGCGCAGTTCGAGGGTGCCGTGGATGTTGTCGTAATACAGCCCGGGCATGTCCTGCCGGCGGCTGATCCGTGCCAGCCCACGCAGCAGTGGTTTCAGGGTGGGCGTGGTCACGTCGGGCATGCCGCGACCCAGTTGCACCACGTCCTTGCGCGGTACTGCGCGAATCAGCTCCAGCACTTGATCCCACTGCGAAATCTCCACCGGCCGCTGCGCCGGACGCCCGACGGCGGGCAGCTCCGGCAGCTCGCGGCCCACCGGAACAAAGTAGCCGGACTTGGGTTTCGGCGTTGCCAGGCCGCTGTCTTCAAGCATGCGATAGGCCTGCTGCACGGTGCTCAGGCTGACCCCGTGTTCTACGCTCAGGGCGCGCACCGAAGGCAGGCGATCACCGGGACGGTAGAAGCCTTGTTCGATGCGGGTGCCGAGCAGCTCGGCGAGGTTCACATACAGGGTCATGGCACTGCCTCGATGCAGGTGATTCATTAAACCAGTACAGATGCAGCAAAAATCGGTGATTCAGACGCAGAAGCGGCAAATCTGTATGGGATTAATACAGATGTGTTGAATCTGTAATGCTTTTGCCGACCCGCGCATCATGGAATCTCTGGCTACCCAAGTAAACAGGAGCGACAAAAATGAACGGCTTGAGCGATGTGCGGCTGACGTTACACAGTCAGGAACTGGCGGCAGGGCAGGAGGACAGCGCATGGAATAGCGCCATGCGCAACGCGCCGTCCGGCCTGAGTCGCTGGGGCCTGTTCTGGCATCGTCTGCACACGCGCAAGGCGCTTTTGAATCTGACGCCGGAGCAGCTCAAGGACGTCGGGTTGACCCGGGAGCAAGCAAATGAAGAGGGGTTGAAGCCGTTCTGGCGGATCTGAAACCTGTATTTTTCTGGCGGGCCTCATCGCTGGCAAGCCAGCTCCCACAGTAATTTGGTGTTCACAATATTTGTATTCGCCGCAAAAACCTGTGGGAGCTGGCTTGCCAGCGATGTCGGCTTCAAGGACGCAGCAAAAACATCAGACCAACTCTTTGAGGCGATGCCACAACATCCCCAACGCCAGCAACGGCGAGCGCAGATGCTTGCCGCCGGGGAAAGTGATGTGCGGCACCTTGGCAAACAGATCGAAGCCACCGCTGTGCTGCCCGCTGATTGCCTCGGCCAGCAGCTTGCCGGCCAGGTGCGTGGCATTCACTCCGTGCCCGGAATAGGCCTGGGCGTAATACACGTTCGGCTGGTCATTGAGTCGGCCAATCTGTGGCAATCGGTTGGCACCGATGCCGATCATCCCGCCCCATTGATAGTCGACCTTCACGCCTGCCAGTTGTGGAAACACTTCGAGCATCTTCGGTTGCATGTAGGCGCCGATGTCCTTCGGATCACGCCCGGAATAATGGCAGGCACCGCCGAACAGCAGACGCCGATCCGCCGAGAGCCGGTAGTAATCCAGCGCCACCCGCTGGTCGCAGACCGCCATGTTTTGCGGCAGCAGGCTGTGCGCCTGGGTTTCGCTCAACGGCTCGGTGGCGATGATGTAGCTGCCGGCCGGGAGCACTTTGCCGCTGAGTTGCGGATTGAGGTCGTTGAGGTAAGCGTTGCAGCCCAGCACCAGGGTTTTCGCCCGCACTGAACCTTGAGCGGTGTGGACGCGAACCTCGGTGCCGTAATCGATCCGCGTCACCGCCGATTGCTCGAACAGCTTCACACCCAATTGCTGTGCGGCAGCGGCTTCGCCCAGCGCCAGGTTCAGCGGGTGCAAATGCCCGGAGCCCATGTCGATCAAGCCCCCGACGTAACGTTTGGAGCCGACCACGGTGTGCATTTCATCGGCTTGCAGCAGACGGGTTTCGTAGCGATAGCCGAGGCTGCGCAGCTCTTCGGCGTCTTCGGCGAAGCCTTCGAGGTCGGCCGGCTTGTTGGCGAGGTCGCAGTAGCCCCAGGTCAGATCGCACGGGATCTGAAAGCGCTCGACGCGCTGACGGACGATTTCCACCGCTTCCAGGCCCATCAGTTTCATCTGGCGTACGCCGTCAGCACCGATGACATTGGCGAACTGGTCGAGGCCGTGGCCGACCCCGCGAATCAACTGCCCGCCGTTGCGGCCACTGGCGCCCCAGCCGATCCGGTGCGCCTCCAGCAACACCACGCTGAGGCCGCGTTCGGCCAGTTCCAGCGCGGTATTCAACCCGGAAAACCCGCCGCCGACCACGCACACGTCGGCCATCACTTCACCTTGCAGCTGCGGATGATCGGGCTGCGACAGGCTGCTGGCGGCGTAGTAAGAGGCAACGTGGGGTTGGCTCGCGAAGGTTCGGGCGCGGGCGTTCATGGGCGTCATCCAGCGGCTGAGTGTCGAGAAAATTTGACGGAGCATAAGCCGCACGCCCGAGCACGGGCAACACTAGTCGGTCGTTGCTGTATGGATCACGGCTTTTGCGGCACAATTGCCGCCTATTTCATGTGGGTTACCGTTTCGATGAGTTGCAATCGCCAGACCCTTCGCGACCTGCGTCAGCAGATCCCCACGTTCGACTGCGTGCCCGGCTGCCATGACTGCTGTGGACCGGTGACCACTTCCCCGGAAGAAATGTCACGTCTGCCGCGCAAGACCCGCGCCGAACAGGATGCGGCGATGGAAGAGCTGAACTGTGTGCACCTGAGCCCCAATGGTTGCACGGTGTATGGCGAGCGTCCGCTGATTTGCCGCTTGTTCGGTACCACCAAAACCCTGCCGTGCCCGAACGGGCGGGGGCCGGTGGAGCTGATTCATCCACGGGTGGAAAAGCAGATCTTCGAGTACATGGCTTCGAATCGGCAGGTGCTGGTTTAGCGCGATTGCTGGAACTGAGTCGACCCAATCGCTGGCAAGCCAGCTCCCACAGTGATCGTTGTCGTTCGCAGAATATCTGTTGACCACTGAACCTGTGGGAGCTGGCTTGCCAGCGATGGGGCCGGATCAGGCAGCACAAATCTCAGTCCGGAATCGGCAGGCTCAAACTCTCCTTCACCTCTTCCATCACGATATAACTCTTCGACTCGCGCACATGCGGCAGCTTCAACAGAATGTCGCCCAACAGCTTGCGGTACGAAGCCATCTCGGAGATCCGCGCCTTCACCAGATAGTCGAAATCCCCTGACACCAGGTGGCATTCCAGCACGTGCGGCAGTTTCAGCACCGCGCGGCGGAACTCTTCGAAGGTGTCGCCGGATTTGTAGTCGAGGCTGATCTCGACAAACACCAGCAGGCTACCCTTCAAGTGCTGCGGATTCAGGCGGGCGTTGTAGCCCATGATGATCCCCTCACGCTCCAGCCTTCGCACCCGCTCAGTGCACGGCGTGGTGGACAAACCAACCTTCTCCCCGAGTTCGGTAAACGATATGCGCCCGTCTGCCTGCAGGATCCGCAAGATGTTGCGGTCGATCTTGTCCAGCTCACGTTTGGTCTGAGTGTTGGTACGCATAGGGGATGCGCCTCCGTGAAAAGGGTTTTTGCCGAGAATTGTCGCCAAATATAGGCGCTTATATAGTGAAATGCACTGGCCATTCTTTTTTACACTGCGCGCATCATTGCTCTAACAACAGACGTACGCGGCCCCGCCGCGATGAGGGATACAAAAATGCGCGTAATGGTCTTGGGTAGCGGCGTCATCGGTACCGCCAGTGCTTACTATCTGGCCCGTGCCGGGTTTGAAGTGGTGGTGGTCGACCGGCAGCCAGCCGTGGCCATGGAGACCAGTTTCGCCAACGCCGGCCAGGTGTCGCCGGGTTACGCCTCGCCGTGGGCCGCGCCGGGCGTGCCGCTCAAGGCCATCAAATGGCTGCTGCAGCGCCACGCGCCGCTGGCGATCAAGGCCACTGCCGATATCGACCAGTACCTGTGGATGGCGCAGATGCTGCGCAACTGCACCGCCAGCCGTTACGCGGTGAACAAGGAGCGCATGGTGCGTCTGTCCGAGTACAGCCGCGACTGCCTCGACGAACTGCGTGCCGAAACCGGCATCGCCTACGAAGGCCGTAGCCTGGGCACCACGCAACTGTTCCGCACCCAGGCGCAGCTGGATGGCGCCGCCAAAGACATCGCCGTGCTGAAAGAATCCGGCGTGCCGTTTGAAGTCCTCGACCGCGCCGGCATTGCCCGCGTCGAGCCGGCGCTGGCCAATGTCACCGATATCCTCGCCGGCGCCTTGCGTCTGCCGAACGACCAAACGGGCGACTGCCAGATGTTCACCACGCGTCTGGCGGAAATGGCCGTGAAACTCGGTGTGGAATTCCGCTTCGGTCAGGACATCCAGCGCCTCGACTACGCTGGCGACCGCATCAACGGCGTGTGGATCGACGGCAAGCTGGAAACCGCCGACCGCTACGTGCTGGCCCTCGGCAGCTACTCGCCGCAACTGCTCAAGCCGTTGGGCATCAAGGCCCCGGTGTATCCGCTCAAGGGCTACTCGCTGACCGTGCCGATCACCAACCCGGACATGGCGCCGACTTCGACCATTCTCGACGAGACCTACAAGGTCGCGATCACCCGTTTCGACAACCGCATCCGCGTCGGCGGCATGGCGGAAATCGCCGGTTTTGACCTGTCGCTCAACCCGCGTCGGCGCGAAACCCTGGAGATGATTGTCAACGACCTTTATCCTCAGGGCGGCAATCTGACCGAGGCGAGCTTCTGGACCGGTTTGCGTCCGACCACGCCGGACGGCACGCCAATCGTGGGTGCCACGCCGTTCAAGAACCTGTTCCTCAACACCGGTCACGGCACGCTGGGTTGGACCATGGCGTGCGGTTCCGGTCGTTTGCTGGCCGATCTGATGGCGAAGAAAAAGCCGCAGATCAGCGCCGAAGGCCTCGATATTTCCCGTTACGGCAACAAGCCTCAGGAGTCCGCAAAACATGGCAATCCAGCGCCAGCTCACCAATGAGCGCATGAGTCAGATCGTCACCCACAACGGCACCGTGTATCTGGCCGGTCAGGTCGGTGATGACTTCAACGCCGGGGTCGAACAGCAGACCCGCGACGTGCTCGCCAACATCGAGCGTTTGCTGGATCTGGCAGGGACTGACAAGCAGCACCTGCTGTCGGCAACGATCTACCTGAACGACATCGAGGCGCACTTTGCCGGGATGAACTCGGTGTGGGATCAGTGGCTGCCCAAAGGCGCCGCGCCGGCCCGCGCCACTGTCGAAGCGAAGATGGCCAAGCCGAGCATCCTCGTCGAGATTTCCATCGTCGCCGCGTTGCCGTAACCGTTTCAAAGATCCCTCTCCCGGCGCTGTTGGCGGTTCACGCCGTCAGCCAGCGCCGGTTTTTATTCCCATGACCGCCTAGAAGTCTGCCGCCATGCGTCCTGCCCGTGCCCTGATCGACCTAGAAGCCCTGCGCCACAACTACCGAATTGCCCGCGAAGTCACCGGCGCCAAGGCGCTGGCGGTGATCAAGGCTGATGCCTACGGTCACGGCGCGGTGCGTTGCGCCCAGGCGCTGGAAGCCGAGGCCGACGGGTTCGCCGTCGCCTGCATCGAAGAAGCGCTGGAGCTGCGCGCGGCGGGCATCAAGGCCCCGGTGTTGTTGCTCGAGGGCATTTTCGAAGCCGATGAACTGGCGCTGATCGTCGAGCATGATTTCTGGTGCGTGGTGCATTCGTTGTGGCAGCTCGAAGCCATCGAGCAGGCGGCATTGAGCAAACCGATCACCGTGTGGTTGAAGCTCGATTCCGGGATGCACCGTGTGGGCCTGCATCCGAAGGATTACGCGGCGGCCTATCAACGCCTGCTGGCCAGCGGCAAAGTGGCGAAGATCGTGCTGATGAGTCACTTCGCCCGTGCCGATGAATTGCACGAGCAGAGCAGCGCCGATCAAGTGGCGGTGTTCGAGGCGGCGCGTCAGGGCCTAGCGGCCGAAGTCAGCCTGCGCAATTCGCCGGCGGTGCTCGGTTGGCCGCAGATCCCCAGCGACTGGGTACGCCCGGGCATCATGCTCTATGGCGCAACCCCGTTCGAAGAAGCCAACGCCGTGGCCGAGCGCCTGCAACCGGTGATGACGCTCGAATCGAAAGTCATCTGCGTGCGTGAATTGCCCGCCGGCGAGCCGATCGGCTATGGCGCCAAATTCATCACCGACAAGCCGATGCGCATCGGCGTGGTCGCCATGGGCTATGCCGACGGCTACCCGCGTCAGGCACCGACCGGCACGCCAGTGCTGGTGGCCGGTAAACGCAGCCGGATTCTCGGTCGCGTGTCGATGGACATGCTGTGCATCGACCTCACTGAGGTGCCGGAAGCAGACCTCGGTTCGACCGTCGAGCTGTGGGGCAAGAACATCCTCGCCAGCGAAGTGGCGCAGTGGGCGGACACCATTCCGTACCAGATCTTCTGCAACCTGCGTCGCGTGCCAAGGCTCTATTCCGAGGGTTGAGGCCACTGCGGGGGCCAAGTGTTGTAAATACTGAACGCTGTCGCCATGATAACGCTCAATATTCTTACAACATCAGGAGGCTCCCGCCTTGGACGTCGGTGAACGACTGCAATCGATCCGCAAGCTCAAAGGGCTTTCCCAGCGTGAACTCGCCAAACGCGCGGGCGTCACCAACAGCACCATTTCGATGATCGAAAAGAACAGCGTCAGCCCTTCGATCAGTTCGCTGAGGAAGGTACTGGGCGGGATTCCCATGTCCATGGTCGAGTTCTTTTCCGAAGAAATCCTGCAGGAAGTCCCGACCCAGATCGTCTACAAGGCCAACGAGCTGATCGACATCTCCGACGGCGCGGTGACCATGAAACTGGTCGGCCGCGCGCACCCGAGCCGGGCCATCGCATTCCTCAACGAAATCTACCCGCCCGGCGCCGATACCGGCGAAGAAATGCTCACCCATGAAGGCGAGGAAACCGGGATTCTGGTGGAAGGTCGTCTGGAACTGGTGGTGGGGCTGGAAACTTTTATTCTCGAAGCCGGCGACAGCTACTATTTTGAAAGTACCAAGCCGCACCGTTTCCGTAATCCGTTCGACGCGCCTGCGCGACTAATCAGCGCAGCCACGCCGGCAAATTTTTAAACACAGAGGCGCCAGGCCATGACGGCGAAGGCATCCGAAGAGTTTTTCCACTGCGCGGTATAACCCCTTCGACTATGGGGTTGTTTCAGTGTGGCGGGCTACCCGCTATACTTGCGCCCGCCTGCGAACCGTGGCCGCAGGCGTGAATAGCCACCATTGAGGGTGAACGCGTGAACCTAATTATGAAAATGCTGGCCGCACCAGCAACCGTACTGGCCCTCTGGGCTGTCAGCGCTCAAGCTGCGACGAATGACGACATTGCCAAGCGCCTCGAGCCGGTCGGCCAGGTGTGCGTTCAGGGGCAGGAATGCAAAGGAATGGAAGTTGCTGCCTCTGCGGGCGGCGGCGGTGGTGCGAAGACCCCGGATGAAGTGATTGCAAAACATTGCAACGCTTGCCACGGCACTGGCCTGTTGGGCGCACCGAAAATCGGTGACACCGCCGCCTGGAAAGACCGCGCCGATCATCAGGGCGGCCTCGACGGCATCCTGGCCAAGGCCATCACCGGCATCAACTCCATGCCGCCGAAAGGCACTTGCGCCGATTGCTCGGATGACGAGTTGAAAGGCGCGATCCAGAAGATGTCCGGCCTGAAATAAGCCGCGCTTCTGACGAAAAAGACCGTCTTCGGACGGTTTTTTTGTGCCTGCGATTCGCGACGTGGGCTGTCCTTTGCAGCAAAGTCGAGGCAAGCTCGGTCTACCTCTATTCACGGAACGGGCAGGAGGCTTCAGATGGTGCAGTTGTGTTCGATCGAACAGGCAGTGGACGAGGTGCTCGCACGCTTGCCGGCGCATATCCACATGGGCATGCCGCTGGGGCTGGGCAAGCCCAATCATTTCGTCAACGCGCTGTACCGGCGCATCAAGGATCTGCCCGAGCGACAACTGACGATGTACACCGCGCTGTGCCTGGGCCGCCCGACGCTGGGCGACGGTCTGCAGAAGCGCTTCATCGAACCCTTCGTCGAGCGTGTATTCGGTGATTACCCCGAATTCGATTTTCTCGCCGACCTGCGCCGCGACAGCCTGCCCGCCAACATCCGTATCGAACAGTTCTTCATGCAGCCCGGCAGCCTGCTCAACAGCGCACCGGCCCAGCAGGATTACGTCAGCAGCAACTACAGCCACGCCGCCCGCGACATCAATGCCGCCGGCCTCAATCTGGTGGCGCAGTTACTTGCCAGCAGCAGCGAACATCCCGATCGGTTGAGCCTGAGCTGCAACCCGGACATCACCCTTGACCTGCTGCCGATGATCGCCAAGCGCCGCGATGCCGGGGAGACCATTTTGCTGGTGGGTCAGGTGCACACCGACCTGCCGTACATGCCCGGCGATGCCGAAGTCGATATCGACACCTTCGACCTGCTGATCGACGCAAAGGACAGCAGCACGCTGTTTTCCACGCCGAACATGCCGGTGGGCTTTCAGGATCACTTCATCGGCTTGCACGCCAGTACGCTGGTGCGCGACGGCGGTACGTTGCAGATCGGCATCGGCTCGATGGGAGATGCACTGACCGCCGCACTGCTGGCGCGGCAGGCAGATAACGCCGGTTACCAAGCCTTGCTCAATGACATCAATCTCAGCCAATGGGCGCAGTTGATCGAACGCGAGGGCGGTACCGCGCCATTCGCCAAGGGCCTGTATGGCTGCAGTGAGATGTTCGTCAATGGTTTGCTGGTGCTGGCCGATGCCGGGATCATCCGGCGCAAAGTCTACCCCGACGTGCAGACTCAGGAGCAGGCCAACGCCGGCACCCTCGATGAGTCGGCGCAGACCGATGGCATCGCGGTACACGGCGGTTTTTTCCTCGGCCCGCGCAGTTTCTATGAGCGCCTGCGCGAGCTGCCGCTGAGCAAACGCCTCGAATTCAACATGACCCGCATCAGCTACATCAACGAGCTGTACGGTCAGGAAGAGCTCAAGCGCTTGCAGCGCCTCGATGCACGGTTCATCAACACCGTGTTCACCATGACCCTGATGGGCGCGGGCGTGGCCGATCAACTGGAGGACGGGCGGGTGCTCAGCGGTGTTGGCGGGCAATACAACTTCGTCGCCCAGGGCCACGCGCTGCACGATGCACGCTCGATTCTGATCCTGCGCAGCTGGCGCGAGTCCGGCGGCGAGGTCAGTTCGAACATTGTCTGGGAGTACGGCCACTGCACGATTCCACGGCACCTGCGTGACATCGTGGTCACCGAGTACGGCATCGCCGACCTGCGCGGCAAGGCCGATGCGGTGGTGATCGAGTCGTTGCTCAATATCAGCGATTCGCGCTTCCAGCCGGGGTTGATCGAGCAGGCACAGAAGGTCGGCAAGCTGCCGAAGGACTTCCGCCTCGATCCGCGATTTGCCGACAACACCCCGCAACGCTTGCAGGCCATTGCCGCAAAGCATCCGAACCTGTTTCCGGAGTATCCGCTGGGTTGTGATTTCACCGCGATCGAGCGCGATCTGCTGCGAGCGCTGAACTGGCTGAAGAGCAAGTTCAAGCTGAGCGAGATTCTGGAATTGGGCAAGGCTGCGCTGGATGCGCCGGAGGCTTCGACGTTCCCCGAACACCTTGAACGTATGCAGCTGACCAACCCGGAAGGCTTGAAGGAAGACCTGTTCCAGCGCCTGCTGCTCACCGGGCTGAAGGCCACCGCGCAATAAAAAACGACAAAAAAAACTGTGGGAGCGGGCTTGCCCGCGATGGCGGTGTATCAGTCAACGTGGATGTTGAAGGATAGGTCGCCATCGCTGGCAAGCCAGCTCCCACAGGAATTGCGGTGTACTTGCGTCTTTCAGCCGTTATTCGATGAAGGTCACGACGCCATCCTTCAGCGACTTCACGCGAGCCAGCGATTCAACGCGATAGCCCTGCGAGTCCAACTCGGCACGCCCACCCTGGAATGACTTCTCGATCACGATGCCCAGACCGGCAACCGTGGCGCCAGCCTGTTTGATGATCGAGATCAGCGCCTGCGAAGCCTTACCGTTGGCCAGGAAGTCGTCGATGATCAGCACGCGATCGCTGCTGGTCAGGTGACGCGGCGAGATGGCCACGGTGCTTTCGGTCTTCTTGGTGAACGAGTAAACGGTCGCCGACAGCAGGTTTTCGGTCAGGGTCAGGGACTGTTGCTTGCGGGCGAAGATCACCGGCACGCCGAGGTTCAGACCGGTCATGATCGCCGGGGCAATGCCCGAGGCTTCGATGGTGACGATCTTGGTGATGCCCGAATCCTTGAACAGCGTGGCGAATTCGTCGCCGATCAGCTTCATCAGGGCCGGGTCGATCTGGTGGTTCAGGAAGGCGTCGACCTTCAGGACCTGGTCGGAAAGCACGATGCCTTGTTCGCGGATTTTCTGGTGCAATGCTTCCATGAAGCTGTCCTCATTTGGCGCTTTGTGCGCCGAAGGTCTAGTAAAAAGTGGTCAATTCTAGCGCTTTAACATCGCGCGTATATCAGCCAGTGCGCTGTTGCCCCGCACGGCTTTGACTTCGGTCGGTGTGTCGTCGTTGCCTTCCCACGCCAGATCGTCCGGCGGCAGTTCATCGAGGAAGCGGCTGGGCGCGCAATCGATGATCTCGCCGTACTGTTTGCGTTTGGCAGCGAAGGTGAAGGCCAGGGTCTGACGCGCGCGGGTGATGCCCACGTAGGCCAGGCGGCGCTCCTCTTCGATGGTGTCGGCTTCGATGCTGGAGCGGTGCGGGAGAATTTCCTCTTCCATGCCCATGATGAACACGTAAGGGAATTCCAGGCCCTTGGACGCATGCAGGGTCATCATCTGCACGCCTTCGGCGCCGTCCTCTTCTTCCTGCTGACGCTCGAGCATGTCGCGCAGGACCAGTTTGCCGATGGCGTCTTCGACGGTCATCTCGCCGTCTTCGTCTTTTTCCAGAGTGTTCTTCAAGGCCTCGATCAGGAACCAGACGTTGCTCATCCGGTAGTCCGCAGCCTTGTCGCTGGAGCTGTTGGTGCGCAACCAGTTCTCGTAGTCGATGTCCATGACCATGCTGCGCAGGGCCGAGATCGGGTCTTCGCCGGCGCACTGTTCACGGACCTTGTCCATGAAGCGCTTGAAGCGCGACAGGCGATCGGTGAAGCGGCTGTCCAGATGCTCGCCCAGACCGATTTCGTCGGTGGCGGCGTACATCGAGATCTTGCGTTCGGTGGCGTAGTTGCCGAGTTTTTCCAGCGTCGTGGAGCCGATTTCCCGGCGCGGCACGTTGATCACCCGCAGGAAGGCGTTGTCGTCATCCGGGTTCACGATCAGGCGGAAGTAGGCCATCAGGTCCTTCACTTCCTGACGCCCGAAGAAACTGTTGCCGCCGCTCAGGCGATAAGGCACCTGGTGGTGCTGCAACTTCAGCTCGATCAGCTTGGCCTGGTAGTTGCCGCGATAGAGAATCGCGAAATCGCTGTACGGGCGGTCGGTGCGCAAGTGCAGGCTGAGGATTTCCATAGCCACGCGCTCGGCTTCGGCGTCCTCGTTGCGGCAGCGGATCACGCGGATCTCGTCGCCGTGGCCCATCTCACTCCACAGTTGCTTTTCGAATTCGTGCGGGTTGTTCGAAATCAGCACGTTGGCGCAGCGCAGGATGCGGCTGGTGGAGCGGTAGTTCTGCTCCAGCATCACCACTTTCAGCGACGGATAGTCGTCCTTGAGCAGCATCAGGTTTTCCGGCCGCGCGCCGCGCCAGGCGTAGATCGACTGGTCGTCGTCGCCCACCACGGTGAACTGGTTGCGCTTGCCGATGAGCATTTTCACCAGCAGGTACTGGCTGGCGTTGGTGTCCTGGTATTCGTCGACCAACAGGTAACGCACCTTGTTCTGCCACTTTTCAAGAATGTCGGCGTGCTCTTCGAAGAGCTTTACCGGCAGCAGGATCAGGTCATCGAAGTCCACCGCGTTGAACGCCTTGAGCGTGCGCTGGTAGTGGGTGTAAACGATGGCAGCGGTCTGTTCCTTGGGATTGCGCGCGTTTTCCAGCGCCTGGGCCGGCAGGATCAGGTCGTTTTTCCAGGCGCCGATCATGTTCTTGATCTCGTCGACGCCGTCGTCGCCTGCGTATTCCTTCTGCATGATGTCGGTCATCAGGGCTTTGACGTCGGTCTCGTCGAAGATCGAGAAACCGGGTTTGTAGCCCAGCCGCGCATGCTCCTTGCGGATGATGTTCAGGCCCAGGTTGTGGAAGGTGCAGACCGTCAGGCCGCGACCTTCGCCGGCACGCAGCAGGGTGCCGACCCGCTCCTTCATCTCGCGCGCGGCCTTGTTGGTAAAGGTCATGGCGACGATGTACTGGGCGCGGATGCCACAGTTCTGGATCAGGTGCGCGATCTTGCGGGTGATCACGCTGGTCTTGCCGGAGCCAGCGCCGGCGAGCACCAATAGAGGGCCGCCGACGTAGTTCACGGCTTCTTGCTGCCGGGGATTGAGTCGGGACATACGAAAATTCGGGAGTCGTTGACGAAATGGGCCGGCATTTTAACAGGCTCAGCGATTTGTGCTGCTCTCTCCGACTTGTGACGCACCACGCGATTCAAATTTGCCGGTTTTGTTACTTTCGCGGAGGATACACGGTGATTTTGCGGCTAATGTTCTCATTCGTGACACAAAATAACGTTCTGATAATCGTTGTCATTGAACATCGCAACGGCATAATGCCCCGCCCACATCATTGCAGAGTCTAGGGAGCTAGCTTGTCTACGCCTGTCGAACCCTTGCGTTTGCTGCTACTGGCCGAAGAGCCAGCGTGGACAGCGTTATTGCGCGAGTGTCTGGCTCCGATGGGGAGCGCGGCGGTGCTGATCAGCGCGCCGAGCTGGGAGTCGGTCAGCAGTCTGTTCGAAGACAATCGCCACGCGGTGTTGTTGACCGTTCCCGCGCTGCAGCCGGCCCCGGGCCGTTGCAGCCTGCCGACGGTGTTGCTGCTGGAGCACGAACCCGCCACCGCGCCGGTGGGTGTCAGTGACTGGCTGGTGTTCGACGCGCTCGACGCCGGCATGCTGCGCCGCTGCCTGCGCCACGTGCGTGAGCGCGGCGTGCTGGAAAACACCCTGCAACGCCTCGCCGAACAGGATCCGCTGACCGGCATCGCCAATCGCCAGGGTTTCCAGACCTTGCTCGCGGCGCGCCTGGCGGAAAACGACGGTCGCGGTCTGGCCCTGGGGCATCTGGATCTCGACAACTTCCGTCACGCCAACGACGCCCTCGGCCATCAGGCCGGCGACCGGCTGATCCTGCAGGTCGTTGCGCGGCTGAAAAGTCAGTTGGAGGCCGGTGATCAGCTGGCCCGCCTGGGCAGCGATGAGTTTGCCCTGCTGATCGACACCCGCCGTGCGCCACAACGCGCCGAGTGGATGGCCGAACGCATCACCGAAGCCTTGTCCGAACCGTATTGGGTCGATGGCGAAAGCCTGTTGATCGGCTCCAGCCTCGGCATCGCCCACGCCCGTGCGCAGGGCGGCGCCGATCCGCTGATGTGGCACGCGCACATTGCCATGCAGCAGGCCAAGAGCACCCAGGGTTGCACGTTCCATATCTTCAACGAACGCATCAACCGCAACGCGCGGAGCATGGCCGACCTCGAAAGCGAACTGCGCCGGGCCTTGCGTCGTGATGAGCTGGAGTTGCACTACCAGCCACGCCTGAATCTGGCGGACGGGCAAATCGTCGGCCTTGAAGCGCTGGTGCGCTGGCGTCATGGCGAGCGTGGTCTGCTGCCGCCGAGCGAATTCGTGCCGCTCGCTGAACAAAGCGGTTTGATCGTGCCGCTGGGTTACTGGGTGATTTCCCGCGCCCTGCGTGACATGCAGGCGCTGCGCGAGCGCGGGCTGCCTGCGCTGCACATGGCAATCAACCTGTCGTTCCGCCAGTTTCAGGACAGTCAGTTGCTGCCGACGCTCAGTCGGCTGATTGCCGAGCGTGGGGTCGAGGCGCAGTGGCTGGAATTCGAACTCACCGAAACCGCCGTGATGCGCCGCAGCGATCTGGTCAAACAGACCATGGACGCCCTCGGCCGCCTCGGCGTGCGTTTCTCGCTGGATGACTTCGGCACCGGGTTCTCGTCGTTCGTGCACCTCAACAGCCTGCCGATCACCTTGCTGAAGATCGACAAGAGCTTCGTCGGCGGCATGGAACAGCGCGAAGAGAACCGCAAACTGGTGCACGCGATGATCAACCTCGCGCACAACCTGCATCTGGAAGTGGTGGCCGAAGGCGTGGAAACACCGGAACAGCTGGAGTTGTTGCGCGGCTTTGGCTGCGACCAGGTGCAGGGGTATCTGATCAGCCGGCCGTTGCCGTTGGCGGAGTTGGTTGAGTACCTGACGTTTGGCTCAAGTCAGCAGGTTTCTGTGGAGGCCGTTTAAAAGATCGCAGCCTGCGGCAGCTCCTACACAATTCCCTGTAGGAGCTGCCGAAGGCTGCGATCTTTTGATCCTAATCTGCGCGAACGGCCTCAAACCTCTGTGACACAGGCTCCAGCCGGATCATCCGCTTCATCTTCCATTCAAACGCCAGCGTCAGGCTCACCGCCGCACACGCCAGACCCAGCGCCAGACCCCACCAGACACCCGTCGGCCCCCAATGCAGGTGGAACGCCATCCACCACGCCGCCGGCGCGCCGATCAGCCAATAGCAACCGAGGCCGACCAGAAACGTGGTTTTTGCGTCCTTGAGTCCACGGATACAGCCCATGGCAATCGTCTGCGTACCGTCAAACAGTTCAAACCATGCCGCCACCGCCAGCAGGCTCACCGCCAGGCGGATCACCTCGGCAAACGCCGGGTCGTGGTGATCGAGGAACAAACCGACCAGTTGATTCGGCAACAGCCAGAACACCATGGCGAAACCCAGCATTACCACTGCACCGAAGACGATCCCGACCCGGCCGGACATGCGTGCATCGCTCAGTTGCCCGGCGCCGTAGTGCTGGCCGACGCGCATGGTGATCGCGTAGGACATCCCCGCCGGCACCATGAACGCTACCGAAACGATCTGCAGGGCAATCTGGTGTGCGCCCAGTTGCGTGCTGCCCATGGTCCCCATGCACAGCGCGGCGAAGGCGAACAAACCGACCTCCACGGCATAGGTGCCGCCAATCGGCAGGCCGAGTCGCCACAGTTCTTTCAGATACTGACGATTTGGCCGCGACAGGCCGGCGCGCAGCGGGTAAGCGTCGTAGGCCGGGTGCCGGCGGATGTGCCAGGCCAGCGCGAGCGCCATGCAGTTGGCAACGATTGCCGTGACCAGTCCGATGCCGGTCAGCCCCAGTTTCGGCAGGCCGAACAGGCCGGTGATCAGCGCGTAATTGAGCAGGAAGTTGGCCACGGTGCCGCCCAGGCTGATGACCATCACCGGCGTCGCCCGGCCGATCGCACTGGTAAAGCCGCGTAGGGCCATGAAGCTCAGATAGCCGGGCAGGGCAAAGGGCAGGGCGATGAGGAATTGCCCGGCGGCCTGGACGTTGGTTTCGGTTTGGCCGAACAGCAGTAACACCGGTTTCAGATTCCACAGCAGCAGACCGGCGCCCAGCGCCATCAGCCATGCCAGCCATAATCCGGCCTGAGTCAGGCGGGCCGCGCCGATGATGTCGCCGGCGCCCTGACGGATCGCCACCAGGGTGCCGACCGCCGCGATCACGCCGATGCAGAAAATCGACACGAACGAATAACTTGCCGCGCCCAGTCCGCCACCGGCCAGCGCCTCGGGACTCAGGCGCGCCATCATCAGCGTGTCGGTCAGCACCATCAGCATGTGCGCCAACTGTGAAGCAATCAACGGCCCCGCCAGCCGCAGGATGGCCCAGAGTTCGGTACGCACAGGATGCTGCATGGTCATCACCACCCATCAATCAAAGGGAACAAGAGACCGTCGATTCTCGGCGCTTGGCAGGGTTTGCACAAAAGGATAAAAAGGATGGGTGGCATGATTAAAACTCATCATGAATAAACCTCGCCGGGGTGGCCGGATGCCGCCAAAGGAGCTTTGTGTATGTCCCGTCGTCTTCCACCCTTGTATGCCCTGCGCGCATTCGAAGCGGCGGCGCGGCACAGCTCGTTCACCCGGGCGGCCGAGGAGTTGTCGATCACCCAGAGTGCCGTCAGCCGGCACATCAAGACGCTGGAAGAACATTTTGCCTGCAAGCTGTTTCACCGCAGCGGACGCAACCTGCAACTGACGGAATCGGCGCGGATGTTGTTGCCCGGCATCCGCGAGGGCTTTGCAGCCCTCGAACGCGCCTGCAATACCTTGCGCGCTGAGGACGACATCCTGCGCATGAAAGCGCCATCGACCCTGACCATGCGCTGGCTGCTGGCGCGACTCAGTCGTTTCCGCCATCTGCAACCGGGCAACGAAGTGCAACTGACCAGTGCCTGGATGGACGTGGACTCGGTGGATTTCAACAATGAGCCATTCGATTGCGCGGTACTGCTCAGTGACGGGCACTTCCCGCCGGACTGGGAGGCCAGCCTGCTGTTTCCCGAAGAACTGATCCCGGTCGGCGCGCCGAACCTGCTGAACGATCAACCCTGGGATGTGGCGCGGCTGGCCTCCACCGAGTTGCTGCACCCGACCCCGGACCGGCGTGACTGGCGCAGTTGGCTGGAGCACATGGGGCTGTCCGATCAGGTCTCGCTCAAGGGCGGGCAGGTGTTCGATACCCTCGAACTGGGCATGATCGCTGCAGCCCGAGGCTATGGGGTGTCGATGGGGGATCTGCTGATGGTCGCCGAGGATGTGGCGCAGGGCCGCTTGAGCCTGCCGTGGCCGACTGCCGTCGCCAGTGGCCTGAATTACTACCTGGTGTGGCCGAAAACCCGTCCGGGAGGTGAACGTTTGCGCCGCCTCAGTGATTTTCTGCAAGGCGAAGTGCGCGCCATGTCGCTGCCGCAGGTCAAGCGCTTGAGCTGAAACGTTAGAGCCGCCACAATGCCGGCCTTGCGCCATAACCCCGCTATTTACTCAAGTATTCGGTTTGACCGCCGAAAATGAGCATGTGGGACCGTCGTGCCGGTCTCCACGATTCCACCCCCATTATTAGAATTTTCCGAGCAGGTGCTGCGATCAAGGAGGATCCGGTGGCTCGGCCAGGAGCTGTTCATGTCTCAACCTCGCGCTCGGATCGCTTCGCAGCTGGGCCTCGCGCTCGCTGTGATACTGGCGATCGTCATCAGCGGCAGTACGGTATTTGCCCTGCGTTCGCTGGATTCCGCCAATCTCGCCACCCGTGAAGAACACCTCGCCAGTGAGGCGCGGCTGCTGGCTGACCAGTTGAGCACCTTCCACGGCACGCTGCGCGAGAGCACGCAGCGCCTGAGCGGGTTGTTCGAGAAGCGCTTCAGCGCGGGCCTGAGCATTCACCCGGATGAACCGGTGAACGTCGCCGGCACCCAGACCCCGGGCCTGCACCTGGGCAGTGAAGTGCTGAACAACAACTTCAAGGAAGTCGACGAGTTCAAGCAGATGACCGCTGGGGTCGCCACGCTGTTCGTGCGCAGCGGCGAAGACTTCGTGCGCGTCAGCACCTCGCTGACCAAACAGGACGGCACGCGCGCCATCGGCACCTTGCTCGATCATGCGCACCCCGCCTATGCCAGGTTGATGGCGGGGCAGGGCTACGTCGGCCGTGCCTTGTTGTTCGATCGTTCCTACATGACCCAATACACCCCGGTGCGCGACAGCAGCGGCAAGGTGATCGCGGTGTTGTTCGTTGGTTTTGACTACACCGATGCGCAGAACGCCCAGTTTGCCAATCTCAAGCGTTTCCGCATCGGCCAGACCGGTTCGTTGGCGTTGCTGGATGAGCAGAATAAATGGCTGGTGGCGCCCGCCGGCGTGCAAGCGCTTGATCAGGCCGTTCCGGTGATCAAGGGTCTGGCGGCGAAACCGGGCAAGGGTGAGTTCTGGAGCGACACCTCTGAGGACTTTTACAGCATTGCTGTTCCGTTCGAGGGCGGGCCGTGGTCGGTGGTGGCGAGCATGCCGAAAACCGAGATCCGCGCGGTGACCTGGAGCGTCGGTACGCAACTGGCTATCGGCAGTCTGCTGGCGATGTTGTTGGCGGTCGGTTCGGTGGTCTGGCTGCTGCGCAGCAAACTGGCGCCATTGAGCGATCTGGTACGTCAGGCCGAAGCCTTGGGCGCCGGTGATCTGAGCGTGCGCCTGAACGTGTCGAGCAATGACGAGATCGGCCAGCTGTCCCGCGCGTTCAACCAGATGAGCCAGGCGCTGTCGACCATGGTCGAGCACATCCGCCGCGCTTCGCAAGAGGTCAACAGCCGCGCCCAGGCACTGTCCGGTTTGTCCGGTGGTGCGTACGAAGGCATGGAACAGCAGTCCGGCGAAATCACCAGCATGGCCGGCGCGGTGGAAGAGTTCAGCGCCACTTCGCTGAACATTGCCGACAACATGGGCGCGACTCAGCGTCTGGCGCAGGAAAATGCCCAGCAAACGCAGATCGGTCGCAGCTCGATGGAAGAAGCCTCGTCCTCGCTGGAGCAAATCGCTGGCGCGCTGAACACCACGGCGTCCGTGATCAACACGCTGGGTCAGCGCTCTCAGGAGATTGGCGGCATCGTCAGTGTGATCACTTCGATTGCCGAACAGACCAACCTGCTGGCGCTCAACGCGGCGATTGAAGCGGCGCGGGCCGGTGAACAGGGCCGTGGTTTTGCTGTGGTGGCCGATGAAGTGCGTAACCTGGCGTCGCGCACCCGTCAGGCGACCGATGAAATTTCCGGGATGATCCACAGCATCCAGCAGGAAACCGGCAACGCCATCAGCACCATGGAGCAGGGCAATGTGCTGATGCAGGAAGGCCTGTCGCGCAACGCCAACGTGGCGTCGGCGCTGGCGCGGATCGATGAGCAGAGCCGTTCGGCAGGGCAGCAGTTTGCAGCGATTACCACGGCGACGCAGGAGCAGAGTAGCACCGCGACATTGTTGAGCAGCAATTTGCAGAGCATTGCGCTGGCCAACAGTGAGCAGCGTGAGGTTGTGTCGAACCTGGCTGTTACGGCTAGAGAGCTGGAGAAACTGGCGGCGGACTTGCGTTCCGAGGTTGATCGCTTTCGTTGATACAGCCTTGATATAGCTTTCGCGAGCAAGCTCGTTCCCACAGTTTCCGGCGTGAATCACAGATTCTGTGAACACCCGAGATCCCTGTGGGAGCGAGCTTGCTCGCGAATGGATCCCCGCCAATTCTTGGGAAATCACACGATCGCAAGCTCCATTGCACTTGCTGAAACGTTTCCGCAGCGCTATAAAAATGGCACAACTCCAATAAAGGCTGCTGCCATGACCCCGCTCAAATTCGCCGTTGCCCTCGGCGCACTCTCTGCTGCTACCCACGCGATGGCTTGGGATTACGTACTCCTCGATACCAACAAGCCCGCGCAAAACTGGACGATCACCAGTGAGCAGCTCGGTGTGAAAACCGGCAAACCTTTCTCCATAAGCTTGCGCACCCTGCACGGTGGGCGACAGGAAGGTGTCAGCATCGTCGATATCGATAACGGCACGATGAAACTCTCGGTGGTGCCAACCCGCGGCATGAATGTCCTGCAGGCCTCCGTCGGCAATGTACGCATGGGTTGGGATTCGCCGGTCAAGGACGTGGTCAACCCGGCCTTCATCGAACTCAATGGGCGCGGTGGTCTGGGCTGGCTGGAAGGCTTCAATGAACTGGTGACCCGCTGCGGTTACGAATGGGTCGGCCATCCCGGCATGGACAATGGCGAGTTGCTGACCCTGCATGGCCGCGCTGCCAATATCCCGGCCAGCAGCGTCACGCTGCACATCGATGAAAAACCACCCTATGCCATCAGCCTGCGCGGCGAACTCAAAGAGCAGGCGTTCAAGAAAGTCGACTTTTCGGTGATGACGGAGCTTGTCACTGAGCCCGGCAGCACCCGTTTTGCCCTTAACGATACGCTGACCAACAACGGCGATTATCCAAAGGAATACCAGGCGCTGTACCACAGTAACTTCAGCACGCCGTTCCTCGAGCAGGGCGCGCGGTTCGCGGCACCGGTGAAACAGGTCTCGCCCTTCAACGACAAGGCCAAAGCCGAGTTGGCCGACTGGCAGACCTATCGCGGGCCGACCAAGGACTATGACGAAACCGTCTACAACGTCATACCC
Source organism: Pseudomonas sp. SCPG-7 (assembly GCF_002156405.1). Lineage (NCBI taxonomy): Bacteria > Pseudomonadati > Pseudomonadota > Gammaproteobacteria > Pseudomonadales > Pseudomonadaceae > Pseudomonas > Pseudomonas sp. SCPG-7. The sequence continues at coordinate 243,815 of NZ_MVOO01000004.1, read as the reverse complement.
TACGCCGACGCCAAAGGCGAAACCTTGACCGTGCTGCATGACAAGGCTGGCAGCCTCGGTGTCTCCGTCGGCTTCAATACCCGGCAGCTGCCGGTATTTTCTCTGTGGAAAAACACCGACACCCAAGGGCAGGGCTATGTCACGGGCCTTGAGCCGGGAACCAGTTTTTCCTACAACCGCCGCTATCAGCGTCCGCTGAACCTGGTACCGACCATTGCGCCAAAGGCCAGCCAACAGTTTCAGATCAGCTACAGCCTGCTGGCAGACAAAAGCGCTGTGGATAACGCATTGAAGCGCGTGACCGAGATTCAGGCCGGGCGCGAAACCGAAGTACGGCAGGCGCCGCTGGTGGATTTGACCGAGCATTAAGGCGTTGCCGGGCGGTATTGCAGCGCCTCGGCCAAGTGCTCACGCTTGATCGCATCCACTTGCTCAAGGTCCGCCAGTGTGCGCGCAACCTTGAGCAAGCGATGTGCCGAACGCAGTGAGAGTGTCAACCGTTCACAGGCTGACTCGAGCCATTTCTCATCGGCTGTGGATAACTGGCAGTGCCGCTTGAGCGCCGGTAGATCAAGAAAGGCGTTGGCACAACGCTGGCGTTTTTGCTGGCGTTCTCGTGCCTCGGCCACCACGGCTGCCGCACTGGCACTGTCCTCGCCCGGTTTGACCAATGGATTCAACGCCGTTGCCTCCCGCGCCACCGTCAGGTGCAGATCGATCCGATCCAGCAACGGCCCCGAGAGCTTGTTACGGTAGCGCTGCACCATGTCTGGTGTGCACGAACACTTGCCGCTCGGCTCGCCCAGATATCCACAGGGGCAGGGGTTCATCGCTGCCACCAGCTGGAAACGCGCGGGGAATCGCACGCGATCCTTGGCTCTGGCGATCACGATATATCCGGATTCCAGAGGTTCGCGCAGTACCTCCAATACCTTGCGATCAAATTCCGGAAGCTCGTCGAGAAACAGCACGCCGTGGTGGGCGAGGGTGATTTCGCCGGGTTGTGGTTTCGAGCTGCTGTGACATTTGGGAATAGATGCAACGCACCTACGCTGTGCTCCGCATTCTGTCGTATGATTCGCCCAAATATTACGCAACTCAAACATGCTAATAGGTGCAACTGGCCGCATTATGGATAGCAATAGCTGCAACCAGCCTCGGTTCTCAGTTGCGAGGCGCATAAAATCTACGACGCGTAGCCTTTCCGGAGTGTTTGCTTTTCGCGGACAAGGCGTTGCCTTCGAGTCCATGTTGGAGCGTGACTTCCTCAGTCGGATGGATTTCAGGAAGGATGTTCTGACTGTGGTCTCGCAGCCGGTTCAACTGGATTTCGTTGCTCGCAGCGGCCGATCCTATACTTATACCCCGGATTATCTGGTTCATTTCCATTCTCACACCCATCTGCGCCCCATGCTCGTGGAGGTCAAACCGGCAGAGAACTGGCGTGAGAACTGGCGCGACCTGCTACCAAAATGGAAGGCAGCGTTGCGTTATGCGAAGGAGCGAGGTTGGCGCTTCCATATCTATGACGAATCGCGGATCAGAGGCCAATCACTGAAGAACATCCAGTACTTAGAACGATTCAAGAACGCGGATTACGCGGATCAGGATCTGGACGCCATCATTCGCACGGTCGCTTTCAAGGGCATTGCATCAATCAGCTATCTCGTGGCGCTGCACTTTCAAGGCGCTGAAGCTCTGGGCAAATCGCATATCTTTCATCTCATCGCGACCCGTCAGTTGGATTGCGATATTTCCGGGCCTCTGAGCGATTCGTTAGAAGTCATGGTGGCCGAATGAATGACTTCGTTAGTGAACAGCCTAAGAGAGGCAAGATTGACCGGTCTTTCGTAAATATCGCGCCCGGCCAGGTTGCTTGCTATCAGAAAGAGACCTTCCGGATTACCCAGATATTAGATTTCCAATCCGTGCTGGCGATCAATGTCGAAACCGGGCAACCGAAGGTGCTTCAAATCGGCGAGCTCAAGCCGTTTCTTGGTGACAAGGTAAGAGGGCCCTACGCAGATTACGATTTAGAGGATATCGGTGCTGAGGAATGGGCCATCGCGCAGAAACGCTACGCGGTCATCGCCCCACTCCTGAGCATTGAAGGTCAGTCACGTAGCGTGGTCGAGCAACGTGCGAAAGACGCCGGTGTTGATGCGGTTACGGTTTACAGATGGCTGCGCCGTTACAAAGAGCAAGGCGAAGTTACCGCACTGATCCCACTTAAGCGTGGGTGGGGCAAAGGTCGTTCCAGGATCTCTGAGGGCGTCGAGAAGGTTATTGCCGAGACCATCGACGATTTTTACCTGACCGAACAACGCCCGGATGTTGCCTCAACGGTTTATGAGGTCCGAAAGCGTTGCAAGGCTTTGAAGCTGTCTCCTCCAACCGTGTCGACGGTGCAGGCGCGCATCAAGAACATTCCTGATCGGACGCGTTTGCGAAGACGCGGCGATAAAGAACTCGCGGGCAACAAATATGACCCGCGCCCAGGCGGACTTAACACTGAGTACCCGCTCCAGATCGTGCAGATCGACCACACGCCGGCGGATATGATCATTGTCGACGACGTTCACCGGCGCCCCATCGGTCGTCCTTGGTTGACGCTGGCAATCTGCGTGTATTCGCGAATGGTGACCGGCTACTACCTGTCGATGGATGCCCCCTCTGCGGTCTCGGTGGCAATGTGCGTTGTCCATTCAATCCTACCTAAGGAAAAGTGGCTGGCACTTCATGGGGTGGATGCTGAATGGCCGGTGTGGGGGAAAATGGGCACGCTGCACAGTGACAACGGTGCTGATTTCAAGACCAATAGCCTTGTGCAGTCCTGTGTGAACCACAATATCCGTCGTGACTTCAGGCCGAAGAAAAACCCGCAATGGGGTGGACACATTGAGCGCTGGATGGGCACATTCGCCGGCATCAACAAAAAAGATCGGGGCGCAACCTTTAGCAATCCTGCCGAGCGTCGTGAATATGACTCTGAGAAGCAGTCGATCTACACGTTTGCAGAATACGAGCAGCGGTTGGTCAGAAACCTCATCAAGTACAACAATAAATTCCATGAAGAGATCGACATGGCGCCGATCAAGAAATGGAATCTGGCATTTTTCGGAGATAAAGAGCACGACCCGATTGTGCCACTACCGCCCAGGGTCGCGGATCCGTGGGGTTTCCAACTCGACTTCTTGCCTGCGACGCTGCGAACCATTCACCCCTATGGCGTGGAAATGGACGCGATGTATTTCGCTGAAGCACTGCGGCCGTGGATAGGTGCAACCGATCCTAAAACAGGCAAGGCTCGAAAATTCCTTTTTCGCCGCGACCCTCGTGACATTAATCGAATCTGGTTCTACGACCCGGCGTTGAGAGAGCACTTTGAGGTACCGATCATTCGTGGCAGATACGCCGGCGTAACGGTGGGCGAGTACGTCAACGCCAAGAAAAAAGCGAGGAAGGCCGGCCGCGACGCGGTCAACCACGACGTTATCGAACGGATGTTGGACGAAAACAAGCAGCAGGAAACTGAGGCTGCCGTGCGCACCAAGCAGGCTCGCAAAAGTGTTCAGAAGCGGACGAACAACACCAAACAAACTACGCCGGCTCGGCCCACGCCGCACGTCGAGCCCAAGTTGCCACCTATTGGGTTACCTGAATCGCCGCAACTGTTGTCGGTGGATGAAGTGGACACTTTTGGAGAAGTCTGGTGACCAATTACGCCCATATCACACCGCAGTTCAGAGACGTGATGGAAAAGTCCGATCTTGATCGGCTCGCATTCCTGGATGAGCCGCGCTGGGTTGATTACCAGGCGGCTAACAACCTGATGGACATCCTCAATGGCTTGCTACGCAAGCCCGAGCGTCCTCGCATGCCAAACCTCATGCTTGTCGGTGAGTCCAATACAGGCAAAACCACGGTGGTCACCCGGTTCAAGGAGCTATCAGGGCAGCCGTACGTCAGTGACGATGCGGTCAGCGTGCGGCCAGTGATTTGCGCTGAAGTTCACAAGCCTGATGAGCGAGAGCTGTATAACGCCATTCTTCGAGAGTTCTGGGCACCCCACAACCCCGTCGCGCCGCTGGAAAAGCTTCGACATCAGGCCATTCATCTCTTGCGTGATGCGCGTACTCGCATGCTCATTCTTGACGAAGTGCATACGATCAACAACGGATCGGCTGCCAAGCGCATGGATGTCATGAACGAATTGAAGATGCTGTCGAACATCCTCCACATTCCTTTGGTGTTGGTCGGCACCCGGACGGCACTTCAGCTACTGGTCCTGGATTCGCAGTATTCAAGCCGGTTTGAGGTTGTCTCGCTGCCCAACTGGTCGGTCAATGCCGAGTTTCAGCGTTTCCTGAAAAGCTTCGAATCAGTGCTCCCTCTCAAATTCGCTTCAAAACTGTACTCGTCGGAGCTCACCCCGCTCATTCACGCGATCTCCAATGGCAACACGGGCAACATCGAATACCTTTTACGTGAGTGTGCAAGGGAGGCGATTCGAAACGGTTCGGAAGTGATTGACCGTCGACTGCTGGAGAAAAACCAATGGATGCGTCCTACCAGTGCAGATGGGGTGCGGGAGCGCGTCCTTTAAATCCGGTCTGGCCGATGGTGCCAGCTCTTCTGCAGGACGAAGTTATCTCCTCCTGGCTAATGCGATGTGCTTTGGCCCAAGGTTGCGATGCCACGACGCTAACAGGCGAGGTCTGGCCTAGGCTGAGGTACTGGTGCAACGATCCGGACAGAGATTTATCCATTGAACAGTCGCAGCATCTGACCCGCCTTTCTGGCATTCCCACAGCAGCGCTTCAAGCGGCCACTTTACAGCCGCTGTATCAGTTGATGACGGGAACTGCGGAATTCCCAAGAGGGATAGCGCCCTGGTTTCTCTGTCTGGGGTGCCGGAATCGACGTCGCAGCGGTGGCCTTCAGTACTGCCCAAAATGCTTCAAGGAACGACTTCCTCATTACCTGATACAGGATCGGCTGGCGTGGCACAGCGCATGTCCACTGCACCAGGTGATTCTGCTGGACCGCTGTGAATGCTGCCATGCGCCATTATGCCCTCATCTGCTTGCACCACCTGAGCAGACGCTAGGTCGGTGCCATCGCTGCGGATATGAGCTGGGCTTCGCGTCAACTGACAGGGCACCGATCCAGGCTCTGAGTTTCCAGCTTGCGGCTGATGAGCTGTTTTCCAAACCTACCCTGCGGTATGGCGAGAACCATCTGCTTCTGACTGAATGGTTTGCTCTGTCGCGATGGATGATTGGTATATTGCGCACCGCCGCGCGCGCACCCAGCCCCTGCACGGAGATGTTTTTCCGTGAGCTTGGTGTGAACCTGGCCGAACTCAGGCCTCCTCCAACGGGCTTGCCATTCGAGTATTTGTCACCCGTGGACCGCGCAGGCCTCTTGGCACACGTCTGGAGCATGCTGGAGGTCGGTCCCGAGCGCTTGATGGCCGTGGCCGAGCGGGAGCGCGTGCGCCCATCGCTGTTGCTGCCGCGCTCGGGAGAGTTACCGGCCTCACTTGCTAGACTTGGCGCAGTGCTGAAAAGCAGTCGACGCCGTAACTACAACCTCGCCCCAGTCCGAACCCCGCGCTCTGTGAAAAGCGTATTGATGAGATGGCGACGATTGCTCAGGAAGTTTCAACGATGACACCTCCGGAACTGCCACTGAAATGCGATGAATGCCAATGCATCGCATCGAAGATTCACCGGATCCACAAGGGACGGCGATTCTGCAACACGTGCTATGCCCGACTGTTCAAGCGCCGATTGTGTTCCGGCTGTGACAATTTCGCCCGGCTCCCCGTATTTGAAAAAGACGCCAAATGCATCCGCTGCGAGTCGAGAGCGCCTTGTGTACGGTGCAAGAAGACCGGGAAGCCGGTCGGATTGATGACGGTCTATGGCCCAGCATGTGCCAGCTGTGCACATCACTTTTCCGAACCTGAGCCTTGCCACCGATGCGGCAAGCTATCAACAAAACTAACCCGAGTCCTAGCGATCGATCCCGATGTTCGCTGCTGCGCTCAATGCGCACGGGCAGGCGCGGCAACGTGCCCGGATTGCCGGCATCACCGTTTCTTGGTCCAGTGCAACGATGGTCTGATGCGGTGTAAATTGTGCGCTGAAAAAGGCAAAGTTCAGTGTGCCAGCTGCACCCGGTTGATGCCGGCGGGACGCAAAAACGAATGCGAGACCTGCGCCTGGGAAAAGAGCCTTGATCGTCGCGCGCATATTCATGTCGAACTGTTCGCCCATGCCAGCACGCGTCAACGCTTCAATGAGTTCTGCCTGTGGCTCAAAAGTCAGATGGGGGCGCAGAAGGCTGCGCTGAAACTCAAACACTACGTGCCCTTTTTCAGCTTCCTGGATGCGCATTCCGTAGGTTTACCCTCGTACGTTTTCCTGCTCGAACATTTCAGTGCAGAGGGGCTTCGTAGGATGCAGACCCCAATGCTATGGCTCAGTGAGCGGTACGGTGTCGCGGCCGATGAGCAACTGCGCAACCAACACTCCGAAAAACGCCGAATTCAAGAGTTGATCGAATCGACGCCCGCCGGCGTTGGCTTGGAAGCACTGCTGGGTTACCGAGAGTATCTTCGGACCAAACAAGGCGACGGATCTACGTCGATCAGTTCTGTTCGGCTTTCCTTGCGTGCCGCGAAAAACGTATTGGCTTCAGCGTCACAGCAGTTCGATACGTTGCCCACGCAGAAGACGGTAACGGCATATCTCACTCAGTCGCCGGGACAGCGTGCGACCGCGCAGGGCTTCATCAGTTATCTGAACCGAACCCATGGACTCAGCCTTACAACAGAACTCAGCGAGCGTGCGGTAGCAAGGGCGAAAAATCGTAAGCTTGAGGCCACGCTATACAACTTGTACTCCACCGGTGGCGAAGGTGAAGCCTACGAGCGTGCATGGATCAAGGCCGCACTGATGCTGTTGCATGGGTTGAGGAGCGTGAATAAGAAGAGGTTCTCGTATAGCGCTCTCGTGGTGAAGGGAGTAGCTGGTTTTAATGTGGTGATCAACGTTCAAACGTATTGGGTACCTAGCTTTACCTCCGGTACTTCCTTGTTAAGTGATCCTATGATCTGAGGCTGATTGATATCAGATCGATCGAGATGAGACACAAATCGAGGGCTACATGCCCAATGCACTGAAGCATCCACTTTCATTTTTTGCCGATGGAGCTTTGGATAACCCTATCCAAACGGATGGAGCAGTCGTTGTGAGTTTGCGATGAGTGTTTTTGCGACGCTCGATGTCGCTCGAATCCGAGGTGTATCAAAGTTATGGAGTTTATGTTCGGAGCATAAACTCCATAATTTCAGTACAAATCCCGTCACTGCTCAGATGAGGGTGACGCCCAAGCGGTAGAAGGCGTAGAAGATCGTTGTGCCGATGTCAGAGTGATGCCGAAATATGTTGTGCGGATGTCTCAACGGCGTTTTCAGGTTACGGAAGTTACCGTTGGCAAACCGGATCTCAGCGCAAATTCTGGAGATCTCGACCAGCGCTTCGGCCTCGTTGTTGATTTCCACTAGAAGCCCTGAAATTTTCTCTTCACTGTACACGGTGTCTTTTCGAATTTTCTTGCGCTGTAGTTCAAACAGGTAGAAAGAGCGGCCCCTAATCTTGATGCGCGCAACCAAGATACCTCGACGGTGGTTAGCATTTTCTTTGTAAGAAAGCCATGTTCTATTCTTATCTTTGGGCGCTTCGGATGGGGTAAACGCCGCCAGTGTTAGTAATCTGAAGTCTTCGCTTTGCACGAAACCCTGACGCTCTGACTGCCACGCCAAGCTAGAGAAGCGGTTTTTGCCCAGGTGGTGTCGAAGCTTATCCCAAACAGTTTGAAGTGCGCCTCCATCACCCAAGACCCGCTTTGCGACAGCAGTGAATTTGCCGACGCCTTTGTTGTAGCCCTGCGGGTCTCCAGTGGAGAGCACCTTGGTCGTGCCCGGCGGGACCAGAATGGCCTTTTTCTTTGAAAGCGATCGCTCGTCAAATGAAACGGTATGGGGGCATTCCGGCCCGAGAATTTCAAACCCAGGATCGGGCTTTGACCATCGAGCAGATCCTTGATCGGGTTCCTGACGGTCGGTGATCAGAAACGGGTCCTGTGGCTTTTCCGTTTCAATCTTGACCCTCATCGTGTCGAGAAGGGTTGGATCTTGTTCAGAATCATCCTTGGAATATTTGACCCGGTTTATCTCGTAGGGATGATCCTGTGGCTGACTCATACCTGTGACTTCGTAGCACAGAAATGTGGTGCGATTGTTGATCCAGCGGCCACGAACCTTGACCTTTGCAGGGCCCTGGAACCACGGCTTAACCCGCAAACTCATTTCCTTCATGCGCTTGCCGTATGCATTGTCCAGTTCGGCGTAGAGCAGCTTGGCGGCCTCTTCGGTGTAATTGTTGTAAAGGGCGTATGCGAGAAACAGCCCATCGTCGTCAGGAACATTGGGATGTGGTTTTACAAGCCAGCTGTTGGGGTCTTTCTGGGTATCGGCATAGAGAAGCTCCCGCACCTTGGGCCATGGGTAGGTCGTCAGTATCCGCGCCATGTCCGACGTGCTGCCATAACACCGGTACAGAAATTCAATACAGGGGATCAGGAGGTTTTTGCCTTTCGGTAGGGGAAAGCTGAGAAACTCGGTCAGTGCCTTATCTGTTGGCTGGCTTCTAAGCGGATAATCGATCTTGAAATAGGGAACGGGTTGGTGATTGCCTTTGATACTGACGTAGGACCAGACACCTTCAGTGAAATCCACAGAAAACTCTTGGTCTTTACCCAGGTCCGTTTCGGCAATGCATTTTCCCCCTTGCCAAATGGTCCCCAGACGAAAGCTTCCCAGCCGGCTTACGCCGATCAACGCAGGCGTCACGCCGGCAGGCTCATCGTTGCGGTCTAAAAACCGAAAGATGACCTCCACAAAGGGAATGCTTTCAGCTTCGAAATTTTTTCTAATGCGCTCGTAAGACCAGACCACCACTGTTCCATTGCGGATGTGCTTGATGGCATCGCCATCTTCGGTAGTACAAAGGTTGTCGCGGGGAGGAACTCGCTTGATTCGATGAAACAATTCGCAACTCCGAATATGCAGGAGCATCACGCTCGTCGCTGATTAGTGGCTGACTAAGCGTGGACTCGTGCATATCGTCCTGATCATTTGAAGCTCCGTCAGAGGGGCTGTACGTTACCTGCAAAAAAGGATCAGCACCAAGTCGGCACCTCATGCATGCCGATCATTTTCTTTAGCATCTGTGAAACAGAGTCAGAACGACATCCCTTCCGATGCTTGAGCAAGAAGCTGCTCCACCTGACGGAATCCAACGGTTGTGGAGAGCATCTCAATCGAGCTTTTACCCAAGAAATGGGACTTCGGTTTTGACAGCCAGCGCAGAGCCTTGTCAGTGTCGCCAAAAAAGGACTCGGCTAAGGCAATGGTATGTGCCAGGCGAAACAGGTGGTCACTTTGACTCGCGGTTAATCGCTCACCTGTGGCCAGCTTTGTCGTAATAGTTGGGGTGGGAAGGATTGCGTCCAGAGTACCGGAGCTGATGAGCCCTAAGTCGCTCATTGCCGTAAGGGCGGTTGCCTCAAAGCCAGCGTCGATCATCTCGTGAATTTGCTGTGCAGTCGCGTCGACCGGGATATTGAGAAGAACATTCATACGGTTTCGGTAACTGTCATGAGCTTGAGCGCGTAAGACGTCGGTGCCCCTTGCAGACTCACGCTTCATGGCGCGTACGGGTGTCAGGATTATCGTGTCGCCGGCGACGGTGATAGCCAGCTCATCCCCGATGCCCAGACCCATTTCCTGCAACAGGGCGGGAGGTAAATCGACGATGACATCGTCACTGCCGTCTTGGGTGGCCTGGGTTTGAACGTACCAGTGTCTGTCTTTCTTCATATCATCCACCTGACGTGCAGTCTGCGATAAAGGATGCCCTATGCTCGCGCGTGCAACGGCATCTGTCATGGATAAAAAGAGCCTTCGCAGGATGCCGGGGCTTGAATGCGATCAGTGGTCCACTCGGTTTGAGCCCGAAGGCGCTGGCTGTGGCTCGCTCAACTCAAACTCAGTAAATCACTCAGCGTAATTCTCTGGCGCGTGCCCGTGCCGAGCAGCACGTACAAAGTATTTCTGGTAAAAAAGAGCCCTTCGTCCTCGTATCTCAGTTGAAACGTGCTGCGAACCCAGTCACCTCGGTTAAAGCGCTCGCGACTGTCGAGCACAACGTTGCGCGCATAGATCAGCACTGGTTCGAGGCCACGGGAGCGTAAGGCGTCGTAATCCTCGCCGCAGGATTCCAGCTCCAGCAAGGTCCAGTCCCGAACCAGGCAGTACGAATACTCGCCAAAATTGCTTTGTATAAAGTCGATTGCATCTTCAACTGACAAGTCGCATCCGTTGATGCTCTCTCCTTGCCCACTCAACAGTTGCTGTAGCCGTAAGAGATCCATTCGCGCAAGCCCCCCTTAGAGAATACTCGTTCGACTGAGCGCCGGCGGTTGTTCAGTGAGACCGCCGGAGTTACGTAGAGATGGTGATAGCGTGTATCGCCGATTGGCAAGCAGGCCTGTTGGGTGCCTCGTGATGCAGCGATGGCGTAGAGGATTGGGCGTCCTTTCCAATGCCGTCTCGGCATTTTTCAGTGTGCGTCCCCAGACCTGCCTGCGCGAGCCGTCCAGATGATCTCCGAACGGCCGGTACGCTACGCCCTAAACGCTACGCGCGATCACCACCTTCATCTGCGGCGTCCAGTAATTTCTCCAGTGCTTCATAGCCTTCGTCTCGGCGCATGAGAAAGCCGATGACATCGTCGGCATCGAATCTGAATGGCTCAGAATCCAGGACTGTCCTGAAAAACGTGTTTGCTAGAACGATACCGCCCTGATTCAGCCAAAGCTCTGCTTTTCTACCATCGAGTTGATCAAAAAATACCGATAAAACCGCAGTCGCCAATGGGCGCATTTCGCTGGACGATGAGGAAAGCTCCCAATGCCAGCGTCCCTTGGTAGGGCAAAACGTTGGGCTATCATCGCTCAGCATGTAGTTCCAATTGTTGCTTTCCCACATCCAAGGCGCGGGCTGAAGCAGAGTTGGGGGAGTGCCTTCTCTATAGACGGTCACTTCATGGTTTCGACCATTACCCCAAACTTCAACTGGTCGGGTCTGGAAATATTTTAGGGCGCGCTCGCGAAGTTTGAAGGCTGCCAGTCGAGCGTTGACGCCACTTTGCACCTGCGCAGGTGTCCTGCCCTCGGCCACTTCCATCACTGCCGTTCCGAGATCAATGTTCAGTTGATGCAGAGGTTGCAGATCTAGGTAGAGGCGTCCGATCAAAGGCTCAGGCAACTGGTCAGCACACCCCGCTTCCAGGATGACTGGCACAATCCGCACGCCCGGTTCATAAGCGATCTCGGCAAGCATTTTCAGCTCACGGTGCAACCCCGAACCTTTCTGTTGGGCGGCTCTGATGTAGTCCTGGTCACACAGGCATAAGATCTGGACTGGGCGCTTGGACAAGGCTTTAGCGATAACGCCATCGATTGAATCTCCGTAGGCGATGCTATCCCTATCCCAAAATACGTCATGGTTCCAACTTATTTGGGTGAGGACGCGCTGGCGTACCCACTCTTTGTTCTCAAACCCGTTGCCCCAGGCGTAGGAAATGAAGATGTGGCCACGGTTTTCTACTTCAGTCATTTTTCCAAGTCTTCTGTAACGAGGGAGCGACATCACCAGGTCGCCGGTCTGGGGTGACGAATGCGACGCACACGTCAACAGAAAGACCTTACCGAGGAATGATGAAGGCTAAAAGCCATCGTATTGGAAATTATTGAGCTTTATGGGGTGGTTGTTCGGGTAGCGCCTGATGGGTAGCGGATGAGGCGGCCAGCAAACAGCGTCAGTTGTGCACTGAGTCTCTGTTGGTGTTGCCAGTTACTTTGCTAGTTTCTGAATAGATCTCTACATATTTATTAATGGGCGAAAACAAGCTCACTTTGACGTGTCGGAAATTTCCGCCACTCCCGTCAGTGTTTATTGCCACGCCTAAAGTTAGTTTAAGGTCGAGTTCTCTATCGCGACGATCAATATTGTTTGTTTGCGTTATTAATAATGTTGATGTTTGAACGGTCTTTCAGCCCTATCGTTTTGGGTGCTTGGTGTCGCAGTTTCTACAGCTGCTGCCGCTCGTCGATTGGTTCAATAAAATCAAGGAAATTCGAGAGAAATACTGGACAAAAACCCACCATGGGCGATACTCTTACGTATAACTTAACGTAAGGAGTTTGAAATACTCTTTACGCTTCAAAATGGAATGGAGTCCTCATATGTTAGCTCGCAATGATTCAGCCTTTTAGTTGCACTGCTTAGGGCAGGAATTGGTTTCATGAGTTGACGACTCTGAGAAACAACCTTATGGCAGGATATATAAAATGGCGAATGGAAAAGTACTCAGGCAACTTGTAAAAGCGGGTGCTGTCGGAGATATGGCGGCGTTCCGTCGTGCATCTGAAGCTATCATCGAAGAAGAGCGCCAAAAGCAACATCACTTATTGGCAAATGATTTAGAGCAGATCCTTTATGGTGGGGATATGCATGTCCAGTCTGCACGTAAACCGCAGTTTACTGCGGACATTCCTGTGGACAAGGAACGTGGACTTCCTTTGCTTGATATCAGGCCACCCAAGCGCTCGTTGGAGGAGATCATCCTTCCCGAAAGCAGTGCCTCTATGATCGACGAGATGCTGGAAGAGCATCGACGCGCAGAGGTGCTTCGTAGCTATGGCATGAAGCCATCCGGCAAAGTGATTTTCTTTGGCCCGCCTGGATGCGGTAAGACCTTGGCTGCTGAAGTCATCGCTTTCGAACTGGATCGCCCGCTGGCAATTGTTCGTCTCGATGCATTGGTCTCCTCGTTTCTGGGTGAAACAGCCGCGAATTTACGCAAGGTCTTTGATTTCATTGCGAAACATCAGTTAATCGTTCTTTTCGACGAGTTTGATGCCATTGGTAAAGAGCGTGGTGATAGCGGTGAGCACGGCGAGCTACGCCGCGTAGTTAATGCGGTGTTGCAGATGATGGACGCCTACGACGGGCAAAGCCTTATTCTGGCAGCAACTAACCACGAAAATATTCTGGATTCGGCAATTTGGCGCCGGTTTGATGACGCCATTGAGTTTCCGCTGCCTGATCACAAGCAGCTGATGGCATTGTTACAGCTGAAGTTGCGTGGGACCCGTCGTCAGTTCGAACTGGATGATCCCGAGTTACTAAAAGAATTCGATGGAAAAAGCGGTGCGGATGTGGAACGTGTTGTCCGGCGCGCTGTGAAGCGTATGATATTGCGTAATCAGGAGTTCCTCACGATCAAAGAACTACGTAACGCACTGGTGCGGGAGGGACTCCGCAAGCACTAACCTGCTATCAAGGACGATGAATTGGCAACTTACAAACACCTGAGTTTTGAGCGCGAAAACCTGGACAATCGTCGTCGGACGAAAAATCCCCCCAAGTTCACCAAGCGCGATGACTTGCGGGGGCATGGCCAGAAGCTTAACGGCTATTTTGCGACGGCAGCGGGTGTTGCTGCAAAGCAGCACAAGTCTGCCGAGAACTCCCCGTTTGTATTCAAGTTGCAGTACGACGGCGCGATGACGTTTGAAAATCTCCAGAAGCATGGCCTGGAATTCATCAGTCAGGAGGGCAAGCAGGTTTGTGTGGTGTTTGCGACCGAGGCCGGCCTGGCCATCTTTCAAGACCACCTGAACAAGTTGGGCGTGCTCGGGCAGAATGTCAGCTACAAGCAGATTCTGGAAGCCATCGAGGGTATCGATGCGTGGTCCGCCGAGGACCGCAAAAGCTGGGCCTTACGCCATATCGGCCTTCCAGACTCTGAAACATTCACACTGGACGTCGAACTCTGGCCACACCACGTCACCAATCATCCGGCACGCATTCGCCTTTGCGCCTCGTTCGAAAAGTGGCTGGCGGACAACGGCATCAAGACGATCCACAAGCTCAACTTCGACAGCTTGGTGATGTACCGCGTCGAGGTGAGTGATGTTCAAGCACAAGGGCTGCTCAACCATAGTGACGTGCGCATGGTTGACCTCATTCCCCAGACTGGCATCTCTTACCCGCAGCTGAACCGTGACATTGCTCAGATCCCGGCAAACATTCCACGCCCTGCCGACGATGCGGCGCGGGTGTGCATCCTGGACAGCGGTATCAACACTAACCATCCGTTGCTTCGATCGGCAATTGCAGAAAGTGAGTCATTCGTGGCGGGTCAGGACGCATTCGATGAGGCTGGCCACGGGACAGCCGTCGCCGGGATTGCGCTTTATGGCGACGTAGAAGCCTGTGATCGAAGCAACTTCTGGAATCCGCAAATCTGGCTTTACAACGGTAAGGTCATGCGCAAATGCCCAGACACCCACAATGCTATTTATGACGAGCACACGGTAGAAGCGACTCTGACAGAGGCCGTTGAGCATTTCGTGGGACTGGGCTGCCGCATCTTCAATTTGTCGCTGGGAAATACCAATGCGCCTTACGACGGTACACACATTCGCGGTCTGGCCTACATCCTCGATGTGCTTGCGCGTAAACACAACGTGCTGTTTGTCGTTTCTACCGGCAACTTCATGGGCTCTGAGGATCCGGCCGTACCGATAAAAAGCTGGCGGGACGAGTATCCGGAATACCTGCTGCACGAACGCAGTGTCATCATTGACCCGGCACCTGCGTTGAATGTGCTGACCGTCGGCAGCATTTCCCGCCACGACGCCACTTTCGACAGCCAGCGACACCCCGAGATCCATCAGCTGTCTCCGGCATCGGAGAACCAACCCTCACCGTTCACCCGACATGGCCCGTCGGTGAAAGGGGCTCTAAAGCCGGAGTTGGTCGCTCATGGTGGCAACCTGGCGTGTCCGGTGCATTACAACAATCAGCAGTGGAAGACCGACATGCGCGGTCTGGGCGTGCTGACGATGAACCATCAGTTCCAAGGCAATACGCTGTTCAAGGAACTCAGTGGCACTAGTTTCTCTGCGCCTTACATCACTCATTTGGCAGGGCGTCTGCTCAATGAATACCCGGAGGCTTCAGCCAATCTTCTGCGAGCCATGCTCGTGAACCATGCGTCTCTGTCGAGCGAGGTGGAGAGCACTTTCTCGGAGGAGATGCGCAAGGGTTACAAAGCCAATAAAGCGACCTACAACCGCGAGATTTCCCGCGATGTGGGTGGATACGGCCAAGTGAGTGAAAGTGACTTGTTCCGATCCTCGGATCAATGCGTTGTATTGATGTGCGAAGAGAGCATCGAGAAGGATGCCTGCCAGTTTTATGAGCTGCCTCTTCCTGCTACCTACCTGCGCAAGACGCGGGGTCTTAGGGAGTTGTGCGTCACGCTGGCCTACTCGCCGGCAGTGCGTACCACTCGCCTGGACTATCTTGCGACTCAGATCAGTTTCCGTTTGGTCAAAGGGGCTTCCCTGGACGAGGTGCAGGGCTACTTCAACAGGGACAAGCAGGAGGAAAATGAGACCCGTAGTGACGACGCCGAGCCGAACCGGGATATCTCCGCTCAACTGAGAAGTCGAGGTACGGTGCAGTCATCCAAGTGGACCTTCAAGCAACGCAATCCTGCTGAGAAATGGTTTGTCGTCGTGATTCGTCAAGATCGGGAGTGGAATCACCCGGACGTATTGGACAAAGAACCCTATTCGCTCGTGGTGACAGTAGCTGATCGCGATAACGAGCGGGCTCAGTTGTACACAGAGATCCAAGCCCAGCTCGAACTGCAGCTCCAGGCACGAGAAGAGGCCCGGCAGCGGGCGGCATTTTAGTCGGTTGAAGCTGCGTTACTTCATGAGATGCTCTCTGTTGTAGAGACCGGACGTCGGGGAAGATGGGCTGACGATTTCCTCAGGGCACCGGTCTCTCAACCTGAGCGCCAGTCGATGGGCGCATCAGAAAAACTAAAGCCGGAACGATTTCTGTTGCGCGCCCCACTAGGCACAACTCACGGCAGCTCGGCTGCGCAACTTGCACTAGATTGATGTGCACGACGTAAGCACCGGCTCGCAGAGCCATGGTTGGAATCTCTGCGGCCGGGAAGACCACCCCCGAAGTGCCGATCGACAGCAGAACGTCGCAATTTTTTGTTGCAAGAACAGCCTTCTTCCAAGCCACCGCCGGCAGTTCTTCACCGAACCACACCACACCCGGGCGTAGCTTGCCGCGGCAGCGGGGACAGCGAGGCGGCTCGATCCTCATATCCTCCCTAGCAATCGGTTCCTCGAACGAGAAGGCCGTTGGAGTCCTATGGCAGGCAAAGCATTTGGGCTGTTCCAAGCTACCGTGCAGATGGATTACATCCACTGCTCCAGCTCGCTCATGCAGGTCGTCGATGTTTTGCGTGATCACCGTTACATCTCGCGTCCATGTCAACTGCGCAATGGCTTGATGCGCAGCGTTGGGCACCGCTTGCGCGACTTGCGCCCGCCGCCATAGATACCATCCCCAGACTAATGCTGCGTCCTCGCGGAACGCGTTAGCTGTCTCCAGCTTCTCCGGATCCTGGCGCGCCCATATTCCGGTCAACGGATCGCGGAATGTGGGTATACCGCTTTCGGCCGAGATGCCCGCACCGGTAAATACCACGATCCGCTTCGCACCCCCGACCAGCGAGACTACGGCTTCGACAGTGCTGTTCATCTTCCCACCACCTACGGCGCTTGTCTGTGCCAATAACGGGATGCTTCCGGCGTTGCTCAATACACGCCATATTCAATGCGGCCCAGATAGTCTTTGATCCGCTGATAGCCATGGTCATCATCAATAACGCTGCAAGGCGGTTGATAATCCAGGCCACGGGCGGGTTCGTTGAACCATTGCTCGGCACGATCACAGCTGCCGAGCACCTCTGCCGCCTGTCCCAAGATCATGTATCGCCGTACTAGATATGCTTGGTGGTGGCTGCTTAGACAATTGACGTTAGTAAAAGTGTTCTTACCAATCGACCAATAGTAAGGTTTGGGTTGTACTTTTGAGTGCATCGTTGCCACCTGCGAATTGCGACATTCAGCAGGTTCAGCATACATCGGCACTTGGCATCCGAGCAGTACATCCCGTCGAGCAGGGAAGGTTCGTATGACATTACCTCGCGACTGTCGAACTGGCACAGTTTTGCAGTCGTTGCTCCACGATTTCGCAGTCAACAGGTGGGAATCCCATTGCAGAGCCCTTCCACAATTCGACTATTGGAGCTTTGTGATTACCTTGAGTCTCAAATACAGCGAGGATCGTGTGTGAGAGGGACTTGTAACTGGACTTCCTTCAAGCCGGGGCATGCGCGGGATCAGTGTTTCCGCCCCATACGCGGACTGCATACAGTGATCCGTCAGGATGGGGGCAAAAAGGGAGCATCATGACAACTCAGAAATTATCCATTTGCGATTTGCAGTTAAACGTTTCAATCCGTGGCCAGGGTTCACCGCTGCTTCTGCTCAACGGCATGGGTGGCTTAATCCGTGCGTTCGACCCTCTGCGAAATGAACTGACCGACTACACGACCATCACGTTGGACGTTCCCGGCGTCGGCAAATCGCAGACGCCGCGTTGGCCAATGCGTCTGCCGCGTTATGCCGATACGATCGCTCAGATGCTCAAGCAATTGGGGTTCGACCAGGTCGATGTATTCGGCGTGAGTTGGGGCGGTGCTTTGGCACAGGAATTCGCTCTACGTTATCCAAGCATGGTGCGTCGCTTGATACTCGCTGCGACCTCGGCCGGCCCAGCAATGTTGGTAAAACCCGCTGATATCTTGGATTTTTTTAGCATGGCTAAAAGCGCCAAACCGCATAAGCAAAAAGGCCGGCGCAATTCGACAAAGGCGCTTATGCATTTCGGGGTTGCGAATGGGATGCTCTCGGTTAATCCCCAAACCTATTACCGTCAATTCACGGCATTGGTCGGCTGGACGAGCCTGTTACGTCTGTTCCGCCTTCGCCAGCGGACGCTCATTCTCGCCGGCGATCGCGATCCGCTGGTGCGGCTTTATAACGGGCACATTTTGCGTCACGGCATTCGCGGTGCCGAACTGCATGTTCTGCGTGGCGAGGGTCATTTCTTCGTGTTGACCAGTGCTAAGCAAACCGCCGAAGTCATACGCGAATTCCTTGAGCGACCGCACGACGATAAAAAGCCCGCGATCGCCAACCTCACCTAACTGGCCACGTGAGCATTCAGCTTCAGTAGACCTCTGCGTAATTGCCCGCTCCCTCCGTTTTATACATCTCTGCAAACACCGGATTCTCGCAATCAATTTGGGCCGGTCTACAGGAATCACGCGTTTCGAACTGGGTTTGCTTAAGCTCCTTGCGTCGGCATCCTCCAGCCTTTCATTTGGATAACCTAAACTTCATCAGTGATGATGCTGACACCACCGGCTACGGATAGGTAGGCGCGTTTACATCCAACGGGTTAACTGACGCTCGATTAATTACCGTGAAAATGTGAACCAGTATCCGTTTCGGCCTTGAAAGCCAAACTTTTGTCGCCAGAAATGTATCGTCTTGATCGCAATGGCTCGAGAAATCCTAGGGCCTGCATCTGCCACTCAACACTACATGTCTTGCTTCGGGATACGACACTGGAGGAAATGAATGATTTCAACCCTGGAGCTGCGCAGAATCATTGAAGAGAGCTTTCGACCGCTGGAGTGCCAATGCACTTTAGTGACTGGAAATTCACTACAGGTCCGAGTGACTGATCCCGCGACGGGCAGCGTCGATCTGCTTGTCACTGGAATTTCGACGAATACATTGGTCAGTCCTCGGGCGATCTCAGAGCTGATTGCTGAGCTTCGGTACGATCTGGCGACCAACAAACAAAGAAACCTGTCGGGTATCGCTGCCACCCGTTGATAGTTGTAGGTGCCGAGGGCTTAGCCAATCCTAAGCCCTCATCGCGACTGCTAGGGCATTGGCGTTTCCGCCGGAGGCAGCGCGGCGGGCTTTTGGATGTCCTGCGTTACGGATGCAGTTTCCGTGCACTCAAGATTCACCTCTTCCTCTTCTCCCATCGTGCTGTAACGCTTGCGTAACTCACGCAGCTCCTTGGTATCCAGATGATCCAATGACATGAAGGCGTTCTGCGCGTCCTTTGTTGCTCGGATCAGTTCATCGAGTTTCAGGTGCAAGATGTCGTTATCCCTGTTCTGTGTGTTCTGGATGAGGAATACCATCAGGAAGGTGATGATCGTTGTTGACGTGTTGATGATCAGTTGCCAGGTGTCGTTGTAGTGAAAATACGGACCCGTTAACGCCCAAGCGATGATCAGCAGAATAGCTATCAGAAAGGTTTTCGAGCTGCCGGCCCAGTTCGAGAGTGCTTGGCAAAACTTTGCGAATTTCATGACCATAAATCCAAGTGGGAGATGCCATTTCGACCACGCAAACTCTATGAAATTCTTTGTTACATATGTCTTCTCTCTCCTCGCAATTCCTCCATCGGAAACGCTCCTAACTCTGATAGCGGTTGAGCTGACTGATCACGCAAAAGTTTGCGAAGCCTCCGAGGAAGGCCGACGACTGGCGATTAAAGTCTCAAAAAAAGTCATTCCGCGCCGCTTGTCGCCGTGACTGAAAACAAATTGCAATTACTCACACGGAATTCGCTTCAGATGTCTGTGAGCTCGCATTCGATCTTTCTCGAATGAGCATCGAGCCTCGTCTGACCTGAGGAGATTTGTCATGTTTCTACATAACAAGCGACTTCAATACACCGTGCGGGTTGCCGAGCCCAATCCAGGCTTGGCCAATCTGTTACTTGAACAATTTGGCGGCGCACAGGGAGAGCTCGCGGCGGCATCGCGATACTTCACCCAAGCGCTGGCCGAAGATGATCCGGGCCGTAAAGACCTGCTGATGGACATTGCGACAGAGGAGCTAAGCCACCTCGAAATCGTCGGCTCCATCATCGTTATGTTGAACAAGGGTGCCAAAGGCCGAATGGCCGAGGGCGTTGAAGAAGAAGGTGAGTTGTACCGGGCCATCAATGGTGCGGGCAACGATTCGCACATCACCAGCCTGCTGTATGGCGCCGGCGCACCGCTGACCAACTCCGCCGGCGTGCCTTGGTCGGCAGCCTATGTCGATACGATCGGTGAGCCGACGGCCGACTTCCGCTCCAACATTGCTGCCGAGGCTCGCGCAAAAATCGTCTATGAGCGGCTGATGAACGTGACGGACGATCCTGGCGTTAAAGAAGCACTGGGCTTTCTTATGACCCGCGAAATCGCCCACCAACTGTCCTTCGAAAAAGCACTCCACGCAATCCAGCCGAACTTCCCGCAGGGCAAGCTCCCCGGCATGCCGGAGTTCACCAACGTGTACTTCAACATGTCGCAAGGGGAAGGCAGCACCCGTGGTCCGTGGAACCAGGGCGACGATTGGGAGTACGTGGAAAACCCCGCGCCTGCCGTGGACGGCGGTGACGGTACCGCCAGTGTTCAACTAAGCGCTGAAGAAGAGGAACTGCTGCTGGATATGAAGGCACGAACCATGTCCGACCCGGACAGCAATCCTATCACCGGCGCCGATCTTGGCGCGGGTGTTCAGGGTGAACCGAACGCTTGATGACCAATACCGCACGCCACAACGGCGTGCGGTTTCTTTATCCATGCAATCCGAGGTACACGGCATGAATTCGAATACCGGCGTTTTCAACAATGACCTGGCGCAGTCCTTGTCCGATCGCTTCAACGCAACCGCTGCATCCTTTGATCGGACCGCTATGCGGATCGCCCAGACGTTGCGTCACTCGACCGCCAACGCCACAGGGAAACATCCAGCCGGACGATAGGAGGCGACATGTCACTTTC
Organism: Pseudomonas sp. SCPG-7; assembly: GCF_002156405.1. NCBI lineage: Bacteria > Pseudomonadati > Pseudomonadota > Gammaproteobacteria > Pseudomonadales > Pseudomonadaceae > Pseudomonas > Pseudomonas sp. SCPG-7. The sequence continues at coordinate 222,870 of NZ_MVOO01000004.1, read as the reverse complement.
CTCATCGTCTGCGAGACCCTCACTGCGCAATTGGTTGGGCATGGCATCCAGTGGCGGTTGGCCTGGGGTGCTGTTTTGGTCGACGCTCCTGCTGGTCACTGGTTTGCTGTTGTTCAGTGGTTACTCGGCGCTGGTAGGGGCTGAAAAGGAAAATCTGCGTCTGGCGGCATTAGGAGGGTTGTCTGGATTCGCCGCGACCACCCTGGGCGCTGTGGTGGCGATCATCCTTCGCGATATTGCCTCGCGTACCCAAGACATCATGCTGGGGTTCGCCGCCGGCATGATGCTGGCAGCGAGCTCTTTCTCGTTGATTCTTCCGGGCATTGAGGCCGCTCAGGCACTGTGTGGAAACCAGCTACTGGCCGCCTGTGTTGTGGTGTTTGGACTGGCTCTGGGTGTGGCATTGATGATCGGTCTAGATCGTTTCGTGCCTCATGAGCATCAGGAAAGCGGCAGGCGCGGACCGGACTCTCAACGGTTCAATCGAGTGTGGTTGTTTGTCCTGGCCATCACCCTGCACAACCTGCCGGAGGGCATGGCCATCGGCGTCAGCTTTGCCAATGGCGATATGAAAGTGGGCCTGCCGCTGACGACGGCCATCGCCATTCAAGACATCCCGGAGGGGCTCGCCGTTGCACTGGCTTTGCGCGTCACCGGTATCTCTGCTTGGCGGGCGGCGTTGATCGCCATCGGTTCCGGTTTGATGGAACCCTTGGGCTCAGTGGTCGGACTCGGCGTATCGAGTGGTTTCGCCTTGGGTTATCCAATTGCCTTAGGTCTCGCAGCCGGCGCGATGATCTTTGTGGTGTCCCACGAAGTCATTCCTGAAACACACCGTAACGGCCACGAGACACCTGCGACCCTCGGTCTGATGTTGGGATTCGGGGTGATGATGTTCCTCGATACCGCACTGGGCTAATGGGATGAACACTTCATCCGGGAAGCGAAAAAATCTTGGAACGCCTCTTAAAAGAGCTTGGTCAGTTTTCATGATCACCACGATGGCGGACGAGCAATCCTCATCACGCCTCGGGTAAACATCCATTGACCAGAAGGAAGTTAGAAATGGCTAGGAAAACTGTTGAAGACTTGTTCATCCATGAACTCTCCGATGTTTACAGCGCCGAGAAACAGATCACCAAAGCGTTGCCGCGCCTAGCGCGGGCGGCGACCAATCCGCTGCTTGCTGAAGCCTTCACCTCGCACCTTGAAGAAACACAGGGCCAAATCGAACGTATCGATCAGCTGGTCGAGCTGACTGGACTGAAGCTCAAACGCATGAAGTGCGTTGCGATGGAGGGCCTGGTCGAGGAGTCCAAAGAGCTACTGGACGAAATCGACAAAGGTGCGGTGCTGGATGCAGCACTGATCGGCGCTGCGCAAAAGGTCGAGCACTACGAAATCGCCAGTTACGGCACGCTGATCGCGATGGCCAAGCACCTGAAACTCGACGATGCCGCTGCATTGCTGGAGGCCACCCTGGCTGAGGAGAAAGGCGCCGACGAGAAGCTGTCGAAGATCGCGGAGCAAGGCGGTAACCAGGCTGCGACCCTCGAGAAAAAATAAAGATTCAAATTGAGGCGGTAAGAACGCCACGGCGACTTTCGTTACCGTGGCGTTCTTTTAGCCAAGCTGACCTCGCCTTATCCAAGCCGGATACTTTATGGATCGCCGGTGCAGCGGTTGCCCTGCTTCTGGACCTTTATGGGCCATCCCACTGGAACACAAAAATAGATGATCATCGTTGCAGGTCATTTCTGAGGTAAACGCGTTGCCAAGAATCCTGACTTCACCGACCAGCGAGGCCGAGTTGACCGAACACAACGCCAAGATGTTCGGATCGCCCAAAGAACGGTTGGAATTTTATCGTCGCGAAATTCATTACGAGACCTCGATCCTGGCCAACCGGACTGACGCCTATCTGGCGGCGCAATCCTTTCTGGTCATCGCGTTCGCGTCCTGCATGGGGAATCTCAACCCTGAGTGGGGCAAGCTCTTCACGCTGATCGTGCCTCCCTTTCTCGCGCTGTTGGGATTACTCAGCACGCTCAACGCATGGCCCGGCATTCGGGCGGCCTACGACATCATCGATCATTGGTACTACAAGCAGAGCGAGCTATTGAGGAGCGAGCCGGTGATGGGCATGGCTTACGATGAATCACCGCTGTTTTGCGAGCGAGAGTCCACCCATAAGGGGTACCGAAAGGCGCTGTTGTTCTCGGTGCGCACCCCTTGGATTTTTGCAACGTTCTGGATCCTGCTGGGTTTCTGGTCGGTGCTCATCCAGCTCACGAAGCCGTTCGGTTAACCTTGAGGCCCCATGTACATGCTCACGTCCCCGGAGAATTTATGAGTTGACCGCGAATGCGCAGGAGATCCTGCTGCGCTTCGATACGCTTAGCATCGGCCTGCGCTTTCGCTTCAGTAAAGCGCTCCCAGGACACTGCACTGGTAGAGTCGCCCTCAAGCATGCTGTAGGCATGCGCCTCCAGCCGGTCCGCCTCGAGGAAAAGAGCTGCATTTCGCGCTAGCTCATCGTCGGTCGATGATACCGCTGATTGCGTTGTGTCTTGGGTCATATTGAAACTGCCTCCGTCCACGCTACTTTGGTGGTTTCCCGCCATCTCACATCTGTCACGCCGAACCTCTCAGCCATAGGCTTGCTGAACACCTTGAGCGGAGCCTTCCCCGGTTTTGGGATAGGCGCCAAATCCGCGTCGCAACATGCCCAATGCCAAGCATCCGCGTTTCGCATTTTGGGCGATCGAATGACGAACGACTTTGGCTTCCCGTGAAGCCGATATTCAATGACGTACAGATCAGTGCGATTCATGAGGCCCTCCTTTTGCTCATATGCAAAGGAGCGATGCGCTGCCGAAAAATTCCAAAAAAATATGTAGGAATGTGGCTGTCAATACACCTTGGTGCAAAGCGCTCCCTTCGAGAGGTATTTGTCCTCTGGTCGGCTCCTCTGAACTGTCTTCAAAGCAGTTGGCTCAACTGGCAAACCATGTCGCAGAGTCATCACCATGAACAGCTGCAAAATCCTTTTCTCTCCAGAGCAAGAGGCCAAGCTACGTGCCTACGATCGCTGGCATAGCGCAATGGATGATTGCACGCTGCGAATGGACTGCCCGGATGCTTACCACGACGAACTTTTGCGTCTAGCTGATGAAATGGATCGGTTGGGCGTCGTGACCTGGCAGGAATGGCGTGAGCTGCGTATTGAGGCCGATCAGGCTTATCTTCGTGCCGTCGCCGGCGCTGACTACCATGATTAGCACTACCAGCCGCGATGGGTGATCTGTGTAAAGCCATTGAAGAAGCTCGGCAATCCGCGCGATCACCGAAGCGCAGCGAGTCAGTTTTTACGCAACGGATAGCCTGGCTGTAAAACCGCTGCCACCGCCACGACAAAGTCATCCAATGACCACGGCTTTTGCAGGTACTGGGTCGAACGGGGGATAGTTGATGGCTCCAGCAAATAGCCAGAGATTAGGATGGATCCCGTGGAAGGCCACTTGCCCTTCACCATCTCGATAAATTCAGCACCCTGAATCTGTCCCGGTAATGCATGATCCACCACCACCAGAGGGCACGGCACATGCGCCTCAAGCAAATATGTCAAAGCATCGTCAGCTGTCTCAAAGGCTAGGGACTGTGCGCCGATTTCCTTCAGGATATCGCCCATGAGCATACGAAGCGTCGGATCGTCTTCAATCACGATGACTTTGCCAGAAATTGGCAGTAGACCTTCCCAAGTGAGCTTCAATCTCCGGATCCTTAACGTCTGCAGAGTTCAAAAGAAAATTCACGTCCGTCAGTGTAGTACCGGAACTGAATCGTCCAGGAATTAATACCCACCAGTCGACCGCCGCGGCATTGGAGACTTAGATCTACGACATGTTCCCGGATGAGAAAAAATCAGCGTGCCACAATTCGTCTGAGACCTAGACCCCCTAATCCATGGGATCTTGATGCCCTCCCTTGCCAGTTCACCCAATTTTCTTGGAGTATGGTCGAATGGTGTCGGGCGCCTGCGGGTGCACATTGAGTCAAAACGAGCTAAGGGAATGTCTCGCCGCTCAATATCATAAAGGGCAAATTATGCCTCACGAGTCTTTCGCAGCTGGTCTTGCAAAAGTTAAGGAAGCAGAGCTCACCACGTCTGAGCACGGGGTGACGAAAGACAAGGTTCGCGCAGCGATCGGCTTTCTCCTGGCAGTTTGCCTTTCGCTAGTGGTGGTTGCCATCTGGGAGGGCTGGAATTCGCGTGACTACCGGTTGCACGACAAGGAAGTGTCAATGGCCAACCTCGCGCAAACCCTGGCGTCACAAGCTCAGGCATCCATCAAACAAGCCGACACCGTGCTGTTCAGCTTGGTCGATCGAATTGAAACGGAAGGAATGAGCCCGGAGCAGTTACCTCTCCTACTACGTCTTCTCAATGCACAGCGAAACGAGCTGCCACAGTTGCATGGGTTATTTATCTATGACCAGAACGGCGCCTGGATAGCGGACTCGAGCGGCATCCTGCCGCCGAACGCAAATAACGCCGATCGTGAGTATTTTATCTACCATCGCGATCATCCTGACCGAGGCCCGCATGTAGGGCTGTCCATCAAAAGTCGCTCAACGGGCGATTGGGTCCTGCCGGTGTCGCGCAGGATCAACAACCCTGATGGCAGTTTTGCCGGCGTGGCATTGGCAACTATCTATCTTGATCACTTTCTCAAGCTCTACAACAGCATCGATATTGGCAGTAATGGCGTTATCAACCTGATTTCCTCCGACGCCAGAATCATCATCCGACGCCCCTTTAACGATGCGATCATTGGCAGCAGTGTTGCGGACGGCCCGCTATTCACCCAGTTGCTACCAAAGGGGCCATCTGGAACGGCCACGGTCAGATCATACGTAGATGGTGTAGAACGCGTCGTCGGGTTTCGACGGGTCAGTGGGTATCCTCTCGTGGTGTTTTCAGCCATGAATAAAGAGGAGGTATTGGCAAGCTGGTGGCAGGAAACATTGATGAGCTCCGCCATCGTAATTTTGCTGATGAGCGTTTTGGGTGGGATCGGTTATCGCTTCATCCGGTTGATGAAACAACAGAACCGAATTCAAAACGAATTACTGGGCGCTCAAGACAAGCTGCTTGATGTGAATCGAACCCTGGAACTGCTCGCCTTGGAAGACGCACTGACCGGGCTCGCAAACCGTCGCCAGTTCGACTTGTTCACGCAGGCTGAGATGGGAAGGGCCAAACGTAGTCACACCACCCTGGCCTTGCTGATGATCGACGTCGATCACTTCAAGCGTTTCAATGATCGGTATGGCCACTTGGTCGGTGACGAGTGTCTACGCAGGCTAAGTGGGATCATCCTTGAAAACATTAAGAGACCAGGCGATCTCGCTGCACGATTTGGCGGCGAGGAGTTCGCAGTTGTTCTGCCGGCAACCGATTACGTTGGGGCTTTTATCGTCGCGCAAAAGATCCGCAACGCAGTAGAACAAGCGCAGATTGCACACAAAGACAGCGAGCAGGGGATAGTGACGGTCAGCATCGGTGTAAGCGCCTGTAGCCCAAGAACTGAGGACACCCCGGACGATCTGATTGGTGCTGCTGATAAAGCGCTTTACATTGCCAAGACCAGCGGCCGAAACATGAGCGTGATCGCTGACTGAAAGGCGAACAAGCGAGCGCAAAAAACACTTCAAGCGTGCTCCCTGAAAAGCATCCTCGGTATCTGCTCGCCACAGGTACCACAGCAGTGCTCCTCGCCTGCCTACAAAACGACAAATGGGTGCGCTATCACTGTTGGTAGACGCAACTATGATGATTAGGTCGGCTCAACCATTGAGTGGAAACGTTCCAATTCTCGAGTGAGAAAGCGAAACGCCATAGCGGCAAGCGCTCACAGAAGTGTTAAGCAACCTAATCGTCTGATCACAAGCCGGGAGTCATACGTGGAAGCCCTCGACTCAGTCCTCACGGCGGCGCGTGCCCAGTTCGCGACCACCATCAGTTTTCACATCGTGCTGGCGGCGTTCACCATCGGTCTGTCGAATTTTCTACTGGTACTCGAGGCGTTGTGGCTCAAGACCGGTCGCGAAGTCTATCTGGATGTCTATCACTACTGGCTCAAGATATTCGCCCTTAATGTGGCGGTGGGTACGGCGTCAGGGCTGATTCTGGAATATCAGTTTGGGCTGAACTGGTCGCGTCTGGTGGTACAGGCGGGCGATATTCTTGGACCGTTGATGTTCTACGAAGTGTTGGCGGCGTTTTTCCTCGAGGCCGGGTTCTTGGGCATCATGCTTTTCGGATTGAAGAAGGTCGGCCCACGACTGCATTTCTTCGCAACTGGTGCCGTAGCCATGGGTTCGTTGATCAGCGCATTTTGGATACTGTCGGCCAACTCCTGGATGCACACACCCGCAGGCTATTCGATGTCAGGGGAGGGGCGCTTTCTGGCCGAAGACTGGTGGGCGATCATTTTCAATCCCTCGTTCCCCTATCGCCTGGCGCATATGACATTGGCCGCGCTGCTGGGTTCGGCAACGCTGGTGGCCGGCGCCAGTGCCTGGCAGTTGCTCAAAAGCTCGCACAATCCCCGCGCACGCCTGCAATTGTCCATGGCCTTTTGGACGGTCGTGGCTCTAACTCCCGCGCAAATTGTGGTCGGCGACCTACATGGCGAACACACTTTGAAGGTTCAACCGCAGAAGGTAGCCGCCATTGAAGGTTCGTGGACGCGTCCACCCGCAGGTGCGGGTGAACCGCTGCGCCTATTCGGCTGGCCGGATATGTCCGAAAGACGCAATCACTGGGAAGTGGCTATTCCGCGGATCGGCTCGCTTTACCTTCGTCACGACCTGAGCGGCACCATCGCCGCACTGGACGAGTTCGCGCCTGAGGACATTCCGCCGGTGCCGCCAGTATTTTTCGCATTTCGCCTGATGGTCGGGCTGGGGTTGATGATGTTGGCGCAAGGCATCGCCAGCCTCGTTCTTCGCTTTCGTAAGCGTCTGTACATTGCACGCGGGTGGTTATGGAGCTGTGTGCTGATGGCCCCAACGGGATTTGTAGCGATGCTCAGTGGTTGGATCGTCACTGAGGTCGGGCGTCAGCCCTTTACCGTCTACGGGCTACTGCGCACGGCCGACAGCGTGTCACGGGTCTCACGCGAGCAGGTGGTGACTTCTACGTGGGGAATTCTGCTGTTCTATCTGCTGGTATTCGGCATCGGCTTGTGGGTGCTGATGCGTTTGCTACGTGAGCCACCGCGCCGTGGCGAGCCGGGTCCGCAACCAACACTGCCTGACGAAACCGGACGGTCTTGAGGAAACGAGTCGATGGACACTGACTGGCTGACCCTGTTGTGTGCAGCAGCTCTGGCATTCTCGGTGATGAACTATGTGTTGCTCGACGGAACCGATCTGGGTGTCGGCATACTGCTGGGCCTGACGCATAGCAGCCGCAATCGACGCGCCATGGCTGTGACCATCCTGCCGATTTGGGATGCCAACGAAACCTGGCTCGTTCTCGGTGGCGGCGGGCTTCTGGCTTTGTTTCCGCTGGCCTACGCCATTCTGCTCCCCGCGCTGTACGTGCCATTTATCGCCATGTTTCTGGCATTGATACTGCGTGCAATGGCGCTTGAATTTCGTGATCACGCGCCCAGCGAGCGCGTTAAACGGCTGATCGACGGAGTGTTGCTGTGTGGCTCCCTGTGCACGGGACTGATTCAAGGTATTGTGCTCGGCACCCTGGTCAAAGGCGTCCCCCATCTGGGCAGTCAGTACAGTGGCGATGGCCGCGAGTGGCTCGAACCCTTTCCGCTATTTTGCGGCCTCGTACTCGTGCTGGGCTATACCTGGCTGGGCGCTTGCTGGCTGTATTGGCGAACCGTTGATGAACTGCAGCACCGTTCTGCGCGTCAGGCGAAGCAGCTGGCTTGGGGCACGGCAGGGCTTCTGCTGGTTTTAGTCGCTTGGACCACCACCTTGCACGATCAGTACTCGCAGCGGCTGACGGCGCCGGTGGTGTGGGTACCCGCGGTTTTGATTCTGATGGCTTTGCTGGCGGTATTCCGATCAGGGTTTCGCAGTCGTTTTGACTGGGTACCGCTGTTCTGCGCCCTGGGTGTATTCGTACTGGCGTTCGCCTTGATGCTCGTCGCGCTTTACCCGCTGATCATTCCCCCGGGTCTGACGCTACAAGCCGCCACCTCAAAGCCCAATAGCCAGGTCTTCATGCTCGTCGGCTTTGCCGTGTTGATACCGGTGACGTTGATCTACAACACCTATGGATTCAGAGTCTTCAGCGGCAAGGTACGTGTGGGAACAAAAAGCTGAAAAATTGCGGGTTTCTAAGACTGAATTTGTGGAAAAAAGACTTCAAACGTTGTGCCTTCTTCGGTGTTGGAACGCACCGTGACGTTCCCTCCATGTGACCGGGCGATTTCCCTCACGATGAACAATCCAAGCCCTACGCTGCGTGCGTTACGGTCGTTGGTGCCGCGGATCATGGGTTCGAATAGAGTCGCCATCAATGACTCAGGGATAATCGCGCCCTGGTTGCGAACGGACACAATGGTTTGATGCTCTTCACAAGATGAAGTGATGATGATCGGCTGCTTCAAATCTCCATAAGCAACGCTGTTAGCAACCAGGTTGCCAATAACTTGCTGTACCCGATCTGCATCAATGTATGCGATACCCGATCCATTGCATTGATGCTGCAAATTTGCAGCGGGAAAAGCGACGCGCAATTCATCGACACTCAGGCTGACTAAAGTATGCAGATCAACCGGGGCCGGCGTTACTGCTATTCCTCGGCCGACCCGGGCCAAGGTAAAGTCCAACAGATCGGCAATCATTCGTTCAGCGCGGCCAGCTGACTGGCTGATATGGCCGAGCATTTTGAATTGCTTAGCAGACAGTTCGTCTCTGGTTAACATGTCAGACGCCATTTTTATCGCAGTCAGCGGTGTTTTCAGGTCATGGCTGACGATAGCAACCATCTGCTCGGCGAATGAGGCACGACGTTCGGCCTTTTCGTAGGCTATTTTCAACTCGCTTTGAGCAAGCTGAAGCGCAGTTTCCGCAACGGTTTTCTCGTGCAGTAGACCTTCGGCGACTTTTCGGGAGCTGAGTAGTTCGCGCTCATATTTGTCGCGATCGCTTATCGTGAATAGTGCCAGTTCAAAAAAAGCACCATCGGCATTTTCGCGCCTTACACCGTTAAGCAGCATTGTGACGCAATGTTTGTCCTTGTGGACCAGATCGAGCTTCACCTCGGCTACTGAGCCTTGCATACGCATCAGCGGCGCCCAATGGGTTTGGTGAAATATACGGCCGCCTATTGTCAACAGGTCTTGGAAACGCCGCCCGATCAAAGAGCAGGCGTCGAAGCCGATCCAACAGCAAAATGTCAGGTTGGCGAGCAAAATCGTCCCGTCCTCTTGCGTAACCACGAGGCCGCAAGGCGCGCCTTCAAATAGTGTCTGCGAGTCGGGACCTGGCGGTGCGTCAGTCGACATCCGCACCTGCCCTCAGCGTCAGGAAGCTGTCCATGGCTTCCGAACAGGCACTCGGTGCGCTCATGTGTGGGCAATGACCAACGTTAGCCACCAAGCTGAGTGTGCTGTTGGGAAGTACAGCATGCAGATATTCACCTACGGCGATGGGAGCGATGAAATCGTCGGTGGATTGCAGAATCAAGGTTGGTGTGACCAATCCCGCAACGTCCTTGCGATTGTCTGACATGAACGTCACGCGTGCGAATTGCTTGGCGATCTCAGGGTCGGTACGGCAGAAGCTATTGGTCAGTTCTTCTCCCAGTGCAGGTTGCCCGGGCGCGCCCATGATTACCGGTGCCATATTGCTGGACCAGCCAAGGTAGTTGCTGTCCAGCGTGTCGAGCAAGGACTGGATGTCTTCGAGTTTGAATCCCCCCACATAGTCATCGGAGTCAATGTAGCAGGGTGAAGGGCCAATCATCACATGCGCCGCAATTTTTCCAGGGCATAGGCGGTCCAGTAGGACACCTATCATGGCGCTAACAGAGTGGCCGACCAGAATTACTTCACCAGTGGCAAAATGATCGACGATTTCACCCAGATCATGGGCGTATCCCATCAAGGAACTGTATTTTTCCCGATCATACGCGCCGATATCTGACTGCCCCGACCCGACAAGGTCATAAAGGACAATCTTAAAACGAGACGTGAAGTGGTCGACCAAATAGCGCCACATGCTCTGGTCACAGCCAAAACCGTGGGAAAAGATCAGTGTCGAAGGACCTTCACCCATCACTTTTATGTTGTTGCGGTATCGCAGGTTCATGCGCGTCATCCCGAGAGTATCTAAGGTCTTTTGGCATTTTCGGCATTGTAGATAGCGCGGGTTGCGGTCATGCAGACCATTACAATAGCTACCCGTTAAGAGAGTATTCAGAAAACACGTGCTGCGATCTATCAGTACTATGGGGTCGGATGGCGGGGGAGGTGATTTTTATTCGGTACGTTAAGCGAATGATTTTGGCAGCTTCTGTGGCTTTTGGTTCAAATCATGCCGGTTGGAATCCATGCGATGAAAGTCACCACCCGGTAGATGTCTATGTCGAATGATCGGATTACCGTTTAAATCGGACTTGCGTCCTGAATTCCTTCGTTATCGTCCGCTGATCTGACTTTCAGAAAGCTTACTGAACTCCAGTGTGCCCGAGTCCTTCGGTATGAAGACCAACGTCTTTTATTGAACGTACGAGGACATCACCATGCGAGCAATGACCTATCACGGCGCCCATGACGTCAGAGTCGAGAGCGTGCCGGATCCGGTACTAGAAGCGCCGGACGACATTATTCTGCGCGTCACCGCCACAGCCATCTGTGGTTCTGATTTGCACCTGTATCGCGGCAAGATTCCCACCGTCGAGCATGGCGATATCTTCGGTCACGAGTTCATGGGCATCGTCGAGGAGACCGGTTCTGGCGTGACTGCGGTCCAGCGCGGTGATCGGGTGGTGATTCCGTTTGTCATCGCCTGTGGTGATTGTTTCTTTTGCCAACAGGAGCTTTACGCCGCGTGTGAGACGACGAATACCGGCCCGGGCGCGGCGATGAACAAAAAACGGATTCCGCCGCCGGCGGCACTGTTCGGTTATAGCCGAATGTATGGCGGCATTCCGGGAGGTCAGGCTGAACTGGTTAGGGTGCCTAAAGCCAACACTGGGCCATTTAAGGTTCCAGGCACGCTGGCGGATGAGAAGGTGCTGTTTCTCTCCGATATCCTGCCAACCGCCTGGCAGGCGGTTCTCAATGCAAATATCGGTCAAGGTTCAAGTGTGGCCATCTACGGCGCTGGCCCGGTGGGACTGCTGAGCGCCGCCTGCGCCCGCATGCTCGGTGCCGAGCGCATCTTCATGGTCGATCATCATGCGTATCGCCTTGAGTATGCGCAGCGTACTTACGGTGTTATCCCGATCAACTTTGATGACGATGATGATCCGGCCGACACCATCATCCGGCAGACTCCGGGTAGCAGGGGGGTGGACGGGGTGATCGACGCCGTGGGGTTCGAAGCCAAGGGCAGCACCACCGAAACAGTACTCGCCACTCTCAAGCTGGAAGGCAGTAGCGGCAAAGCACTGCGCCAGTGCATCGCCGCGGTACGGCGCGGCGGCGTGGTGAGTGTGCCCGGCGTGTACTCAGGGTTCATTCACGGTTTTCTATTCGGCGATGCGTTCGACAAGGGCCTGACGTTCAAAATGGGTCAGACTCATGTGCAGCGGTTCTTGCCTGAGCTGTTGGAACACATTGAGACGGGTCGGTTGCAACCCGAGGCCATCATCACCCACAGGCTGTCGCTGGAACAGGCAGCGGAAGGTTACCGGATCTTCGACAAGAAACAGGAAAACTGTCGCAAGGTTATCCTGACACCTGGCAGCAGCGACGTACCACTGGCCGACGTGAATGAGACTCCGCCAATGGTCCCAGTCGCTTAACGGTAACCCTTATCCTGCTGGCCGCTGATAGTGCCAAAACTTAAGCCGTGACTCTTGGAGTGAAGCCTGTCCTCACCATTGGATGACAGGCTTTATACTTGCAGCAGGCTACCGTCGTCATAAACCAGAACACCCCTAGGTTCCTTGGCCCATGCCTTCAACTGCCCGCCGATAATTTGCCGTCGCTTTCTCAATCATCGATCTGCGCTCCTCTTTGGTGATGAACCCCTCTTCGCAATACTCCTCGGCAAGGCGCAGTAATTCATCGTATTGCTCAGGAGCGCTCATTCGAATTTCAGGATGAGTGAATAGTCGCTGCCAGGTTTCCAGTGCCTGTGCTTTTCTGTCTTCATACATGACATGACCCTCCAAGTATGGACGGTAGAAAGGTCTGCACGTTTACGGTTCAATACCGGTGACGAGTGGGTGGCTAGAGTTTAAAACGCCGAGCCGCACGAGAGTATGTTGAGAAACACCCGCAATACTTGGCTTTGAAGCATAAACACTTAAAGATCCGCATCACATGTGAGTTGCATCAATTTCCAATCAGTTGCATTTATTGTCAAATGTCACAGCTGCCACCGACCAGCGCCGGCCCCGATGCAGAATGGTGCGGTTGACGGAATGGACGCTGCGGCCAATGAGTCAGCGGCACGCCGCTGGCGACCGATTGAATCGCCGCCACTTCCAGCGCTTCGGATTCGGACAGGGGCGGCAGCAGGCCTGGCAGGCGACTCGCCAACAACGTTTTGCCAGTGCCCGGCGGCCCGCTGAACAACAGGTTGTGCGCGCCTGCCGCCGCAATCAGCAGCGCCCGTTTGGCGGCCATCTGTCCTTGCACTTCGTTGAGGTCGGGATAAGGTTTCGCCGCGTGGATCAGCCCGTCCGAGACATAAGGCTCGACCGGCGTATGCCCGTTGAAATGCGCCACGGCTTCCAGCAGATGATCCACCGCAAACACTTTCAGGCCCGAAGCCAGACAGGCCTCCTCGGCATTCGCCCGCGGCACCACCAGGGCCCGCCCGGCCTTGCGCGCCGCCAGCGCCGCTGGCAACACCCCGCGCACCGGCCGCACCGCGCCGGACAGCGCCAGTTCACCAAGGCATTCCACCTCATCCAGCGTGAGACACGGCACCTGCACACTTGCCGACAGAATCCCCAAGGCAATCGCCAGATCAAACCGCCCGCCGTCCTTGGGCAAATCCGCCGGCGCCAGATTCAGGGTGATCCGCCGCGCCGGAAACTGCAGCCCGGAATTGATGATCGCGCTGCGCACCCGATCCTTGCTCTCCTTCACCGCCGCCTCGGGCAGGCCGACCATGGTCAGCGACGGCAGGCCGTTGGCCAGATGAACTTCGACGGTAACGGCAGGTGCATCCACGCCTATTTGGGCGCGACTGTGGACGATGGACAGGGACATGGTCGTTCCTTGAGCTGAATCGGGGGCCGCTTCCTGCGGGTTTTTGAAGGGTAGTCGGGGAAAGGGGAGCTGGCGGGCGCGAACTTTCACTGGATGTTGCGGGAGGAGGTCAACCAATTTCGAGGCGAAAAAAAACCGCCTTGAGTAGACGGTTTTCAGTTTGCAGGCTTCGGTGAGGCCAAGGCCTGCGTATCCTTTGCGGACACACTCGTGTATGTGCAGGTTATGCACGTTTTCACGTTGACGCAAGCACCGACATCATTTGTCCAAAGTCAATATCGCCTTGAAATGATTGACTCATTAAGGTGTGAAACATTGCTTAATCACTTGATACAACTTGTTTAAGTCCCCTTCGAACTACCGGCATAACATCCCCGGCGACGATGCCCACTCCTCGAGTTTTCGTGAAGTGTGGCCAGGAGCTAAAGATTTCATGTTCCTCGACACGGTATGAGACCCGTGCCGGTGCTGTTTTTGGGGAACCCACACCCGGCCGCCTTGGCGGACACACTCGTGTGTAGTCCCGAAGATGTTCGTACGCCGGAAAGTGCATCGGAGGTTTGGCCCCACGCAAGGAGGGCCAAAGTATGTCTAAGTTTCTTAAACATATGTGGCGCCTCGTCAGAATCGCGTTATGGGCTTTTCGCCTGTACGAGTTTCTGCGAGACCGTTGGAATAATTCGTTGTAGAGGATTGATCTGACGGAAACCGCTCCTGCCTCGGCGGGGGCGGTTTAATGTCTACTCGCAAACTTGAAGGCGTCTCGGCCCAGGGGCTGCAGTCTTACTCGGCCGGCGGCGTCAGCCTGGCTTCCAGTTCTGCGACTTTGGCTTCAAGGCTTTCAAGGCGAGCGCGGGTACGCGCCAGAACGACCATCTGACTATCAAACTCTTCGCGGCTCACCAGGTCCAGTTTGCTGAAAGCACTTTGCAGCAGCATCTTGAACTGGCTTTCGATTTCGGCTTTTGGCAGCGGGGTGTCGCCGCTGAACAGGCGGGAGGCAGTGCCGCTCAGGGCGTCGAGGAAGTCTTTGGGCGCGAGCATGGAATGTGTCCTGTAAACAGTGGCGCGCATTGTATCACGCAGTGTCTATAGTCATTGACGCAGGCCCGGATGCACGCTTTTCGCGCAAGCGGACGGACGGCAGCGCACCGTTGTTGTGCGTAACCGTCGGGCGTTTTTCGTGCAAACGCCTGCGGCAGCGGCCAAGGGACTGAAATCAGAGGAATTTGGCGAGATGGCAAGCTTTCTGCTTAGTCGGTAGTGACCCATGCACTGATGCAGTCGCTGTGACGAATGCAGTGCGGCAGGCGGAGCGGGGAGTTTCGCCGGCAGCGGTTAGCTGGCGTCAGTCGGGCAGGTAAGGCCGACGATGCGTTACAAAGCCAGGCACTGCGCTTAGACTTGAGTCGGGTTTGTTTTCCTGGGGCAAGTCCACCAATTCGGGAGAGAGTTTCATGAAGCTAGTCACTGCCATCATCAAGCCGTTCAAGTTGGACGACGTGCGCGAGTCGCTGTCCGAAATCGGCGTGCAGGGCATTACCGTTACGGAAGTCAAAGGCTTCGGCCGGCAGAAGGGTCACACCGAGCTGTATCGCGGCGCGGAATATGTGGTCGATTTTCTGCCCAAGGTGAAAATCGACGTGGCCATCGACGACAAGGATCTGGATCGGGTTATCGAGGCGATAACCAAGGCGGCCAACACCGGCAAGATCGGTGACGGCAAGATCTTCGTGGTCAATCTGGAACAGGCGATCCGCATCCGTACCGGCGAAACCGATACCGACGCGATCTAAACGCCGCCACAAACCCAACGCCCCAGGAGAAAACAATATGACTCTGCGTAAATTCGCAGGGCTAGGCGCCCTGTTGTCCATCGTAATGCCCGGCCTGGCCATGGCGGCAGATCCGGTGGCGCCTCCAGTCCTCAATTCCGGCGATACCGCCTGGATGCTGACCTCCACAGCCCTTGTGCTGTTCATGACCATTCCCGGCCTCGCGCTGTTCTACGGCGGCATGGTTCGCTCCAAAAACATTCTTTCGGTGATGATGCAGTGCTTCGCCATTACCGGTCTGATCAGCGTCCTGTGGGTCATTTATGGCTACAGCATCGCGTTTGACACTACCGGTATGGAGCAAGGCGTCGTCAACTTCAATTCCTTCGTCGGCGGCATGGGCAAGGCCTTTCTGGCCGGTGTCACTCCGGCGAGCCTGACCGGCCCGGCGGCGTTGTTCCCTGAGGCGGTGTTTGTCACCTTCCAGATGACCTTCGCGATCATCACCCCGGCGCTGATCGTCGGTGCGTTCGCCGAGCGGATGAAATTCTCGGCGATGCTGATTTTCATGGGCGTGTGGTTCACCCTCGTCTATGCACCGATTGCACACATGGTCTGGTCCGGTAACGGCGGCCTGTTGTGGGACTGGGGCGTACTCGACTTCGCGGGCGGCACCGTGGTGCACATCAACGCGGGTATCGCCGGCCTGGTAGCGTGCCTGGTACTGGGCAAGCGCAAAGGTTTCCCGACCACCCCGATGGCGCCGCACAACCTCGGTTACACACTGATGGGTGCAGCGATGCTGTGGGTCGGCTGGTTCGGTTTCAACGCCGGTTCCGCCGCTGCTGCCAACGGTACTGCCGGTATGGCGATGCTGGTCACTCAGATTGCAACCGCAGCTGCCGCACTGGGCTGGATGTTTGCCGAGTGGATCACCCACGGCAAGCCAAGTGCACTGGGCATCGCCTCGGGTGTGGTTGCCGGTTTGGTTGCAATCACTCCGGCGGCTGGCACCGTGGGCCCGATGGGCGCACTGGTGATTGGTCTGGCGGCGGGTGTGGTGTGTTTCTTCTGCGCCACCACCCTGAAACGCAAGCTTGGTTATGACGACTCCCTGGACGCATTCGGCGTGCACGGTATCGGCGGTATCCTCGGTGCGATCCTGACCGGTGTATTCGCTGCACCGTCGCTGGGCGGCTTCGGCACCGTGACCGACATCGCGGCGCAAGTGTGGATTCAGTGCAAGGGCGTCGGCTTCACAGTGATCTACACCGCGATTGTCACCTTCATCATCCTCAAGGTGCTGGACGCCGTGATGGGGCTGCGGGTGACCGAGGAAGAAGAATCGGTTGGCCTGGACCTGGCACAACACAACGAACGCGGCTACAACCTGTAAGTACGCGCATCGAAAAAACTTGCCCGGCTTGCCGGGCATTTTTTTGTCCGGGATTTGTCATTGAGAGAGCAGCTGAAAGGATTTTTCGTACGGCTTTCGTCGTGTTTACGATGGGCATTTTTCTGCGGCCAATGGCTTACATCATTGCAGGAATATTAGGGCCTTTGTTTTTTCCCAGAGCGCGCTAGAATGCGCCCCGAACGTGCGGAGAACTGTATGTGGCAACAGACTCTGATAACCCTGCGGGCACGGCCCCGGGGCTTTCATCTGGTAACGGACGAGTTACTCGCCGGCCTGCCTGAACTCAAGGCGTGCCGGGTCGGTCTGTTGCATTTGTGGCTGCAGCATACCTCGGCGTCGTTGACCATCAACGAGAACGCCGATCCGGCGGTCCGTCGCGACTTCGAACGATTTTTCAATCGTCTGATCCCACAAGGAACAGACGGCTATGAGCATAACGACGAAGGCCTGGACGACCTCCCGGCGCACTTCAAGGCCAGCGTGCTTGGCTGCCAGATCAGTCTGCCGGTATCGGCTGGGCGTCTGGCTCTGGGAACCTGGCAAGGCGTTTATCTGGGCGAGCACCGTGATCATGGCGGTGCCCGTAAAGTCCTCGCCACCTTGCACGGTGACGGGGCGTAAACCGCTGGTCACCAGCGGTTACCGATTTTTTTCCGGCGACTTTCGACAGTCGCCAAAGCTGGTCTATAACTAATCTGCTTTTCGCAAGTCATGAGGTAGAACATGAGCGACGATGATCTGGAAAACGACGACCTCGAAGTAGGCGACGAAGACGAGGCCGAGGACGGTCTGGAAGCAGCAGCGGAAGACGTTGCTGAAGACGATGGCGGTGACGATACGCCGGCCCCGGCTGCCAAGGGCAAAGCCAAGGCTGCGGTGTCGGTAGACGAGTTGCCGAGCATCGAAGCCAAGAACAAGGAGCGCGACGCCCTGGCCAAGGCCATGGAAGAATTCCTTGCGCGCGGCGGCAAGGTGCAGGAAGTGGAGGCCAACGTGGTCGCCGATCCGCCCAAGAAGCCGGACAACAAGTACGGCAGCCGCCCTATCTGAGGCGTGCCACTTGCTTGCTGAAAAAGCCCGCCGTCGCTGCGGGCTTTTTCATGCCTCGAACAAAGCGCTCGTTCACTGGGACATTGTGGCGAGGGAGCTTGCTCCCGCTGGGTCGCAAAGCGACCCCAAAATCTGCAGGCGCAGTTTTTCAGGAATATTGTGTTGGCTGGTTTTACGACTGCTGCGCAGCCGAGCGGGAGCAAGCTCCCTCGCCACAAAAAAAACGGTTGTGTGTCAGGTGGCAAGGGCATTCCAGCGGGCGACTACCGCTGGCAAGTCGGTCAGGCTGCGGATCTCCGCATCCGGCTGACGCTCCGCTTCCCAGACCTTGCCCGCCGGGTTGAACCAGATCGCGCGCATGCCCGCTTGCTGCGCGCCGGCAATGTCATCGCCTGGATGATCGCCGATATGTACGGCGGTTTCGGCTGTGGCACCACCACGCTGCAACGCCTCGTGAAACAGCCGCGCATCCGGCTTGGCAATACCGATGTCTTCGGCGCACAACGCAAACTTGAAGTAATCGGCGAGCCCGAGGCGGCGCACGTCAGCGTTGCCATTAGTGACCACGCCGAGGGCGTAGTGGTTGGCGAGAATTTCCAGGGTTGGTTCGACCTCGGGAAATACCGTGATCTGGTGCCGTGCGTGCAGGAACACTTCAAAACT
This sequence comes from Pseudomonas sp. SCPG-7, assembly GCF_002156405.1. NCBI lineage: Bacteria > Pseudomonadati > Pseudomonadota > Gammaproteobacteria > Pseudomonadales > Pseudomonadaceae > Pseudomonas > Pseudomonas sp. SCPG-7. The sequence goes on along the minus strand of NZ_MVOO01000004.1, from coordinate 204,535 downwards.
TTTGTCGGCCAGATCCGAAGCTTCGCCGTGGGCGTACCCGGCGTCTTCCAGTGCGTGGAACAGCACCCGTCGGCGCAGCGCGCTGATGCGGTGCTTGAGGCCCGGTTCGCGGGTCAGCACCCGTTCGCGAATTGCCCACAGATGCTCCACCGGCACCGCGCCCAGGTTCGGTGCGTGTTCGCTCAGCCATTCGCGCAATACCGCTTCGGCGCTGACGATCACCGGCGCGGTGTCCCACAGGGTGTCGTCGAGGTCGAAGGTGATCAACTGGATGTTCATGAATCGTCGCCTTTGCTGCGTTTGGCCCGTGGGTGGGCGCTGTCGTAGACCGCCGCCAGGTGCTGGAAGTCCAGGTGGGTGTAGATTTGCGTGGTCTTGATGTCCGAGTGGCCGAGCAGTTCCTGCACCGCGCGCAGATCCTGCGAGGATTCCAGCAAGTGGCTGGCGAAGGAGTGCCGCAGCATATGCGGGTGCAGGTTCTGCCCCAGTTCGCGCTCGCCGGCCAGTTTCACCCGCACCTGAATCGCCCGTGGGCCGAGGCGTCGGCCTTGCTGGCTGACGAACACGGCGTCGTCGGCCGGGTTGGTCATGGCCCGCAGTGGCAGCCATTGCTCCAGTGCTTCGCGGGCCTTTTTGCCCACCGGCAGCAGGCGGGTCTTGCTGCCCTTGCCGAGCACCTGAACCATGCCGTCGGCCAGATCCAGCTGATCGAGGTTGAGCCCGGTCAGCTCGGACAGGCGAAGGCCCGAGGAATAGAAGAGTTCGAGAATCGCCTGATCGCGCCGCGCCAGAAAATCATCCTCGACGGCACCTTCCAGCAGTTGCAACGCACGGTCGGTGTCGAGGGTTTTCGGCAGGCGCCGTTCGCCTTTCGGCGGCGCCAGACCGGTCGCCGGGTCGTGGTCGCACAGACCTTCGCGATTCAGATAGTGATAGAGCCCGCGCACCGCCGAAAGCAATCGGGCGAGACTGCGTGACGATTGTCCCTGAGCATGCAGCCGGGCGATCAGGCTGCGCAGACGCTGAATATCCAGCGCCGCCCAGCTGCCGATGTTCTGCTTGATGCACCAGCCGAGGACTTTATCGAGGTCGCGGCGGTAGGCCGACAGGGTGTGCGGCGACACCTGTCGCTCACTGCGCAGGTGTTCGCAGTAGGCGTCCAGCTGTCGTTCCATGCTCAGCGTACCGAGCGCAGTGAGCTGTTGACCCGTGGCAGCACGCGGCCCATGACTTCGGCGATGTAGCTGAGAAACAGCGTGCCGACCGAACTCTTGTAGTGCTGCGGATCGCGGCTGGCGATGGCCAGAATACCGTGGATGCCTTGGTGGCTGACGGCGACCACGGCGGTGGAGCCGATCTGCTTGCGCTGTTCTTCGCCGAACAGGAAGTCCAGCTCATGCTCACGCAGGCTGCCGCTGACGCTTTTGCCTTCGGTGAGCAGGCCGCCGATGGCGGTTTGCGCGTCGGCGTGGGTCACCCAGCGGCCGACCGAGGCCGGATTGTCGCCGAGCAGGATCAGGCTGACAAAAGGCACCTGGAAATCCTGACGCAGACTGTCTTCGACACTGATCACCACGTCTTCGAGGCTGGCGGCGTCCATCAGCGACAGGATCAGGCGACGGGTCTTGTCGAACAGCCGGTCGTTGTCGCGGGCGACGTCCATCAAATGCGAGAGGCGATGACGCATCTCGATGTTGCGGTCGCGCAAAATGCTCATCTGCCGTTCGACCAGCGATACGGTGTCACCGCGCTGGTGGGGAATGCGCAGGGCGGGCAGCAGTTCTTCGTGCTCGACGAAGAAGTCCGGATGAGCCTCCAGGTATGCGGCAACCGCTGCCGCCTCCAGGCTCTCGGACGCTGATTCGTCGGACTGTCGGGCGGGTACCTGAGGCTTATCGGTCATGGTTTCTGCTCACTCAAAGACGCACTTGTCCTTCGTATACACGCACTGCCGGGCCGGTCATCAGCACCGGATGGCCGGGGCCTGCCCATTCAATGGACAGACGCCCGCCGGGCAGGTCGATCAACAGCGGCGAATCCATCCACCCCTGGCTGATAGCCGCGACAGCCGCGGCGCAAGCGCCGGTGCCGCAGGCTTGGGTCTCCCCGGCGCCGCGTTCCCAGACGCGCAATTGCGCGCGGTGGCGGTCGATGACCTGGATGAAACCGACGTTGACCCGCGCCGGAAAGCGCGGATGGTGTTCGATTTTCGGTCCCAGTTCATGCACCGGTGCGGTATTGATGTCCTGCACGCGCAGCACCGCATGGGGGTTACCCATCGACACGGCGGCCAGTTCGACCGTGGTGCCGTCGACTTCCAGCTGATAGCTGGACGCCTGCGCCGGTGCGTCGAACGGGATGTCCGCCGGGATAAGGCGTGGTGCGCCCATGTTCACGCCGATCTGGCCGTCGTTACGCACATCCAGCTCGATGATGCCGCCCTTGGTCTCGACGCGAATCTGCCGTTTGGCGGTCAGGCGTTTGTCGAGCACGAAGCGCGCGAAGCAGCGCGCACCGTTGCCGCACTGTTCCACTTCCGAGCCATCTGAGTTGAAGATCCGGTAACGGAAATCCACGTCCGGGTTGCTCGGCGCTTCGACGATCAGCAACTGGTCGAAACCGATACCGGTGTGCCGGTCGCCCCATTGCTTGGCGTGCTTGGGCTGAATATGCGCGTGCTGGCTGACCAGGTCGAGAACCATGAAGTCATTGCCCAGGCCGTGCATTTTGGTAAAACGCAGCAGCATGGGTTACTCCGGCAGCAGGCTTTCGCCGGCAAACAGCTCGGCCACGGTTTCGCGGCGGCGCACTTCAAAAACCTGATCACCGTCTACCAACACTTCAGCGGCACGGCCGCGGGTGTTGTAGTTGGAACTCATCACGAAGCCATAGGCACCGGCCGAATGCACGGCCAGCAGGTCGCCTTCTTCCAGCGCCAGCTCACGATCCTTGGCGAGGAAATCGCCGGTTTCGCAGATCGGGCCAACCACGTCGTACTGGCGCGCGGCGCTGTCACGCGGCTTGACGGCGGTGACGTCCATCCAGGCCTGATACAGCGCCGGGCGGATCAGATCGTTCATCGCCGCGTCGACGATGGCGAAATCCTTGTGTTCGGTGTGCTTGAGGTATTCGACCTGGGTCAGCAGCACGCCGGCGTTGGCGACGATAAAGCGGCCTGGCTCGAACACCAGTGCCAGGTCACGACCGTTCAGACGCTCACGCACAGCCTTGATGTAATCGCCGGCCAGTGGCGGCTCTTCATCGCGATAACGCACGCCCAGGCCACCGCCGAGATCGATGTGGCGCAGGTGAATGCCGCAATCGCCGAGGCGGTCGACCAGGTCCAGCAGACGGTCGAGAGCGTCGAGGAACGGCGGCAAGGTGGTCAGTTGCGAGCCGATGTGGCAATCGACACCGATCACTTCCAGGTTCGGCAGGTGCGCGGCACGCACGTACACGTCTTCGGCGTCGGCAATGGCGATGCCGAACTTGTTCTCTTTGAGACCGGTGGAAATGTACGGATGGGTGCCGGCATCGACGTCCGGGTTGACGCGCAACGAGATCGGCGCGCGAACGCCCAGCTCGGCGGCCACCACTTGCAGGCGCTCCAGTTCGTCGGTGGATTCGACGTTGAAGCAGTGCACGCCGACTTCCAGCGCGCGACGCATGTCATCACGGGTCTTGCCGACACCGGAGAAGACGATCTTGTCGGCGCTGCCGCCAGCGGCCAGTACACGCTCCAGTTCGCCACGGGAAACGATGTCGAAACCGGCGCCGAGACGGGCCAGAACATTCAGCACGCCGAGGTTGGAGTTAGCCTTTACGGCGTAGCAGACCAGGTGCGGCATGCCCGCCAAGGCATCGGCGTAGGCCAGATACTGGGCTTCGATGTGCGCACGCGAGTAGACATAGGTGGGCGTGCCGAAGCGGTCGGCGATGGCGGACAGCGCCACACCTTCCGCGAACAGCTCCCCGCCACGGTAGTTAAAAGCGTCCATGGCGATCCCTTATTGGTAAACGTCGTGCTTGTGTGCTTTGGACGGCTGCTTTTGCGAAGACTGGGCTTGCTCGGCCGGGTCCTGATCGTCATCCGGCAGGTACAGCGGGCCTTTTTGACCACAGGCCGAAACGAGGCAGGCAACCGCGACGAGCGCAGCAAGGGAAGAGATCAGGCGCTTCATGGCGAAATCCTTGAAAATGCGTTAATTGCGCCGGAGTATACCGGCCACCCGGCAGCTTGCCTATGCGAGGGGGTTCCCGTCCGGCGGGGCTCTCTGGATACACCTGGAGCCTTGTGGGAGCGAGCCTGCTCGTGAAGAGGCCGGCACATCCGATATGTTTGCTGGCTGACACACCGCTTTCGTCGGATCGCCGCCCGGAGCCGGCTCGCTCCCACAGGCGCCAGTGCTGGATGGGAAACGGTGCTTGGTCGTTAATCTTTGCAATCGGCCGGCAGCGCCCGTATCTTGCGGCGCTTGAGCCTGACCCGACATTTTTTGAGGTTGCCACAATGAGTTTGTCCGAAGCGCGTTTCCACGATCTGGTCGATGCCACCCAGCAGGCGTTGGAAGAGTTGCTGGAGGATCATGCCGACGATATCGAGATCACGGCCGGCATGATGACCATCAAGTTCGACAACGGCAGCCAGCTGATCATCAGCCGCCAGGAGCCGCTGCGTCAGCTGTGGCTGGCGGCGCGTTCCGGTGGTTTCCACTTCGACTACGACGAAGAGTCGGGCAAATGGAGCTGCGAGAAGTCTGAAGAACTGCTCGGTGAAGTCCTGGCTCGTTGCGTTCAGGACCAGACCGGCCTTGAGCTGGATTTCGAAGAGATCTGATCGTGACCGAGGTTGCCCCGCGCCCACCCAAGCCGCTCTACAGCAACGTCAGCCCAGCGGTGCCGTCACCGTGCACTGGCGTTTGCCGGCTGGATGAGCAGAAGGTTTGCCTTGGCTGCTTCCGCCATGTCGAGGATATTCGCGAATGGCGCTCGGCGGACGATCAACGCCGCCGGGTCATCTGCCAGCAGGCTGCCGCACGAAAATCACATGCCTGATCCGATCTGTGGCGAGGGAGCTTGCTCCCGCTCGGCTGCGCAGCAGTCGTAGGAATTTCAGGGCCGCTACGCGCCCCAGCGGGAGCAAGCTCCCTCGCCACAAGGGTCTCCTCCGGTCTGGAAGGTGGCTTGTATATTTTTTGAGCTGTGATAGTGTCCGAACACGCCTCAACCCATCGAGGCCTGGTGAAAACCCCGTCTTTTTTGGCGGGGTTTTGCTTTTTTTGTGTGCAGAAGAAAGGAGTCTGCCCGGATCATGACCGCACCTTCCATCACCCTTACCCGTCTGGACGTACAACGTCTGGAGCGCCTGATCGACAACCTGAACGAGAAAGACCAGGCTGCGCCGGGCGTGATCGCGCTGCAAACCGAACTGGACCGCGCCGATACACTGGTCGGCCACGATGAAGTGCCCGCTGATGTCGTGACGATGAATTCCCGCGTGCACTGCCGCGAAGAAGGCAGCGGCAAGGATTATCACCTGACGCTGGTCTACCCCAAGGATGCCAACGCCGACGAAGGCAAGATCTCGATCCTCGCACCGGTCGGCAGCGCGCTGCTGGGCCTGAAGGTCGGTCAGCACATCGACTGGCCCGCGCCGGGTGGCAAGACCCTGAAACTGACCTTGCTGGAAGTCGAGTCACAACCAGCCAACGGCGGTGATTTCCGCGAGTGACCCCGCCTCAGATCTGTTCGAGCGCCTCGTTCAGGGCGCGCTCCAGGTCGGCCTTGTAGCGCAAATACAGATTGCTTGAACTCTGCCCGTCACCAAGCAGGCCCGAGAGGTCCAGGTCGGTGATATAGCAGCGATAGCGCTCGGTCTCGCGGCGCTGTTCGACGATCTCCCGGGCGACCACGCGAAACAGCTGGTCGCCATGTTCGAGCTCGCTGAATTCTCGTTGATTGCAATACAGGGTGACCTGCACTTCGCCCGGTGCGGCTTTGCCAATGATTGCCTGCACATCGTAGAACGGTTTGTTCACCGGGGTTTGCGGCGCCGGCCGTGCTTCGACCCGGCGCGCGCGCCCCGGGCCTGAAGGCAATAACTGGTAATACAAGGTTTCGAGGCTGATCGCCGGGCTGCCGTCCATCGGCAACAGTGCTTCTCGCCGGTACTGGATCGATTGCAGGAAACGCTGCAGCGGCACCAGCAGGCTCTGTTCGTCGTGATACGGCAGATGTTGTTGCCACAGCGCGTTGAACTCATCCAGCACATACAACTCGGCCTGTTGTTCGGTGATCCGGTAGAACACCTGAATCGCCTCCGGCTGACCCATGGGCAGAATCAGCGCGAGGTCATGATCCTCCAGCGCCATCGGATCCAGGTGCAGCGGGCTGTAGCGCGGCTGTTCTTCGCCCAGATAATCCAGCAGCGCCGGCAATGTCGCGAGGGCTACGTGATTGACCTGGCCCGGCACCAGTTCCAGCACGTGATAGTGCTGTTGCACCTGAATCAGGTAGCGGTGATTGAGCTCGCTGAGCAGCAGGGTCTGCGCGGTGTCGATGACTTCTTCGACGCGCCGGGCAATGAACTGCGCGCGGTTGTGGCAGAAGCAGCGCACTTTCAATGACGGCTGCTGTGGGCCGCGCGGCAGGTTGTTGAGGTAGTCACGCAGGCAATCGAGCAGCGCGTGGGGGCCGTCGAAGCGGTTGACCAGCACTTCATTCCAGCTGTTGAGCGTGACTTGATCGAGGGTCAATACAAGGTTTTCGCGCACCCCGGCGTAACTCAACGAATCGGTGCGCTCGGTGGTCATCAGGATATTCAGGTCGCGATGATGCTTGAGCGGGTCGACACCGACGTTGACCAGTATCAGCACCTCGCTCGGCATCGCGGCACGCAGCAGCGGCTCTTCTGCAACGGTTGGCAGGGGCAGGGCGATGCACTGCTGCAGGCTGCCGAGCAAGTTGAACAACTCGAACTCGCTCATGTCGCTGGTGCCGGGATGAAGGGCCAGGCGCGTGCTGCTGTCGATCACGCCGTTGCGATGGCACCAGGTCAGCAGCTCGAGCAACTCGCGGCTGCGCTTGATCGGCGCAAAGTGCTCCCATTCCAAAGCGTTCAGACTGCCGTTGTACAAGCCCCACTGGGTTTGCCCGGGTTCTTTCTTGTTCGGCGACTGCACCAGGGTCAGGGTGTCTTCGGCCAGGTCCGGGGCGATGCCGGGATTGATGAATTCGACCTTGTCGGCCTTGCGCTCGAACGCCGCGTACAGGCGGCGCCCGAGCACGTTGAGATCACGCTTGTTGATCAGGCTGACGGTCTGTTCGCTGCGGGCGAACTGGGTCAGGAAGCGGTAGCTGTAATTCAGCTCATTGACCAGGGCGCGGCGTTCAGCGCTGACCTGGCGGACTTTCCACTGGCTGCGGCTGTCGAGCAGGGCCAGTTGGCGCTGATCCCAATGCCATTCGTGCGCCAGGCGTTCCAGCAGCGAGCGCTGCCAGCTCTGGGTGCGGCTGCTGCCAGTGAGCTTGCGGTTGACCTTGAGGTACAACGCGCGTCGTACCAGCTCCAGCCGCTCCGGCTCGTTGCGGGCGGTCAGGTACTCTTCGATGCGTCGGTACACGACCATGTACGGATCCAGCTCATCCAGATCCAGTTGATTGGCAAACACGGCCTGCTTGTAACGCAGACTCAGGCACTGCACGTTCGGGTGTTCGCTGGCGTAGACCTCGGTCAGCAACAACTTGAGTACCGATTTGTAGGGCGACTCAATGCCCTTGAACAGTTGCCACAGGCCGGCGCCGATGAACTCGCCCGGCGGAATCCTCGCCAAATGCCCGAGATCCAGCGTCTCGTCGGCGCGAATGAAGCGCTTGGACAGCAAAGTGTGGGTGTACAGGTCGTACGCACTTTCTTCGTAGACCGGCACCAGCCACCAGATCGGCGTGCGTCCGCCCAGCCAGATCGCGGTGCGATAAAACTCGTCCAGCAGCAGATAGTGCTGAGTGCTGCCGCAATTTTCGGAGCTGAGTTGGCTGTCGCGTTCGCCTGTGACGAAACGCACCGGGTCGATCAGAAAGAAGTGCGCCTCGGCGCCCTGGGTCGTGGCCCAGGCTTCGAGCAGCTGGCATTTTTTGCGCAGCTCGGCGATCTCGCTTTCGCCCAGATCCGGCGCATGGCAGACCCACACGTCCATGTCGCTCTGATCGGCCTGGGCCAGGGTGCCGAGGCTGCCCATCAGGAACAGCCCGTGAATTGGCCGTGGCGGGTTGCTGCCGTGGCGTGGTTTGTAGGAGAACGAGCGAGTCAGGCGTTGTGCTTCGGCGAGGGCGGTAGCGTCCGGTTCATAGTTGGACAGCCCGGCTGGCGTGCTGCCGGAAACATAGCCCGGCAACAGCGGGTGATTGACGTGGAAGAACAGCGGCAGCAGGGTCAGCACGCCTTGCTGGCGGGTCGACAGACCTTCGAGTGCCCGGCCAAGGCGACCTTCATTGAGCTTGAGAAAACGCGCGCGCAGCTGGCTGAGTACCTTGCGGTCGATGCCTTCGTCCAGATCGGGGCGGATTTCGTGGGTGCGCGTCATGTCAGCTCAAACCGGCTCGTGGGCTCGGACGAAGAGGGTCTCGGAATGGGAGGCAGTTTAGCCTTTGCACGGCGGGACTTTTAAGCTGAATTTGTTTTTTGACGTCAGATTTTTAGCGCGAGGGCCAGGCAGGCCCGCGGAAATCCCGTGGCAGGAGTTCCCGTGGGCAAAAGAAGGGGGAATCAGGCGGTTTCCTGCTCTCTCAGAATGGTCAGCACGGTTTGCACATTTTGCGCGGCATCGCGACCCAGGCTGGTCAGATACCCGCCATCGGGCTGGTCGGTGAGTTCTTTTTCGAAGAGGCGTTTGGCGGCGGCAATGTGTTTCGGGGCAGCGGTCTGATGAATTTTCAAACCTTCCTGGGAACTGTCCAGGTTGAAGAGTGCGAGGACTTCCAGTTCGGCAACCAACTCAGGGGTAAGCGACATAAGGACTCCAGACTTTCTAGGAATTGGACGACAGCGTCCCTAAGGTGAACCCGCTTTTGCGGCATGTCCAGTGCTCAGATCAGGGATTTTGTCTTGAGGCGGATTCCAGTGTAGTCGGGGCCGGAGAGATGGCTGGATGGATGGGTGACAAATTGTGTGGGAGCGAGCCTGCTCGCGAAAGCGGTGTGTCATATAGCGTTGTTTCTGCTGATACACGGCATTCGCGAGCAGGCTCGCTCCCACAAGGGGATGTGTTTTGCTTACTGCTTTTCCGGTGGCAGCTCTGGCAGCGCACGCAGGGCGGTTTCATACCACTCGGTATCGAACGCGCGGTCTTCGTCGAGCATCGCGTCAATCTCATAGGCCAGCACGTGCGCCATCAGGTTGAGGATCTCTTCGCGCTCGACACCCACGAGGGTCAGCTTGTTGAAGGTCGCCTTGGCGGCTGGCGGGTTGTCGCTTTCGATCTGGTTCTCGATGGCTTCGATCAGCGTCGCCTCGGTGAACTCTTCTTCGTCGTTGTCGATGTCTGTCGGCTCGCTCATGGCAGGCTCCTCAAGGAAAGGCGCCAGTTTACCCGCATTCAGCGGCGTGATGCTGCTGGCAGGATCGTGACGGGCGATCTATAAACAGTGCCTGCCCACCCCGCACGGCCTGGAGGCTATGTGATGTTCAAGCTCTATGGATTCGCTGTCAGCAACTACTACAACATGGTCAAGCTGGCGCTGCTGGAAAAAGGCCTGGCGTTCGAAGAGGTGACGTTCTACCCGACGCAGACCCCGGAATCGCTGGCGATCAGCCCGCGCGGCAAAGTACCGGTACTCGGTGTCGATGCCGGATTTATTAACGAAACCGCGATCATCCTCGAATACCTTGAGCAGACCCAGAAAGGTACGCCGCTGTTACCGAGCGATCCATTCGAGCGAGCGCAGGTGTTGGCGATTGCCAAGGAAATCGAGCTGTACATCGAGCTGCCGGGGCGCGCCTGTTATGGCGAGGCGTTCTTCGGCGCGACGGTGCCGGACGCGATCAAGGAGAAAACCAAAGCCGAGCTGTTGCTGGGTTTTGCGGCACTGGGCCGACACGGCAAATTCGCCCCGTACGTGGCGGGCGACAGTTTGAGCATCGCGGATCTGTACTTCCTGTACAGCGTGCCGCTGGCCTGTGCGGTCGGGCAAAAGTTGTTCGGGATCGATTTGCTGGCGGAGATGCCGAAAGCCAAGGCGCTGCTGGAGCGGCTTGAGCAGAATCCGCATGTGCAGAAGATTGCGGCGGACAAAGAGGCGGCGATGCCGGCGTTTTTGGCGATGATCGCTGCCAAGAAGTGAGTATTGCGGCGTTTGTAAATAGGTAATCGCTGGCAAGCCAGCTCCCACAGGTCTTTGGGTCGAACACAAAATTGTGTTCCAACAAAGAACCCTGTGGGAGCGGGCTTGCCCGCGATGCTTTTAGCGGCTTGCGATCAACGCCTGACCGCGAACCACCGCTGCCTTGACCTGCGCCGGCGCTGTCCCGCCGATGTGGTCACGGGCATTCACCGAGCCTTCCAGCGTCAGTACGGCAAACACGTCCTGCTCGATCTGGTCGCTGAACTGGCGCAATTCTTCCAGGCTCATCTCGGCCAGATCCTTGCCAGTGTCCACGCCGTATTTCACCGCGTGACCGACGATTTCGTGGCAGTCACGGAACGGCAGGCCACGGCGTACCAGGTAGTCCGCCAGGTCGGTGGCGGTGGAGAAACCGCGCAGGGCCGCTTCACGCATGATCGCGTGTTTCGGCTTGATCGCCGGGATCATGTCGGCAAAGGCGCGCAGCGAATCGCGCAAGGTGTCGGCCGCGTCGAACAGCGGTTCCTTGTCTTCCTGATTGTCCTTGTTGTAGGCCAATGGCTGGCCTTTCATCAGGGTCAGCAGGCCCATCAGCGCGCCGAATACACGGCCGGTCTTGCCGCGTACCAGCTCCGGCACGTCCGGGTTTTTCTTTTGCGGCATGATCGAGCTGCCGGTGCAGAAACGATCCGGCAGATCGATGAACTGAAATTGCGCGCTGGTCCACAGCACCAGCTCTTCTGAGAAGCGCGACAGGTGCATCATCGCAATGCTCGCGGCCGAGCAGAATTCGATGGCGAAGTCGCGATCGGAAACGTTGTCCAGCGAGTTACCGCCGACGGCATCGAAACCCAGCAGTTGCGCGGTGTATTCGCGGTCGATCGGGTAGGTGGTGCCGGCCAGCGCAGCGCTGCCCAGCGGCATGCGGTTGGTGCGCTTGCGGCAGTCGACCAGACGCTCGTAGTCGCGGCTGAGCATTTCGAACCAGGCCAGCATGTGGTGGCCGAAGGTCACCGGTTGTGCGGTCTGCAGGTGAGTGAAGCCGGGCATGATGCTCGCCGCTTCACGGTCGGCCTGCTCCAGCAGGCCTTTTTGCAGGCGAGTGATTTCGGCCAGGATCAGGTCGATTTCGTCACGCAGCCACAGGCGGATGTCGGTGGCGACCTGGTCGTTACGGCTGCGCCCGGTGTGCAGTTTCTTGCCGGTGATGCCGATGCGGTCAGTCAGGCGCGCTTCGATGTTCATGTGCACGTCTTCGAGGTCGACGCGCCAGTCGAACTGGCCGGCCTCGATTTCGCCCTGGATGGTCTGCAGGCCATCGATGATGCTGTCGCGCTCGGCATCCGTCAGCACGCCGACCTTGGCCAGCATGGTGGCGTGGGCGATCGAGCCTATGATGTCGTGGCGATACAGGCGCTGGTCGAAAGTGACGGAGGCGGTGAAGCGGGCGACGAAGGCGTCGACGGGTTCACTGAAGCGGCCGCCCCAGGACTGATTGGTCTTGTCAGTGCTCATGAATTCGCTCGTATCGGCTTGGAGAAAGAAGGCGTGAAACGCTGGCGCGGATAATAACAGGGTTGCCAATCCTGTCGCTGACACCGGTCGATACGTTTTTTTCTCATCTGCTCGTTCATAGTCGGCGCTGTCTGCAGGGGATTTGCGCAAGGATATTTTTCGATTGAGCAATATCGGCCCGGCAAGCGTCTACAGTTGGACATAAGGGTCGGCGCGACTGCAGATCGCGCTAAGGTCTGGACGCCGACTATAAGAAGAGGGGGTGGGTGGATTTGTCCTTTGGCATACCCCGTGAAAAACGCAGAATACAGCGGGCTTTGAGCAGTACGACCCGGACACTGGCAAATATTGCTGGCCGACGTACGGCACTTTTTGGCGCTCGGGCTAGTCTTAGCGTGGATCGCGGTGACGGACGTCACTTCACCTGTCTACGCTATCCTTGTGCGAGACTCACGCAGGAATCCAGCGCAATATGAATGTCCTGATCGTTGATGACGAACCACTGGCTCGCGAGCGCCTCAGCCGAATGGTGAGCGAGCTCGAGGGTTATACAGTTCTGGAGCCCAGCGCCACGAATGGCGAAGAGGCGTTGGCGCTGATCGACAGCCACAAGCCGGATATCGTGCTGCTCGATATCCGCATGCCGGGCCTCGATGGCCTGCAGGTGGCTGCCCGTCTGTGCGAGCGTGAAACGCCGCCGGCCGTGGTGTTTTGCACCAGCCCCGATGAATTTGCCGTGGAAGCCCTGCAGGCCAGCGCCGTGGGCTATGTGGTGAAACCTGTGCGAACCGAACATCTGCATGACGCCCTGAAGCGGGCTGAACGTCCCAACCGGGCGCAACTTTCGGCCCTGACCCGGCCTGCCGCCGAAAGCGGCAACGGCCCGCGCAGTCATATCAGCGCCCGAACCCGAAAAGGCATCGAACTGATCCCGCTGGATCAGGTGGTCTATTTCATTGCTGATCACAAGTACGTGACCCTGCGCCATGAAAGTGGCGAGGTGCTGCTGGACGAGCCGCTCAAGGCCCTCGAAGACGAATTCGGCGAGCGTTTCGTGCGCATCCACCGTAACGCGCTGGTCGCCCGCGACCGTATCGAGCGTCTGCAACGCACGCCGCTTGGGCATTTTCAGCTGTTCCTCAAAGGCCTCAATGGTGATGCGCTGATCGTCAGCCGGCGGCATGTGGCCGGTGTGCGCAAGATGATGCAGGGCCTCTGACCCGGCCTTCGCGCGCGGTTGCACGTTCTTCTGCCGGGCATTGCAGGCCAGGGAGGCCACGCCGTTTCTGATTCAAGTCAAAGTGGATTTGGCTGAGCTGTTATTATCCGTCGTATCTATTCAGTACGGATTGATCCATGTCCTCTCGCGAAATCCGCATCGCCACCCGTAAAAGTGCGCTGGCCCTCTGGCAGGCCGAATACGTCAAAGCCCGTCTGGAGGAGGCCCATCCGGGTCTGCTGGTGACGCTGGTGCCCATGGTCAGTCGCGGCGACAAGCTGCTCGACTCACCGCTGTCGAAAATCGGCGGCAAGGGCCTGTTCGTCAAGGAACTGGAAACCGCGCTGCTGGAAAACGAAGCCGACATCGCCGTGCACTCGATGAAAGACGTGCCGATGGACTTCCCTGAAGGCCTGGGCCTGTTCTGCATCTGCGAACGTGAAGATCCGCGTGATGCTTTCGTTTCCAATACCTATCAAAGTCTGGACGCGCTGCCCGCCGGCGCCATCGTCGGCACCTCCAGCCTGCGTCGTCAGGCACAACTGTTGACCCGTCGCCCGGATCTGGAAATCCGCTTCCTGCGCGGCAACGTCAACACCCGTCTGGCCAAGCTCGATGCCGGTGAGTACGACGCGATCATTCTTGCGGCAGCCGGCCTGATTCGTCTCGGTTTCGAAGACCGCATCACCTCGGCGATCAGTGTCGACGACAGTCTGCCGGCCGGTGGCCAGGGCGCGGTCGGCATCGAATGTCGTAGCGCCGATACGCAAATCCACGCCTTGCTCGCGCCTTTGCACCATGCCGACACCGCTTCGCGCGTGACCGCTGAACGTGCTCTGAACAAACATCTGAATGGCGGTTGCCAAGTGCCGATCGCCTGCTACGCCGTGCTTGAAGGTGAGCAGTTGTGGCTGCGTGGCCTGGTGGGCGAGCCGAGCGGTGGCAAGCTGCTCAGCGCCGAGGCCCGCGCGCCGCGCGCCGATGCCGAAGCGTTGGGCGTGCAGGTCGCTGAAGCCTTGCTCAGTCAGGGGGCCGACGACATTCTCAAAGCGGTGTATGGCGAGGCAGGTCACGAGTGACTGCCTGGCGCCTGCTGCTGACGCGTCCTGCGGATGACTGCGCGGCGCTGGCCGGGGTGTTGGCCGCAGAAGGTTTTTTCAGCAGTTGCCTGCCGCTTCTGGACATCGTGCCGCTGCCGGTCTCTGACAAGATACGTCAGGCGCTGGCGCAACTGTCGGGTTGCAGCGCGGTGATCGTGGTCAGTAAACCGGCGGCGCGGATTTCGCTTGATCTGCTGGACGCTCATGGGCTTCAGTCGTTGTCGATGCCGTGGTTCAGCGTCGGCGCGGCGACCGCGCAGATTCTTCGCGATCACGGTCTCGACGTACACTTTCCCGCCGACGGCGATGACAGTGAAGCCCTGCTGCAATTGCCGCGTCTGCGCGAAGCGGTCAGCGGGTCCGACGCGCAGGTGCTGATCCTGCGCGGGGAGGGAGGTCGCGAGCTGCTCGCCGAGCGCCTGCGTGCGCTAGGTGCTAGTGTCGAGTATCTGGAGTTGTACAGGCGTGACCTGCCAGCCTATGCCCCGGATGAACTGCCACGACGGATCGAAGCGGAACGCTTGAACGGGCTGGTGGTCAGCAGTGGACAGGGTTTCGAGCACCTGTGCCAACTGGCCGGCGCTGCCTGGCCGGCGATTGCGCAGTTGCCGTTGTTTGTGCCAAGCCCAAGGGTCGCCGAGCTGGCACGTGCCGCCGGGGCCCAAACAGTTGTGGATTGCCGTGGCGCGAGTGCTGCGGCTTTGCTGACGGCGTTACGGGAGCATCCCGTGCCCGTTCTCTAATGCAAAGGATGGATACGTGAGCGAAACAGCCTTGCCTAAAGATGATGTCCAGCCTGTGATCGATGCCCAGGTTGAAACGCCACCGCCGGCCCAAGCGCCGCGCCGAGGCAACGGCCTGGCCATTGTCGCCCTGTTGCTCGGCGCTGCCGGCGTGGCGATCGGTGGCTGGGGTGTCTGGCAGGTGCGTCACCTGCAGACCAACACTGCGCAACAGTCTGGCCAGGTGCAGGCGTTGAACGATCAGGCGCAGAGCCTCAAGCTCAACGAACAGCGCCTGACCGAGCGTCTCGCGCAACTGCCCGGTGCCGATGAGCTCGCCGAGCGCCAGCGTCTGGTGACGCAACTGCAGGGTGATCAGCAACGCCTCAATCAGCGTCTGGAAACCGTCCTCGGTGCCAGCCGCAAGGACTGGCGTCTGGCCGAGGCCGAGCATCTGCTGCGACTGGCCAGCCTGCGCCTTTCGGCCTTGCAGGACATCAGCAGCGCTCAGGCGCTGGTGCAGGGCGCTGACGAAATTCTTCGTGAGCAGAATGATCCGGGATCGTTCGCCGCCCGCGAGCAAGTGGCGAAAACCCTCGTCGCGCTGCGCAGCACCGAACAGCCGGATCGCACCGGCCTGTTCCTGCGCATTGGCGCCTTGCGTGACCAGGTTATCGAACTGACCGAACTGGCCCCGGAGTACAAGGATCGTGGCGAGTCACTGCTGGGCCTGACCGCTGATGGCGATGGCGCCAGTCGCTGGGCGCAGTGGTGGGATCAGGTGTCGCGCTACATCCGCATCGATTTCAATGCCGACAAGAACGTGAAGCCACTGCTGGCCGGGCAAAGTCTGAGCCAGGTGCGTCTGGCCCTGAGTCTCGCGCTGGAGCAGGCGCAATGGGCGGCGCTCAATGGCCAGGCGCCCGTCTACACCCAGGCGCTGACCGAAGCGCGGGACGTGCTCAAGGGCAATTTCAACCCGGACAATCCGCAGAGCAAAACCATGCTCGAACAGGTTGCCGAGCTGAGCCAGCAACCGGTCACCGTCAAGACACCGGATCTGACCGGCACGTTGAGCGCGGTGCAGGCTTATCTGGAGCGGCGTAACGTCAACGCTGAAGAATCGGTCAAACCGTTCGCCAAACCTGCCGCCAACACCGCGCAGGAGACCACGCCATGAAACGCCTGTATGTGATCGTGTTTCTGGTGATCGCCGCGACGGCGGCGCTGGGCCTGGCGATTGCCGAGCACTCCGGTTACGTGCTGATCGCCTACAAGAGCTTCCGTTATGAATCGAGTCTGTGGGCGACGCTGGCACTGATTGCGGTGTTGTGGCTGCTGATCTGGGGCATCAAGGCCCTGGTCGAGCTGGTCATGGCCTCCAGTGGTGTGGTCAACCCGTGGTCGCGACGTAATCGCAGCCGGCGAGTGCAGGTGGCCATCGAACACGGTCAGCTGGATCTGGCCGAAGGTCGCTGGGCCAGCGCGCAACGTCACCTGTCTCGCGCCGCCGAGGCCGAGCGCCAGCCGCTGTTGTATTACCTCGGCGCGGCACGCGCGGCCAACGAGCAAGGCAAGTACGAGGAGTGCGATCAGTTGCTTGAGCGTGCGCTGGAGCGCCAGCCGCAGGCCGAACTGGCGATTGCCTTGAGTCATGCGCAATTGCAGACCGATCGCGGTGATACCGACGGCGCCCTGGTGACCCTGCAAGCGATGCACGAGCGGCATCCGCATAACGTGCAGACTTTGCGGCAGTTGCAGCGTCTGCATCAGCAGCGCGGCGACTGGTCGGCGGTGATTCGCCTGTTGCCGGAACTGCGCAAGGACAAGGCTCTGCCGCCAGCCGAACTGGCTGAACTGGAACGGCGAGCCTGGGGTAAAAACCTGTCGCTGGCGGCGCATCGTGACGAGGACGGCAAGGTTGGTCTGCAATCACTCACCCGTGCCTGGGAGCAATTGACGTCCGCGCAGCGTCAGGAACCGGCGCTGGTGCTGGCCTACGCCGAGCAACTGCGTCAGCTTGGCGCACAGGTTGAAGCGGAAGAAGTCCTGCGCAGCGCCCTCAAGCGCAAGTACGACAGCCATCTTGCTCGGCTGTATGGCCTGGTGCGCGGCAGTGATCCGGCGCGTCAGTTGCAGACCGCCGAAGGCTGGCTCAAAGAGCATCCGGCGGATCCGAGCCTGTTGCTGACCCTCGGTCGTCTCTGTCTGCAAAGCAGTTTGTGGGGCAAGGCACGGGATTACCTGGAAAGCAGTCTGCGGCTGCAGCGCAATCCGGAGGCCTGTGCAGAGCTGGCGCGTCTGCTTGCGCAACTGGGTGACACCGAGCGCAGTAACCAGCTGTTCCAGGAAGGTCTCGGATTGCTGGATGAGCGCCTGCTGGCTGCGCCGTTGCCAGTGCCGGTTCACGCCTGATTTCGCGAGGGAGCATGCTCCCTCGTGAACGTTCAGTGAGCGAATAATTACCACCGGCGGGCGTCTTGGGCGAAGTCCTACAGGGGACTACGCCTATTCCTCTCGCGTCTGTCGGGTTTTCCCTACACTTCTGGTGAACTGTCGCCAGAGCTCCGCCTTGAAAGGCTGACAAGCTTTCCTCTACCGTAACTGCCTGTCTCTACTGCTACGGAAAAGCCATGTCGTTGGCCTGTTCACGCTCCTTGTTATTCACGGCTTTCACTGCAGGGGCTATGGCCCTGGGAGCTTCCTATTATCTCGAGTATGCGGTCGGGCTGACGCCCTGCAGCCTGTGCCTGGCGCAACGGTTCTTCATGGCGTTGCTGACGTTGTGTTGCGGGGTGGCGGCAGTCCATGGCCCACGGCGTGTCGGCCTGTCGCTGTACTGGGGCGCCGCGCTTGGCCTGAGCCTGGGCGGGACGACGGCGGCCTGGCGACAGGTGTTGCTGCAGAGTGACCCGCTGATGCAAATGACCCGCTGCGCGCCTGATTCCGAAGCGTTGTTCAGCAACCTGCCCTGGTTGTGTGCCACGGTGCGGATGCTCAGAGGCGGTGGAGATTGCGCAGAAATTTCCTGGACACTGTTCGATTTGAGTATCCCCGAGTGGAGCCTGCTGTTCTTTGTGGCAATGTTCATCCTGTCTGTGTACCAATTGCTGCGGCTGGTCTGGAGCGCTCTGCAGCGCTCCCCCAGCGGCGAAGCGTCGCACCGCGCGCTGGTCAGGGATTAAACACTTGTATGAACTTTATCTCCTGCGTACCTTGAAGCCACAGGCGTGCGGGCATAATCTGGCCCGCACGTGTCATTGGATTTATGTTGCTCGATGACGCTCTGCCCGGTCCGCCTCCAAGCGATAACAGCCAGAAGAGGGGCGCGGGTGTAGAGCAGCATGACCCACAAGGGAAGAGAGATCGCCATGCTCGAAAGTTGTCAGAATGCTCAGGAACGCTGGGGTGGAGTTCATCTGCTGATCGACCGCTGGTTGCAAGAGCGTGAAGATCTGATCGGTGCCTACGACAAGTTGGGCGACAAGCCACAGGCTCTGTCCGAGAACCGTAAACCCTTGCTGGAATTCTGCGGTGTGCTGGTCGATTACGTCTCGGCCGGGCACTTCGAGATCTACGAACAACTGACCGGTGAAGCCAAGGCGTTCAACGACAAGCGCGGCCTGGAACTTGCCGAAACCCTTTACCCGCGTATCGACGTCATCACCGAAAAACTCCTCGCGTTCAACGACCTTTGCGATGCAGGCAAATGCGTCGCCGAGAAGTTCAAGGAACTGGGTGGCCTGCTGCACGAGCGCTTCGAGCTGGAAGACTGTCTGATTGAAGTGCTGCACACGGCACACAAGCAGGAAGATCCGGTTCAGGCCTGACAGGTTTCTCGCAGGCATAAAAAACGCGGTGCATCGAAAGTGCACCGCGTTTTTTTATGCCTGCGCGCCGGGTGCGATCAGCTCGTTGCGCCGCGCAACTCGACTTCAAACACCAGTGGTGTAAATGGCGCGATCAGATCGCCCGCACCGTCGGCCCCGTAGGCCTGATCCGATGGAATCACCAGCCGCCACCTGGCACCTACCGGCATGTTCTGCAGTGCGGTACGCCAGCCGGCAATCACACTGTCGAGGCTGAACCATTGCGGTTGAGTGTTCTGGTCGAACACCGTGCCATCCGGCAACCGACCGACGTACAGCACCTGCACTTTTCCATCGGGCCCGGCCTTGGCACCGGTACCCGGGGTCAGCTCGGTCAACAGGATGCCGTCGGCCAGTTCCTTTACGCCTGGCTTGGCTTTTTCGGCGGTGAGAAAACGTTGTTCGTTTTCCATCGCGGCATCGCTTGAAGGCAGCGTAGAGTGTTCGGCGTTTTGCGACTCGTGATCGGCGAGGATCTGCTCGATCCGTGCTTCGCTCAGTGCCAATGGCTTGCCTTGATAGGCCTGCTGCAATCCGTCGACCAACGCCTGAATCTGCAATTGCGGGACCTCTTGGCGCAAGCGCTCACCGAGGCTGGCGCCGAGGCTGTAGGCCAGATCGTGAGCATCGTTCGCGGTGGTTTTTTCGTCGGCGTGGGCGGCAGAAAAAATCATCCAGAGGGATAAAACAAGGTAGCGCGACATGGGCACACTCCGTCCTGAGATGCGGGCGATTATGCCAGCGCGAACGTCTGCAACGGTGAACTGCTTTTGTCTTTGTGCAGAACATTTTCGCTTCGTTGCAACGCAACGGTTTCGTTACTGTCAAGATGACCTAGCGGCGGTAACTGCAGAGGTCTAGTATGAGCCGCACTCACGTCAGCCAGGAGGTAAACCATGTCGGCCACCAAGAAGCCTGTAAACACTCCGTTGCACTTACTCCAACAACTCTCGGGCAGCCTGCTCGAGCATTTGGAAAACGCTTGCTCCCAAGCCTTGGCTGATGCTGAAAAACTGCTCGCCAAACTGGAAAAGCAACGCGGCAAGGCGCAAGAAAAACTGCACAAATCCCGCACCAAA
Source organism: Pseudomonas sp. SCPG-7 (assembly GCF_002156405.1). Taxonomy (NCBI): domain Bacteria; kingdom Pseudomonadati; phylum Pseudomonadota; class Gammaproteobacteria; order Pseudomonadales; family Pseudomonadaceae; genus Pseudomonas; species Pseudomonas sp. SCPG-7. The sequence continues at coordinate 184,693 of NZ_MVOO01000004.1, read as the reverse complement.
TTGCAGGACGCAGCCGCTGCCGGTAAAGCCAAGGCGCAGAACAAGGCCAAGGCTGCCGTCAAAGAACTCGAAGACCTGCTCGATGCGCTGAAGGATCGTCAGTCCGACACTCGTGGCTACATTCTGCAACTCAAGCGCGACGCCCAGGAAAGCCTGAAACTGGCCCAGGGTGTCGGTCGTGTGCAAGAAGCCGCCGGCAAGGCGTTGACATCTCGCGCAGCAAAACCTGCAGCAGTGCCTGCGAAGAAAGCGGCCGCGAAACCTGCGGCGGCAAAAGCGCCGGCGAAAACTGCTGCAGCCAAGCCAGCGGCAAAACCAGCGGCCAAGGCACCGGCTAAAACCGCCGCCAAACCTGCCGCCAAACCTGCTGCCAAAACCGCAGTTAAAAAACCGGCTGCGGCGAGCGCTGCGAAACCGGCTGCTCGTACTGCCGCTGCCAAACCTGCAGCGACAAAACCGGCTGCCAAGCCAGCGGCAAAACCTGCTGCGCGCAAAGCCGCTCCGGTAAAAACCGCTGCTGCTAAACCAGCTGCCAAAGTCGCGGTAAAACCGGCTGCCAAACCTGTCGCGAAAACCGCCGCTGCGAAACCGGCAGCAAAAACTGCGGCCAAACCTGCAGCAGCAAAACCTGCTGCCAAGGTTGCTGCCAAACCAGCGGCCAAGCCTGCTGTTAAAACCGCGGCCAAACCTGCAGCAGCAAAACCTGCGACCGCTGCGGCCAAGCCTGCTGCCAAACCAGTCGCCGCCAAGCCAGCCGCTAAACCGGCTGCCAAACCCGCCGCGAAAAAACCGGCCGCTGCCAAACCCGCGGCCGCCAAACCGGCGACTGCACCGGCTGCCAAGCCAGCCGCTCCGGCGCCGGCCGCTGCACCTGCTCCAGCCGCTTCTACCTCGACCACCACGACGGCGCCAACGCCAGCCGCTGCGTCGAGCGTCAGCAGTAACCCGACCAGCGCTTCCTAAGTGCCGGTTGCCGCGACGCGCAGCACTTGCAGCGCGTCGCGGTTCGGGCTGGCGGTCGATCCCGCCAGACTCTCGAGCCATTGCCCCGACGCTGAGACGTCATCGCGCGGCCAGTCCTGAGCGACCTGTTCCAGTTGCCACAGCAGATGCCGTTCGGCTTCCAGCTCCAGCGCTTTCATTTGTTCTCGCAACCCTTTGAGTACCGAATCTTCCTCGGCCAGGGTTTTCCATTGAGTGCGCAACGCACGCAGTGGCTGCACCACCTCCTGATCCCAAGGCCCCACCAGCTTTTTCAGCTGCTCCAGGCGCTGTTCGTCACAAGCTGCGCCACGTTGCTCAAGCCACAGACCACAGAGCAGCAGGCAGACATTGGCCCCCGCCGCTTGCAGTTGCAGGCAGGCAGGTTCCACGCCCGGTCGGGCGTAGGTGGCAAGGGAAAAGCTCCACAGGTCAGAGGACATCGTGCTACTCGCGCCAGTTGTGAGCGAAGCTGGTAGACTCCGCCGCCATTATGATCCGACTTCAGAACCTGACTTTACAGCGTGGCCCGCAACGTCTGCTAGAAGACGCCGAGCTGACCCTGCACGCCGGCCACAAAGCCGGCCTCATCGGTGCCAACGGCGCCGGCAAATCCAGCCTGTTCGCCTTGCTGCGCGGCGAGTTGCACCCGGACTCGGGCGATTGCCTGCTGCCGGCCGACTGGCGGATCGCGCACATGCGCCAGGAGGTCGACACCCTCGAGCGTCTGGCGGTCGACTATGTGCTCGATGGCGACCTGCGTCTACGTGAGGTGCAACGTGACCTCGCCGTCGCCGAAGCGGCCCACGATGGCACGGCGCTGGCCCGCCTGCACGCCGAGCTCGACAGCGCCGACGGCTATACCGCCGACGCGCGGGCGCGCAAGTTGCTCGCCGGTCTGGGTTTCACCAACGAGCAGATGGATCGTCAGGTAGGCGATTTCTCCGGTGGCTGGCGGATGCGTCTGAACCTGGCGCAGGCTTTGATGTGTCCGTCGGATTTGCTGCTGCTCGACGAACCGACCAACCACCTGGATCTCGACGCGATCATCTGGCTCGAAGAGTGGCTGAAAAGCTACCCGGGCACCCTGCTGCTGATTTCCCACGACCGCGACTTCCTCGATGAAGTGGTCGATCACGTGGCCCATGTCGATCAGCGCAAACTGACCCTGTACCGGGGCGGCTATACCGCGTTCGAGCGTGCCCGTGCCGAACGTCTGGCCCAGCAACAGCAGGCCTACGAAAAGCAGCAGGCGCAACGTGCGCACATGGAAAGCTACATCGCCCGCTTCAAGGCCCAGGCCACCAAGGCCCGTCAGGCGCAAAGCCGGATCAAGGCGCTGGAGCGCATGGAAGAGCTGTCGGCGGCCCACGTCGATTCGCCGTTCGACTTCGTCTTTCGTGAATCGACCAAGATCTCCAGCCCGCTGATCGACCTGTCCGATGCGCGTCTGGGTTACGGCGAAAAAACCATCCTGGAGAAGGTCAAGCTGCAACTGACCCCGGGTGCGCGGATCGGTCTGCTCGGGCCGAACGGTGCCGGCAAGTCGACCCTGATCAAGAACCTCGCCGGCGAGCTTGAACCGCTGGCCGGGCGCCTGACACGCGGCGAGAACACCGTGGTCGGCTACTTCGCCCAGCATCAGCTCGACTCGCTGGATGCCAAGGCCAGCCCGTTGCTGCACCTGCAGCGTCTGGCGCCGACCGAACGCGAGCAGACCCTGCGCGACTTCCTTGGCGGTTTCGACTTCCGTGGCGCGCGGATCGACGAGCCGGTACTGAATTTCTCCGGTGGCGAAAAAGCGCGTCTGGCCCTGGCGTTGATCGCCTGGGAGCGACCGAACCTGTTGCTGCTCGACGAACCGACCAACCACCTCGACCTGGAAATGCGCCTGGCGCTGACCATGGCGCTGCAGGAATTCAGCGGCGCGGTACTGGTGGTGTCTCACGATCGGCACTTGCTCAAGAGCACCACCGACAACTTCTACCTGGTCGCTGACGGCAAGGTCGAAGAGTTCGATGGCGACCTTGAAGACTACGCGCGCTGGCTGGTGGAATACCGTCAGCGCAACGCGCCGGTCAGCAACACGCCGGTTAACCCGGACAAAACCGACAAGAAGGCTCAGCGCCAGGCCGCCGCTGCATTGCGTCAGCAACTGGCGCCGCACAAACGCGAAGCCGACAAGCTCGAAGCCGAACTGGGCAAACTGCACGAGAAACTCGCCAAGGTCGACGCCAGCCTCGGTGACAGCGACATCTACGAGCCGGCGCGCAAGAACGAGTTGCGTGATCTGCTGGCCGAGCAGGCCAGGCTGAAAGTGCGCGAAGCCGAGCTGGAAGAAGCGTGGATGGAGGCGCTCGAGACGCTGGAAAGCATGCAGGCGGAGCTGGAGGCGCTGTCCTGATGGACGCGTTCAAGTGGCCATTGCCGGCGGTGTGGGTCGAGCCGATCTGGCTCGGCGTGCAGATTCTGCTGATCCTGCTGGCCGGCTATCTGGCCCAGCGCTTCGTTGCCAAAGGCCTGACCCGTCTGGGTGAGCGCTACCCGTTTCCGCCGCAGTTGCTGATGCCGCTGCGTGGCGGTCTGCGCTGGCTGATCATGGGCAGTGCGCTGATCTTTGTGCTGGAGCGCCTCGGCGTGTCGGCCACGGTGTTGTGGACGGCGCTGTCGGGTTTCGTCGCGGTGGCGGCGGTGGCGTTCTTCGCGATGTGGAGTGTGCTGTCGAACCTGCTCTGCGCGATCCTGATCTTCACCGTCGGCCCGTTCCGCCTCGGCGATGTGGTGGAGCTGGTCGACACCACTGACAAACCCGGGGTCAAAGGCCGGGTGGTGGCGATCAATCTGCTTTACACCACGTTGATCGAGGCAGAGGAATTGGGCACTGGCAGCGCCATGGTACAAGTGCCGAACAGCCTGTTCTTCCAGCGCTCGGTGCGGCGTTGGCGCGGGAGTGATGTGTTTCCGTCCAGCGGGTTCGAGAAGTAGTTTTCCAGACAGGATCAAAAGATCGCAGCCTGCGGCAGCTCCTGCAGGGATCGCATTTCAATGTAGGCGCTGCCGCAGGCTGCGATCTTTTGCTTTTAGGCCCAAACCGCATTAGCTTTGACGTCTGTCACGATTCAGAGTCGAGGTGTGCGATGGAGCTTCAAACATGGCTGGCATTCTTTGCCGCCTGCTGGGTGATCAGTCTGTCCCCGGGTGCTGGCGCCATTGCGTCGATGTCCAGCGGCCTGCAATACGGTTTCTGGCGCGGTTACTGGAACGCGTTGGGCCTGCAAGTTGGCCTGGCGGTACAGATTGCGATTGTCGGCGCTGGCGTCGGCGCGATTCTCACTGCTTCGGCCACTGCGTTCTATGCGATCAAATGGTTCGGTGTGGCCTATCTGGTCTATCTGGCGGTCAAGCAATGGCGTGCACTGCCCATGGACATGAGCGATGACGCAGCAGTCCGGCCGATCGGTAAACCGCTGGCGCTGGTGTTTCGCGGCTTCCTGGTCAACATCAGTAACCCCAAGGCGCTGGTGTTCATGCTGGCAGTGCTGCCGCAGTTCATCAATCCCCATGCACCGCTGCTGATGCAGTACCTGGTGATCGGCGTGACCATGATCTGCGTGGATCTGGTTGTCATGGCTGGCTACACGGGTTTGGCGTCCAAGGTGCTACGCCTGTTGCGCACGCCGAAGCAGCAGAAACGCATGAACCGCACGTTTGCCGGGCTGTTCATTGGCGCCGCTGCGTTCATGGCGACGTTGCGTAAAGCGGCGGTGTAAAGCGCGCGGGCACAAAAAAGGCGACCTGATGAGGTCGCCTTTTTTATCCGCCAAGACTTTGGAGTGACGCTCAATTGTGGCGAGGGAGCTTGCTCCCGCTTGAGTGCGCAGCGCTCACAAGCTTTTGGGTCTGCTTCGCAGCCCAGCGGGAGCAAACTCCCTCGCCACAGAACGCGTTCAGCCAAGAGTCAGTGCGAAATCACCGGCGCGGTATCACGCGGCAGGTTGTTGCGCTGCTGCGCCTCACGCGGCTGCTCGTAACCGCCGCCACCGAGCTGCATGCTCAGTTGCCCGGCGACGTCTTCGCCCAGCGCTTTCGACACTTCACGCACCACCCGCGGGCGGTTCAGCGAGATCTTGATGTCGCGGCCGTTCACCAGTTTGGTGTCCTGCGCTTCACCCATCGCCGTGAAGGCCGAGGTGATCTCGTAGGTTTTGGTGTTGATCAGGCTGAAATCCGCCACCAGCGTCAGACCCAGCACCGCCGAATAGCTGTCGGTGTGCGCCAGCTCGTTCATGTCCTGGGTGAAGTCGATGTCGGATACGGTGCCGAACAGCACGTAGTCGGCGCCTTTGAAGCTGCCGGCCTTGATGCGCTTGATCACGTCATAGACGTCACCCTTGGACGACGCGGTGTACGGCGTGCCCTGCACCAGCTGGAACATCCCGGTGCGCAGGATCTCGCCCTTGATGTCGCCGGTGAATTTACGCAGTTCACCCTGTTCGATGTAGCTGGTGGTCGCTTCCAGCTCGTTGTAGTTCGACGAACCACTGGAGCTGTAGTAACCCTCGCGGTAATTGTTCTGCGCCGAGACGATGTGGATGTACTGCTCCACACGTTCCTGATACGCCAGATCCGTTACCGTGACTTTCGGGGCCGCTTGCACGCTGAACGCGCAAGCCAGGGCCATCATGCCAATCCATGCGCGCATCAATTAACGCTCCGTGGTTTTGCGGATCTCTTTTTCGTCCATCCACTCGGCCAGACCGCTTTCGACGTCGATCAGTTGCAGGCTGAATTTGTAGAAGACGTCCTTGTAGTCGCTGCTGCGCTTGACGATCGAGCTGATCGAACCTTCCAGACGGTATTTGGCGGCGATCATGTTGCCGGTCTTGGCCACGGTGCTCTTCTTGTACAGGCCGCTCTGGTTTTGCAGCTTGAGCTGATCGACCTGGCTCTGCATCGCGGTGTTGTCGCTGGCGAAGCGGGCAGTGCCGGATTTCATCAGCTGAGTCTTGATGCTGGTGGTGATTTCGCGGGTATCGATGTACTCGCTGGTCTTGTTTTTCACGTCGTAGACCTGCACCACCGGGCGGCCCTGCAGAATGCCGGACTGGGCCAGGGAGCGGGTCATCGATTCGGCGATCATCTGCAGGTCGGTCGAACCGAATTCGTTGGTCACGGTTTCAACTGCTTTGGTGTCGCCGTAGCTGATGTTCTTGCTGCCCAGGGTCGGCGAGGTGTTGGCGCAACCGGAGGCCAGCAGGGCGAGGACAGCGATCAGGGAAAAGCGTGCAAACATGGGAATGCTCTCTAATACAGGAATAGGTTGGCGGGCTTAAGGCGTCTTGAGTTCGAGACGGAAGTCCACGGCTTTCGGGGTCGGGGCGATGCCTTGGATGAAGCTGGTCTGAGCGCCGTACATCATCTGGCTTTTCCAGACTTCTTCCTCGGCGACCGGAAAGCCTTCCGCACCGAGCCAAGCGAAGCGGTAGTAGAACGTCTTGTTGCTGTTGAGGGTGTTGGTCAACTGCACATTGACGGTCATGAAGCCGTTCTCACGGGCGACGCGCATGGCGCCGACCGCGATGTGTTTCTGCGGGCCCATGGCCACGACCTTGCTCGCGGCGCTGCCCGGCTCCGGCGGTGGCGGGGTGGCGCAGCCGCTGGCCAGGACGGCGAGGGCGGCAACGGCGAAGAGTTTGAAGCGCATGCAAAGACTCCGTTCTTAAGGTTGTTTGAGGCTGGCGACGTTGGTCGCGCCGACGCTCGGGATGACATGGGCGGCGACGCCGCCGGCAAATACCTGATTGCCCACCGCTCGCAGGCTGATCACTTGATAACGCTGATCGACGGTGACCTTGACCAGCGAACCGCCGACGGCGCTCGGCAGGCTGACTTGATGCTCGCCTTTCTTCAAGCGCAGACGCACCACTTGGGTATTGTCCGGCAGGGTGCGCCACGTACGGGTATCGGCACCTTCCAGCACGGCTGAAGAGATACCCACGGCCAGACCGGCCAGCGGATTGGTTTCGTTGATCTTCTTCTGCGCCACGCCTTTGGTGATTGCGCGCACGGTGGTGCGCACAATGATCCCCGGCATGTCATCGCGCAGGGCGCGGCGGGACATGGCGGTGGTGCTGTTGAGGGCCGTCAGGTTGACTTGCTGGCCATCGACACCGATCTGCGCGAACGGTGCGGTGGAGGTGTCAGGCTTGATGATCGGGAACGACAGTGGAGTGATCACCACATTGTTGGAGATCGGCAATGGCAGCGGCACGCGGATCGAATCGCGCGAAGGTGCCAGACCGCTTTGCACCACGATCAGGATGTCGCTGTCGTCGGACTTGCTCGGCTTGTCGAGGTTGACCAGCGCCTGCTCCAGCAGTGGGGTGTTCGGGCGCAGTTCGGCCGCCTTGCGGTAGCCCGGTGCAGCCAGGTCTTTCTCGCCCAGGGCTTCGTAGACGAAACCGGCCAGATAATGGCTGAACGCACTCTGGTAGCTGTTTTTCAGGCTGACCACTTCCGGCGCGTCGAGGCTGGCGACCGGGTAGCCTTGCAGATCCTTGTACTGAGTCTTGATCCCTTCCTTTTCGGCCTCTTCCTCACTCTTGAGGTATTCCTTGTCGCGCAGGTCGGCGATCACCGCTTCACGTTCGTGGGTTTTCTTGATCGCGGTGCGGGCGCCATCGAAGTCGTTGACGGCCAGCAGGTTGAGGGCCATCTGGGTGGTCAGCATGACTTTCTCGTAGTCGTAACCTTCGTAGCGACGGACCTTGTCGTTGACGATGAAGCTGCCGAACTGGGCCAGGTATTTGCCGGAGTCGAGCTTGACCGAATCCTCCCACTGACCGACCACCTGGTCGGCGCTGGTCCAGGCGTTCTGGCTGCCGGACAGGTCACCCTTGGCGCGCAGCAACTCACCTTTCTCGAAGTAATAGAGCAGATCTTTGTCGGGGCCGGTGTTGTTCTTTTCCAGCAGGGTCAGCGCGGCGTCGACGTTGCCGGTGGCCAGTTGCTGGTTGGTCTGGGCCAGTTCCGAATCGTAGTTGCGAAACGCCGAACAGCCTGACAGCAGAGTGACAGCGCTGAGCGCGATCAAGGTGGGAGTGCGCAATGCCATGGGGGTACTTCTTCCCTGAGCTAGTAACTGCATCAGCCGCCGGTGCTGGTCGGGCTGGTGTGACCCATCGACAGTGGCGCTGGCCTCCTGCCAATTCCTCATAACCAGAGGAGCTTTTATGCCGCGTCGCTATAGCGAGGGCGCGGCATTATAAGCGGGCGATGCTGGCCATGTAATAGCTTTTTAATCGCACTTGTTAGTTTGGTGCCATTACTTATTTCAGGCTGGATACTCGATTTTCCAGCGAGGTGCGGGACTGAAAAGCGCTGCCATTGGCGTAAATCTGTCCACCGAGCACGCGCAGGCCGATCATCTGCCGGTGCTGGTCGATACGGATCTTCAGCGGCGCCGTGGTATTCGACAGGCTGATCAGATGCTCGCCCTTTTTCAGGCGCAGGCGCACAACCTGCGTCAGGTCAGGCAGGGTGCGCCAGGTGCGGGTGTCAGCGTGTTCGAAATTGTCCCAGTGAGTCACGTAGGACGCCTTGCTCGGGTTGCGTCGATTGTCCGTGCCTTGAACATCTGCGGCGAGGAATGCCCGATAGGTCGTGCGCTGGATAATCCCGGGCATGTCGTCACGCAGCGTGCGCAAGGACATTTCGGTGATGCTGTTGACCGCGATCAGTTTCTTCTGGCGACCATCGATACTCACCTGACTGACCGGCGGGGTTGAGGTGTCCGGCACCATCACCGGAAACGAAATGTTGGCGACGATGACTTGCCCGTCTGCCAGCTTCACCGGGTACGGCACGCGTACTGAACTGCGGGCAGGTGCCAGCCCGCTTTGCACAATGATCAGCACGTCACTTTCATCGGCCTTGAGTCCGGGGCTGCCGAGGTCGCGCAGTGCCTGTTGAAAAAAGGCTACGTCCGGGCGCAGTTCAATGGCCTGACGATATCCGGGTGCGGCAAGATCCTTTTCACCCAGCGCTTCATAAGTGAAGCCCGCGAGATAGTGACTGAATGCACTTTGGTAACCGTTTTTCAGGGCAATCACCGCAGGCGATTCGAGCATTACCACCGGGTAGCCCTGCAGATCCCTGTAATGCACACGTGCGCCCTGGGCCTTGGCTGCTTCCTCGATTTTTTCGTATTCCAGCTCCCGTTGCCGAGCGATCAGCGCTTCGCGCTCGTGGGTTTTCTTGATGTCGGCGCGAGCGCCATCGAAGTCATTTAGCGCCAACTGATTGAGGGCCATTTGCGTGGTCAGCATGACCTTTTCATAGTCGTAGCCATCGTAGCGGCGCAGCTTGTCGTTGATGATGCTGCCCCAGTGATCGCCCATTGCTGCAAGCAACTTGTCACCAGTGGTCTGGATTGTGTCCTGGCGTTCGATAATCATCTGTTCGGCGCTGCGCCAGGTGGTCTGGCTTTGCGCAAAATCGCCGCCGGCACTCAGTACGGCGCCTTTTTCGAAGTAGTAGAGCAGGTCTTTTTCCGGGTCCGGATTGTTCGCTTCGATCACCGAAAGGGCACCTTCGATGTTGCCGTTTTTGAGCGGGGCGGTGGTCTGTTGCAGTTCCAGATCGTAATTGCGATACGCACCGCAACCGTTCAACTGCACAACGGTGGCGATCAACAGGGGTAGCAGCAAGCTATGGCGCATGAAGAGGGTTCGTCCTTGAGCAGCAAATGCAATGAGGTGGCGCAGTATAGAGTGCGGTAGTGGCCAAGTGATGCGTCCGTTTTCGCAGGTTCATGGCACCCGTCCCAGGTGGCGTACATCGACAACGCTTGAGTGAAAAGCGTTCGAAGTGAACAATATGTAACTTCGCATTTCCATTTGAGACTCATTCATGACTGCCGCGTCCCGATTTCTGGCCTGGCTGGTGTTCCCCTTGTGTGCCCTGAGCAGCTTCAACCTGCTGGCCGACACGGTGGAAGGCGCCCCGCAAGCGCTGCACCTGCTCGATTACATCAGCGCCGACTACCCGCCGACGGTTGAAGCGGGCAAGGTCGTCGACGACGGCGAATACCGCGAGCAGCTGGAATTCACCCAAGTGCTGCAAGGACTGATCGGCGGTCTGCCGGCCAAACCGGAGAAGGCTGCGCTGGAGCAGGGCGTCGAAGCTCTGCATGCGGCTATCACGGCAAAGCAGGATGGTGCCGACGTCGCCCGTCAGGCCCGGCAACTGGGGGCGAAACTGGCGGTGGCGTATGAGGTCAGCCAGGCGCCGATCATCACGCCGGATCCGACCCGTGGCGCGCCGCTGTATGCGCAAAACTGCTCGGTTTGTCACGGTGCCAACGGAGCCGGTGACGGTCCGGCGGGCCTCGGCATGGCGCCGCCACCGGCCAACCTGCGCGATGCCGCGCGGATGGATCATCTGAGCCTGTACGCGATCTACAGCACCCTCGGCCAAGGTGTCGAAGGCACCGACATGCCGGCGTTCGCCGATCAACTGGACGACCGTCAGCGCTGGGACCTGGCGACCTACATCGCCGGCTTCAGTGCCGACCCGGCCGCCGCCAAGTCCGACAAGACTTTCAATATCGCTGATCTGGCACGCCAGACGCCGGCCGAAGTACAGGCCGCCGAAGGTGCGCCAGTCGCCGCGACCTTCCGTGCCCAGCGCGCCCAGCCACCGCAGGTCAAACGCGGCCCGGCGCAATTGCTCGACTACACCGCCGCGACGCTGGACAAAAGCCTGGCGGCTTACCGCGCCGGTGATCGTGATCAGGCCTATGACCTGTCGGTGGCGGCGTATCTGGAAGGTTTCGAACTGGTCGAAAGTTCGCTGGATAACGTCGACGCCAACGTACGCAAGGACACCGAAAAATCGCTGATGGCCTACCGTCAGTCGTTGCAGGATGGTCTGCCGGTGGCGCAGGCCGAAGAGCGCCTGGACGCGGCCAAGGGCAAGCTCAAAGCGTCTGCCGAACTGCTTGGCAGCGATGGCCTGAGCTGGTCGCTGAGCTACATCTCCGGTCTGCTGATTCTGCTGCGCGAAGGCCTCGAAGCGATTCTGGTGCTGGCGGCGATCCTCGCGTTCCTGCGCAATACCGGCCAGCAATCGGCGGTGCGCAGCGTCAATGTCGGCTGGGGCCTGGCGCTGCTCGCCGGTCTTGGTACCTGGGCGCTGGCGGCGTATGTGATCGACGTCAGCGGCTCGCAGCGTGAATTGCTCGAAGGCGCGACGGCGCTGTTCGCCAGCGTGATGGTGCTGTGGCTCGGCGTGTGGATGCACGACCGGCGCCACGCTGCAGCCTGGCAGGACTACATCAAACAGAGTCTGGTGGGCGGCGGCGGGCGTTTCGGCTTCGCGATCCTCGCGTTCTTCTCGGTGTACCGCGAGTTGTTCGAAGTGATCCTGTTCTACGAAACCCTGTGGCTGCAGGCTGGCCCCGCCGGGCATGATGCGGTGCTGGCCGGTGGTGCGACGGCGCTGGTGCTGCTGATCGGTCTGGCCTGGGTGATCCTGCGTGGCTCGGCGAAACTGCCGCTGGCGCTGTTCTTCAGCATCAACGCTGGTCTGCTCTGTGCCTTGTCGGTGGTGTTCGCCGGGCATGGCGTGAAAGCGCTGCAGGAAGCCGGGATTTTCGGCACACGACCGGTGGCGTTCTTTGAATTCGACTGGCTGGGGATTCACGCCGACGCCTATTCGCTGACGGCTCAGGCCGTGGCGATTCTGGCGATTGTTGTGCTGTACGGGCGGAGTCGGATCGCGGAGAAGAAGCGGGTCACTGCTTAACAGCATTCGCTGCGCTCACATTCGCGGGCAAGCCACGCTCCCACAGGTTTAGCGTTAACCTTGTGGGAGCGCGGCTTGCCCGCGATGCTTTTAGAAGAGGAAAAAATCATGCGTGTATGGATCGATGCCGACGCCTGCCCGCGGGCCGCCAAGGAGCTGGTGGTGAAGTTCGCCCTCAAGCGCCGGTTCGAAGTGGTGCTGGTGGCGGGGCAACCGCAGATCAAGCCGGGGCTGGCGATCGTCAAGCTGATCGTGGTGCCCAGCGGCCCGGATGCGGCGGACGATTATCTGGTCGAGCACGCGGTGCCCGGAGAGCTGGTGATCTGCAGCGATATTCCGCTGGCCGATCGCCTGGTGAAGAAAGGTGTAGCGGCGCTTGACCCGCGCGGCAAGGAGTTCGACGCGCAGAACATGGGCGAGCGCCTGGCCGTGCGCAACCTGTTTACCGACCTGCGTGAGCAGGGTCAGATCAGCGGCGGCCCGGCACCGTTCGGCGAGCGTGAGAAACAGGCGTTTGCCAATGCACTGGACCGGATCCTCACGCGCCTTGCACGTCAGTCCTGATTCAACCGTATTCCTGTGGTGAGGGGATTTATCCCCGATGGCCTGCACAGCAGGCCCAATGCTTCAAGATGCAAAGGGCTGCTGCGCAGCCATCGGGGATAAATCCCCTCACCACGAAAATCCTTCAGAAAGGTCGCATCAAACATCGTTCTCGTGCGTCAGTTCGAGCACCCGGTCGACCAGCTTGTTGATCCCCGAAGCCGCCTCACTGATGTTCTGCGCCAGCATGTAGGCCGGGGTGGTCACCAGTTTGCGCGCCTTGTCTTCGATGATCTCGCTCACCGCGCAGTCTTCGTGGGTGGCGCCCATCTTGTTCATCGCGGTGGCGGTATCGGCGTCGTTGCCGATGGTGCAGGTTACGCCCGGGCCGTAGATTTTCGCCGCCAGTGCCGGCGAGATGCACATCAGGCCCACCGGTTTGCCCGCTTCGGCAAAGGCTTCAGCCAAGGCCAGCACCTCAGGCTGTACCGTGCAGCCGGCACCTTCGACGGCGAAGTTCGAGAGGTTCTTCGCGGCGCCAAAGCCGCCAGGCACGATCAGCGCGTCGAAGTCTTCGATGTCGGCCTCACGGATGTCCTTGATGTTGCCGCGGGCAATGCGCGCCGACTCCACCAGGACGTTGCGCGTTTCGGGCATTTCTTCACCGGTCAGGTGATTGATCACATGCAATTGCGCGATGTTCGGCGCGAAGCACTGCACCTGCGCGCCGCGTTGATCCAGGCGCAACAGGGTGATGACGCTCTCGTGGATCTCGGCGCCGTCGTACACGCCGCTGCCGGACAGGATCACTGCAACTTTTTTGCTCATGGGTTTCTCTCCAGATTCATGGCGCTAAATGTCCACTAAATTGTCGTACGTTGCCATAGGGGAAAAGGGCGGCTAGACCTAGGATCTGTCCATAGAATCCGACCGGGGCGCGCCATGGACTTCATTCTGTATGCAGTGCCATTTTTCTTCGTGCTGATTGCCGCCGAACTGCTTGCCGATCGCTGGCGCGGGACCCGACACTATCGCCTCGCCGACTCGGTCAACAGCCTCAGCGCCGGGGTGTTGTCGACCACCACCGGCCTGCTGACCAAAGGCCTGGGGCTGGTGACCTATGCGTTTGCCCTGGAACACCTGGCGCTGCTCAGGTTGCCGGCCGACAGTCTCTGGGTCTGGGTGCTGGCCTTTGTCTTCTATGACTTCTGCTATTACTGGCTGCATCGCCTGGGCCACGAGCGCAACATTCTTTGGGCCGCGCATTCGGTGCATCACCAGAGCGAGGAATACAACCTCTCCACGGCGTTGCGCCAGACCAGTACCGGATTTCTGCTGGGCTGGATCTTCTACCTGCCGATGGCCGTGTTTGGCGTGCCGCTGCTGGTGTTCGTCAGTGTCGCGGCGATGAATCTGCTGTATCAGTTCTGGGTTCACACCCGGCACATTCCCAAGCTCGGCTGGTTCGAGTGGTTCTTCGTCACGCCATCCAATCATCGGGCCCACCATGCACAGAACGCTCTCTACATGGATCGCAACTACGGCGGGGTGTTCATTCTTTGGGATCGGTTGTTCGGTACGTTTCAGGAAGAGGACGACAACGAGCCGGTGATTTTCGGTGTGACCACGCCGCTGGCGAGCTGGAATCCGCTGTGGGCCAATGTGCAGTTCTATGTGCAGTTGTGGGGCGACGCACGCCGTGCCGAGAGCAAGTGGGACAAGCTGCGGATCTGGTTCATGCGCACCGGCTGGCGTCCGGCGGACGTGGCGGCGAAGTACCCGCTGACCAAACCCGACTTGAGCCGCTTCCGCAAGTACGAGGTGCCGCTCGACAGCCGTCGCCAGTGGTATGTGGCGCTACAGTTCTGCGTCTATATCGCGCTGGGCAGTGACCTGATGGGGCAGGCGCAACATCTGTCGATCACAGCGCTGTTGCTGGGGTGGGGCGCAGTGGCGTGGGGTTTGTTCGCGCTGGGGGTGATGCTGGAGAATCGCCCGTGGGCACTGAAGGTCGAGCTGCTGCGGCTGGGGTCGAATGTGCCCCTGGTATGGCTGGCGCCGCTGCTCGGGCTATGGCCAGCCAGCCCGTTGGCCTGGGCTGGTCTGCTCGGTTACAGCCTGCTCAGTGGCATCGGGCTGTATGGCTGTCGCCAGCGTGTTACTCGGCTGGCGTCTTAGGCTCGGCGGGTTTGGTGTGTTCTGCCTGAAGCAGGCGCGCGGCTTTTGCGGCTTGTTCATCGGCGTAAACCTGCTTGGCCAGGCGCGCATTCTTGAAGCGGCGACGCAGCCACAGGCCGACACCCAGTACCAACAGGGCGCCGAGCACCCACAGTTCGTACTTCTTGATGCTGCCGAGCATGCCTTCGAGCACCGCGCCGAAGTGGTAGGCGGCGGCCGCCAGAGCGGTGGCCCAGATCGCTGCGCCGATGCCGTTGAGCAGCAGGTAGCGTCCCGGCGGATAACCCGACAGGCCGATCGCCACCGGCATCACCGTGCGCAGGCCGTAAACGAAGCGGAAGCTCAGGACCCAGATGTCCGGATGCTTGCGGATGTGTTCCAGCGCGCGGTCGCCCATCATCTGCCAGCGCGGTTTGCGCGCGAGCAATTTGCGCCCGTGCTTGCGCCCCAGGAAGTACCACAGCTGATCGCCGGCATAGCTGCCGAAGAACGCCACGACCACCACCAGGTTGATGTCCATGTATCCACGGAACGCGAGGAAGCCCGCGAGCACCAGGATGGTTTCGCCTTCGAAGAACGTGCCGAGAAACAGGGCAAAGTAGCCGAAGTCATGCAGAAATTGTTGGAGCATTGTCTGGGTGCTGGCGAAATGAACGCGCAGCCTAACCCTTCGGACACATTCAGGAAAGTGTCGAAATGTGTCTCGACGTGAACAATTCCTACGCTAACAATGGAATGCGGCTACATGTCACGGGGTACGCACAACTGTAATCTGTTGGTCATAATGGCCGCTTATAACTGTCACGCTCGCCCGTTTGCGCGGGCTCAGGAGTCTGCCGTGAGCTTTACCCCTGCCAACCGTTTGTTCCCCGCTACCCGTTTGCGCCGCAACCGTCGCGATGATTTTTCGCGTCGGCTGGTACGGGAAAACGTGCTGACGGTCGATGACCTGATCCTGCCGGTGTTCGTGCTTGACGGTGAGAACCGTCGCGAAGCCGTGGCCTCGATGCCCGGCGTCGAGCGCCTGACCATCGATCTGCTGCTTGAAGAAGCGGCGAAATGGGTCGAACTGGGCATTCCGGCGCTGGCGCTGTTCCCGGTTACGCCTGTCGAATTGAAATCCCTCGACGCCGCCGAAGCCTGGAACCCGCAGGGCATTGCCCAGCGCGCCACTCGTGCGTTGCGTGAGCGGTTTCCCGAGCTGGGAGTGATCACTGACGTCGCCCTCGATCCGTTCACCACCCATGGGCAGGACGGCATTCTCGACGAAGAAGGCTACGTGCAGAACGACATCACCGTCGACGCGCTGGTCAAGCAGGCGCTGTCCCACGCCGAAGCCGGCGCTCAGGTCGTGGCACCGTCGGACATGATGGACGGTCGGATTCAGGCGATCCGCGAAGCGCTGGAGATCGCCGGCCACGTCAATGTGCGGATCATGGCCTACTCGGCCAAGTACGCCAGCGCCTATTACGGGCCGTTCCGCGATGCCGTGGGTTCGGCAGCGAATCTGGGCAAGGCCAACAAAGCCTCGTATCAGATGGACCCGGCCAACAGCGATGAAGCGTTGCACGAAGTCGGCGCGGACTTGTCTGAAGGCGCGGACATGGTCATGGTCAAACCCGGCATGCCGTACCTGGACATTCTTTTCCGGGTAAAAGATGCCTTCAAAGTGCCGACCTTCGTCTATCAGGTTAGCGGCGAATACGCCATGCACATGGCGGCGATCCAGAATGGCTGGTTGAGCGAGGCGGTGATTCTCGAGTCACTGACCGCCTTTAAACGTGCCGGCGCTGATGGCATCCTGACTTACTTTGCTGTCCGCGCCGCTCAATTGTTACGAGAGCAGAAATAGCCCTCCCAGGAACATTCGATGAATACCGAAGGACTCACTGAAGTTGCAGTAAAAGAAGCTCAACCGGTGGTGGAGCAAATCACCGAAACCCCGCCGGAACTCGAACCTGCGCCGCCCGCGCCGGTCACCGAAGCCGTTGCGGCGGCGCCAGTGATTGCGATCCCGGGGCTGGATGACAGCAGCCTGTACATCCACCGCGAGCTTTCGCAACTGCAGTTCAACATCCGCGTGCTGGAACAGGCGCTGGATGAGTCCTATCCGTTGCTGGAGCGGCTGAAGTTCCTGCTGATTTTCTCCAGCAACCTCGACGAGTTCTTCGAAATCCGCGTCGCCGGGCTGAAGAAGCAGATCACCTTCGCCCGGGAACAGGCCGGTGCCGATGGTCTGCAACCGCATCAGGCGCTGGCTCGAATCAGCGAGCTGGTGCACGGTCATGTTGATCGCCAGTACGCAATCCTCAACGACATCCTGCTGCCGGAGCTGGAAAAGCATCAGGTGCGCTTCATCCGTCGCCGTCACTGGACGACCAAGATCAAAACCTGGGTGCGCCGCTACTTCCGCGACGAGATCGCGCCGATCATCACCCCGATCGGCCTCGACCCGACGCATCCATTCCCGTTGCTGGTAAACAAGAGCCTGAACTTCATCGTCGAACTGGAAGGCATCGACGCCTTCGGTCGCGATTCCGGTCTGGCGATCATTCCGGCACCGCGCCTGCTGCCTCGGATCATCAAGGTTCCGGAAGAAGTCGGCGGCCCGGGCGACAACTATGTGTTCCTGTCGTCGATGATCCACGCCCACGCCGATGACCTGTTCCAGGGCATGAAGGTGAAGGGCTGCTACCAGTTCCGCCTGACCCGAAACGCCGACCTGGCGCTCGACTCCGAAGATGTCGAAGACCTTGCGCGCGCCCTGCGTGGTGAGCTGTTCTCGCGGCGCTACGGTGATGCGGTGCGTCTGGAAGTCGCCGACACCTGCCCGAAACACCTCTCGGACTACCTGCTCAAGCAGTTCAACCTGAGCGAAACCGAGCTGTATCAGGTCAACGGCCCGGTCAACCTGACCCGCCTGTTCAGCATCACCGGTCTGGACAGCCACCCGGAGCTGCAATACACGCCGTTCACCCCGCAGATCCCGAAACTGCTGCAGAACAGCGAGAACATTTTCAGTGTCGTCAGCAAGCAGGACATCCTGTTGCTGCACCCGTTCGAGTCGTTTACCCCGGTGGTCGACCTGCTGCGCCAGGCGGCGAAAGACCCACATGTATTGGCTGTGCGCCAGACCCTGTACCGCTCCGGCGCCAACTCGGAAATCGTCGATGCGCTGGTGGACGCCGCGCGCAACGGCAAGGAAGTGACGGCGGTCATCGAACTGCGTGCGCGCTTCGACGAAGAGTCCAACCTGCAACTGGCCAGCCGTCTGCAAGCGGCCGGTGCGGTGGTGATTTACGGCGTAGTCGGCTTCAAGACCCACGCCAAGATGATGCTGATCCTGCGTCGTGAGGCCGGCGAGATCGTGCGTTACGCGCACCTCGGCACCGGTAACTACCACGCCGGCAACGCCCGTCTGTACACCGACTACAGCCTGCTGACCTCCGACGATGCCCTGTGCGAAGACGTCGGCAAACTGTTCAGCCAGTTGATCGGCATGGGCAAGACGCTGCGCATGAAGAAGCTGCTGCATGCGCCGTTCACCCTGAAAAAGGGCATGCTCGACATGATTGCCCGGGAAACCCAGTTCGCCGTTGAAGGCAAGCCGGCGCACATCATCGCCAAGTTCAACTCGCTGACCGATCCGAAGATCATCCGCGCGCTGTACAAGGCCAGCCAGTCCGGCGTGCGCATCGATCTGGTGGTGCGCGGGATGTGCTGCCTGCGTCCGGGCATTGCCGGGGTTTCGCACAACATCCATGTGCGCTCGATCATCGGTCGCTTCCTTGAACACACCCGAGTGTTCTACTTCCTCAACGGCGGCGAGGAGCAGATGTTCCTCTCCAGCGCCGACTGGATGGAGCGCAACCTCGACAAGCGCGTCGAGACTTGCTTCCCGGTGGAAGGCAAGAAGCTGCTGACCCGCGTCAAGAAAGAGCTGGAGCTGTACCTGACCGACAACACCCACAGCTGGAGCCTGCAGTCGGATGGCCGTTACATCCGCAACACGCCAACCGGCAACCAGAACCCGCGCAGCGCGCAGGCGACGTTGCTGGAACGCCTGGGCAGCCCGATTTTGCCGGTGAGCAGCTAAGCCGCAAGCGCAATAAAAAAGGCGATCCCTCGGGATCGCCTTTTTTGTACCTGTCATTCACCCACCTGTGGCGAGGGAGCTTGCTCCCGCTGGACTGCGCAGCAGGCCCATGCTTTTAAAGAAAGGGCCGCTTCGCGCCCCAGCGGGAGCAAGCTCCCTCGCCACAAGGTTATCAGTGGACTGTCAGCACGATGCCCACCCGGGTCAGCCACTCGGCTTCGAGACCAAAGTCAGCCTGAGTCAGCTGATTCTCCTCCAGCCAGTGCTCTGGGAATTCCACGTCGAGGGTGTTGCCCTTGGCGTGCAGCACCACTTGCGGCATCGTTTGGGTGCCACGGATGTGGTGGAACAGGATCGCGAAGCGCAGCAGCACGCACAGGCGGATCAGCTTGTCGCCGTCGTCTCCGAATTCGGCGAACTTGTCCTTGGGAATGTTGCGGCGGTGGCCGCGCACCAGCAGGGCGAGCATTTGCTGGTCTTCGCGGGAGAACCCGGCAAGGTCCGAGTGTTCGATCAGGTAGGCTCCGTGCTTGTGGTAGTGGTAGTGCGCGATGTCGAGGCCGACTTCGTGGACCTTCGCCGCCCAACCGAGCAGTTCGCGCCAGATGCCGTCATCCAGCTCCCAGTCTGCAGCGACCTGATCAAAGGCGTGCAGCGCTTTGCGTTCGACGCGTGCCGCTTGTTCCAGGTCGACGTGATAACGCTCCATCAACGAGGTCAGGGTGCGTTCGCGCACGTCTTCGTGGTGATGGCGGCCAAGCAGGTCGTAGAGCACGCCTTCGCGCAGTGCGCCTTCGCAGTGATCCATGCGTTGCAGTTCGAGGGCGTCGAAGATCGCCTCGAGAATTGCCAGACCCGCGGGGAAGATCGCCCGGCGGTCAGGTTTGATGCCTTCGAAATCGATCTTGTCGACGTCACCCAGTTTGAACAGGCGACGCTTGAGCCAGGCCAGGCCTTCGGCATTCACTTCGCCGGTGCCATGCCCGCCGGCCTTCAGCGCCAGGCCGATGGCGCGGATGGTGCCCGAGGAGCCGATGGCTTCATCCCAGGTCAGGCGGTGCAGGGCGTGTTCGATGCTCATGATCTCCAGCCGCGCCGCCGTGTACGCCTGAGCGTAACGAGCCGGGGTGATCTTGCCGTCCTTGAAGTAGCGCTGGGTGAAGCTGACGCAGCCCATTTGCAGGCTTTCGCGCAGCAGCGGTTCAAACCGCTGCCCGATGATGAATTCGGTACTGCCGCCGCCGATGTCGGCCACCAGACGCTTGCCCGGGGTGTCGGCGAGGGTGTGTGACACGCCCAGATAAATCAGCCGCGCTTCTTCACGGCCGGAGATGACTTCCACCGGGTGACCGAGGATTTCTTCGGCGCGGTGGATGAATTCCAGACGATTGCGCGCTTCGCGCAGGGCGTTGGTGCCGACGATTCGCACGGCGCCCAGCGGCATGCCGTTGATCAGTTGGGCAAAACGCTTGAGGCAATCGAGCCCGCGCTGCATCGATTCCTCATTGAGATGGCGCTCGTCGTCGATGCCGGCGGCAAGCTGCACTTTCTCTCCGAGGCGCTCCAGAATGCGGATTTCACCGTTCTGGGCCTTGGCCACGACCATGTGGAAGCTGTTGGAGCCCAGGTCGATTGCGGCGATCAGGGACAGATTCTTGGCTTTGGATTGCGGCATGGTCAGGGGGTCTCGGTCGATAACCCCGCCATCGTGCCACGATCAAACGCTGGCGCCAACGCGCATGGTTCAAACCCTTGATCCAACACAGCTTCTGTGGCGAGGGAGCTTACTCCCGCTGGGCTGCGAAGCGGCCCTCAAGCCATTCACCTCGAGATTCAGGTAAATCGCGGTCGGCGGCTTTCACGACTGCTGCGCAGCCGAGCGGGAGCAAGCTCCCTCGCCACAGGAGCGTGCCGGCTCAGTTGGCGGCTTCAACGGTGCCAATGAAATTCGCCAGCTCCGCCGTCTGCGGATGGGCAAACAACACCTTCGGATCCCCCACTTCATGCACCTTGCCATGGTGCATGAACACCAGTTTGTCGCCGACTTCCCGGGCGAAACGCATTTCGTGGGTGACCATGATCAGCGTCATGCCTTCTTTCGCCAGCTGGCGCACCACGGCCAGCACTTCATTGACCAGTTCCGGGTCCAGCGCCGAGGTGATCTCGTCGCACAGCAGCACTTTCGGCGACATTGCCAGCGCCCGGGCAATTGCCACGCGCTGTTGCTGCCCGCCAGACAACCGATCCGGGAAGGCGTCGAACTTCTCCCCCAGGCCGACGCGTTCGAGCATCTTGCGCGCCAGTTCGGCCGCCTTGGCCTTCGGTACTTTCTGCACCACTTGCGGCGCGAGCATCACGTTCTCGCCGACGGTCAGGTGCGGGAACAGGTTGAACTGCTGGAACACCATGCCGACTTTCTGCCGCAGGCTGCGCAGGTCGGCGCGGGCGGCGTCGAGGTACTCGCCGTCGACTTCGATTACCCCGTCATTGATCGACTCCAGGCCGTTGAGCGTGCGCAGCAGGGTCGATTTGCCCGAGCCGCTGCGGCCGATGATCGCCACCACCTGGCCTTCCTCGACGCTCAGGTCGATGCCTTTGAGCACGTGGTGATCGCCGTAGTATTTATGCAGGGCGGAAATTCTAAGCAGAGGCATGCAGTCTCCTTTCCAGGTAGCGCGCACTGAGCGACAAGGGGTAGCAGAGCAGGAAGTAGCCGAGGGCGACGAGGCCGTAGACCATGAACGGTTCGAACGTGGCGTTGGCGAGCATGCCGCCGGTCTTGGTCAGCTCGGTGAAACCGATGATCGAGGTCACCGCCGTGCCTTTGACCACTTGCACCGAGAAGCCCACGGTCGGCGCCACCGCGATGCGCAACGCCTGCGGCAGGATCACGTAGCGCAGTTGCTCCAGCGGATTCAGCGCCAGGCTCGATGACGCTTCCCACTGACCGTGAGGGATCGCTTCGACGCAACCGCGCCAGATCTCCGCCAGATAGGCGCTGGTAAACAGCGTCAGGGCAATCGCCGCGGCCATCCACGGCGAAATTTCGATCCCGGCCAGCGCCACGCCGAAGAACACCAGGAACAGCTGCATCAGCAGCGGAGTGCCCTGGAACAGTTCGATCCAGGTGCGGGCAATGTTGCTCGGCAACGGGTTTTTCGAGATGCGCATGACCAGAATCAGCAACCCGACGATCCCGCCACCGATGAACGCCACCAGCGACAGCGCCAGCGTCCACTGCAGGCCGGTGAGCAGGTTGCGCAGGATGTCCCAGAAGGTGAAGTCGCTCATCGGCTGCTCCTCGCGATATAGCGGCGGCCGACCCAGTTCAGCAACTGGCGGATCAGCAGCGCCATGCACAGGTAAATCAGCGTGGTCAGCGCGTAGGTTTCAAAGGCGCGGAAGTTGCGCGACTGAATGAAGTTGGCAGCGAAGCTCAGCTCCTCGGTGGCGATCTGCGAACACACCGCCGAGCCGAGCATGACGATGATGATCTGGCTGCTCAGTGCCGGCCAGACCTTGCCCAGTGCCGGCAGCAGGACCACGTGGCGGAACGCTTCGAAACGGCTCATCGCCAGTGCGGCGGCGGCTTCCAGTTGCCCGCGCGGAATCGCCTGAATGCCCGCGCGGATGATCTCGGTCGAGTACGCGCCGAGGTTGATCACCATCGCCAGCACCGCTGCCTGCCACTCGGAAATCTGCACCCCAAGCGACGGCAGGCCGAAAAAGATGAAGAATAACTGCACCAGAAATGGCGTGTTGCGGATCAACTCGACGTAGACGCCGAAGAGTGCCGAGAACGGGCGAATGTTCCACGCCCGCACCAGCGCGCCGACGATGCCCACGCCGACGCCGAGCACTGCGCCAATGGCCGTCAGTTCCAGGGTGAACAGAGCGCCGCGCAGCAGCAGGTCGGTGTTTTGCACCACCGGCATGAAATCGAACTGATAAGCCATCAATTGTCTCCCGCGCGATCGATCAGAGATCGGCCGGCAGTGGCTCCTTGAGCCAGGTCTGCGAGTTTTTCTCCAGCGCGCCGTCGGCCTTGGCGGTGGCGAGAATCTCGTTGACCTTGCCCAGCAGCGCCGGCTCGTTCTTGTTCACGCCGACGTAGACCGGCGAATCCTTGAGCTTCACCTTCAGCGCCGGCACGCGTTTCGGGTTCTTCTCGCTGATCGCCACCATCACCACGTTGCCGCTGGCGATCAGGTCGACTTGCCCTGCGAGGTAGGCGGCGATGGTCGAGTTGTTGTCCTCGAAGCGCTTGATGGTCACGCCTTCGGGGGCGACCTTGGTCAGCTCGATGTCTTCGATCGCGCCACGGGTGACGCTGATGGTTTTGCCTTTAAGGTCGTCGAGCGTAGTGACGGCGGCATCAGGCGGGCCAAACACCGCGAGGTAGAACGGCGCGTAGGCGTGGGAGAAGTCGATGACTTTCTCGCGCTCCGGGTTCTTGCCGAGGCTGGAGATCACCAGATCGACCTTGCCGGTGGTGAGGAACGGAATGCGGTTGGTGCTGTTGACCGGGGTCAGTTCGAGTTTGACCTTGAGTTGCTCGGCCAGCAGTTTTGCCGTGTCGATGTCCAGGCCACGAGGTTTCATGTCCGGGCCGACCGAGCCGAACGGCGGGAAGTCCTGAGGCACGGCGACTTTCAGTGTGCCGCGTTTGACCACGTCTTCCAGGCCATCGGCGTGGGCGGGGGCCTGGCTCAGCATCAGGCTGGCAAATAGGGCGGTGAGGAGGGCGCTGTAACGCAGGCTCATGGCAAATCTCCGGATCGGCGGGAAGTGTTTTCTGCGATCGGACAGAGCATGCGCCGTGCCAACACCCGGTTTTATCCCCGGCAGGCCACGGGTTTGCCGGTTTTTTTCGGTCTTACTGGTCTGAACAGTCAGGTTGCTTTTCGCACCTCGATAGCGCATCGCGCCAAGGCGTCGAACCCCGCTGGGGCACGACTTGCCGGATCCGGCGAATAGCTTTACAACTAGCCGCACCTTGGCCTGGCTCGTCTGAACAACCATGAACTCGATCTCCCGCGCCGTACCCGAAGTGGCGCTGCAAGCCATACGCAAACTGATCACCGAACAGGGGTTCGGTGCGGGCGATGCGTTGCCGTCGCAGCGGGATCTGGCGGTGCAACTGGGGGTCAGCCGGGCGTCATTGCGTGAGGCGTTGTCATCGCTCAGTGCGCTGGGCGTGGTCAGCATCCAGCCGGGCAAAGGCGTGTTCGTGCAGGCACCGGTGGACATTGCGCCGGGTGACCATGCGCCGGGCTGGCCGTTCGCGGCGCAGGCTTCGCCGCTGGACATCTTTCAGTTGCGCTATGCGCTGGAGGGTTTTGCCGCCGGGCTGGCGGCGGTGACCTTGAGCACGATCGATCTGGATGCGCTGGAGGACAACGTTGCGGCGATGCGCGAGCAATTGAAGGCGGGGGACTTCGAGGCTGCGGCGAAACTCGACTTCGAATTCCACCGGCGCATTCTGTTGGCCAGCGGCAATCAGGCGATGCTGAGCATCCTCACCGCCAGCGCCGAGATCTTTCTGGAGAGCCAGAAGCTACCGTTCATCCGCGCCGAACGGGCGATGGAAACCTGGCAGGAACACCGCAAGATCCTCCGCGCACTGGCCCGCCGGGCATCCGCAGCAGCCCAGAAAGCCATGCAGGAGCACGTGCGCAACGCGGCGCTGCGCACCGGGATCGCCTTCATCGCCCCCGCCGCCGCGTGACTTGGGCTATACCCAGACTCATGGGGCGCCATAGCAAGACTCAATCAACTGCGGCTTCCTGAACAAGGGAAGGGCGGATATGATGGGCCACGTTTTTTTGCTTACAACCTGGAGAATTCCATGAGCAGCGATCTGATCAAACACGTTAGCGACGCCAGCTTCGAAGCCGACGTACTCAAGGCCGAAGGCGCTGTACTGGTCGACTACTGGGCTGAATGGTGCGGCCCTTGCAAAATGATCGCTCCGGTTCTGGACGAGATTGCCGAGACCTACAAAGGCAAGCTGACCGTTGCCAAACTGAACATCGACGAAAACCAGGAAACCCCGGCCAAGCACGGCGTGCGTGGTATCCCGACGCTGATGCTGTTCAAGAACGGCAACGTTGAAGCGACCAAAGTTGGCGCCCTGTCGAAGTCGCAACTGGCTGCTTTCCTCGACGCCAACATCTAAGCGTCGCTGTAAATCGCCGAAAAAAAGCCTCGCAATTTGCGGGGCTTTTTGCGTATTCAGGGCTAGACGCTCCGAAACTCAGGTGGTACATTCGGCCCCGCACTGGTTTCTCCACTGCCCCCTGCTAGCCGTCGCCGACGCACTCCTTTTCGAACAAGTTCGCGATCCTGTCGCCTTCTCCGCGGCGCGGCCTCATTAAGCCAAAAGCTTAATTTCCCCCCCTCCATAAATGATTACGTCATTCCTATATGAATCTGACTGAACTCAAGCAAAAGCCGATTACCGAACTGCTCGAATTGGCCGAACAGATGGGCATAGAAAATATGGCCCGTTCGCGCAAGCAGGACGTGATTTTCTCCCTGCTGAAAAAGCACGCGAAAAGCGGCGAGGAAATCTCCGGTGATGGCGTGCTGGAGATTCTCCAGGACGGCTTCGGCTTCCTGCGCTCCGCTGACGCTTCCTACCTCGCCGGCCCGGACGATATCTACGTCTCGCCGAGCCAGATCCGTCGTTTCAACTTGCGCACCGGTGACACCATCGTTGGCAAGATCCGCCCTCCAAAGGAAGGCGAGCGTTACTTCGCTCTGCTCAAGGTCGACACGATCAACTTCGATCGTCCGGAGAACGCGAAGAACAAGATTCTCTTCGAGAACCTGACCCCGCTGTTCCCGACCGTGCGCATGAAGATGGAAGCCGGTAACGGTTCCACCGAAGACTTGACCGGTCGTGTGATCGACCTGTGCGCCCCGATCGGCAAAGGCCAGCGTGGTCTGATCGTTGCACCGCCGAAGGCCGGTAAAACGATCATGCTGCAGAACATTGCCGCGAACATCGCGCGTAACAATCCTGAAGTTCACCTGATCGTGCTGTTGATCGACGAACGTCCGGAAGAAGTGACCGAAATGCAGCGCACCGTGCGCGGCGAAGTGGTTGCCTCGACCTTCGACGAACCGCCGACCCGTCACGTGCAGGTTGCCGAAATGGTGATCGAGAAGGCCAAGCGCCTGGTCGAACACAAGAAGGACGTGGTGATCCTGCTCGACTCCATCACCCGTCTGGCCCGTGCCTACAACACCGTGATCCCGAGCTCCGGCAAGGTGCTGACCGGTGGTGTCGATGCTCACGCCCTGGAGAAACCGAAACGTTTCTTCGGTGCTGCGCGCAACATCGAAGAAGGCGGCTCGCTGACCATTATCGCCACCGCGCTGGTTGAAACCGGTTCGAAGATGGACGAAGTGATCTACGAAGAGTTCAAGGGTACCGGCAACATGGAGCTGCCTCTGGATCGCAAGATCGCCGAGAAGCGTGTGTTCCCGGCTATCAACATCAACCGCTCCGGCACCCGCCGCGAAGAGTTGCTGACCGCCGATGACGAACTGCAGCGCATGTGGATCCTGCGCAAGCTGCTGCACCCGATGGACGAAGTGGCGGCCATCGAGTTCCTGGTCGACAAGCTGAAAACGACCAAGACCAACGACGAGTTCTTCCTGTCGATGAAACGCAAGTAACATCGCCTGTTGAAGCGGAAAAAGGCGCCCTCGCGGGGGCGCCTTTTTTTTGCATGAAATTTGTCCCGGCAATGAGCGATTCCTGATCTGTTAAGGTCTGTGATCGGGCAATACAACCAGCAGCGCTCGCGAGCCTCTTTTATTCAAATTCGCGCTGTACAAAAAACAACCACCTGATTGGCATTAAAGATTTTATGAGCACACTCGCTTATCGATGGGATATCGACGGCCTGCGCGCAGTCGCAGTGATCGCCGTGGTGCTGTTCCACTTTGGCGTTCCGGGGTTTACCGGCGGTTTTGTCGGCGTGGACGTGTTCTTCGTGATCTCCGGATACCTCATCACCTCGATCATCTGGAACCAGCGTCAGGCCGGGCGTTTCAGTTTCGTCGAGTTCTGGGCGCGGCGTGCGCGGCGGATTCTGCCGGCGCTGTTCGCGATGATCATTGCGGTGCTGGCGGTGGGCTGGTTCCTGCTGGCGCCCAAGGACTACGAAGAGCTGGGGCGTTCGGTGCGCTATCAGGTGACGTTTGTCTCGAACATCCTGTTCATGCGCCAGGACGGCTACTTCGACGTCGCCTCTGACCTGAAACCGCTGCTCCATACCTGGTCACTGGCGGTGGAAGAGCAGTTCTACATCTTCTTCCCGCTGCTGCTGACGTTGCTCTCGAGCCGGTTGAAACACTGGCGGCTGGCGCTGTTCGGCGTGCTGCTGGTGTCGTTCGGGCTGAGTGTGTGGGCGATCCAGCATCATCCGGAAAAGGCTTTCTTCCTGTTGCCGATGCGTGCCTGGGAGTTGCTCGCCGGGGCGATGCTGGCGATTGCGCCGAAACACGCCTGGCGTTTGAAACCGCTGGCCGCCCAGGCCTTGAGCCTGCTGGGCATGGGGTTGATCCTGCTGGCAGTGTTCGTCTACGACAAGTCGACGCCGTTCCCGGGAGCGACCGCGCTGCTGCCGGTGCTGGGCGTGGTGCTGCTGATTCTGGCCAACGGTCATCGCGAAACGCTGGTTGGTCAATTGTTGAGCAGTCGGGTGATGGTCGGCCTCGGCCTGATTTCCTATTCCTGGTACTTGTGGCACTGGCCGGTGTTCGTGTTTTCCAGCTACGCCAGCGTCGATGAGCCGGGCGCGCTCGACACGGCCGGGTTGATCCTGCTGACCCTGGTGCTGGGTTATCTGTCGTGGAAATTCGTCGAAACGCCGTTCCGCGAACGGCGTTTGCTCGCCGGTCGTCGGCAGATTCTGCTCGCCGGTTTCTGCGGCATCCTGGTGCTCGGTCTGGCCGGGCAATCGCTGCGCTGGACCGATGGCCTGCCATGGCGCCTGTCCGAGCAGGCGCTGCAATACGCCAAGGGGCGCGAGTGGCGGCCGGAGCTGATGGCGTGTCTGGCGGATGACAAGACCCCGGACGACAAGCTGTTCTGCCATTACGGCATGACGGACCTGCCGAGCCGCGCCATGGTCTGGGGCGACAGTCACGCCACGGCGCTGATCCCGGTGTTCGATGACGGTGCCAAAGCTCACGGTGTCAGCGTGATTCTGGCCAGTTCTCCGGGTTGCATTCCGGTCGATGGGCTGGAGCATGACGGGGTTTGTGCACGCTTCAACAAGCGGGTCGAGCAGGGGCTGAAAACCCAGGCGATCAGCGATGTAGTGCTGGTCGCGCGTTGGAGTCTGTATTTGTACGGTGACGCCAAGGGCGATCTGGGCCATGTGCTGCGAACGCCCGATGGCCGCTATGATCGTGCCGATGCCGAGCGGCGCTTTGCCGAGGGGCTGCATGCGCGGGTCACACAATTGCGGGCGGCCGGGCATCGCGTATGGCTGGTGAAAGAGGCGCCGTTGCAGGCGTTCAGCCCGCCGTATCGGCTGACGCGGCTGGCGATGCTCGATCGTCCGGTGGATGACGTCGGACTGGCCGTCGAGGCGCACCACAAGCGTCAGGTGTTCATCAGTCAGTTGTTCGCGCAGTTGGCGCAGGAGGATCCGGCGGTGCGCGTGGTCGATCCGGCGCCGCGACTGTGTGATGAAAACGGCCTGTGCCACGCCGAACTCGGCGGCTACTCGCTGTACACCGATGACAATCACCTGTCCGAAGTCGGTGCGCGGTTTGTGGCGCCGATCCTTGAGCCGCTGTTTATCGGCCTGCAAGCCCGGGAAAACCTTGGCAAAGCGCAGACGAATGCAGCCAAGTAAGCAGCGACAGGCTGCCACAGGGCTGCATAGCAGGTAGGATGTACGCCTATTTTGAGGGTGCCATCGTCAATGAAATTCAAGGATCTTCGGGATTTCGTGCAGCAGCTTGAGCAGCGCGGAGAGTTGAAACGCATCCAGATTCCCGTCTCGCCGGTGCTGGAAATGACTGAAGTGTGCGACCGCACACTGCGGGCCAAGGGCCCGGCCCTGCTGTTCGAGAAACCCACCGGCTACGACATTCCGGTGCTCGGCAACCTGTTCGGCACCCCTGAGCGGGTGGCGATGGGCATGGGGGCCGAGTCGGTCAGCGAACTGCGCGAAATCGGCAAGCTGCTGGCCTTCCTCAAGGAGCCGGAGCCGCCGAAGGGCTTGAAGGACGCGTGGTCGAAGCTGCCGATCTTCCGCAAGATCATTTCGATGGCACCGAAAGTCGTCAAGGACGCGGTGTGCCAGGAAGTGGTTATCGAAGGTGACGACGTCGACCTGGCGATGCTGCCGGTGCAGACCTGCTGGCCCGGCGACGTCGGTCCGCTGATCACCTGGGGCCTGACCGTCACCAAGGGCCCGAACAAGGAGCGCCAGAACCTCGGTATTTACCGTCAGCAAGTGATCGGCCGCAACAAGGTGATCATGCGCTGGCTCAGCCACCGTGGCGGTGCGCTGGACTTCCGTGAGTGGTGCGAGAAGCATCCGGGCCAGCCGTTCCCGGTCTCCGTGGCGCTGGGCGCCGACCCTGCGACCATTCTCGGCGCCGTGACGCCGGTGCCGGACAGTCTCTCCGAATACGCTTTCGCCGGCCTGTTGCGCGGCAATCGCACCGAGCTGGTCAAGTGCCGTGGCAACGACCTGCAAGTGCCGGCCACTGCCGAAATCATCCTCGAAGGCGTGATCCATCCGGGCGAAATGGCCGATGAAGGCCCGTACGGCGACCACACCGGTTACTACAACGAAGTCGACAGCTTCCCGGTGTTCACCGTCGAGCGCATCACCCACCGGATCAAACCGATCTACCACAGCACCTACACCGGCCGTCCACCGGATGAACCGGCAATTCTCGGCGTGGCGCTGAATGAAGTGTTCGTGCCGATCCTGCAAAAGCAATTCCCGGAGATCACCGACTTCTACCTGCCGCCGGAAGGCTGCTCGTACCGCATGGCCGTGGTGACGATGAAGAAGTCGTATCCGGGGCATGCCAAGCGCGTGATGCTCGGTGTCTGGTCGTTTTTGCGACAGTTCATGTACACCAAGTTCGTTATCGTCACTGACGACGATATCAATGCCCGCGACTGGAACGACGTGATCTGGGCCATCACCACGCGCATGGACCCCAAGCGCGACACGGTGATGATCGACAACACGCCGATCGACTACCTCGACTTCGCCTCGCCGGTCTCGGGCCTGGGCTCGAAAATGGGCCTGGATGCCACCCACAAGTGGCCGGGCGAAACCACTCGCGAGTGGGGCCGCGTAATCGTCAAGGACGACGCCGTCACCCAGCGGATCGATGCCATCTGGAATCAGTTAGGAATAGATTGATGCGTGTAACCCTGCAGCCCTCCGGAGCGGTGCTTGAGATACGGCCCGGTGAGCGGATTCTCGATGGTGCGCGGCGCCTGGGCTACGACTGCCCGCAAAGCTGCCGCAACGGCAATTGCCACGTGTGTGCGGCGCTGCTGGTGGAAGGCCGGGTCGAACAGGCCGGCAAGGTGCAGGACCACGGCGAGTTCTACACTTGCATAGCCGAGCCGCTGGAAGACTGCGTCCTGCTGTGGGATGGCGTGCTCGCGCTGGGAGAACTGCCGGTGCGCAGCCTGTCGTGTCAGGTCATCGAATGCCGGGACGTCGGCGGCGACACCTGGCGCGTGCGCCTGCGTGCGCCGGCCGGCAAGCCACCGCGTTATCACGCCGGGCAGTACCTGATGATCGAGCGCGAGAACGGTGAAAAGTCAGCGTTCTCCATGGCCTCGGCACCGCACGGCGGACGGGATCTGGAAATCCACGTGCTGGCCCGTGAGGCCAGTGCGCTGAGCCTGATCGAGCAACTGCAGCGCAACCCGCTGGTGCGCGTCGAACTGCCGTTCGGCGACACCCACCTCGCCGAATTGCCTGACGGGCCGCTGGTGCTGATCGCCGCCGGCACCGGCATGGGCCAGATTCACAGCCTGATCGAACACTGCCGCGCCAACGGCTTCAAGCACCCGGTGCATCTGTACTGGGGTGTGCGCCGCCCGGAAGATTTCTACGACATCGAGCATTGGGACGAATGGCTGAAGCTGCCCAATCTGTTCCTGCACAAAGTGGTCAGCGACCAGTGCGGTTGGGAAGGGCGCTGCGGGATGTTGCACCAGGCCGTGTGCGAGGACTTCGCCGATCTGAAGGCCCTGCACGTCTACGCCAGCGGCTCGCCGGCGATGGTCTACGGCACGCTGGATGCGCTGGTGGAAGCGGGCATGGATGCGCACCAGATGCGCGCGGACGTATTTGCCTACGCGCCGCGATCTTGAGCCCCGTCCCTAGAAACGTACACCGCTAGTCACCATCGCCGCATTGGCGCCGAGAAACACCAGCTCGGCAGCCAATGGGCCGTAGTGAGTCCCGACGGACGGAATGATCACTGGCGCAACGCCATAGCGGTTCAACGGGATCTTGTCCTTGTAATCACCGCGATAACCCTGCAACAGCCCGCCCGTGACTTTCAAATACACCGGATACTCAGGGCTGTCATAGCGCTTGCCGGCATAGGCGTAGTTCGAGCGCTGGCGGAACGAGTTACGGAAAGTTGCCCCGCCAAAGACCCAGCCCGAAGCCTGATTGCGTTCGATGCCGATCAAGTCCTGATGATTATTGTGCTCGGGGTCAGGCGAATAATGTCGGGTGTAGACGCTGGTCTGGGCATACCAGAAGCCCGTGTCCTGCGCATCGTCCGCGGCCAAAGCATGGCCGGTCTGAGTCATCAGCAATACGGTCAGAAGTCTTGGGATGTTCATTGTGCAGCCTCGGTTAAACGGGATGGCTTGCGCCAGAGGAAGGCCGTTATACGTAGGCGTTCAGCGACGGAGAAGAAAGAAAGTCCGACATTCTAGTAGGAAGTTTCCCGCGCCTTCATGAACGAAACCTGAACAAGCGAAGGCTTATGCATATTTCATTCGGGTATTTAAGATATTGCTGCAAGGGTATTAGGCTATATAAAACCGGATAACCGGGCAGATGATCCCGCATTATCGTTGTCAGGCGGGTCATACATCCTTTAGCACTTTTCGTTTTACAGTTACTGCTATATGTTCTATCAAGCGAATTGTGCTTACATCTTGTAATACTTGCGGGGCCGAACACTTCCGTCATGACAGCCATTGAATCTGCTTTTGTGAATCTGGCTTACCCTCCGCGGCTCGATCTGGGGCCGCAGCTGACCCACGAACAACTTCTCGTCTCGATGCAATCGACCATGGCGCGCCACAAGGGTGGGCCGGTGTGGCTGTTTGCTTACGGCTCGCTGATCTGGCGCCCGGAGTGCACGGCGGTAGAGCGGGTGCGCGGGCGAGTCCACGGTTACCATCGCGGCTTGTACCTGTGGTCGCATGAGCATCGTGGAACGCCGGAAATGCCCGGGCTGGTGTTCGGTCTGGATCGTGGCGGTTCATGCAGCGGCTTCGCCTATCGGCTGCCGGAAGAGAATCTCGACGCTGCGCTGTACGCGCTGTGGAAACGCGAGATGCCGTTCCCGTCCTATCGCCCGCACTGGCTGAACTGCCGGCTCGAAGATGGCAGTCAGGTTCAGGCGTTGGGGTTTGTTCTGGAGCGACACCTGCCCAGCTATGCCGGCAACTTGCCGGATCATGTGCTGAGTCAGGTGTTCGAAAGCGCTTGCGGGCGCTACGGCACCACTCGCGATTATGTCGAGCAGACCGCCCACGCCCTGCGCAGCCACGCCATGCCGGATCGAAATCTGGAGGCGCGGCTCAAGCGCTGTCAGGCAAAAGCCGATCAGGCGACGGCTTCGCGACTCTGACTGGCGACTTGCTTGTGCCATAGCGTCGGGGCCAGGAAGGCCATCGACAGCAGGCAAGCGCCCACCAGCAGGACAAAACCACCGTCCCAGCCGAAGTGGTCAACGGTATAGCCCATCGCCGCACTCGCCGCGACCGAACCGCCCAGATAGCCGAACAGACCGGTGAAGCCTGCTGCCGTCCCGGCGGCTTTCTTCGGTGCCAGCTCCAGCGCCTGCAGACCGATCAGCATCACCGGGCCGTAGATCAGAAAACCGATCGAGAACAGCGCGATCATGTCCACGGTCGGGTTGCCGGCCGGGTTCAGCCAGTACACCAGCGTCGCCACGGTCACGAGTGCCATGAACACCATGCCGGTCAGGCCGCGGTTGCCACGGAAGATCTTGTCCGACATCCAGCCGCACAGCAGCGTGCCCGGAATGCCCGCCCACTCGTAGAAGAAGTAAGCCCACGAAGTCTTGTCGACGTCGAAGTGCTTGGCTTCTTTCAGGTAGGTCGGCGCCCAGTCCAGTACGCCGTAGCGCAGCAGGTAGACGAAGACGTTGGCCATGGCGATGTACCAGAGCATTTTGTTGCGCAGCACGTATTTGACGAAGATTTCCTTGGCGCTGAATTCGTCTTCGTGGCTGGCGTCGTAGCCTTCCGGGTAATCGTTCTTGTACTTCTCGATCGGCGGCAGACCGACCGATTGCGGGGTGTCGCGCATGGTGATGAAGGCAAACACCGCTACGCCCAGCGCTACCGCTGCCGGGACGTAGAACGCTGCGTGCCAGTCATTGAACAGGCCCATGCCGATCAGGAACAGCGGGCCGATCAGACCGCCGCCGACGTTATGCGCCACGTTCCACACCGAGACCACGCCGCCCCGTTCCTTCTGCGACCACCAGTGCACCATGGTGCGCCCGCTCGGCGGCCAGCCCATGCCCTGGGCCCAGCCGTTGATGAACAGCAGGATGAACATCATGGTCACGCTGGACGTCGCCCACGGCGCGAAACCGAAAATGAACATCACCCCGGCCGACACCAGCAAGCCGAACGGCAGGAAATAACGCGGGTTGGAACGGTCGGAGACCAGGCCCATCAGGAACTTCGACAGACCGTAGGCGATGGCAATGGCCGACATCGCCAGACCCAGATCGCCACGGCTGTAGCCCTCGTCGATCAGGTACGGCATGGCCAGCGAGAAGTTTTTGCGCAGCAGGTAGTAACCCGCGTAGCCAAAGAAAATACCGGCGAAGATCTGCCAGCGCAGGCGTCGGTAAGTGCTGTCTATTTTTTCTTCAGGCAATGGAGCCTGATGTGCGGCAGGACGAAAGAAAGCAAACATTCAAGAGCTCCAGATTTCTTGTTTTGACTGCGGATGCGAATGTTACAGTTTCGTTACCGAAAATAGCACCGGTTCGCATCGGCAAAACAGCGGAAAATGTTGGAAGTCGCATGTTCTTTTACGAACCTGTCGCTCAGCTGTAAAAACAGGACGTTTTCACCACTTATCAACAGGGTGTGGCATAGACTCGCGGCCCGTTCAGCCAATTGATCAGCAGAGATAGGAAATGGCCCTGAAGGTTCGCATGTTGGTGCCGAGGTTCTTGGTGGCGGCGGGGCTCGCCGTTGTGCTGCTGACATTGATCGTCACCGATCATCCTTCCCATTCCGGCCTGCGCAACGCTACGGTGCTGATCATCCGTCATGCGGAAAAACCGGATACAGGATCGGTGCTCAATGCCCGAGGCGAGCAACGCGCGGCCGCCTACGTCGACTATTTCAATCCGCTGAAACTCGACGGCCAGACACTCACGCCCCAGCGTTTGATCGCTGCCGGCGACACCCCGGAGAGTTCGCGCTCGCGCCTGACCCTGACCCCGCTGGCCCAACGCCTGAACCTCGCGATCGAGCAGCCCTACGTCAATGGCGATCTGCATCAATTGGTCAAACTGTTGCGCAAGAGCAATCAGGCGCAAACGGTGCTGATCGCCTGGCACCACGGCCACATCAATAAACTGCTCAAGGCCTTTGGTGGCGATCCCACAGCGCTGATGGGCCAGGAAAAATGGCCGGATGAGGTCTTCGACTGGCTGATCGTTTTGCGCTTCGATGACAAGGGACGGCTGATTCCGTCTCGCAGCCTGAAGGTGCAGGAACATCTGTTGCCGGGCGACGCGGCAGCGACCAGCGGCGGCTAAACATCCGTCAGAAAATGTACCTGAAGCCCGTTGCGCAGGGCGTTCGCCTGTTTTCTTGTCAGGATCAGGAAATGTCCTGCATTCAATAGCGAAGCTGCGCCATTCAGTTAACAGGCAGTGCTCCGTAACCTTTCTGTTGTTGCCGGACAGGCATCTCAATCGGGAAGGGGCGAGATCATGCGGTGGTTCTTTGCTGGGCTTTTATTGACGATCTTCAGTCTTGCGCTGGCAGCGGAAGGGTTACTCATACCGGAAAACAATCCCAAGCCAATTTACCCGAAGCTGTTGCACAGGGCCGGGGTCGAAGGCGAAGTCAGGGTCAGTTTTGTCGTCAAGGCGGATGGTTCGGTCAGCGCGATCAGCATTGTGCAAAGTGATCACCCTGATCTGGCTGAGGCGGTCAAAGACGCGATAACACAGTGGCGCTTCAAGCCCTGGACGGCTGAAGACGGGCGGCCTGCAGAACAGCCCGTGGTGGCACCGATGCTCTTTCGACTGGGCCGGGACGAGCCGATCCACCTCAATCAGTGGCTGAAGTCAGTGAAGTGTCATGTCATCAATGGCAGTTTCAGGAACATGCCTGAGTACGCCTGGGTCGACGCGGACGTGTTTCATTACACCCGCGCTTACCTTTCGAACGCGATCCACAAGAGTCAGTTGGCCGATGATCAACGGCTGGCAATCATCGCCAGGATGAATCGGCGCGTACCGATGATCGTCAGAGGCTGCCGGGAGGCCCCCATGCGGAGATACATGAGTTTTCTGCCGGGAGAGGTTCGTGAGTTGCTTTGATAACCAGCGCCACTGAGAGTGAAGCTGTGTTGCTGCCTGGCGCAATCCGGGCCGGCTCCAAGGGGCGCCGGCCGGGAAAAACTCAGCGCACCTGCACCACCACCTTGCCCACCGCCTTGCGCTGCCCCAGATCGTTGATCGCCTGCGCCGCGTTGCTCAGCGGGTACACCTGCGACACCAGCGGTTTCAGCTTGCCTTCGGCGAACCAGCCGAACAGTTGCTGGAAGTTCGCTGCGTTGTCCTGTGGCTGGCGCTGGGCGAAGGAGCCCCAGAACACGCCGAGCACGGCTGCACCTTTGAGCAGCGCGAGGTTGACCGGCAGTTCGGGGATGCGTCCGCTGGCGAAGCCGACCACCAGCAGGCGGCCGTTCCAGGCGATGGCGCGAATGGCCTGGTCAAACAGGTCGCCGCCGACCGGGTCGTAGATCACGTCGGCGCCCTGGCCGTCGGTGAGGCGTTTGATTTCGTCCTTGAGGCTGGTTTCGCTGTAGTTGATCAGTTCATCGGCACCGGCGGCCTTGGCCACGGCGAGTTTTTCCGCGCTGCTGGCGGCGGCAATGACCCGGGCGCCCATGGCTTTGCCGATCTCCACTGCCGCCAGGCCGACGCCGCCCGAAGCGCCGAGTACCAGCAAGGTCTCGCCCGGTTGCAGGTTCCCCCGTTGCTTGAGGGCGTGCATCGAAGTGCCGTAGGTCATGCTGAACGCGGCGGCGGTGTTGAAATCCATCGACGGCGGGATCGGCAGCACGTTGTAGCCCGGCACCGCGACCTGTTCGGCGAAACTGCCCCAGCCGGTCAGGGCCATGACCCGGTCGCCCACTTTCAGATGGCTGACCTTTTCACCGACAGCACTGACCACCCCAGCCGCTTCGCCCCCGGGGGAAAACGGGAACGGCGGCTTGAACTGGTACTTGCCCTCGATGATCAGCGTGTCCGGGAAGTTGACCCCGGCGGCGTGCACCTCCAGCAAGATTTCGTTCTTCTTCGCGACAGGACTGGCGACGTCTTCCAGCACCAGCGATTCGGCAGGGCCGAAGGCTTTGCACAGCACGGCTTTCATCAGGGCTATTCCTTTGGGAGTGATGGCCGATAAGTGTAGGTATGTCAGTCAACGGGTCAACGAGCATGCCCGGCCCTGATAGTCAGCCATAAGCTTGTGCTTGCGCGGCGGGTCGTTATGCTAGGCCGCAAACCGGATAAGGAGCGAATTGTGAAAGCGTGGATCATGTTGTTGCTGGCCCTGTCTCTGCCTGTGGCAGCGCTGGCCGAAGAAGCCAAAGAAGGCGAGGCGCCGAAAGTCAATTACATCACCCTGAGCCCGCCGTTCGTGGGCAATTACGGGCTGGACGGCACGCCGAAGCTGAAGGTCTACAAGGCCGACGTGGCGCTGCGTGTGACCGGTGAAGAGGCGACCAAACTGGTCAAGGCCAACGAGCCGCTGATCCGCAATCAACTGGTGGCGCTGTTCACTCAGCAGACCACCGAGGCGATGGGCAGCATCGAAGGCAAGGAAAAGCTGCGTCAGGAAGCCCTGAAGCAGACCCAGCAAGTGATGAATGACGAGACCGGCAAGCCGGTGGTTGAAGATCTGCTGTTCAACAACCTGATCATTCAGTAACCACGCTGGCGGCTGTTCAGGACGCCAGGCTCTTGCGAAAGCGTGCCAGCGCAATGAGGAAGAACAGCAGGCCGATGGCCGTCAGCGCCAGCAAGTCCGGCCAGACCACGCTCAGCCCGGCGTCGCGAAACAGAATCGCGGCGCTGAGGCTGACAAAATGCGTGGACGGCGAGCCCTGCATCACCCACTGCAACCATTGCGGCATGCTGTCCAGCGGTGTGCTGCCGCCCGACAGCAGCAACATCGGGATGATCACTGGAATCGCCAGCAGGCCGAACTGCGGCGTCGAACGCGCCAGCGTCGCCAGAAAGATGCCCAGCGCGGTGCTGGCAAACAGATAAACCGCGGTCACCAGCAAAAACAGGCTCATCGAGCCAGCCAACGGCACATCCAGCAGGCCTTTGACCACCACTTCCAGCGACAACCAGGTGCACAGCACCACCACCAGCAGGTTGCTCCAGATTTTCGCCAGCATGATTTCCAGCGCCGTCAGCGGCAGCACCAGCAAATGGTCGAGCGTGCCGTGTTCGCGTTCGCGCAGCAGCGCCGTGCCGGTGAGGATGATCGCCAGAATGGTGATGTTGTTGACGATCTGAATCACCGCCAGAAACCAGCCACCCTCCAGATTGGTGTTGAACAGCGCGCGAGTAGTCAGTAGCAGCGGCGCCTTGGTCGCTGCTTCACCCTGACCTGCATAGTCGAGTAACTCGCGTTGAAAGATCCGGCCAATGTAGCCAGCGCCCATGAATGCCTGGCTCATGGCCGTGGCGTCGACATTGACCTGAATCGCCGGTTGCCGCGCCGCCAGCAGATCGGTTTGAAAGCCCGCCGGGATGTTGATGACGAAGGTGTATTGACCGCTGTCCATCACCTGGTCCAGCTGAGGGTAAGGCAACAGCACCGGCGTCTGGAACTCCGGCGGCTGCAGGGCTTGGGCCAACTGGCGCGAGAGGGCGCTGTGGTCTTCGTCAACGATCGCCACGCTGGCGTTGTGCACGCCGATCACCGAGCCGGCGGCGGGCATGTAAATCGCCACGGTGAAGGCGTAGAACAGGAACAGCAGCAACACGCTGTCATGGCGCAGGCTGGTCAGTTCCTTGAGGCCCAGGCGCAGGATGTGCGCGAACTTGTGCATCAGGCCTCCTGCTTTTTCAGCATGATCAGGCTCAGCCCGGTGAACCCGACAAAGAACCCGAACAGCGCCAGGCACTGCGGCCACAGCTGACGCACGTCCAGCGCTTTGGTGAACGTGCCCACCGCGATGTCGAGGAAGTGCCCCGCGGGAAACAGCATACCCATCACCGCAGCCGCACCCTCCAGCGACGAGCGCGGCACGATCAGCCCGGAGAACTGGATGGTCGGCAAGCTGGTGATGATCATGGTGCCGAGGATCGCGGCGATTTGTGTGCGGGTGAACGCCGAAATCAGCAGGCCCATGCTGGTGGTCGCCAGCACGTACAGCAGGCCGCCGAATGCCAGCGTCAGCAGGCTGCCCTTGAACGGCACGCCGAACAACCAGCGATTCATCGCCACCAGCACCGCGAGGTTGACCAGACTGACCAGCAGGTACGGCGCCTGCTTGCCCAGCAGAAACTCCAAACGGGTCAGGGGCGTGGCGTAGAAATTGGTGATCGAGCCCAACTCCTTTTCGCGCACGATGCCCAACGCCGTCAGCATCGCTGGAATGAAGGCGAGGATCAGCGCCATGACCCCGGGGCCGATGGCGTTGACGCTGACCACGTCCTGGTTGTAGCGAAAGCGGGTTTGCAGACTGGCGGCCGCCGGGTGGGCCAGTGCGGGGCTGCTTTGCTCGGCCAGTTGTTGCAGATTGGCCAGGTGCACGGCTTCAACATAGTTGCGGCTGGTTTCGGCGCGAAACGGCATGCCGCCATCCAGCCACGCCGCCACAGCGGGTTGGCGCCCGGCGTACAAATCGCGGCCGAATCCGGGGGGGATTTCCAGTGCCAGTTTGATTTCCGAGCGTTGCAGGCGCCGGTGCAGCTCCTGTGGATCGTGAATGGCCGGCTGTTCGTCGAAGTAGCGGGAGCCGCGAAACGCCTCAAGATAAGCCCGGCTCTGCGGCGTCTGATCCTGGTCGTACACGGCGAACGCGAGGTTTTCCACGTCCAGGGAAATCCCGTAGCCGAAAATCACCATCATGAAAATCGCCCCCGCCAGTGCGAACGCCATGCGCACCTTGTCGCGCAGCAGTTCCTTGCCTTCGCGACGGGCCACCGCCAGCAGGCGACCGAGGCTGAAACCGTGGCGGGGCAGCGGGGTTGTCGCTGCGGTCGGCGGCGCCATCTGCGGCTCGGTTAAAGGCGCCGATGCCTGAGCGCCCTGAGCCTGTTCCAGGCAGGTGACGAAGGCCGCTTCCAGCGTCTCTCCAGCGAACTGGCGTTGCAGTGCCGCCGGGGTATCGCACGCGAGAACCTTGCCGGCGTGCATCAGTGAGATGCGGTCGCAGCGCTGCGCTTCGTTCATGAAGTGCGTGGAGAGGAAGATCGTCACGCCTTGTTCACGGGACAACTCGATCAACAGTCGCCAGAAGTCATCGCGGGCTGCCGGATCGACGCCGGAGGTCGGCTCGTCGAGGATCAGCACTTCCGGGCGGTGCAGCACTGCCACCGCCAGCGACAGACGCTGGCGCAGGCCCAATGGCAATGCCCCGGATGGCTGGTCGGCGACCGCGAGCAGATTGAAGCGCTGAATCAATGCCTCGATGCGCTGTGCGCTCTCGGTTTTGGGCAGGTCGAACAGCCGCGCGTGCAGTTCGAGGTTCTGTCGCACACTGAGTTCGCCATACAGCGAAAAGCTCTGCGACATGAACCCGACCCGCTTGCGCGTGGCCAGATCCTTGGCGTTCACCGGGTTGCCGAGCAGCGTTGCACTGCCTTCACTGGCCGGCATCAGCCCGGTCAGGACTTTCATGGTGGTGGTCTTGCCGCAGCCGTTGGAGCCAAGAAAACCGAAAATCTCGCCACGCCCAATGGCAAAACTGACGTGATCCACGGCGGTGAAATCGCCGAAGCGCAGCGTCAGGTCGTGGGCTTGAATGGCGATGTCGTTGCTGTTGCCGGTGCGCGGTGGAATCACCAGCGGTTGAGCGTCGTGCTGGCTGTCACCCTGGAAATGGGTAAAGGCGTCATCGAGTTTGCCGCTGGGGGTGACGGCCGCCAGCTCGCGGCTCAGGCCGGTGGCGATCAACTGGCCGGCGTCGAGCATCAGGCAATGCTCGAATTGCTCGGCTTCTTCCATATACGCCGTGGCGACCAGCAGCGTCAGTTGCGGGCGCTGGCTGCGCACATCGTCGACCAGCTCCCAGAAACGCCGGCGCGAGAGCGGGTCGACGCCAGTAGTCGGCTCATCGAGGATCAACAGGTCGGGCTCATGGATCAGCGCGCAGCACAGCCCGAGTTTCTGCTTCATGCCGCCGGACAACTTGCCGGCGGGGCGCTCGGCAAATTTCAGCAGATCCGTGGCGAGCAGCAGGCTGTGCATGCGTTGCTCGCTTTCAGCCCTGGACAGGCCGAACAGCGTCGAGAAGAACTGGATGTTCTCGCGGATCGACAGCTCGGGGTACAGGTTGCCGCCCAGGCCCTGCGGCATGAAGGCGATGCGTGCATAGAGTGTGTCGCGATGCCGGCGATCCTGGATCGCGCCTCCGAGCACTTGCAGTTGCCCTTGTTGCAGGGTTTTCACGCCGGCGATCAACCCCAGCAGGCTGGACTTGCCCGCGCCATCGGGGCCGATCAACCCGCAGCGGGTTCCGGCGGGCAGGCTGAAGGCGATCTCCTTCAGCGCTTGCTGTTTGCCGTAGCGGTGGGCGATACCGTTCGCTTGAACCGCAAGGCTGCTCATTGCAGATTGGCCGGCCATTCGACAGGTGCGATCCGCACATAGCCGGCGCCGGGCATGCCGGGCTTGGCCTGTGGCACGGCGCTGGGCTGGGTCAGGCGCAACTTGACGCGGAACACCAGTTTTTGTCGCTCGTCGCGGGTCTCGACTTCTTTGGGGGTGAATTGCGATTTGGCCGCGACGAAACTGATTTTTGCCGGCAGCGGTTTATCGGGCAAGGCATCAAGCAACACGCGCGCCTCGTCGCCCACGGCCAGGCGCCCGGCCACCGCAGCTGACAGATAGAGGTTCATGTACTGGTCGTTGGGATCGATCAGCAACAAGACCCGGCCGCCGGCACCCAGCACTTCGCCGGGTTCGGCCATGCGTAGCTGGATCACGCCATCAATCGGCGCGCGCAGAAGGCTGTCGTCGATTTCGCTGGTCAGCTGCGCCACCTGCGCCTGCGCTGCGCCGATTGTTGCGCTGACGGCAGATACCTGGGCGCGGGCTGCGGTCACCGCAGCGTTGCCGGTGCCAATTCGCGACTGCAGTTGATCGATGATCTGCGCGCTGACGTAACCGTGCTTGAACAGTGACTGCGAG
Organism: Pseudomonas sp. SCPG-7; assembly: GCF_002156405.1. Classification (NCBI taxonomy): domain Bacteria; kingdom Pseudomonadati; phylum Pseudomonadota; class Gammaproteobacteria; order Pseudomonadales; family Pseudomonadaceae; genus Pseudomonas; species Pseudomonas sp. SCPG-7. Next base: position 143,165 of record NZ_MVOO01000004.1, on the reverse strand, counting down.
CGGCCGAGCTCTTGCTGGGCCAGCAGCAGCTCACTCTGACGCAACTGCACATTGGCCTGAGCGGCGTTGAGATTCTCCCGGGCGCGCAGGACTTCGGCTTCGGCCTGATTGCGCTGGGCTTCGAGGGTGCGGGTGTCCATGCGCGCCAGCAGTTGTCCTTTGCTGACCTTGTCGCCTTCATCCACCAGCACCTCGGCCAGGCGCCCGGGCGTCTTGCTGGCGATCTGCACCTCGGTGGCTTCCAGGCGCCCGTTGCCCATCGACAACCCCTCGACCAGCCGGCTGCTGATCGACATCCAGTAACCGAGGCCACCCGCGGCGGCGAGTAACACCAGGAGCGAACCGGCATATAGAAGTGAAGAACGGCTGTGCGTCGACATGGGGGCATCCTGCGGCTGTGGCGTCCAGTCTGACTGTTCAAGCGTTTCACTCGCTTGATGTCAGTCAAATGAGCGCCAAGCCTAGCCCTTTTTTCGGATAAAAAACCGTGACCGGAGAGTTCTCAGCGCAAACCGAGCACGACGGCCCACTGTTCGGCGGTTACCGGCATGACCGAAAGACGGCTGCCTTTTTGCACCAGCGGCATCTCGGCCAATGCGGTCTGCTGCTTCAGATAATCCAGTTTCAGCACCCGGACAAAGGTCTCGACGTGTGCCACATCGATTGCACTCCAGGCGTTTTTCTCGGGCGTGGCTTTCGGGTCGAAGTAATGGCTTTCGGGGTCCAGTGCGGTGGGATCCGGGTACGCTGCCTGAATAATCCTGCCGATCCCGGCAATCCCCGGCTCCGGGCAACTGGAGTGGTAGAAAAAGAACTCATCCCCGACCGCCATCGCCCGCAGGAAATTGCGCGCCTGATAGTTGCGAACCCCGTCCCAGCGCGCTTTCCCGAGTGTCTCCAGGCCTTTGATCGAGAGTTCGTCCGGCTCGGATTTCATCAGCCAATAGGCCATGTCTTTTGCTCCTCAAGCGGTGATTGGACAGGTTGTCGGGCAATTTTATGACAAACCGACGGTCGGTTGACGTCAGCATTTGCGCCCGGGTTCACGTTGTCGCAAAATGCCGGCCTTTAAAGCTTGACGCTGCTGCACGGCCTACGAACGGAAACCGCTGCTGTCATCGTGATGATGTGCCTTGAGGGGGGCAATCGATGAAACGCAAACCGGATTTGCTATGGACTTTGGTTATTTTGTTCGGCCTCGGCGTCGTAACCACCGGTTATGCGCAAAGTCTGTGGACGAGCAAGACCGATGCACCGATTGAAGTCGCGCAACAGGTCCAACAGTCGACCGCGTTCAAACGCTGAAACAGCCTTCCCGACGCCGCTGACCTGCGCGGCGTCTATCCTGCGAAATACCACGCCTTATCGGTGACCGTGCCCTGCAACGGTACATCCCAGCTGGCCTGTGCCAGGCGTTCGACCTTCTGACATTCATGGGCCAGCCCCAGCAACGTCGGCTTGCGCCAGTTTTTGCGCCGGGCCAGGTAGGCCAGACTGCGGTCGTAGAATCCGCCGCCCATCCCCAGCCGTCCGCCGACATCGTCAAACCCAACCAGTGGCAACAGCACCAGATCCAGGGTCCAGATCCTGCGTTGCTGAGCCAGATTGGCCCGTGGTTCGAGAATGCGGAAGCGATTGGGATTGAGCTTTTCTCCGGGGCGAATCCGCTGGAACACCATTTTGGTTCGCGGCCAGGCACTGAGCACCGGCAGGTAGGTGGCCTTGCCGCGCCGCTGGGCTTCACGCAGCAGCAAACGCGGGTCGATTTCACCGTCGGTGGGCAAGTACAGGGAAATGTGTCTGGCCCGGCGAAAGTGCGGGTCTTGCGCCAGTTGGCGGAACAGGCCTTTGGCGGCCTGGCGTTGTTCGCCCGGGGTCAATGCGCGGCGCGCCTTGCGCAGCAGGCGACGGAGTTGCGGGCGGGGCAGCAGCGCAGGTTCGGTCATGGTTCGGCTTCGGCAGGTGAGGGCGAAAACGCACGCATAAAAAATCCGATGCCGGCAAAAACCGGCATCGGATTCGAATCAGGCTCCCCGGATGAACCGCTGTCAACTTAGCCCTTGAACCCGAAAGTTCAAGGTGGAGGATGCAGTAGACTTTAAGGCTTTCCGTCTGGCGGACATGCACACCAGCCCAACGTGCAACCTCCAGGGTAGTGCAAATCGGCTCAGGGACATCGTCAACTGGCAAGCACCCCAGGGAGTGCCGCGAGTATACCTCAAGCGGCCCGGCGAATCAGCCCTTGGTGACGTCCGGATCGGTCGCCAGCACCAGATCGACACGATCGAGCAAGTCGCGCACCTGTTCACGGGTCGAGCCGCTGGCCTGGATGTCCGGGCGCTCTTCTTTGTGCAAGAGGTCGTGGGTGATATTCAGCGCGGCCATCACGGCGATACGGTCGGCGCCGATGACTTTGCCGCTGCTGCGGATCTCGCGCATCTTGCCGTCCAGGTAGCGGGCGGCGCTGACCAGATTGCTGCGTTCTTCCTGGGGGCAGATGATCGAATATTCTTTATCGAGGATCTGCACGGTAACGCTATTGCTTGAACTCATGAGTCTTGCTCCAGGGCCTTGAGGCGCGAAATCATCGATTCGACCTTACGCCGGGCGATTTCGTTTTTTTCAATGAGGTGAGCGCGTTCCTCGCGCCAGGTCTTTTCCTGAGCTAGTAAGAGTGCGTTTTGACTCTTAAGTTGCTCCACTCGACTAATCAGCAGTTCGAGTCTGGCCATCAGCGCTTGCAGGTCGGTGTCTTCCATTGTGTCCACTGAGTCGGAGTCTGTCTGATGGGATAGCTGGCGGACAGCCTTTAATAGTCTTGGCGAGTCTGTCGATGTAGGATACAAGGCCTTCATTCTAGACATAGCGCCGTCTGGCGCCTAGCTGCCCATGACCATTGCGAATTCCCCGTACCAAGCCTTTGCCACCCTGCTGACTGCCAGCGGCCACAACGTCTCGCCTGCCGAACTGCATGGCCTGCTGCTCGGCCGCAGCTGCGCCGGCGCCGGCTTCGATAACGAAGGCTGGTTGATCGACGCCGCCGAACTGCTCGAAGGCGATATCCAGGACAACGTCCGCAACGCCCTGATCGGCCTGCAAGAAATGGTCAAGGGTGAGTTGACCGGCAGCGACGTGACCGTCGTCCTGCTGCTGCCGACCGATGACGCGCCGCTGGCCGACCGCGCTGCTGCACTGGGCCAATGGTGCCAGGGCTTCCTCAGCGGTTTCGGCCTGAACTGCCGCGACAGCAGCATGCTCAGCACCGAAGCTACCGAAGTGCTGCAGGATCTGGCGGCGATTTCCCAGGTGCAAGATGCCCTGGAAGAGTCCGAAGACGGCGAAACCGACTACATGGAAGTCATGGAGTACCTGCGCGTCGCGCCGCTGCTGCTGTTCTCGGAAACCAAAAAAGCCGACGTGCCGCCAGCCGCCAAGCCGTCGCTGCATTAATCGCGTGCCAGGGAAAGCCATCTGCCCATGACCCATATCCCCAAAGCGGAATACAGCCGTCGCCGCAAGGCCCTGATGGCGCAGATGGAACCCAACAGCATCGCGATCCTGCCCGCCGCCGCGGTGGCGATCCGCAACCGCGACGTCGAGCATGTCTATCGTCAGGACAGCGACTTTCAGTACCTCAGCGGTTTCCCCGAACCGCAGGCGGTCATCGTCCTGATGCCCGGCCGCGAGCATGGCGAGTACGTGCTGTTCTGCCGTGAACGCAACGCCGAGCGCGAGTTGTGGGACGGTCTGCGCGCCGGGCAGGAAGGTGCAATCCGTGATTACGGCGCGGACGACGCGTTCCCGATTACCGACATCGACGACATCCTGCCGGGCCTGATCGAAGGCCGCGATCGGGTGTATTCGGCGATGGGCAGCAACCCGGAGTTCGACCGGCACCTGATGGACTGGATCAACGTGATCCGCTCCAAGGCGCACCTCGGCGCTCAGCCGCCGAACGAATTCGTTGCCCTGGATCACCTGCTGCACGACATGCGCCTGTATAAATCGGCGGCAGAAGTGAAGGTGATGCGCGAAGCCGCACGGATCTCCGCTCAGGCCCACATCCGGGCGATGCAGGCCAGCCGGCCGGGTTTGTACGAGTACAGCCTTGAAGCCGAACTCGATTACGAATTCCGCAAGGGCGGGGCGAAGATGCCGGCTTACGGCTCGATTGTCGCCGCCGGACGCAACAGCTGCATCCTGCATTACCAGCAGAATGACGCGCTGCTCAAGGACGGCGATCTGGTATTGATCGACGCCGGTTGCGAAATCGACTGCTACGCCAGCGACATCACTCGCACCTGGCCGGTCAACGGCAAGTTCTCGCCAGAGCAAAAAGCGATTTACGAGTTGGTGCTGGCCTCGCAGGAAGCCGCATTCGCTGAAATCGCCCCGAACAAAAACTGGAATCAGGCGCACGAAGCCACGGTTCGGGTGATTACCACGGGGCTGGTAAAACTTGGATTGCTGCAAGGCGAGGTCGACGAATTGATCGCGACCGAAGCTTACAAAGCGTTTTACATGCACCGTGCCGGGCACTGGCTGGGCATGGATGTACACGACGTCGGCGAATACAAGGTCGGCGGCGAATGGCGGGTGCTGGAGGTCGGCATGGCGCTGACCGTGGAGCCGGGGATCTACATCGCCCCGGACAACCAGAACGTAGCAAAGAAATGGCGCGGCATTGGCGTGCGCATCGAGGATGACGTGGTAGTGACCAAGACCGGTTGTGAAATATTGACCAGCGGCGTACCGAAAACCGTCGCCGAGATCGAAGCGCTGATGGCGCAAGCACGGACCCACGCGGCATGAGTCGAGTCAATCTGGCAATCATCGGCGGCGGTCTGGTCGGCGCCAGTCTGGCGTTGGCCTTGCAGGTCGGGGCCAAGGCGCGCGGCTGGAAAATCGTCCTGATCGAACCGTTCGCCCCCGGCGACAGTTGGCAGCCTAGCTACGACGCCCGTTCATCGGCGCTGTCCTTCGGTTCACGGCAGATCTATCAGCGGCTGGGCGTGTGGCAGGAGATTTCCCGCCGCGCCGAGCCGATCAAACAGATTCACGTCTCCGATCGGGGTCGCTTCTCCACCGCCCGTCTGTCGGCGATGGAAGAGGGCGTGCCGGCGCTCGGTTATGTGGTGGAGAACGCCTGGCTCGGCCAGTGCCTGTGGCAGCATCTGGATAAAGACGTGATCAGTTGGCGTTGCCCGGCGGAGGTTACGCGCATGGAGCCGCTGCCCGACGGTTATCGCCTGACCCTCAACGATGAAACCAGCATCGAGTGCGATCTGGCCGTGCTCGCCGATGGTGGCCGTTCCGGTTTGCGCGAACAACTGGGCATCAACGTGCGCAAGCGTCCGTACAACCAGAGCGCGCTGATCGCCAACATCACCCCGAGCGAAGCGCACAACGGCATGGCCTTCGAGCGTTTCACCGACGAAGGGCCGATGGCCTTGCTGCCGCTTCCGGACAACCGCTGTGCGCTGGTCTGGACCCGCCTGGGCATGGACGCGCAGCGTTTGGCAGACTTGAGCGAGCGCGATTTCCTCAGCGAACTGCAGGGCGTGTTCGGCTACCGCCTCGGCACCTTGAAACAGGTCGGTGCGCGGCATCTGTACCCGCTGTCGCTGGTCGAGGCCGAGGAGCAAGTGCGCTCGCATCTGGCGGTGCTCGGCAACGCTGCACACAGCCTGCACCCGATTGCCGGGCAGGGTTTCAACCTGTCCTTGCGCGATGCCGATGCATTGGCCGCCGCACTGCTCGCCAGTGACCAGCCGCTGGGCGACTTCGCCACGTTGCAGGCCTATCGCGAGCGCCAGCGCCTCGATCAGGAACTCACCGTGGGCTTCTCCGATCAGGTCACCCGCCTGTTCGGCAGCACCCAGCCGCTGGTGTCGCTGGGACGCAACATTGGCTTGCTCGGTCTCGATCTGCTGCCACCGGCCAAGCGCTGGTTTGCCCGTCAGGCCATGGGGCTGGGGACGCGGCCGGATGCTTGAGCGGCGGGTCGGCACTTTCACTTTCAGCAGCGCGCCGCTAACTGGCGCGCTCGCTAAAACCCTTTACGGGCGGCGCATGCCGCCAGCGAGACAGGCTTAAAGCATGGAAATGCGCGCAGATCTGCTGATTGTCGGAGCCGGAATGGTCGGCAGCGCCCTCGCGTTGGCGCTGCAGGACAGTGGCCTGGAAGTGTTGCTGCTCGACGGCAGCCCGCTGAGCGTCAAACCGTTCGATGCCGCCGCGCCGTTCGAGCCGCGAGTGAGCGCCTTGTCGGCGGCCAGCCAGCGGATTCTCGAACGCCTTGGCGTCTGGGACGGCATCGCCAAACGCCGCAGCAGCCCCTACACCGACATGCATGTGTGGGACGGTAGCGGCACCGGGCAGATTCATTTTTCGGCGAGCAGTGTGCACGCCGATGCGCTGGGGCATATCGTCGAAAACCGTGTGGTGCAGGATGCCTTGCTCGATCGTTTGCACGATTGCGATCTTGGTATGCTGGCCAACGCACGGCTGGAACAGATGCGCCGCTCCGGTGACGACTGGCTGCTGACCCTGGCCGACGGTCGCCAGTTGCGTGCGCCGCTGGTGATCGCGGCGGATGGCGCCCATTCGGCGGTGCGCCGGCTGACCGGCGTTGCCACCCGAGAGTGGGATTACCTGCACCACGCCATCGTCACCAGCGTGCGCAGCAGCAAGCCGCACCGGATGACCGCGTGGCAGCGTTTCACCGATCACGGGCCGCTGGCGTTTCTGCCGCTGGAGCGTGACGGGCAGCAAGACTGGTGCTCGATCGTCTGGTCGACCACGCCGAGTGAAGCCGAACGCCTGATGGCGCTGGATGAAGGCGCGTTCTGCCGTGAGCTGGAACGTGCGTTCGAAGGTTGCCTGGGCGAGGTGATCAGCGCTGATCCGCGCCTGTGCGTGCCGTTGCGTCAACGCCACGCCAAACGTTACGTGGCCGAAGGCCTGGCACTGATCGGCGATGCGGCGCACACCATTCACCCGTTGGCCGGGCAGGGTGTGAACCTTGGTTTCCTCGATGCGGCGGTGCTGGCTGAAGTGCTACTGCAAGCCGCGGAACGCGGCGAGCGCCTGGCGGACGTGAAGGTGCTGAGCCGTTACGAGCGTCGACGCATGCCGCACAACCTCGCGTTGATGGCGGCGATGGAGGGCTTCGAACGCTTGTTCCAGGCCGACCCGTTGCCGGTACGCTGGTTGCGCAACGCCGGGTTGAAGCTGGTGGAGCAGATGCCGGAGGCCAAGGCTTTGTTTGTGCGTGAGGCCCTAGGCCTGACGGGCGACCTCCCGGCCTTGGCCAAACCCTGAAGGCAATTATTTCTTTGTGGCGAGGGAGCTTGCCCCCGCTGGGCTGCGAAGCGGCCCCAAAAGCCATTTTGGCAGAATTGGGAGTCCTTCGGCCTCCAGCGGGAGCAAGCTCCCTCGCCACAGATGCCAGCAATTTAGAGGTCGTGCAACATCTGGTAACTCCTTGGAAAAGAGTTCGATTGAGGTGGTAAATGTGAGTCCTTATCATTTGGCCCACATTTTCCGACCGAGAGATCACTCCCATGTTGGCACCCAAGCGTCTTCTGACCGCACTGGCCCTGACCCTGATCGGCAGCACCACTGCCCAGGCCGCCGACGAGGTGGTGGTCTACTCATCGCGTATCGACGAGCTGATCAAACCGGTGTTCGACGCCTACACCGCGAAAACCGGGGTGAAGATCAAGTTCATCACCGACAAGGAAGCGCCGCTGATGCAGCGGATCAAGGCCGAAGGCGAAAACGCCACCGCCGACCTGCTGCTGACCGTCGATGCCGGCAACCTCTGGCAGGCCGAGCAGATGGGCATTCTGCAGCCGTTCACCTCGAAGACCATCGACGCCAACATTCCTGCGCAATATCGCTCCTCGACCCACGCCTGGACCGGCCTGAGCCTGCGCGCGCGGACCATCGCCTATTCCACCGAAAGGGTTAAACCGGGCGAGTTGACCACCTACGAAGCGCTGGCCGACAAGAACTGGGAAGGACGCCTGTGTCTACGCACGGCGAAGAAGGTCTACAACCAGTCGCTGACCGCGACCATGATCGAAGTGCACGGCGCCGAGAAGACCGAGAAGATCCTCAAGGGCTGGGTCAACAACCTGTCCACCGATGTGTTCTCCGACGACGTCGCGGTGCTGGAAGCGATCAACGCCGGGCAGTGCGACGTCGGCATCGTCAACACCTACTACTACGGTCGCCTGCACAAGCAGAAACCGGACCTGCCAGTGAAACTGTTCTGGCCGAATCAGGCCGATCGCGGCGTGCATGTCAACCTGTCCGGTATCGGCCTGACCCAACATGCACCGCACCCGGAGGCAGCCAAGGCGCTGGTCGAATGGATGACCACACCTGAAGCACAGAAAATCTTCGCCGACGTGAACCAGGAGTTCCCGGCCAACCCGGCGGTGGCACCTTCGGAAGAAGTGGCAGCGTGGGGCAAGTTCGTCGCTGACACCTTGCCGGTGGAAGTGGCGGGCAAGCGACAGGCTGAAGCGATCCGCATGATGGATCGGGCGGGCTGGAACTGAGTCTGTAATTTTCCAGGCCATAGTGGCGAGGGAGCTTGCTCCCGCTGGGGCGCGAAGCGGCCCCATGGCGCCCTTGTGTCTGGCATGAATTGATCTGGTAACCTCCTGCGACTGCTTCGCAGCCGAGCGGGAGCAAGCTCCCTCGCCACAAAATGTGCTCGACGTCGAATGGGCGTTGGCCCACTTCCAGAGAACCCCCTTGGCCCACCCCGCCCAACGCCGCTGGTACCCCATCGTCCTCGCCATTGCCGCGCTGGTGCTGTTGCCCCTGAGTGTCCTGCTGCTGTCGTGGCAGACCATTGATCAGCAGATCTGGTCGCACCTGTGGCAAACCCAGATGCCGCGCCTGCTCGGCAACACCCTGACGCTGGTGCTGGGCGTCGGCGTCGGCGTGACACTGCTCGGTGTCAGCCTGGCGTGGCTCACCAGCCTCTGCGAATTCCCCGGGCGGCGCTGGCTCGACTGGGCGCTGATGCTGCCGTTCGCCATCCCGGCCTACGTGCTGGCGTTCGTCTTCGTCGGTCTGCTGGACTTCGCCGGCCCGGTGCAAACCCTGTTGCGTGAGTGGTTCGGCAGCGGCCTGCGCCTGCCGCGCGTGCGCTCCACCGGCGGGGTGATTGTGGTGCTGGTGCTGGTGTTTTATCCCTACGTTTATCTGTTGGCGCGCACCGCGTTTCTCGCGCAGGGCAAAGGCCTGATGGAAGCGGCGCGGGTACTCGGGCAATCGCCCTGGCAGGCATTCTGGCGGGTGGCGTTGCCGATGGCGCGGCCGGCGATTGGTGCCGGTGTGGCGCTGGCGCTGATGGAGACATTGGCGGATTTCGGCGCGGTGTCGGTGTTCAATTTCGACACCTTCACCACCGCCATCTACAAGACCTGGTACGGCTTCTTCAGCCTGCCCAGCGCGGCGCAACTGGCCAGTCTGTTGCTGCTGGTGGTGATGCTGGTGCTGTACGGCGAGCGGCGCGCGCGCGGCGCCAACCGGACGAGCAACGAGCGGCCCCGGGTCAAGGCGTTGTATCACCTGCGCGGGATCAAGGCGTTCGCGGCGACCGGCTGGTGCGCTTTGGTGTTTGCCTGCGCATTCGTGATTCCAGTCCTGCAACTGATTGTCTGGTTCTGGCAGCGCGGGCGCTTCGATCTCGATGAGCGTTACGCCGGGCTGATCCTGCACACCCTGTATCTGGGCGGCACGGCGGCGTTAATCACCGTCAGCGTCGCATTGCTGCTGGCCTTCGCCCGACGACTGGCGCCGACCCCGGCGATCCGTTCCGGGGTCAGTCTGGCCAATCTCGGTTATGCATTGCCCGGCTCGGTGTTGGCAGTGTCGATCATGCTGGCGTTCAGTTATCTCGACCGCGAACTGGTGATCCCGCTCTCAGGCTGGCTCGGCGGCGCCGGCAAGCCGCTGCTGCTGGGCAGTCTGGCGGCGTTGCTGATGGCCTATCTGGTGCGTTTCATCGCGGTGGCGTACGGGCCGCTGGAAAACAGTCTGGCGCGTATACGGCCTTCATTGCCCGAAGCAGCACGTAGTCTGGGGGTCAGTGGGCCGCGACTGTTTTTCAAAGTGTATCTGCCGCTGTTGCTGCCCGGCACGCTGAGTGCGGCGCTGCTGGTGTTCGTCGATGTGCTCAAGGAAATGCCCGCGACCCTGCTGATGCGCCCGTTTGGCTGGGACACGCTGGCGGTGCGGATCTTCGAAATGACCAGTGAGGGCGAGTGGGCGCGGGCGTCGCTGCCGGCGCTGACCCTGGTATTGGTCGGTCTGTTGCCGGTCATCGGCCTGATCCGCCGCTCGGCGCACCGAAACACTTAGTAGTGAGAGCTGAATCATGCGGCTACAATGCGCGGCATTCGGTGCGGTTCGTCTGACAGACCCGTTCGCTGAAATCGGCTGAAAGCCTTCTATTTAGCGGCTTTCACCCCGTGCAGCGGCTGTCCGCACCTTCGCCACGCCCGGAAGGAGAAACCCATGGGACAGCGTACGCCTCTGTATGACCTGCATCTCGCCCTCGGCGCGAAGATGGTCGATTTTGGCGGTTGGGACATGCCACTGCATTACGGCTCGCAGGTCGAGGAACACCATGAGGTGCGCCGCGATTGCGGGGTGTTCGATGTTTCCCACATGACCGTGATCGATGTCACCGGTGTCCAGGCCAAGGCCTGGCTGCAGCATTTGCTGGCCAATGACGTCGAGCGCCTGCACCGCCCCGGCCGCGCGCTCTACAGCACGATGCTCAACGAGCGTGGCGGCATCGTCGACGACATGATCGTCTATCGCCTCGAAGACCGTTATCGTCTGGTATTCAACGCCTCCACTCGCGACCAGGATCTGGCCTGGATGCAGGCGCAGGTTGCCGGTTACGACGTGCAATTGCATGAGCGTCAGGATCTGGCGATGCTCGCCATTCAAGGCCCGCAGGCCCGGCAGAAAATTGCCGAGCTGGTGACCCAGTCCCGCGCCGAACTGATCAAACATCTCAAACCGTTCGAAGCTCACGTCGATGGCGATTGGTTCATTGCGCGCACTGGCTACACCGGTGAGGATGGCCTGGAAATCGCCTTGCCGGCCGAGCAGGCGCCGGGATTTTTCAACGATCTGGTCGGTGCCGGCATTTCGCCGATCGGCCTCGGCGCCCGCGATACGTTGCGGGTCGAGGCCGGGATGAACCTCTACGGCCAGGACATTCATCAGGATGTCTCGCCGCTGGCATCCAATATGGCCTGGAGCATTGCCTGGGAACCGACCTCGCGGCAGTTCATCGGGCGTGCTGCGCTGGAAGCGGAAAAAGCCGCCGGCGTTGCGCACAAACTGGTGGGACTGGTGCTTGAGGAGCGCGGTGTTTTACGTGCCCATCAGGTGGTTCGTATCGCCGATGTTGGCGAAGGAGAGATCACCAGTGGTAGTTTCTCTCCTACGCTAAGTAAATCGATTGCCCTGGCGCGTGTACCGATGGCCACCGCCGACCGCGCCGAAGTGGAAATCCGTGGCAAGTGGTATCCGGTACGAGTGGTCAAACCGACCTTCGTGCGCCATGGCAAAACCTTGATCTGACCTTTTCCGGCGGGCCTGACCGCTGACAATTTCTTGAGGACACCGAGCATGAGCAATATCCCCGCTGAACTGCGTTTTGCCGAAAGTCATGAGTGGGCGCGTCTGGAAGCCGACGGCACCGTTACCGTGGGCATCAGCGATCACGCGCAGGAAGCGCTGGGCGATGTGGTGTTTGTCGAGTTGACTGAAGTGGGCAAGGTGTTTGCTGCTGAGGATCAAGCTGGCGTGGTTGAGTCGGTGAAAGCGGCCTCCGATATCTACTCGCCGATTGCCGGCGAAGTCATCGCCGTCAACGAAGAGCTGAGCGGCTCGCCGGAACTGCTGAACTCCGATCCGTACGGGGCGTGGATCTTCAAGCTCAAGCCAGCCAACGCTGCTGATCTGGACAAGCTGCTGGACGCCGCCGGCTACAAGGCTGCAATCGGCGAATAATCTTCGCCCCTGTAGGAGCTGCCGCAGGCTGCGATCTTTTGACTTTGTTCTTAAAGACAAGATCAAAAGATCGCAGCCTGCGGCAGCTCCTACATTAAGAGCGCTTCAGGGCTTCAATACTGCTTTCACCGCCGCCACCGACCGCTCGACATCTTCCTTGGTCATGGTGTTGAACATCGGCAACGACACAATCAGTCGCCCGACGCGCTCGGCCACCGGCAACATCCCTTCCTTGAAACCGCGCTCGCGGTACAGACTCAGCAAATGAATCGGCGGGTAGTGATAGCCGATGCCGATGCCGTGTGCCTGCATCTGTTCCATGAACGTAGCGCGGGCCGGCAAGCCGTCCTTGCGCTCCGGCAGGACCAGCTGAAACAGGTGCCAGTTGCTGTGAGTGAAATCCGCGGGCGGCAATTGCGCGCCATAGATCGCTTCGAAGTCATCGCCAAAACATTTGAAGTAATGACGGGCCAGTTCCTGACGATGGGCGGTCAGCGCCTCGATATGGGCGAATTGACCCAGACCGATGGTCGCGGCGACGTCGGTCATGTTGAACTTGCCGCCGAGCACATCAACGTCGAGACCGTCGAAGCCGTTGCGGGTCACGCCTTGCAGGCGATATTTCTCCGCCAGCCGCGCTTCTTCCGCAGTATTCAGCACCAGACAGCCGCCCTCGGAACAGGTCACGTTCTTGTTGGCCTGGAAACTGAACGACACGAAGTCGCCAGTGGCGCCGATGCGCTGGCCATTCCAGCTCGAACCCAACGCCTGCGCGGCGTCTTCGACGATGCGCAGATTGTGTTTGTGCGCGATGGCATATAGCCGATCCATGTCCACCGGCAGGCCGGCGAGGTACACCGGAATCAGCGCTTTGGTGCGTGGGGTGATCGCTGCCTCGAGCTTGTCCAGATCAATGTTGCGGGTCACCGGGTCGATATCGGCGAACACCGGAGTGGCGCCGACTTCGAGGATCACGTTGGCGGTGGCGACCCAGGAAATCGGCGTGGTGATCACTTCGTCACCCGGGCCGATACCGGCGATGCGCAGGGCGATTTCCATGGTGCAGGTGCCGGAGTTGAAGGTGCGCACCGGGCGCCCGCCGAAATATTCCGACAACTGCGCTTCAAAGGCCTGGACCTTCGGCCCGCTGGTGATCCAGCCGGAGCGCAGCACATCGCCGACGGCGGCAATCGTGGCTTCATCAATGACAGGTTTGGAAAACGGCAGGAACGGCAGTTGGCTCATGAGGGTTCGATCATCCGAAAGTGGGACGCCTGATGCAGGTGCTACAGCATGCCCCGGAACCCCGCTGCCGCCAAGCCGTGCGCGTCGGTATCGGCTGCTATGCTGGTTTGACCGTGTTGCATTGACGCCGAGCAGCCAAGAGAGAGCCCGTCATGTCCCAGTTGCCATCCTTGAGCCAGTTACGTGACCCCGAAGCCTTCCTGCGCCGCCATTTGGGGCCCGACGCTGCCGAGCAACAGGCGATGCTCGACAGCCTCGGTCTCGGCAGCCGGGTCGAACTGATCGAGCAGACGGTGCCGCCGGGCATTCGGTTGAACCGGGCGCTGGATTTGCCGCCGGCCCTTGATGAGCAAGCGGCGCTGGCCAAGCTGCGCGGTTATGCCGAGCAGAACCAAGTGTGGACCAGCCTGATCGGCATGGGTTACCACGGCACGCTGACGCCCACGGTCATCTTGCGCAATGTGCTGGAAAATCCCGGCTGGTACACCGCCTACACCCCGTATCAACCGGAGATCGCTCAGGGCCGTCTCGAAGCGCTGCTGAATTTTCAGCAACTGACCATCGACCTCACCGGACTGGAGCTTGCCAATGCTTCGTTGCTCGACGAGGCAACGGCTGCGGCGGAGGCCATGGCGCTGGCCAAACGTGTGGCGAAGTCGAAGAGCAATCTGTTTTTCGTCGATGAGAACTGTCATCCACAGACTCTTTCCGTGGTGCAGACCCGCGCCGAAGGCTTCGGCTTTGAGCTGATCATCGACGCTGTGGATAACCTCGGCCAGCATCAGGTATTCGGCGCATTGCTGCAGTATCCCGACACCCACGGCGAGATTCGTGATTTGCGTCCGGTCATCGATCAACTGCACGCGCAGCAGGCGCTGGCCTGCGTGGCCACGGATCTGCTGAGCCTGTTGCTGCTGACGCCACCGGGTGAACTGGGCGCGGATGTGGTGTTCGGTTCGTCCCAGCGCTTTGGCGTACCGATGGGCTACGGTGGCCCGCATGCGGCGTTTTTTGCCAGCCGCGAAGAGTACAAACGAGCGATTCCGGGGCGGATCATCGGCGTGTCGAAAGACGCTCGTGGCAATGTCGCGTTGCGCATGGCCCTGCAAACCCGCGAGCAACATATTCGCCGCGAGAAGGCCAATTCGAACATCTGCACCGCGCAGGTGCTGCTGGCCAACATCGCCAGTTGCTACGCGGTGTATCACGGGCCGCAAGGCTTGAAACGCATCGCCCAGCGCGTGCACCGCTTGACCTGCATCCTGGCGGCGGGCCTTGAGCGCCATGGTATTGCGCGGGTTAACGGGCAGTTTTTCGACACCCTCACGCTGGAGGTTGGCGGCGCGCAGAGCGCGATCATCGACAGCGCCAAGGCTGCGCAGATCAACCTGCGGATTCTCGGCCGTGGTCGAGTCGGGTTGAGTCTTGACGAGACGTGCGATGAAAGCACGGTGGCCAAACTGTTCGACGTGCTGCTCGGTGCCGATCATGGTTTGAACGTCGAGCAACTCGATACAGAAACGTTGGTTTCAGGCATCCCCGACAGCCTCCAGCGCAAGACGCCTTACTTGCGCCATCCGGTGTTCAACGCGCATCACAGCGAAACCGAGATGCTGCGCTACCTCAAGCAACTGGAGAACAAGGATCTGGCGCTCAACCAGTCGATGATCCCGTTGGGTTCCTGCACCATGAAGCTCAACGCCACCAGCGAGATGATCCCCATCACCTGGCCGCAGTTCGCCAACCTGCACCCGTTCGCGCCTCGGGAGCAGGCAGTCGGTTACACCTTGATGATTGAAGAACTGGAGCGCTGGCTGTGCGCGATCACCGGGTTCGATGCGATCTGCATGCAGCCCAACTCCGGGGCTCAGGGCGAGTACGCCGGGCTGCTGGCGATTCGCAAATATCACGAGAGCCGGCATCAGGGCGCGCGGGATATCTGCCTGATCCCGTCCTCGGCCCACGGCACCAACCCGGCCTCGGCGCAGATGGCCGGGATGCGCGTGGTGATCGTCGAATGCGACGAGGCCGGCAACGTCGATCTGGACGACCTGAAAACCAGGGCGGCCGAGGCGGGGGACAAATTGTCGTGCCTGATGGCGACCTATCCGTCGACCCATGGTGTTTACGAGGAGGGCATCAGCGAAATCTGCGAAGTTATCCACCAGCACGGCGGGCAGGTGTACATGGACGGCGCCAATCTGAATGCGCAGGTCGGGCTGGCGCGGCCGGCGGACATCGGCGCCGACGTGTCGCACATGAACCTGCACAAGACGTTCTGCATTCCCCACGGCGGCGGCGGGCCGGGCATGGGGCCGATCGGCATACGCGCGCACCTGGCGCCGTTCGTCGCCAATCATCCGGTCGTGCCGATTGACGGCCCGCTGCCGCAGAACGGCGCGGTCAGCGCGGCGCCGTGGGGCAGTGCGAGCATTTTGCCGATCAGCTGGATGTACATCGCGATGATGGGGCCGCAACTGGCGGATGCCAGTGAGGTGGCGATCCTCGCCGCGAACTATCTGGCGCAGCATTTATCCGGCGCATTTCCGGTGCTGTATACCGGGCGCAACGGGCGGGTGGCCCATGAATGCATTCTCGATCTGCGGCCGTTGAAGGCGCAGACCGGGATCAGCGAAGAAGACGTCGCCAAGCGCCTGATGGACTACGGTTTCCATGCGCCAACCATGTCTTTTCCGGTGCCGGGGACGTTGATGGTCGAGCCGACCGAGAGCGAATCCAAGGCCGAACTGGACCGGTTTATCGGCGCCATGCTGAGCATCCGTGCGGAAATCACCGAAGTGCAGAACGGCAACTGGCCGGCGGAAGACAACCCGCTCAAGCGTGCTCCACATACCCTGGCGGATGTCACCGGAGTCTGGGAGCGGCCTTACAGCATCGAGCAGGGCATCACCCCGGATGCGCACACCAAGGCGCACAAGTATTGGCCGGCGGTGAATCGGGTGGATAACGTTTATGGGGATCGCAATCTGTTTTGTGCTTGCGTCCCGGTGGACGATTACCGCTGAAGAGCAAAAGATCGCAGCCTTCGGCAGCTCCTACACTGATCCCTGTAGGAGCTGCCGAAGGCTGCGATCTTTTGCTTTTTGCTTAAAAAATGCCGCTCGATCGAGCGGCATTTTTGTTGGCGCCTGGCTTACTCGGAGGCCACTGCGTTCTTCGCCAGAATCGCATTCGCCAGTTCCATGTCCGTGGCCTGCAGGCCCGGATTGTCGGCGCGGACTTTCTGCATCGCTGCTTCCAGGTACGGCCCACGGATGCCGCCATCGCTGGCAACGAAGCTGCCGGCATCGTCCTGTGCGGCAACGATCAGCTTGTGATCCTTGAAGGTCAGGTAGGTCGAACCGGTGGTGGCGCCGGACGAAATGACGTTACGCCAAAAGCTGTCGGCCATCGCTGAACCAACGGGAAGGGACAGCAAGGCAAGGGTGGCGACAGCAAGTTTGAGACGCATGATTGAGTGACTCCTGGGGGTTAACTACGGCGTTGGATAACGATTCGCCAATCCGGTTCCGTAGTGGCCTATTTCTGCTCGCTTTGCGGCGTCACCCGCAGCACTTCTTCGAGGGTGGTCAGCCCCGCCGCGACCTTCTGCGCACCCGACAGGCGCAGGCTGCGCATGCCTTCCTTGAAGGCTTGCCGTCGGATGGCGGTAAGGTCGGTGTCCGGGGTGATGAGGGTTTTGAGGCTGTCGCTCAGTTGCATGATTTCGTAAACCCCGGCGCGCCCGCGATAACCGGTGTCGCGGCACTCCAGGCAGCCGATCGCCCGTTGCGCATTGCCCGGCAGCGGCGCCTGCCAGGGGCGGGTTAGTGTCTGCCAGTCCTCCTCTTCCAGCGTCAGCGGCGCCTTGCAGTGCGGGCACAAGGTACGCACCAGACGCTGGGCCATGACCCCGAGCACCGTGGCCTTGATCAGGTAGTGCGGCACGCCGAGTTCGAGTAACCGGCTGATAGCGCTGGGGGCATCGTTGGTGTGCAGGGTCGACAGCACCAGGTGGCCGGTGAGCGCCGCCTGAATCGCCATTTCCGCGGTTTCCAGGTCGCGAATCTCGCCGATCATGATGATGTCCGGGTCCTGTCGCATCAACGCACGCACCCCAGCGGCGAAACTCAGCTCGATGTTGTGCTGCACCTGCATCTGATTGAAGGCCGGCTCGACCATTTCGATCGGGTCTTCGATGGTGCAGAGGTTGATCTCCGGCGTCGCCAGTTTCTTCAGCGTGGTGTAGAGCGTGGTGGTCTTGCCCGAACCGGTCGGCCCGGTGACCAGGATGATGCCGTTGGGCTGGCGGGTCATGTCCTGCCAGCGGCGCAGGTCATCGGCGGAAAAGCCCAACTGATCGAAGTCCTTGAGCAGCACTTCCGGGTCAAAAATCCGCATGACCATTTTTTCGCCAAACGCGGTGGGTAGCGTTGAAAGCCGCAACTCGACTTCGCCACCGTCCGGGGTTTTGGTTTTGACCCGGCCGTCCTGGGGTTTGCGCTTCTCGGCGACGTTCATCCGCCCGAGGCTTTTCAGGCGGCTGACGATCGCCATGGTCACTTGCGGCGGGAATTGATAGACGTTGTGCAGCACGCCGTCGATGCGGAAACGCACGGTGCCCTGTTCGCGGCGCGGTTCGATGTGGATATCGCTGGCGCGCTGCTGGAAGGCGTACTGGAACAGCCAGTCGACGATGTTGACGATGTGCGCATCGTTGGCGTCCGGCTCCTGATCGCTGGCGCCGAGGTTGAGCAGTTGTTCGAAGTTGCCGAGGTTGCCGCTTTGCTGATCGGCATTGCTGGCGCCGCTGACCGATTTGGCCAGGCGGAAGAACTCGACGCTGAAGCGCTGGATGTCCACCGGGTTAGCGACCACCCGTTTGATCGGCAGCTTCAGCACGTGAGTCAGGTCGGCTTCCCAAGCGGTGACGTAGGGCTGGGCACTGGCCACGACCACGGCGTCGCGGTCGACCGCCACCGCAAGAATCCTGTGCCGCTGGGCAAAGGCGTAGGACATCAGCGGGGTGATGGCGGCGACGTTGATCTTCAACGGGTCGATGCGCATGTACGGTTGGCCGGCCTGCTGCGCCAGCCACAGGGTCAGGCTTTCCAGATCCAGATGTTTACCCGGACGGCTGAGGTCATCCAGTTGCTGGCTGGCGATGAACTCCAGCGGATGTTGCTGGCCGTGGGTCGCATGGCGGCGCCGGGCGTTGAGCGCCTGCTCCGCCGAGTCCTGGCTGATAAAGCCTTGGGCGACCAGCTCACGCAACACATCGTTGAGATCCAGCCAGCGGTCCTGAGTGGCGAGTTGAACGGACATGCGGGCTCCTTTTGAACGACTGTGCGCAAAGGATAGTCGTGGCCCCGCAGACCGTTGGGCCACTACCCGACAAAGCCGTTGCCGGATTTTTCAGCCAACCGCTTGCGCGGGCGTATCCCACGCCGCGTCGGCGTTTTGCAGGTTGACCGAGCAGACGCTGATCAGGTTACGAAGTTTTTCCGCAATCACCTGGGCGCGATGCCAGCTCAGACCATCAATGACGATATCGATCGACAGCAGATCGTCGAGCCGCTCGACGTGGACCTGTTGCGGCGTGAGGAATTGCAGCGCAAACAAATTCAGCACCCGCACCAACAGATCCGGCTCGGCTTCGGCGAGGATCTGATACTGCGCCAGGCAATGGCTGTTGTTGACGTTCCAGACATCGGCCCGGGTTGGAGCGGTATTCACGGCTTCGAGGTGCGGCATGGCGAGTCTCCAAAAAACACTGGAGAAATTTTTACATTCGGTGCCGGGCATTTCTTGGCTAAGATCGATGTTATTGGCGAATGATCGACCGGTTTGATTCGCATGAATTCATATTTGAGGTTTTTCTATGCACAGCGAGCTGGACAGCTACGACCGCAGGATTCTCGCCCTGCTGCAAGAGGACGCTTCCTTGTCCAGCGCACAGATCGCCGAGCAGGTGGGCCTGTCGCAGTCACCGTGCTGGCGGCGCATTCAGCGGATGAAGGAGGAGGGCATCATTCGCGGTCAGGTGACCTTGCTTGATCGCAAGAAGATCGGCCTGAACACGCAGATCTTCGCCGAGATCAAGCTCAACGCCCACGGGCGTTCGAACTTTACCGAATTCACCGAGGCGATTCGCGGTTTTCCGGAAGTGCTGGAGTGTTATGTGTTGATGGGCGCGGTGGACTTTCTGTTGCGCATTGTCGCGGCGGACATCGAGGCGTATGAGCGATTCTTCTTCGAAAAGCTGTCGCTGGTGCCGGGGATCCAGGAAGTGAATTCGATTGTGGCGCTGTCGGAGATCAAGTCCACCACCAGCCTGCCGGTCTAGCGCGGATGGCCTTTGTGGCGAGGGAGCTTGCTCCCGCTGGGCTGCGAAGCGGCCCCAAAATCCGCAATTGCAGGAATTGGGAGTCCATCGGCCTCCAGCGGGAGCAAGCTCCCTCGCCACAGTTTTCAGGTATTGCTGAGCATCACATGCGCAGCAGCATTTTCCACGCACGATTCTGATAAACCGCAATCGCCTGCTGCTTGCGCGCATCGAGCAGTTCGTCAGTGATGGTCGGTTCGTTGGCCAGTTGCGCCAGTTTGTTCAGCTCGCCGTACAGGCGATCCATTTCCGCAATCTCCAGCACGTTGCGCGCGTGGTGCAGCCAGACCTGGATGCGCTCGATGCGCGGCAGTTGCTCGGCCAGATCTTCCGGTTGCTGCTGATAGCGCTGCAATTGCAGGGACGTGGCTTCCTCGCCCAGCAGGCGCGGCAGCCAGCTGTGCAGTTGCGCGGCGCCTTGGCGGTTGCCGCGGGTGTTGCGCTCGGCGGTCCAGGCGCGGGCCAGCAGCCAGCGTGATGCGGTCAGCGAGAACAGGCCCCAGCGCGGGTCTTCCAGTTCTTCGAGGAATTGCTCCGGCGCCGCCTTGCGCACGTCTTCGTCTTCGATGCCGACCTGAACCAGCGGGCGCCAGTCTTCGAGCAATGCGTCCAGCGCCACGCGCAGGTCGTGAGTGGCCGGACGCGGTGCCGCCTGGCCGAGGCTGCTGAGCAGGGCGCGCATTTCCGCGAGGTTCTCGACCCAGTCCTGAAGTAGGCGCCAGTGGCCATTGAAGCGATATTGTTCGGCCAGACGCTGGCTGCTGCCGAGCAAGTGCCAGGCTAGAGCGGCAAAGGCGTCATCGAGTTGGGTTTCCGGGGTCAGTTGCGGCGCCGGCAGGCTCAGCGAGTAGCTGTTGGCGTCGTACAGACGGTAGCCGCGCTCGGCCTTGCTGATGTCGCACGGCATCAGGGCCAGGGTTTCGGCCAGTTCGGCGGCCAGTTCCAGCAGTGCGGCCGGCTCGCCTTCGCGCAGCTCCAGTTCCAGCTCGCAGATTTCTTCTTTCTGTTTGCCGACCACCACGTGACCGAGGTCCAGCGCAGCTTCGATGACCACTTTGGCCTTGCCGCGGCCCCAGGCGATTTCCGCACGCTCGCGGACGAAATCGGTGGTGAAGATCGGTTTCAGGGTTTTCTTGTCCAGCTCGGCCAGCGACTCGGGCCAGCATTCGCCGTCGAGTTTCTTCACGTCGAGCTTGGCTTTGGGCAACTTCCAGTCGTACTCGTTACGCTCGGACAGACCGGCAACGCTCTGGCCGCGGGTCTTGAGGGTCTGAATCACTTCGTCACCGTCCTTGCGCAGGCGCAGGGCGACTTTGGCTTGGGCCAGGTCGCGCTCGGGGGTGTCGAAGTACTGGTTCATCAACTCACGGCGTTCCCAGCCATTTTTGTTGCGTTTTTTCAGTAGCGGGTGCTCGCGCAGGGCAGCGAGGGTTTCGCGGCTGACGCGGAGTTTGATTTCGGTTTCTTTCTGCATGGCCGGAAAATCCAGGATCGGGAGCGCAGCCGGGGGAATGTGTGGCTGCCAAGGCCGTGCAGTGTACAGGACTCAAACTTCCTACGCCCTGCGGCGGTTTATTCCTGGCGCCGGATGGCTCTATGATGGACTTCAAATCGGAGTTGGAGTCAGCGATGCCTTTGCCGTCCATGCAAGACCAGTTCGCTGCACTGATCGCCGCACCGTCGGTCAGTTGCACCCAACCGGGCCTGGATCAGTCCAACCGGGCGGTGATCGATTTGCTCGCCGGATGGCTGGGTGATCTGGGCTTCAGCTGCGATATCCAGCAGGTCAGCCCCGGCAAATTCAACCTGCTCGCCAGTTACGGCAGCGGCCCCGGCGGTCTGGTGCTGGCCGGGCACAGCGATACCGTGCCTTATGACGATGCGCTGTGGCAGACCGATCCGCTGAAGCTTACCGAAGTTGACGGCCGCTGGGTCGGGCTGGGCAGTTGCGACATGAAGGGCTTTTTCGCGCTGATCATCGAGGCCGTGCAGCCGCTGCTCGACCAACCGTTCAAGCAACCGCTGCTGATTCTCGCCACCTGTGATGAAGAAAGTTCGATGTCCGGTGCTCGTGCGCTGGCCGAGGCCGGCAAGCCGCTGGGCCGTGCGGCGGTGATCGGCGAGCCGACCGGGCTCAAGCCGATCCGCATGCACAAGGGCATCATGATGGAGCGCATCGATATCCTCGGGCAGAGCGGCCATTCGTCGGATCCGCGTCTGGGCCACAGCGCCCTCGAGGCGATGCACGATGCCATCGGCGAGCTGCGCGGTTTGCGCCTGCTGTGGCAGCGTGAATTCAACAATCCGCAGTTCAGCGTGCCGCAACCGACGATGAACTTCGGCTGTATTCATGGCGGAGATAACCCCAACCGCATCTGCGGCCAGTGTTCGCTGGAGTTCGACCTGCGCCCGCTGCCGGGCATGGACCCGAAAGTCCTGCGCGCGGAAATCCTGCGCAAGCTCAACCCGGTGGCTGAGCGGCATCAGGTGAAGATCGATTACAAACCGTTGTTCCCGGAAGTGCCGCCGTTCGAACAGGCCGAAGACGCCGAATTGGTGCGCATCGCAGAAAAGCTCACCGGCCATCGTGCTGAAGCAGTGGCGTTTGGCACCGAAGCGCCTTATCTTCAGCGCCTTGGCTGCGAAACCATCGTGCTCGGCCCCGGCGACATCGCCTGTGCCCACCAGCCCGGCGAATACCTCGAAATGTCACGTTTGCAGCCTACCGTGCACCTATTGCGGCAGTTGATTGAACATTACTGCCTGACAGCTGACGAACGATGATCAACCCCTGTGGGAGCGAGCCTGCTCGCGAAAGCGCCATTCCAGACACCTCAATGTCGACAGATATACCGCTTTCGCGAGCAGGCTCGCTCCCACAGGAGGTATGTGTTTTATCTGATCAAACGCTGTAAATTGCCAGCATCCCAACCCGTATTCATGAGGAGAGCGCGCGTGTCGCCAAGCCTGTTCCGACGATAACCATCAGCCCGCTGTGCGTTTTCCGTTTCGCCCTTTTTTCCGGCTGCTATTTATTACAGGCCCAGGTTCATGCCCGAATACGTCAATTGGCTTCGTCACGCGTCCCCTTACATCAACGCTCACCGCGACTGCACGTTCGTCGTCATGCTGCCCGGCGACGGCGTGGAGCATCCGAACTTCGGCAACATCGTCCACGACCTGGTGCTGTTGCACAGCCTCGGCGTGCGCCTGGTGCTGGTCCACGGTTCGCGCCCGCAGATTGAAACCCGCCTCGCTGCGCGCGGCCTGACCCCGCACTACCACCACGGCATGCGCATCACTGATGCGGCGACGCTGGAGTGCGTGATCGACGCGGTCGGTCAGCTGCGCATCGCTATCGAAGCACGGCTGTCGATGGACATGGCCTCGTCGCCGATGCAGGGCTCGCGTCTGCGGGTGGCCAGCGGCAACCTCGTGACCGCGCGGCCGATCGGCGTGCTCGAAGGCGTCGACTATCACCACACCGGCGAAGTGCGTCGGGTCGACCGCAAAGGCATCAATCGTCTGCTCGACGAGCGTTCGATCGTGCTGCTGTCGCCGCTGGGCTACTCGCCGACCGGGGAAATCTTCAACCTCGCCTGCGAAGACGTCGCCACCCGCGCTGCCATCGACCTCGGTGCCGACAAACTGTTGCTGTTCGGCGCTGACCTCGGTCTGATCGACGAAAACGGCAAACTGGTGCGCGAACTGCGGCCACAACAGGTGCCTGCGCATCTGGCGCGTCTGGGCAACAACTATCAGGCCGAACTGCTGGATGCCGCCGCCGAGGCTTGCCGTGGCGGTGTCGCGCGCAGCCATATCGTTAGCTACGCCGAAGACGGCGCGCTGCTGACCGAACTGTTCACCCGCGATGGTGGCGGTACGCTGGTGGCTCAGGAGCAATTCGAATTGGTGCGCGAGGCGGCGATTGAAGACGTCGGCGGTTTGCTCGACCTGATCAGCCCGCTGGAAGAACAGGGGATTCTGGTGCGTCGCTCGCGTGAAGTGCTGGAGCGCGAGATCGAGCAGTTCAGTGTGGTTGAGCGTGAAGGGATGATCATTGCCTGTGCGGCGCTGTACCAGATTGCCGATTCGGACGCCGGTGAGCTGGCGTGCCTGGCGGTGAATCCGGAGTACCGCCATGGTGGTCGCGGCGATGAACTGCTGGAGCGCATCGAGACCCGTGCCCGGGCGCAAGGGTTGAAAACCCTGTTCGTCCTCACCACCCGTACCGCGCACTGGTTCCGCGAACGTGGCTTCGAGCCTAGCAGCGTCGAGCGCCTGCCGGCGGCGCGGGCGTCGCTGTACAACTATCAGCGCAATTCGAAGATCTTCGAAAAGACTCTCTGAAGATTAGCGGGTGATTCTTGTGGTGAGGGAGCTTGCTCCCGCTGGGCTGCGAAGCGACCCAAACCGGTGTTTGCCGGAATTGGGAGTCCTTCGGCCTCCAGCGGGAGCAAGCTCCCTCGCCACCTATGTATCTTTATTCGGTTACAAACTTCGCGCTGACGTACGGCGAATAATCCGGCAGCACCGTCTCGACCTTGCCCTGTTCCTTCAAAAACTTCGCCGTCTCACCTATCGCCTTGGCCGTGCCGCCATCCAGCAGTGAGGTGGTTTGCTGCGCCTTGGCATCCGGGAAGGCCGAACCGGCCAGCAGCTCCGGCACGTCGGCCGCATTGGCACCGGTCAATTTGGCGATTTTCTGCACCGGCGCCGAGTCCGCCGTCCAGCTGTCTTTATGGCTGGCGTAATCGGCAAATGCGTCTAGAGTGACCTTGGCAAACTTGGCCACCACCTCAGGATGCTTCTCGGCGTAGTCCTTGCGCGCGACCCAGACTTCGAAGGTCGGTGCGCCCCATTGGCCGACTTGTGCGGCATCGGTCAGGGTCTTGCCGGTCTTGCGGATTTCCCCCAGCGCCGGCGACCAGACAAACGCGCCGTCGATGTCCCCACGCTTCCACGCCGCTGCGATTTCTGCGGGCTGCAGGTTCACCACTTTGACTTTCGAGGTGTCCAGGCCCCAGTGCTTGAGTGCGCCGAGCAAGCTGTAGTGGGAGGTGGAAACGAAAGGCGTGGCGATGGTCTTGCCGACCAGGTCCTGCGGGGTATTGATCCCGCTGCCATTGCGCACCACCAGCGCCTCGGCGGCGTTGATCTGCGCTGAAACAATGAAAGCGACGATCGGCAGATTGCGAGAAGCGGCCGCTGCCAGAGGGCTGGAGCCAAGGTTGCCGATCTGTACGTCGCCCGATGCAAGGGCTGTCACAACTTCCGGGCCGCTATTGAAGCGACGCCAGTCGATTTTCTCGCCGATGATCTTCTCGTAGACGCCGTCGGCCTGAGGGACTTTGCTCGGGTCGATACCGGTTTGATAGCCAACGGTGAGGTTGGCGGCATGGACGGAAAAAGAAATCAGCGCTGATACACAAACTGTAACAAATTGACTAGATAGTGCGCGTTTGGCCATCATGGCGTCGCCTTTTCGATAGGGTTTGACGAATCGGGGTTGCGCCAAAGCTAATCGATATAAAAAAAGGCTAACAAATACCATTTAGGAATGAGCTTAGTCGCCGATACGCTGTTTCCCGGCGGAGGTGGCACGATACTGGCCATATTTCGAAATGATATGAAAAAGAATGAATAAATTCTTTTTGGGTTTATTAGGAAATCTTTACTCTGCACGGACCAAATCACTGCGATTAGACCTTGGTCGTAGACACACAAGGTTACGATTGACTTGTCAGTCACGGTCTGGCGCTAATCGCGCATCTTAGGATCCAGGGCATCAGACCCCGGGCCAGGAACACAAGAATTAGAAACGAGAGGAGCTTTACATGAACAAGTCCACCTTGGCCCTGGCTGTGGCCGTAGGGGTTTTGGCGCAGCAGGCAGGCGCCGCCGGTTTCATCGAAGACAGCAAGGCCACCTTGGGGCTGCGTAACTTCTACATCAACACCGACAACCGTGATGGCGCTGGTGCGAACAAGAACGAAGAGTGGGGCCAAGGCTTCGATCTGCGTTTCATCTCCGGCTACACCCAAGGCACCGTGCAGTTCGGTGTTGACGCGATCGGCCTGTACGGCGTGCGTCTGGATTCCAGCCCGGCCACCAGTGGCAACTCCGCCGGTACCGCGTCGGGCGGCACCGTGTTCCCAAGCGATGGCAACCGTGCCGTGCATGACTTCGCCAGCCTGGGCGTGACCGGCAAGGTCAAGATCTCTCAGACCGAACTGAAAGTCGGTACCCTGATGCCGAACAACCCGGTCATCAAGTACAACGACGGCCGTCTGCTGCCGCAAACTTTCCAGGGTGAAGCGATCACCTCGAACGAGTTCAAGGATCTGACCCTGACTGCCGGTCAGGTCGAGGCCGTGAAAGGTCGTAACTCCAGCAACAACGAGAACATGTCGATTGCCGGTGCGAACGCTGGTTCGAACTATGACAAAGGCGTGTTCAGCAACAAGTTCTACTACGGTGGTGCGGACTACAAGGTCACCAAAGACCTGACCGCTTCGTACTACTACGGTGAGCTGAAAGACTTCTACTCGCAGAACTTCCTGGGTCTGGTACACAACTGGGCAATCGGCCCGGGCGTACTGAAAAGCGACCTGCGTTACTACCGCAGCCGCGACAACGGTGCCAACGGCGATACCGCTGCCTACTACACCAGCGGTTACTACGGTGGCAAAACCGTCAAGGGCAAAGTCGACAACGATCTGTACAGCTACCTGGCCCTGTACTCGGTTGAAGGTCACACCTTCGGTGCCGGTTACCAGTACACCAAAGGCGACAGCGACTTCCCTTGGCTGAACCAGGGTGACGGCTCGTCGAACAGCACCATCACCGACATGCAGATCCAGAAGTTCGCCCGTGCTGGCGAGCGTACCTGGCAGGCTCGCTACGGCTACGATTTCGCCAAGATCGGCGTTCCTGGCCTGACCGCCAACGTGATCTACCTGCGTGGCAACAACATCGACACTCCGCTGGGCGAAAAAACCGAGTGGGAACGTGACCTGACCATCGGTTACGTGATTCCGGAAGGTCCGCTGAAGAACCTCGGCGTTGCCTGGAAAAACGCGATGTGGCGTACCGACCTGGCGAACACCCGTTCCCAGGACGAAAACCGCCTGATCGTCAGCTACTCGATCCCGCTGCTGTAATAGCGCGCTCAAGCGGCTGATGTAAAAAAGCCCCGTCCGGCATTGCGCCGGACGGGGCTTTTGCATTTTCGGGTCAGTCTCACCCCCGTAAGCCTGTCCCGAAATTTCCCTCTTTTGCAGCTACTCAAGGCCTTCTCGAACCTTGGGGTCGATGTTCGTCGCGATGGCGGCGAGCGTCCAGTGAACGATGTTTAATATTCCTCTAGGTGCTAGATATCTAGTTATTTATTCTTTTTCATGATGGCAAATCCCAAGCTACAGTTGAGTTCTCCAACAACTCATCAGGAGCAGCACCATGAGCCTCAGACTCGGCGACATCGCCCCCGATTTCGAACAGGATTCCAGCGCCGGCAAGATTCGTTTTCACGAGTGGCTGGGCGATAGCTGGGGTGTGTTGTTCTCCCACCCGGCCGACTTCACCCCGGTGTGCACCACCGAGCTGGGCTTCACCGCCAAGCTCAAGGATGAGTTCAGCAAGCGCGGCGTCAAAGCCATTGCGCTGTCGGTGGACCCGGTGGACTCGCACCACAAGTGGATCGAAGACATCAACGAAACCCAGAACACCATCGTCAACTTCCCGATCCTGGCCGATGCCGATCGCAAGGTGTCCGATCTCTATGATCTGATCCACCCGAACGCCAACGACACGCTGACCGTGCGTTCGCTGTTCGTCATCGATCCGAACAAGAAGATCCGCCTGACCATCACCTACCCGGCGAGCACCGGACGCAACTTCCACGAGATCCTGCGGGTGATCGATTCGCTGCAGCTTACCGACAACTACAAGGTGGCCACCCCGGCCAACTGGCAGGACGGTGAGGAGGTGGTGATCGTGCCGTCGCTCAAGGATGAGGAAGAGATCAAGCGGCGCTTCCCCAAAGGCTATCGTGCGGTGAAACCCTACCTGCGCCTGACGCCGCAGCCGAATAAGTGAATCCAGTGAGATATTTCTTGTAGCTACCGGCGCTTTCGTCGGAACGCCGCCCGGAGCAGGCTCGCTCCCACATTTGAAATGCAGTCTCCCTGTGGGAGCGAGCCTGCTCGCGAAGGCGTCAGTCCGGGCAGTACAGAATTCAGAACCACAAAGCAGGGGATTTCAGGCCGTTTTCACGGCCTGTTTTTTTGCCCGGAACAAAGCAAACCTCATATCTCTTAAATGCATAACCAAATGAATAAATATGATTTATGGATATATAAATCAGCTGGTAAGGTCACTCCATCGAAGCGAGATCGCAACCCGCGAATCGCCTGTAACGCGCAAGGAATTGTCTGAATGCTGGTCGTCTCACTCGGTGGCAGTCCCAGCCAGCGCTCCCGTTCCGGGGTGTTGCTGGAGCGCTCGCAACGCTGGTTGCAGGAGCAGGGGGTGGAAGTGGTGAGTTATCAGGTGCGGGACTTCCCGGCCGAAGACTTGCTTCACGCCCGCTTCGATAGCCCGAAGGTGCTCGACCTGCTGGCGCAGATTGAAAACGCCGACGGTCTGCTGATCGCCACGCCGGTGTACAAGGCGTCGTTTTCCGGCGCACTGAAGACCGTGCTCGATCTGCTCCCGGAACGCGCCCTGAACCACAAGATTGTGCTGCCGATGGCCACGGGCGGCAGCATCGCCCACATGCTGGTGGTCGATTACGCCCTCAAGCCCGTGCTGTCGGCATTGAAAGCCCAGGAAATGCTCCAGGGCATTTTCGCCGAGGACAGCCAGATCGCTTACGGCGAAGGCAGCGCCCAGGCGCAACTGGCGCCAGCGCTGGAACAGCGTCTGCATGAAGCACTGGATCAGTTTGTCAGTGCCATGGCCCGCCGGCCGAAACCGCTGGAGCCGGGGCTGTTGAATGAACGTTTGTTGAGTGCTCGCTGGAGCATTTAAGCCTTACCCGAATTTGCTCCACTCACCTTACTCAGCCGCTAACGGCCAAGCAGGTGCAGCCAAAACCCAACAGCAAAAAGGAGAGCGCTATGCGCACTGTATTTTTGCGTCGTGGTCTGGTCGCTCTGTTTGCTGCGGCTGTGTCCTTCGGCGCCATTACTCAAGCTCAGGCCGAGACTCTACGGATCGGTTATCAAAAATACGGCACGCTGGTGCTGCTCAAAGCCAAAGGCACTCTGGAAAAGCGTCTGGCCGCGCAAGGCGTGGACGTGCAATGGACTGAATTCCCCGGCGGCCCGCAACTGCTCGAAGGCCTGAACGTCGGCTCGATCGACTTCGGTGTTACCGGCGAGACCCCACCGGTATTCGCTCAGGCTGCCGGTGCTGACCTGCTCTATGTCGCCTACGAGCCGCCAGCGCCGAACAGCGAAGCGATCCTCGTACCGAAAGACTCGCCGATCAAATCGGTCGCCGATCTGAAGGGCAAGAAAGTCGCGCTGAACAAAGGCTCCAACGTGCACTACCTGCTGGTGCGCGCCCTTGAAGATGCCGGCCTCAAATACGCTGATATCCAGACCGTATTCCTGCCGCCGGCCGATGCCCGCGCCGCGTTCGAACGCGGCAGCGTCGACGCCTGGGTAATCTGGGATCCGTACCAGGCTGCTGCCGAGCAACAGCTGCAAGCGCACACCCTGCGTGACGGCAAAGGCATCGTCGACAACCATCAGTTCTACCTCGCGACCAAACCCTACGCGCAGAAAAATCCCGAGGTGATCAAGACCCTCGTCGAAGAAGTGCGCGCCGTGGGCGAGTGGTCCAAAGCCAATCCTGAAGACGTGACCCAACAGGTCGCGCCACTGCTCGGCCTGCCGGCGGACATCACCCTGACCTCGGTGAAACGCCAGGGCTACGGAGCGCTGTTCCTGACCCCGGAAGTGGTCGCCGCGCAACAGAAAATCGCCGACACCTTCTACCAGCTCAAGCTGATTCCCAAGCCGTTGAGCATCAAGGATGTGATCTGGACCCCACCGGCCGCTGTGGCCCAGAGCTCGGTTACCCAAGCCCAGTAAATCGAATCCCCAAGGAGACCACTCCATGAGCCTCAACATCTTCTGGTTCCTGCCTACCCACGGCGACGGCCATTACCTTGGCACCGCCGAAGGCGCCCGCGCCGTTGACCACGGTTATCTGCAACAGGTCGCGCAAGCGGCGGATCGTCTGGGTTTTGGCGGCGTGCTGATTCCCACCGGCCGTTCGTGCGAAGACTCGTGGCTGGTGGCCGCGTCGCTGATCCCGGTGACCCAGCGTCTGAAATTCCTTGTCGCCCTGCGCCCCGGGATCATTTCCCCGACAGTGGCGGCGCGGCAGGCAGCGACCCTGGATCGTCTGTCCGGCGGTCGCGCGCTGTTCAACCTGGTGACCGGTGGCGACCCGGAAGAGTTGGCCGGTGATGGTCTGTTCCTCAACCACGAAGAGCGTTATCAAGCCTCGGTGGAATTCACCCGCATCTGGCGTCGTGTGCTGGAAGGCGAAACCGTTGATTACGACGGCGAACACATCAGCGTGAAGGGCGCCAAGTTGCTCTATCCGCCGATCCAGCAACCGCGTCCGCCGCTGTACTTCGGTGGCTCTTCGGAAGCAGCGCAGGATCTGGCTGCCGAACAGGTCGAGATGGTCCTGACCTGGGGCGAGCCGCCAGCGGCGGTGGCCGAGAAGATTGAGCAGGTGCGCGCCAAAGCCGCCAGGCTCGGACGTACCGTGCGATTCGGTATTCGTCTGCATGTGATCGTGCGCGAAACCAACGCCGAAGCCTGGCAAGCAGCCGACCGGCTGATCTCGCATCTGGACGACGACACCATCAAACGTGCGCAAGCATCGCTGGCGCGCTTCGACTCGGTTGGTCAGCAACGCATGGCCGCGCTGCACGGCGGCAGTCGCGACAACCTCGAAGTCAGCCCGAACCTGTGGGCCGGCGTCGGTCTGGTGCGCGGCGGCGCCGGTACCGCGCTGGTCGGCGATGGTCCGACCGTGGCCGCCCGCGTGAAGGAGTACGCGGATTTGGGGATCGATACGTTCATCTTCTCCGGTTATCCACACCTCGAAGAGTCGTACCGCGTCGCTGAGCTGCTGTTCCCGCACCTCGACATCGAGCGTCCGGAGCTGCCGAAAAGCGCCGGTTATGTCAGCCCGTTCGGCGAGATGGTGGCTAACGACATTCTTCCCAAAGCCGCGTCGCAGAGCTGAGGCGCGCCATGAAGAAACTTATCCACAACCTCGCGCCCTGGGCGTTGCCGGTGCTGTTGCTGGCGGTGTGGCAGTTGTCGGTGTCGGCCGGTTGGTTGTCGACGCGGATTCTGCCTGCACCGGTGGCGGTGATCGAGGCCGGTGTCAGCCTGGTGCGCAGCGGCGAAATCTGGACGCACCTGGCAATCAGCGGCTGGCGCGCGGCGCTGGGTTTCACCATCGGCGGCAGCATCGGCCTGGTGCTGGGCTTCATCACCGGCCTGTCGAAGTGGGGCGAACGCCTGCTCGACAGTTCGGTGCAGATGATTCGCAACGTGCCGCACCTGGCGCTGATTCCGCTGGTGATCCTGTGGTTCGGCATCGACGAGTCGGCGAAGATTTTCCTGGTGGCGTTGGGCACGTTGTTCCCGATCTACCTCAACACTTATCACGGCATCCGCAACGTCGATCCGGCGTTGGTGGAGATGGCGCGCAGTTATGGCTTGAGCGGTTTCAGCCTGTTCTGGCAGGTGATTTTGCCGGGCGCGCTGCCTTCGATTCTGGTCGGCGTGCGCTTTGCGCTGGGCTTCATGTGGTTGACGCTGATCGTTGCCGAAACCATTTCCGCCAGCTCCGGCATCGGCTATCTGGCGATGAATGCCCGGGAGTTTTTGCAGACCGATGTGGTGGTGCTGGCGATTCTGCTTTACGCGGTGCTCGGCAAACTCGCCGACCTCGCGGCCCGTGGACTTGAACGTGTGTGGTTGCGCTGGCACCCGGCTTATCAGGTTGCCAAGGGAGGTGCGGCATGACTGCTCAACAACCTCCACGCCTGCTGCGCGGGATTCCGCTGGTGGTGCGCAACCTGCAGAAAACCTTTGGCGCGCGACAGGTGCTGCGCGACATCGACCTGCACATTCCAGCGGGGCAATTCGTCGCTGTGGTCGGGCGTAGCGGTTGCGGCAAGAGCACGTTCCTGCGTCTGCTCGCCGGCCTCGATCAACCGACTGGTGGCGACCTGTTGGCCGGTGCCGCACCGCTGAGCGATGCGCGCGAAGACACCCGGCTGATGTTCCAGGAAGCACGGCTGCTGCCGTGGAAAAAGATCATCGACAACGTCGGCCTCGGCCTTAACGGCAACTGGCGCCCGCAAGCGCTGGAGGCGCTGGAAGCGGTGGGTCTGGCCGATCGTGCCAACGAATGGCCGGCCGCCTTGTCCGGTGGGCAGAAGCAGCGTGTGGCGCTGGCCCGAGCGCTGATTCATCAGCCGCGCCTGCTGCTGCTCGACGAGCCGCTGGGTGCGCTGGATGCGCTGACCCGGATCGAGATGCAGCAACTGATCGAACGCCTCTGGCAGAAACATGGGTTCACCGTGCTGCTGGTGACCCACGACGTCAGCGAAGCGGTGGCGATTGCCGACCGGGTGATTCTGATCGAGGACGGCGAAGTCGGCCTCGACCTGCCAGTGGAGCTGCCACGCCCGCGAGTGCGCGGATCGCATCGACTGGCGGCGCTGGAAACCGAAGTGCTCAACCGTGTTCTGTCCCTGCCCGGCGAGCCGCCGGAGCCGGAACCTGTTTCACCACTGCCTACGCAATTGCGCTGGGCTCAATAACTCAAGTTACCTCCAACGACAGGAATCAAAGCCATGACTATCAAAGCCATCAACGTGCGCAACCAGTTCAAAGGCTCGATCAAGGAGATCGTTCTCGGCGACGTGCTGTCGGAAATCGACGTGCAGACCGCCTCCGGCATCGTCACTTCGGTGATCACCACCCGCTCGGTCAAGGAGCTGGAACTGGCGGTAGGCAGCGAAGTGATCGCCTTCGTGAAATCCACCGAGGTGTCGATCGCCAAGTTGTAAGCCAGTGAGTAAAAAACAACCCCGAAGGCGTGAGCCCTTCGGGGTTTTTTGTTATCTGCATCCGCTGAGGATGGTGTCGTGGCCATCGCTGGCAAGCCAGCTCCCACAGGTTATCTGTCGGTCAGCAAATCTGCATACACAGAAGTTCCTTGTGGGAGCTGGCTTGCCAGCGATGAGGCCATTCAGCTCACCAGATGTCTCTTGGGCAGATAAGGCGGCAGATACAACCCGAGATAGGCATCAAACACCCGCATCCCTTCCTCGGCCATGCGCGGCGTGATCTGTCCGTGCTGCTGCACCGAGCGCGCATACACGCGGTCGCCCAGTTCCATCGCCAGCGCAAACACGTCGACATCGTTCGGCAGTCGCGGCAATTCGAAGTGATGGTCGAACAACTTGTGCATCAGGTCGCCGAGTTCGATGTCGTGTTGCCGGTCGGCCTGGGTCACTTCGGTGAGGCCATGTTGGGCGAGGATCAACTGACGGGCCGCCGCGTCTTCGCCGTAGATCTCCAGCATGCGTTGCTCGATCAGTCGCGAGAGGTCGCGCCAGTCGCGCAGGGCGTCGTGGTCGATCGGCGCTTGCAGGCAGGCGCGAAACGCCGCGTGCACGTCGGCGGTCAAGGCTTCGAGCAGCGCCGGGACGCTGGCGAAGAAGTGGTAGACCGAGGAGGGCGGAATCTGCGCGCGTTCGGCGACGCTGTAGATCGACAGACTGGCCACCCCCTCGGCGGCCAGCAGCGTGCGCGCGGCGTCGAGTATCGAATCGATGCGCGCCTGGCTGCGGGCACGGGGTTTGCGGACGGGGGCGGGACGCGTCATGGAAGTCTCCTGCGGGGCAGCGGGCATTGTACGAGCCGGGTTCGATGTTGTCTGCCCGGACGCCATCGCTGGCAAGCCAGCTCCCACAAGGAATGTTTTTGTACTTGGAATCTATGCTCGACGAAGAGCATGTGGGAGCTGGCTTGCCAGCGATCCGCCGCAGGCGGCCCTTCACACCAAACACAGGGGTTTGTGTTCTGCCATAAAAAAACGCTGCGGGCTGTAATGGCCGGCAGCGTTTTTTATTCCTGCAAACCGCTTAAACGGTATGCAGATACCAGTTGTACTCAAGGTCGGAGATGGAGTGTTCGAACTCCTCCAGCTCGCTTTCCTTGCAGGCGACGAAGATATCGATGTATTTCGGATCGATGTACTTGGCCATCACCTCGCTGTCGTCCAGCTCACGCAGGGCATCGCGCAAGTTGTTCGGCAGGCTTTGTTCGTTCTGCTCGTAGCTGTTGCCTTCGACCGGAGCGCCCGGTTCGATCTTGTTCACCAGACCGTGATGCACACCGGCCAGAACCGAAGCCATCAGCAGGTACGGGTTGGCGTCGGCGCCGGCCACGCGGTGTTCGATACGCACGGCATCGGCTGAGCCGGTCGGTACGCGGATCGCCACGGTGCGGTTGTCCAGGCCCCAGCACGGCGAGTTCGGTACATAGAACTGCGCGCCGAAGCGACGGTACGAGTTGACGTTCGGGCAGAGGAAAGCCATCTGCGCCGGCAGGGTCTCGAGCACACCGCCGATCGCGTGACGCAGCGCGGCGTTCTGCTCGGGATCCTCGCTTGCAAAGATGTTCTTGCCATCTTTGTCGAGCACCGAGATGTGGACATGCAGACCGTTGCCCGCCTGGCCCGGATACGGCTTGGCCATGAAGGTGGTGTCCATTTCATGGTCGTAGGCGATGTTCTTGATCAGACGCTTGAGCAGTACCGCGTAGTCGCATGCCTTGATCGGGTCGGCGACGTGGTGCAGGTTCACTTCGAACTGCGCCGGGGCACTTTCCTTGACGATGGCGTCGGCCGGGATGCCTTGTTCTTTGGCGCCTTCCAGAATGTCCTGGAGGCAGTCGACGTATTCGTCGAGGTCGTCGATCAGGTAGACCTGAGTCGAGTGCGGGCGTTTGCCGGAAATCGGCGAGCGTGGCGGCTGAGGGCGGCCGTTCACGTTTTCCTGGTCAATCAGGTAGAACTCCAGCTCGAAGGCTGCGCAGATGGTCAAGCCGAGCTCGTCAAACTTTGCAACAACTTGACGGAGCACTTCGCGCGGATCGGCGAAGAACGGGTCGCCTTCGAGTTCGTGCATGGTCATCAACAGTTGCGCGGTCGGGCGCTTCTGCCATGGCTCGTTGCACAGAGTATCGGGGATTGGATAGCAGATCCGGTCGGCGTCGCCGATGTCCAGACCCAGGCCGGTGCTTTCCACCGTAGAACCATTGATATCCAGAGCAAATAGAGAGGCCGGCAGGTTGATGCCTTTCTCGTAAACCTTGTGGAGGCTGGTGCGTTCGATGCGCTTGCCGCGCACCACACCATTCATATCCGCAATCAGAAGGTCAACGTACAGAACCTCAGGATGTTCCTTAAGGAACGCGTTCGCTTCGTTAAGCTGAACGGCACGCGGGGGTACCGACATGATGCAACACCTTTGTTGTTAAAAATATCAATCATTGATCTTTTCTGGTTTCAGTCAACCCGAACGGCATGCCGAAGTCAAGCGAGGCCTTTTTTGCCCTAAAAAAGCGCTGCAAGGGCATTTATGGGGCACTTTGGGGCGGTTTTTTGTCCTTGGGACGCTTGGCACCCGCGGGCTTGAGCAGGCCGTGTTGTATTTTTTACGGGGGTGTTGTGTAAAAAAATGAACAAGGCTAAGCTCCGATCAAACCCATAACAGCAATAATACCGGGGTGCTTCATGTCTCGCCTGCCGTTAATCGGCATCACCGACTGCTCGCAACAGTCCGGTCTGCATGCTCAACACATCAGTGGCGACCAATCCGTCCGTAGTGCAGCCCGCAAGGCTCGCGGGCTGTTGACGATGTCCTCGTCCGCATCAGGCCAAACGGCAGCGTCCGTTATTCTGGACGTACGGCAAAGCATTCTGTTTATGGCGCCTTCCTTCAATATAGATCCCTTTGAGTCCCAAAGCCTGTGCCGCTTCCCCAGCCGTGCTCATGATTCTGCACGCCTTGAATGTGCACAGGAAATGCAACGCCAGCGTAAAGGGCAGGTAAGCTCCTCTTTCATTGTCGATGCGCGGTGCCAGGCGTAAGCCGGCACTGCGCGCAAGCAAGCCCCCTTTAACGCGACGCCACGGCGTCAAACTTTGCCTGACACGATGTCAGGAGACTCAGCCCAGAGGCATTTATGAGTAACAACCTCGACCAGCTCACCGATTGGTTGAAAGACCACAAGATCACAGAAGTCGAATGCATGATCGGCGACTTGACCGGTATCACCCGGGGCAAGATCTCGCCGACCAACAAATTCATCGCCGAGAAGGGCATGCGCCTGCCGGAAAGCGTGCTGTTGCAGACCGTGACCGGCGACTACGTCGAAGACGACATCTATTACGAACTGCTCGACCCGGCCGACATCGACATGATCTGCCGCCCCGACCAGAACGCCGTGTATCTGGTGCCATGGGCCATCGAGCCGACCGCCCAGGTGATTCACGACACCTACGACAAGCAAGGCAACCCGATCGAGCTGTCGCCGCGCAACGTGCTCAAGAAGGTCCTGAAACTCTACGCCGACAAGGGCTGGCAGCCGATCGTGGCGCCGGAGATGGAGTTCTACCTGACCAAGCGCAGTGACGACCCCGACTATCCGCTGCAGCCGCCGATCGGCCGCTCGGGCCGTCCGGAAATCGGGCGTCAGTCGTTCTCCATCGAAGCGGCGAACGAGTTCGACCCGCTGTTCGAGGACGTCTACGACTGGTGCGAACTGCAGGAGCTGGACCTCGACACGCTGATCCACGAAGACGGCACGGCACAGATGGAAATCAACTTCCGTCACGGCGATGCACTGTCGCTGGCCGACCAGATCCTGGTGTTCAAACGCACCATGCGCGAAGCCGCGCTCAAGCACGACGTGGCCGCCACCTTCATGGCCAAGCCGATGACCGGCGAGCCGGGCAGTGCGATGCACCTGCACCAAAGCATCATCGACATCGAGACCGGCAAGAACGTGTTCTCCAATGAAGACGGGACCATGAGCCAGCTGTTCCTGCACCACATCGGTGGCCTGCAGAAACTGATCCCGGAATTGCTCCCGCTGTTCGCGCCGAACGTCAACTCGTTCCGCCGCTTCCTGCCGGACACTTCGGCGCCGGTGAACGTGGAGTGGGGCGAAGAGAACCGCACCGTGGGCCTGCGCGTCCCGGATGCCGGCCCGCAGAACCGCCGCGTGGAAAACCGCCTGCCGGGCGCCGACGCCAACCCGTACCTGGCGATTGCCGCGAGCCTGCTCTGCGGTTACATCGGTATGGTCGAGGGGCTGAACCCGAGCGCGCCAGTGGTCGGTCGTGGCTATGAACGCCGCAACCTGCGCCTGCCGCTGACCATCGAAGACGCGCTGGAGCGTATGGAAAACAGCGCAACCATCGAGAAATACCTGGGCAAGACCTTCATCACCGGCTACGTCGCGGTCAAGCGGGCCGAGCATGAAAACTTCAAGCGCGTGATCAGTTCCTGGGAGCGTGAGTACCTGCTCTTCGCCGTCTGATACGCCGGGCGCGGCTGGTAGCAGCCGCGCCTTCACCGATAACAAGGAGAATTGGCATGACCAGCAACAACCCGCAAACCCGTGAGTGGCAAGCCCTCAGCAGCGAACACCACCTGGCCCCGTTCAGCGACTTCAAGCAGCTGAAAGAAAAGGGTCCACGGATCATCACCAACGCCAAGGGCGTGTACCTGTGGGACAGCGAGGGCAACAAGATCCTCGATGGCATGGCGGGTCTGTGGTGCGTGGCGATCGGTTATGGCCGCGATGAGCTGGCTGACGCCGCCGCGAAGCAGATGCGCGAACTGCCCTACTACAACCTGTTCTTCCAGACCGCGCACCCGCCGGCACTGGAACTGGCCAAGGCCATTGCCGACGTGGCGCCGGAAGGCATGAACCATGTGTTCTTCACCGGCTCCGGCTCCGAAGGCAACGACACCATGCTGCGCATGGTTCGCCACTACTGGGCGATCAAGGGCCAGCCGAACAAGAAAGTCATCATCAGCCGCAAGAACGGTTACCACGGTTCCACCGTGGCCGGCGCGAGCCTGGGCGGCATGACTTATATGCACGAACAGGGCGACTTGCCGATTCCGGGCATCGTCCACATCGCCCAACCGTACTGGTTCGCCGAGGGCGGCGACATGTCGCCGGAAGAGTTCGGCATCTGGGCCGCCAATCAGCTGGAAGAGAAGATTCTTGAAGTCGGCGTGGACAACGTCGGTGCGTTCATTGCCGAGCCGATCCAGGGCGCCGGCGGCGTGATCATTCCGCCTGATACCTACTGGCCGCGCATCAAGGAAATCCTCGCCAAGTACGACATTCTGTTCGTCGCTGATGAGGTGATCTGCGGTTTCGGCCGTACCGGCGAGTGGTTCGGTTCGGATTTCTACGACCTGAAACCGGACATGATGACCATCGCCAAAGGCCTGACCTCCGGTTACATCCCGATGGGTGGCCTGATCGTCCGTGACGATGTGGTGAAGGTGCTCAACGAAGGTGGCGACTTCAACCACGGCTTCACCTACTCCGGGCACCCGGTGGCGGCAGCGGTGGGTCTGGAAAACATCCGGATTCTGCGCGACGAGAAAATTATCGAGAACGCGCACAACGAAACGGCACCGTATTTGCAGAAACGTCTGCGCGAACTCAACGACCACCCGTTGGTGGGCGAAGTGCGCGGCGTCGGTTTGCTGGGGGCGATCGAGCTGGTGCAGGACAAGGCCACTCGCAAGCGTTACGAAGGCCGGGGCGTGGGCATGATCTGCCGGCAGTTCTGCTTCGATAACGGCCTGATCATGCGCGCCGTGGGCGACACCATGATCATTGCGCCGCCGCTGGTGATCAGCAAGGCGGAGATCGATGAACTGGTGACCAAGGCACGCAAGTGCCTGGACCTGACCCTCAGTGCGTTGCAAGCCTAAGTGCTAGGCTTCGAGCGGGGGAGCTGCGGCGCTCTCGCTCGAAGGTGTCAGAAAGGTGGGCCTTTTCTTGAAAGACCGCCTCCGATCTTGCCAGACTAGCCGCAGTTCCAGTTGTCGGGGTTCGGCCGCTGAACAAAGTGGTTCAAAAAAGAAAAATTTGGAGCATGACGCATGAAGGCATTAGGTAAAAAGCTTGCTGGCAAGACTCTTCTCGCGCTGTCCGTCGCGGGCATGATGGCGGGTGCGGTTCACGCGGACGAGAAGGTACTGCACGTTTACAACTGGTCCGACTACATCGCTCCGGACACCATTGCCAACTTCGAGAAAGAGTCCGGGATCAAAGTCGTTTACGACGTATTCGACAGTAACGAAACCCTGGAAGCCAAACTGCTGGCGGGGAAATCCGGTTACGACGTCGTTGTGCCGTCGAACAACTTCCTGGCCAAGCAGATCAAGGCCGGTGTTTATCAGGAGCTGGACCAGTCCAAGCTGCCTAACTGGAAGAACCTGAACCAGGACCTGCTCAAGGCCGTGTCGGTCAGCGATCCGGGCAACAAGCACGCCTTCCCGTACATGTGGGGTTCGATCGGTATCGGTTACAACCCGGAGAAGGTCAAGGCCGCGCTGGGCGTCGACACCATCGACTCGTGGGACGTGCTGCTCAAGCCGGAAAACATCGCCAAGCTCAAGGGCTGCGGTGTGAGCTTCCTCGATTCGCCGACCGAAATGCTCCCGGTCGCACTGCACTACCTGGGCCTGCCTACCGACACCCAGAAGAAAGAAGACATCAAGAAAGCCGAGGATCTGTTCCTCAAGATTCGTCCTTCGATCACCTACTTCCACTCCTCCAAGTACATCTCGGACCTGGCCAACGGCAACATCTGCGTAGCGGTCGGTTACTCGGGTGACGTGCAGCAGGCCAAGTCCCGTGCCGCCGAGGCCGGTGACAAGGTGAAAGTCAGCTATGCCATTCCGAAAGAAGGCGCTGGCAGCTTCTTCGACATGGTCGCCATCCCTAAAGATGCCGAAAACGTTGAAGGCGCCTACAAGTTCATGACCTTCCTGCAGAAGCCTGAAGTCATGGCCGGCATCACCAACGCCGTACGCTTCCCGAACGGTAACGCTGCTGCGACCGCTCTGGTGGCAAAAGACATCACCAGCGATCCAGGCATTTACCCGCCAGCCGACGTGCAGGCCAAGCTGTATGCGATCGCCGACTTGCCGGCCGCTACCCAGCGCGAAATGACCCGCAGCTGGACCAAGATCAAATCCGGTAAATAAGCCGGTTTGAAGCAGCAACCGCTGGCTGTCGTCGCCACGACGGCGGTCAGCGGATCAATTAAATGACAGAAAGTTTTGCTGGATCGGTTTTTCGAAGGTAAGTTGCGCGCCGGTTTTGTTGCCGGGCAACCGTGACTGTCATGCAGCACGGGGCAACTTGGGCCCAACTAAATTAGAGGACCTCCACTTGCCTATTTTTTCTTCTTTGCGCAAAGCCCTGCTGGCCACTGCCGGCCTGACGATCGCTGTCGGAGCCCAGGCCGCCGGTACGGTGCATATTTATAACTGGTCGGATTACATCGGCGAGACCACCCTGGCCGACTTCCAGAAAGAAACCGGGATCAAACCGGTGTACGACGTGTTCGATTCCAACGAGACCCTGGAAGGCAAGCTGCTGGCCGGGCGTACCGGTTACGACGTGGTCGTGCCGTCGAACCACTTCCTTGGCAAGCAGATCAAGGCAGGCGCGTTCCAGAAGCTCGACAAGTCGCAGCTGCCGAACTATGCGAATCTCGATCCGGTGCTGCTCAAGCGCCTGGAGCAGAACGATCCGGGCAACCAGTACGCGGTGCCGTACCTGTGGGGCACCAACGGCATCGGCTACAACGTCGACAAGGTCAAGGCCGTGCTCGGTATCGACAAGATCGACTCCTGGAGCGTGCTGTTCGAGCCAGAGAACATCAAGAAGCTGCACAGCTGCGGCGTCGCGTTCCTCGACTCGGCCGATGAAATGATGCCGACCGTGCTCAACTACATGGGCCTGAACGCCAACAGCACCAATCCGAAGGATTACGCCAAGGCCACCGACAAACTGCTGGCCGTGCGTCCTTACGTCACCTACTTCCACTCCTCGAAATACATCGGTGATCTGGCCAACGGCGACATCTGCGTGGCCATCGGTTTCTCCGGTGACATCTTCCAGGCCAAGCACCGTGCCGAGGAAGCCAAGAAGGGTGTGAACATCGCCTACTCGATTCCGAAAGAGGGCGGCGCGCTGTGGTTCGACATGCTGGCGATTCCGAAGGACTCGTCCAACGTCAAAGAGGCCCACGCCTTCATCAACTATTTGCTGAAACCTGAGGTGATCGCCCAGGTCAGTGATTACGTCGGTTACGCCAACCCCAACCCGGGGTCGGACAAGCTGATGGAGCAGTCCATCCGCACCGATGAAGCGGTTTATCCACCGCAAGCAGTCCTCGACAAGACTTACGTGTCGGTCGAGTTGCCACCCAATATTCAGCGTTTGATGACCCGTAGCTGGACCAAGGTCAAGTCGGGCAAGTAAGGCACAAACTATCCTGGGTTCGTCCGCATGGGGCGAACTGCACTGTTTTTTTCTGGGAGTTTCGTAAATGGCAGTTGCCTCCGGCGCCTATAAGAAAGCCCTCGAGGGCGACCAGACACCTAAGCAGGTGTTGGTCAAAATCGACCGGGTCACGAAGAAGTTCGACGAGACGATTGCCGTGGACGATGTGTCCCTGGAAATCAAAAAGGGCGAAATTTTCGCCCTGCTCGGCGGTTCGGGATCGGGCAAATCCACACTGCTGCGGATGCTGGCAGGGTTCGAACGGCCCACGGAGGGGCGCATTTTCCTCGACGGCGTCGACATCACCGACATGCCGCCGTACGAGCGACCGATCAACATGATGTTCCAGTCGTACGCCTTGTTCCCGCACATGACCGTGGCGCAGAACATCGCCTTCGGTCTCAAGCAGGACAAGATCCCCAACGCCGAGATCGATGCGCGTGTGGCCGAGATGCTCAAACTGGTGCAGATGAGCCAGTACGCCAAGCGCAAGCCGCATCAACTGTCCGGCGGTCAGCGGCAGCGTGTGGCACTGGCGCGTTCGCTGGCCAAGCGGCCGAAACTGCTGCTGCTCGACGAACCCATGGGCGCACTGGACAAGAAACTGCGTTCGCAGATGCAGCTGGAGCTGGTGGAAATCATCGAGCGTGTGGGCGTGACCTGCGTGATGGTGACCCACGACCAGGAAGAGGCCATGACCATGGCCGAGCGCATCGCGATCATGCACCTGGGCTGGATCGCCCAGATCGGCAGCCCGATCGACATCTACGAAACCCCGACCAGCCGTCTGGTCTGCGAATTCATCGGCAACGTGAACATCTTCGAAGGCGAAGTGATCGACGACGCTGAAGGCCACGCGACCATCACCTGCAAGGACCTCGACCGGCAGATCTATGTCGGCCACGGCATCAGCACTTCGGTGCAGGACAAATCCGTGACCTACGCGATTCGTCCGGAGAAGCTGCTGGTCACCGCCGAAATGCCGACCTGCGAATACAACTGGTCCAGCGGCAAGGTGCATGACATCGCCTACCTCGGTGGGCACTCGGTGTTCTACGTCGAATTGCCGAGTGGCAAGCTGGTGCAGTCGTTCGTTGCCAACGCCGAGCGTCGCGGCCAGCGTCCGACCTGGGGTGATCAGGTTTACGTGTGGTGGGAAGACGATAGCGGCGTGGTACTTCGCTCATGAACATGCGCAAATTCAAACGCCGGCTCAATCGAATAATTCCCGGTGGCCGCCAGTTGGTCATCGGGGTTCCCTTCATCTGGCTGTTCCTGTTCTTCATGCTGCCGTTCTTCATCGTCCTGAAGATCAGCTTTGCCGAAGCCGATGTGGCCATCCCGCCGTACACCGAGATCTACACCTTCGCCGAGCAGAAGCTGCAACTGCTGCTGAACCTTGGCAACTACGCAATGCTCGGCGACGACGAGTTGTACATCGCCGCGTACCTTGGCTCGCTGAAGATGGCGTTCTTCAGCACGCTGTTGTGCCTGCTGATCGGCTACCCGATGGCCTACGCCATCGCCAGCGCCCGTAAAGAGCTGCAGACGGTGCTGGTGCTGCTGATCATGATGCCGACCTGGACCGCGATCCTGATCCGTGTGTATGCGTGGATGGGCATTCTCAGCAACAACGGCCTGCTCAACGGGTTCCTGATGAGCATGGGCTGGATCGACGAGCCGCTGCAGATCCTCAACACCAACCTCGCGGTGTACATCGGTGTTGTCTACTCGTACCTGCCGTTCATGATTCTGCCGCTGTACGCCAACCTGGTGAAGCACGATCACAGCTTGCTGGAGGCCGCTGCCGACCTGGGTTCGAGCACCTTCAACAGCTTCTGGAAAATCACCATTCCACTGTCCAAGAACGGGATCATTGCCGGCTGCATGCTGGTGTTCATCCCGGTGGTCGGTGAGTTCGTGATCCCGGAACTGCTTGGCGGTCCGGAAACCCTGATGATCGGTAAAGTGCTCTGGCAAGAGTTCTTCAACAACCGTGACTGGCCGGTGGCGTCTGCCCTGGCGGTGGTGATGCTGGCGATCCTGATTGTGCCGATCATCCTGTTCAACCGCAGTCAGGCCAAGGAAATGGAGGGTAAAGAATGAAGCGCTTCCGTTTCTCCAGCCTGATGCTGGTACTGGGTCTGTTGTTCATCTACCTGCCGATGCTGATCCTGGTGATCTACTCGTTCAACGCCTCGAAACTGGTGACGGTGTGGGGCGGCTGGTCGGTGAAGTGGTACGTCGGCCTGCTCGACAACACGCAACTGATGGGCTCGGTGGTGCGCTCGCTGGAAATCGCCTGCTACACCGCGGTTGCTGCGGTGGCGCTGGGCACGCTCGCCGCCTTCGTCCTGACCCGCATCACCCACTTCAAGGGCCGCACGCTGTTCGGTGGCCTGGTGACGGCGCCGTTGGTGATGCCCGAAGTGATTACCGGTCTGTCGCTGTTGCTGCTGTTCGTGGCCATGGCGCAGATGATCGGCTGGCCGCAGGAACGTGGCATCGTCACCATCTGGATCGCCCACACCACGTTCTGTGCAGCGTATGTGGCGGTGGTGGTGTCGGCGCGTCTGCGTGAGCTGGACCTGTCGATCGAAGAGGCAGCCATGGACCTCGGTGCGCGGCCGTGGAAGGTGTTCTTCCTGATCACCATCCCGATGATCGCGCCTTCGTTGGCAGCGGGCGGCATGATGTCGTTCGCGCTGT
This sequence comes from Pseudomonas sp. SCPG-7, assembly GCF_002156405.1. Classification (NCBI taxonomy): domain Bacteria; kingdom Pseudomonadati; phylum Pseudomonadota; class Gammaproteobacteria; order Pseudomonadales; family Pseudomonadaceae; genus Pseudomonas; species Pseudomonas sp. SCPG-7. The sequence continues at coordinate 99,098 of NZ_MVOO01000004.1, read as the reverse complement.
CGCTGGACGACCTGGTGTTGGCGAGCTTCGTTTCCGGCCCGGGTTCGACGACGCTGCCGATGGAAGTGTTCTCGGCGGTGCGTCTGGGCGTGAAGCCGGAGATCAATGCCGTGGCCAGCCTGATTCTGCTGGCGGTATCGCTGGTGACCTTCCTGGTGTGGTTCTTCAGCCGCCGCGCCGAAGAAGCGCGCAAGAAAGCCATCCAGCAAGCCATCGAAGAAGGCGCTGCCGATTCGTGGAAACAACCGGACGTGCGCCGCGCGCCAAGTCCGGAAGCGGCCTGACAGGCAAAAAGATCGCAGCCTGCGGCAGCTCCTACAGGGATCGCATTCCACTGTAGGAGCTGCCGCAGGCTGCGATCTTTTGTTTTTGGAGCTCAGGAAATCCAGGGAGATTGGCGGATGACCTCGACAAAGTTCATCGGCCTGAACCCCGGCTCCTGATCCACCAGCACATCGGTCTTCACGTTGCCGAACGTGGTCTGCGGACGATGGCGCAAGCCGTCGGCAAACGCGCAGATGATGCACTCCTTGAAACCTTCCCCGCGTGGATGCGCATGCACCACCGCCTCGCGCTGGGTGCTGCTGAACGCCGCGTAATCCATCCCCAACACGTCCATCTCGACACCCGCCGTCACCAGCGCCACAGTCGGCCGCAGATGTTTGGGCACGCCCGGCGTGGTGTGCAGGGCAATCGACAGCCAGACCTGTTCGATGTCGTCTTCGCTGAGCCCGTACGGTTTGAGAAACGCCGCTGCCGCGTTGGCGCCATCCACTTCGAAACGCTCGTCGTCACTGCGATAGCCCTCGACCAGTCCGAGGTCGTGGAACATCGCGCCGACATACAGCAGCTCCGGGTTGTAGGTCAGTTGTTGGCGTTCGCCGCTCAGCGCACCGAACAGAAACACCCGGCGCGAGTGGTGGTAGAGCAGGTCGGATTCGATGTCGCGAATGTACTCGGTGGTGGCCCGGGCGAGGGCGCTGTCGGGGATTTTGATGCCGGCAATGGTCGTGCTCATAAGGTGTTTCCTCGTCGAAAACGCCGTTGTGGCGCTGATGGACAAAGTCTGTTCCCCGAGGCACTGCACGGACAATCAACCCATGGCTGCGATCCTTGCCAATCGACCTGCAAATCGTGCCAACTCACTTAAAACAGCAGACACCGAACCTGTGGCGAGGGGATGAATCCCCTCGCCACAAAGATCCCCAAGGAGGCTTATGAACAGAACCATCGCCATCGTGGTGTTTCCCGGCGTGCAGGCGCTGGATGTCAGCGGGCCGATGGATGTGTTTGCCGAGGCCAATCGTTTTCTGCCGCCCGAGGATCACTATCGGCTGGAGGTGATCGGCGTCGAGCATGGCCCGATGGCCTGTTCCAACGGATTGAACCTCAGCGCTCACCGGCACTTCAGCGAGGCGCTCGACGCCTGGGACTTGCTGCTGGTCGCCGGCGGCCCGCAGTTACCGTTTCTGGATTTCGGCAAAGGCTTCGACACCTGGCTGCGCGAGGCCTGTGCCCGTGCGCGGCGTTTTGGCTCGATCTGCAACGGCGCGTTCATGCTGGCGCGGGCGGGGCTGCTGGACGGGCGAACGGTGACCACTCACTGGAACGATGCCCAAGCGCTGGCGCAATTGTGTCCATCGGCGCGGGTCGAAGCCGATCGCCTGTATGTCGAGGACGGTGCGCTCTATACCTCGGCCGGGGTGACGGCGGGGATCGATCTGTCGCTGTACCTGTTGGCCCGCGATCACGGCGCTGACGTGGCGCTGAGCGTGGCCAAACGGCTGGTGGTGTTCACTCAGCGCTCGGGCGGGCAATCGCAGTTCAGCCCGTTCCTCACACCGCATGCGGAGTCGACGTCAGCGGTGGCGATGGTGCAGTTGTATGTGCTGGCCAACCTCACCGGCGATCTGACGATTGCCGATCTGGCGAACGCGGCGAACATGAGCGCGCGCAATTTTTCCCGGGTGTTTGCCCGTGAGGCTCGGGTCACCCCGGCAGAGTTCGTCGAAAGTGCGCGAGTGGATGCGGCGCGAGTACTGCTGGAAAGCACCACGGCACCGCTGAAGACCGTGGCCTATCAGTGCGGGTTTCGCGATGCGCAGCACATGCGCAGTGTGTTCAATCGCCGGTTGGGGGTGACGCCGCAGCAGTTTCGGCTGAATTTTGCGTTGATGCTCTGAAGGTCTCTTGTGTTCTTAAGGGCCCCATCGCTGGCAAGCCAGCTCCCACAGGTTTCTCGGGTGTTCACATAATCTGTCTTCACTGAAAATCCTGTGGGAGCTGGCTTGCCAGCGATGGGGCCAGACCAGCCAGCACAAATCTATTGCGCAGCCCGCGCCGGCAACAGCTTCAACGTACTGCGGGTATTGGCCGTCACCTCTTCCTCGCTGAAGTGCGCCTGCACGTACATTCCCTCGACGTACTCTTCGGCCTGATCGTCATAGTGGCTGTCGAACGGCACACCGCTCTGGCCGACCGGGTTGATGGTCAGGCTGTGTGCCGGGTCGGCGAAGTCCACCAGCCGCCGCGTCGAAGGCCCGTAAGTCACTGGCCATGGCGCCGGGCCAAGCTTGGCCGAGAGGTTGTTCGGCACTTCGTGGCTGCCCGGCGCAGCGAACGGCCCGACATTGACGATCCGGTCCAGCGGCTTCTGCTGACCCAACGGATGGCCATGGGTCAGGGTGTGCGCCGTGCCCCATTGCCAGCCCGACGGATTGTCGCCGAGGGTCTGTTTTAGGTGTGCGATGCTCGCCTGCCACGCCGCTTTGACGATGTCGGCGCGAGTCTCCTTGTTCGGCGTGGTGCGGTTGTCCCACCACGGTGAATCGGCGTTCGCCGCCAGGCGCGGCAGGGCGGCGTCGATCACCCGGGTCGAGAGCAGTGTTTCGAAGAAGTCGTTGCCCAACTCATCGCGCATCGCCGCATCGGCGAGGTCGTAGAGGAACTGGTTGAACACGGTGGCGCTCACCGAATCCAGCGGATAGTCGCCCGGCCACTGCGCCAGTTGCTCGACCAGTTTCAGTTGCGCCGGATCACTCACGACCTCACGTAGCACTGGCAGCAGCGGCGCCAGAGTGCGCGGGCCATAACCGGTGGTGGTGCCCAGTTGCAGCTGCTGGTTGGCCTCGTTGCTCCATTTCACGTTCTTGTCACTGAGCTGGCGATTGAGCTGCTGGCCGCGATCAGCGAGGTTGTAGTAACCGGGAATCTCCATCCCGGTCGGCGATAGCGGCTGAAAGTTGGCCGAGACGATGTAGCCGCGCGCCGGATTTTCTTCCTGCGGGTTGGCGCTGAACGGGTAGTAACCATCCTTGTCCGCCTGATTGCCGCTGCCGTCGAGAATGAACTCCGGTCTGACCCCGGCCGGGCGTTTGGGCAACAGCGCCGAAGCCCACCAGGCGATGTCACCCTTGGCGTTGGCGTAAACGATGTTCAGCCCCGGCGCCTGCACCTTCGCCGCCGCAGCGCGGGCCTTGGCCAGGGTGTCGGCGCGGTTGAGCTGGTAGAAGCCTTCGAGAATCGGGTTCGGTGTTTCGAGAAACGCCCACCACATGGCGATCGGTGTCTTGCCGGCGGCAGTGCCGAGGGCGTCGTTGACGATCGGGCCATGGGGCGACTGGCGCAGGGTCAGCGTCACCGGCGCCTGGCCCTTCACCGCGATCTGCTGCTCGGAGCTGAGCAGATCGGTCCACTGGCCGTGGTACCAGACTTGATTCGGGTTGTCCGGGTTGACCTTCTCGGCGATCAGATCCAGATCGTCGTTCTGGAACATGGTCAGGCTCCAGCCGAAATCCAGGTTGTGCCCCAGGAACGCGAACGGCACCAGCGCCTGATGATGGCCGTAAAGCTCAAACCCCGGCGCCGACAGTTGTGCTTCGTACCACACCGAAGGCACCGAGAAACGAATGTGCGGGTCGCCGGCCAGCAGCGGTTTGCCGCTCTGGCTGCGACTGCCGGCAATCACCCAGGCATTGCTGCCTTCGAATTGCGGCAGGCCGTTTTCAATCAGCGCCTGCTCGCTGAGGCGGGCGAGGGCGTTGAGGTCTTGCCAGTCGCTGGCGGCGAGGGCCGGCGTCTTGTTGGCGTGACCTTTGGCAAGCACGCCTTTGGGCTGCCAGTCGAGGTCGAAGACGTTGAGGTAATCGGTGCCGAGTTGATCGCGCACGTAAGTCAGCAGCGGCTCGGTGCGAAACGCGGCGGCAAAGCTGTAGGCCATGTAACCGGCGACGCTGATGCTGTCTTCGGCGGTGAACGGCCGCTTGGGGATGCCCAGCACGTCGAACTCGATCGGCGCGGCGTGGCTGTCCTGATACTGGTTGATGCCGTCCAGATAGGCTTGCAGGGCCTTCCACGCCGGTGACTGCTTATCGAGACTGGCGACATAACGGGCGGCGCGTTCGCGGATGCGCAGGCTGCGGAACAGTTTGTCGGTGTCGAGCAGCTTCGGCCCTAGCACTTCGGCCAGTTCGCCACGCGCGAGGCGGCGCATGGCTTCCATCTGGAACAGGCGATCTTGAGCGTGCACGTAGCCGAGGGCGCGATACAGATCGATTTCGTTCTCGGCACGAATATGCGGTACCCCGCGTTCGTCGTAACGCACGGTCACCGAACCCTGCAGGTTGCGCAGCTCCACCTGGCCCTGACGCGTCGGTTGCTTGCTGTAGAGGTAGGCGCCGACGCTGGCGAGCAGGACAACGATGAGCAAGGCAAGAACGGTGAAGACGCGTTTCATGGTGACTCCTTGTGCATGCGGGATTGCCGCCCGTCGGGCTGCAAACAATTAGCACAGACCTTCCGTGCCGTGCATCGCTGTCCTCGAAAAGTCCGGAATGCCTTACTGCACCACCACCGGCCAAGGGCAGTAACACCCGACCGCCAGGGTGTGGGTGGCGTTGACCGGTCGATCATCCATCAGCGCGTTGAGGATCGGTTCAATAAAGCTGTTGCTGGAGTTGCAGGTCAGGCCTTCACTGTAGGGGCCGAAATACGCCAGTTTGCCGCTGCGGTCCCAGATCGCCACGGCGGGGCTGGCCGGTACCTGCTCGGAACCGGGCAACACCGTGATGGTTTTCAGATTGCCGAGGGTGGCGGGCAACTGGCCGTGGCTGCCGACGCGCTGCACGGCGAAGAATTCCACGCCGCGCGGGCCGAACTGTTCGACCATTTCCGTCAGGTGCTGTTGATTGCCGACGTTGCATGGGCAGGCCGGATCCCAGAAGTGCACGAGGCGGATTTTGCCGGGACCGGCCAGTTCATCTGGCAGACGCAGCGAATCACCGGAAAACACCGCGGTGTGCTGACTGAACGCACGCAGATAACGCCCCTGAAACCAGTCGTACGCCGCCCACAGTACCCCGGCACACACAAGCGCGAGCAGGCTGGCAAACAGTGCGGTGCGGTAGGGCGAGCGCATGGTTTTTCGATCCTCGAAGGGGGGCTAGCTTGCCATGCTTGCCGCAACAGATGAATATCGCAGGCCGATAAAGTCTGTTTACCGCTTTGGAATACCCGCATGCCTGACACTTTCGATGCCGATCATTTACGCGCCAGCCTCAAGCCTTTGGCCCAGTGGCAGCCGTTGTCGGACGAAGCGAAGGCGTATCAGCGGTTTTATAAAACCGACTTCCCGGAGCGTGATGTCTGGCGCGGCATGGGCCGGTTCGAAGTGGACGGGTATGAGCTGGTCAGCCATTGCTGGTGGCCGGAGAAGGTCAAGGGCACGCTGTTTCTGCTGCACGGTTTTTACGATCACACCGGGCTGTATCGGCATGTCATCGAGTGGGCACTGGATCAGGATTTTGCTGTTATTGCCTGCGACTTGCCGGGGCATGGTTTGTCGAGTGGGCCGCGGGCGAGCATCCGTGATTTCTCTGAATATCAGGACGCCTTGCAGGCGTTGTTCGCCGAAGCCGGTTCGATTGCCCTGCCGCAACCCTGGCACCTGTGCGGGCAAAGCACCGGCGGCGCGATCGTCGTCGACCATGTACTCAATCATGGCGAGGGCAGCCCGGCGCAAGGCCATTTGATTCTGTTGGCGCCGCTGGTACGTCCGCGCGCCTGGGGCTGGTCGCAGCTCAGTTATTACCTGCTCAGACCTTTCGTGCGAGGCATCGCCCGGCGCTTCAGCGAGAACTCCAACGACCCGGATTTCCTGCCGTTTCTGCAGGCCGATCCGTTGCAGCCAAAGCGCTTGCCGACCGCGTGGGTCGGTGCGCTGTCGCGCTGGATCATCCGCGTCGAGCACGCGAAAAAAAGTCCGCGACGGCCGCTGATCATTCAGGGGCAGGCGGACATGACCGTGGACTGGCAGCACAACTTGCAGGTGCTGAAGTGGAAATTCGACCGGCCGCAGATTCTGTTGCTGCCGCAAGCGCGGCATCATCTGGCGAACGAGACGCTGGAGATGCGCGAGGAGTATTTCGAGTTTCTGAACAAGCGGATCAGGGGACGGAATCTCTAGGGGAGTTGCTGGCCTCATCGCTGGCAAGCCAGCTCCCACAGGTTTTCCGGCGCTCACAAACTCTGTATTAGATGAAAATCCTTGTGGGAGCTGGCTTGCCAGCGATGGCGGTCTGAAAGGTGATAAAGCTTACTGGCCAAGGTTCGAAGAGCTTTGCCCCACCGCCAACCCCGCCCGGATCGCCGCCAGCGCCGCCTGGTAATACGCCTTGCCCTCGGCAGACTCGGCAAAGGTCGCGAACTGCTCCAGTTCGTCGTCCGACAGATCGCGATAAACGTAGAGCAGCGTGTTGTTCAAATCGGCACCGATCTGCTCCATCAGGCGCTGGCGCTGGCCGTTCAGCATGCCTTGCGCCTGACCGCCGCCGAGCAGGCCGGGGATCATCGAACTCAGGCTGTCCGCCGCCACGCCGGCAATCGCCAGACTGACTTCGGCGCCGGCCTCGCGCGCCGGCAAGGCTTGCGCCAGATGGCCGATGACCAGCAGACGGCTGTCGCTGACCTGCATCTTCGGCAAGCCTTTGGCGTTCTTCGCCAGCTGATCGCGACGGGTGGCGAGCAATTCAGCGGCGACGATTTTCTTGCCCAGCGGCGATTGAAAAAAGGTCAGCGCCGGTTGTGGATCGGCAAGGTGCTGGCGCAGCTGCGCTTCGGCACGCTGATCCATGGCCTGGGGGGCGAAGCGCTGGTTGCTGTTATTGACCAGGGCCTGGAACACCGCCGGTGGCAGGTTGTTCTGGTAGCGCTGCTGCGCGGCGCTCAGGGCATCGTTGAAATGCGCACGTTGATCTGGCCAGCCGGCGATCTTGTACAGCTGATCGTGGCCGTCCGCCCAGGCGGGCAAAACGCAGAACATCAACAGTGAAAAAAGCAAACGGCGCATAGGGACTCCTGTCAGCAGCGGACTATTCTCCGTGCGGTGCCGGTACTTGTCGAGAATTCGTATCAAGCCGCCGCGTGGCTCTGTCGGATTTCCTGCCGCCGGCATACTATGCGCGCCATGCAAATATCCTCTGAACACCCGCTGCTGTTACGCATCGTCGACGACCTGGCCGAGCATGGCTGGTCGCAGCAGAACATTTTCCTGCCCGCGGGTTTGACCCGTGAGCTGGCGGCCGAGTGCCGCAAACGTGAGGCCGAGGGCGAACTGGCGCCGGCAGCGGTAGGCCGTGGGCCGTTTTCGGAGATTCGCGAGGGCATTCGTGGCGACCACATCCAGTGGATCGACCCGGGCCAGGCCGAGGCCAGCGACCGTTATCTGAATCTGATGGAGAGTCTGCGCGAGGCGCTCAATCGCGGGTTGTTCCTCGGGCTTGAAGATTTCGAGTGCCACTTCGCCCTGTATCCGCCGGGCGCGTTCTACCGCAAGCACGTCGACCGTTTTCGCGACGATGACCGGCGCATGGTCTCGGCGGTGGTCTATCTCAATGACGCCTGGCTGCCGGAAGACGGCGGTCAGTTGCGCATGTACCTGAGCGAAGACCGGGTGCATGACGTGCAACCCACCGGCGGCTGTCTGGTGGTGTTTCTCTCCGGCGAAGTACCGCATGAAGTGTTGCCGGCGCAGCGCGAACGCCTGTCGCTGACCGGCTGGTTTCGTCGCCGTGGCAACGAGCCGTTCTGAGATGCAGAAGATTCTGGTCAGCCGTTGCCTGTTGGGCCACCGCGTGCGTTACGACGGCGGGACCAGCGGGCCGTTCGACGTGCTCGAACAGTGGATCGCCGAAGGCCGTGTAGTGCCGCTGTGTCCGGAAGTGGCCGGTGGTTTGCCGACCCCGCGTGCCGCGGCGGAAATCCCCGGCGGGCAGGGCACCGACGTGCTCGATGGCAAGGCAGCGGTGATCACCACCGAAGGCGAGAACGTCAGCGCGCAGTTTCTCGACGGCGCGCGGCAGGCGCTGGCACTGGTGCAAAAGCATGGCATCCGCGTCGCGGTGCTCAAGGCCAACAGCCCTTCCTGCGGGAATCTGCTGACTTATGACGGGACGTTCAGTGGGGTGAAGGTCTCGGGAGAAGGCGTGACGGCTGCGCTGCTCAAACGCCATGGGGTTCAAGTCTTCAGTGAACTCGAACTTTCTCAAGCCTCCATGGCCCTGGCCCACCTCGACTAAAAGCCCACCAAAGACCGTCTGCAGGAGCTGTCGAGTGAAACGAGGCTGCGATCTTTTGATCTACAAGATCAAGATCAAGAGCTCGCAGCCTGCGGCAGCTCCTATGGTTCGGTGAACCACTTCGCGGACAGCGCCGCCAACCGCCCATCGGCCTTGATCCGCTGCAACGCACCTTCCAGGCTGGCGTGAAATGCCGGATTACCCTTCTGAAACGGAATCGCCAGCTCCACCGGGGTCGCTTTCGGCTTCTCTTCGGTCAGCGCCTGCACCAGCACCATTGGCCGTGGCTGCTCATCTTTCTTCGCCCATAGCTGCGAGTCGACCTTGCCGTAAGGCTCGCTGAAGTCGAAACGATCCTTGAGTTCAGGTGTCAGTGCTATGTGGTTGAGCGCGACGTCGTACTTGCCGCTTTCAACGCCCTGGAGCAGGTCGGCTTCGTCGGTGACGATGAAGTCGGCGCGTACATCCAGCTCGTTGGCCAGCAGTTGCCCAAGCTCGACCTCGAACCCCGTGAGTGTGTCGCCATCCTTGAAATTGAAGGGCGGTGTATTAGCCTCAAGGGCAATGCGCAACTCGCCACGGTCGTTGACGTCATCAATCAGTTCGGCGTGAGCCAAGGGGCTCAGAAGGGGTAGCAGGCAGATCAGGCCAGGCAGAAGGCGCATGGTCACTCCTTTGAAATCATTATTGCGATGCTCTGAGTCAGGCTCGCTTTGCTATGGTTGTCGAGTGCCTTCGACAACGAATGGTCATGAAGTTGTCATGACCGCGCGGATTTTACGGAAAAACTGGAGAAGAGAATGAAAACGTTTATGTCACGAGCAGCCTTGGCTGGCCTGTTGATGGGTGTTTCAGTGCTGGCCAGTGCAGCGACCCCGGCGCCTAAAGGTGCCGAAGTGTTCATCGTTTCTCCCGAAGACGGGGCCACGGTTTCTCAGGAGTTCAAGGTCAAGTTCGGGGTCAAGGACGTTGCGCTGGCACCGGCCGGTGACGTTACCAAGAACACCGGTCACCATCACCTGCTGATCGACGTCGACCAAATGCCGGCGGCGGGCGCACCGATTCCGAATGACGCCAATCACATGCACTTCGGCAAGGCGCAGACCGAGGCCACGATCAAACTGGCCCCGGGCAAGCACACCTTGCAGCTGGAGCTGGGCGACAGCGGCCACATGCCGTTCGATCCGCCAATCGTGTCGAAGAAAATCACCGTCAACGTCAAATAAGTTTCCGGTGGTGCATGAAAAAGGGAGCCCGAAGGCTCCCTTTTTCATTGCTCGGCGTTCGATCAGAACAGTACGCGGCTACGGATGGTGCCGTTGACGTGTTGCAGCTTCTCTTGCGCCAGCTCCGAGTACTCGGCGTCGACGTCGATCACCACGTAACCGACTTTCTCGTTGGTCTGCAGGAACTGACCGGAGATGTTGATGCCGTTTTCGGCGAAGACCTTGTTGATCTCGCTCATTACACCCGGAATGTTCTCGTGGATGTGCAGCAGACGGTGCTTGCCAGGGTGAGCCGGCAGGGCCACTTCCGGGAAGTTCACCGACGACACCGAAGTACCGTTGTCGCTGTACTTGACCAGTTTCTCCGCCACTTCCAGACCGATGTTGGCCTGGGCTTCGGCAGTCGAGCCACCGATGTGCGGGGTCAGGATCACGTTGTCCAGGCCACGCAGCGGGCTTTCGAACTCTTCGTCGTTGGAGCGTGGCTCTACCGGGAACACGTCGATGGCCGCGCCGATCAGGTGCTTGTCCTTGATCGCGTCCGCCAGGGCGTCCAGCTCGACCACGGTGCCGCGCGCGGCGTTGATCAGGATGCCGCCCTTCTTGATGGCGCGGATTTCCTTCTCGCCGATCATCCACTGGGTCGCAGCGGTTTCCGGAACGTGCAGGGTGACGATGTCGGACATGCCCAGCAGCTCGTGCAGGTTGCCGACTTGAGTGGCGTTGCCCAGCGGCAGCTTGGTCACGGTGTCGTAGAAGAACACCTGCATCCCTAAGCCTTCCGCCAGAACCGACAGCTGCGTACCGATCGAGCCGTAGCCGACGATGCCGAGTTTCTTGCCACGGATCTCGAAGGAGTTGGCTGCGGACTTGATCCAGCCGCCACGGTGGCAGGAAGCGTTTTTCTCAGGGATGCCGCGCAGCAGCAGGATCGCTTCGGCCAGCACCAGTTCCGCGACGGAGCGGGTGTTGGAGTACGGCGCGTTGAACACGGCGATACCGCGCTCGCGGGCAGCACTCAGGTCAACCTGGTTGGTGCCGATGCAGAAACAGCCGACCGCGACCAGCTTCTTCGCGTGATCGAAGATCTCTTCGGTCAGTTGGGTGCGCGAACGAATGCCGATGAAGTGAGCATCAGCGATCTTTTCCTTGAGCTCGGCTTCCGGCAAGGAGCCTGTCAGGTATTCGATGCTGGTGTAGCCCGCCGCCTTGAGGACGTCGACAGCCGATTGGTGGACGCCTTCGAGAAGAAGGAACTTGATCTTGCTCTTATCGAGAGAAGTCTTGCTCATCTGCGTAAACCTGTATCCCGGAGAAAAATGGCAGGGAGGGGAGCAGCCTGGAGCTGACCCGCACGGCAAGAAAGCCGTCACCGCAGAACTGGCCTTGGGCACTGGCCTGCGGGGTCGGTATGCTAGCATAGCCACCCCGCGAAACACTCATTCCTGCGACGTGAAGCGTCTTCAGGATGACCATGAATTGTTCGAGAGTTCTGTCGATGACCAATCCTGCCCTGATTGATGAACTGAAGACCCTGGTCGAGCCTGGCAAGGTCCTGACCGACGCCGACTCCCTGAATGCGTACGGCAAGGATTGGACCAAGCACTTTGCTCCCGCGCCAAGCGCCATCGTGTTTCCCAAGACCATCGAGCAGGTGCAGGCCGTCGTCCGCTGGGCCAATACCCACAAAGTGGCGCTGGTGCCATCCGGCGGGCGCACCGGGCTGTCCGCCGCCGCCGTCGCCGCCAATGGCGAAGTGGTGGTGTCGTTCGACTACATGAACCAGATTCTCGACGTGAACCTCACCGATCGCACCGCCGTGTGCCAGCCCGGCGTGGTCACCGAACACCTGCAAAACGTCGCCGAAGAAAACGGCCTGTACTACCCGGTGGACTTCGCGTCGGCCGGTTCCAGTCAGATTGGCGGCAACATCGGCACCAATGCCGGCGGGATCAAGGTGATTCGCTACGGCATGACCCGTAACTGGGTCGCCGGCCTGAAAGTGGTCACCGGCAAGGGCGATGTGCTGGAGCTGAACAAAGACCTGATCAAGAACGCCACCGGTTACGACCTGCGCCAGTTATTCATTGGTGCCGAGGGCACTTTGGGTTTTGTGGTCGAAGCGACCATGCGTCTGGATCGCGCGCCGAAAAACCTTACGGCGATGGTCCTCGGCACCGCTGATTTCGACTCGATCATGCCGGTGCTGCACGCCTTTCAGGGCAAGCTTGACCTGACCGCATTCGAATTCTTCTCCGACAAGGCCCTGGCCAAAGTGCTGGGCCGTGGCGACGTACCGGCGCCGTTCGACACCGAGTGCCCGTTCTATGCGTTGCTGGAATTCGAGGCCACCAGCGAAGAAGTGGCCAACACCGCGCTGGAAACCTTCGAGCACTGCGTCGAGCAGGGCTGGGTGCTGGACGGCGTGATGAGCCAGAGCGAAACCCAGCTGCAGAACCTGTGGAAGCTGCGCGAGTACATTTCCGAAACCATCTCGCACTGGACACCGTACAAGAACGACATCTCGGTCACTGTGTCGAAAGTGCCGGCATTCCTGCAGGAAATCGACGCGATCGTCGGTGAACATTACCCGGATTTCGAAATTGTCTGGTTCGGCCATATCGGTGACGGCAACCTGCACCTGAACATCCTCAAGCCGGATACCCTGAGCAAGGACGAGTTCTTCGCCAAGTGTGCGACCGTCAACAAGTGGGTGTTCGAAACCGTCGAGAAATACAACGGTTCGATCTCCGCCGAACATGGCGTGGGCATGACCAAGCGCGACTACTTGACGTACAGCCGTTCGCCGGTCGAAATCGAGTACATGAAGGCGGTCAAAGCGGTGTTCGACCCGAACGGCATCATGAACCCGGGCAAGATCTTCGCGGTTTGATTGGCAATCCCCTGAATCAATGAAGGCAGGAGTCGGTAAATGAGCTATCAGCACCAGTACGTCGACGGCACGCGCATTCACTTCCCGATCGGGAAAGTGGTGTGCATTGGCCGTAATTACGCCGAGCACGCCAAGGAACTGGACAATCCGGTGCCTACCGAACCGTTGCTGTTCATCAAGCCGGGCAGTTGCGTGGTGCCGCTGGAAGGTGGGTTCAGCATTCCGACCGAGCGCGGTTCGGTGCACTACGAAGCGGAAATCGCCGTGTTGATCGGCAAGCCGCTGTCGACCAAACCGAGCCGCGAAGAAGTACTGGATGCGATCTCCGGTTTCGCCCCGGCGCTGGATCTAACCCTGCGCGACAAGCAGGCCGAGCTCAAGTCCAAGGGCCTGCCATGGGAAATCGCCAAGTCGTTCGACGGCGCGGCGGTGATCGCGCCGTTCGTGGTCGGCAGCACGTTCCCAGACCTGACCGACATCGGCATTCGCCTGACCATCAACGGTGAAGTGCGTCAGGACGGCAACAGCAGCGCGATGCTCAACCCGATCGTGCCGATGATCCAGCACATGGCCGGCTGCTTTTCGCTGCAGGCCGGCGACGTGATCCTCACCGGCACGCCAGTGGGCGTCGGCCCGCTGAACGTCGGCGACGACATCGTGCTGGAACTGGTTGGCGCGAGCCGCTTCAGCAGCAGCGTGCGCTAAGGGCAAAAGATCGCAGCCTTCGGCAGCTCCTACACCTGTCTCTGTAGAGCTGCCGCAGGCTGCGATCTTTTGATCCGGCTTTATAAGGCAGGGGCAATCCCGTCATTTGCCGTTTTTTTCACATTCTGTCCGGATAATTCCTCTCATTCTGGCGTCTGAGCCGGCCTCTTTGTGCTATTACCCATAGCCTGAATTTTCGGAACGCGTCCCTGATGTCAGCTCAAACACAGCTCAATCCTCCTCGTCGCTCACGTTTTGCCCTGCGCTGGTATGTCTGGCTGTTGCTGGTGCTTGCCGCCGCGTATGGCCTGGCGTTTGCCATGCATTGGGACGACCGTGGCCTGCTCTGGTTGCGCGAGCGTTTCGAAAGCCAGGCCGAGCAAAAAGCGAGCATCTGGTTGCCGGACTATCGTGTGGTCATCGACGGCAAACTGCTGCCGGGCATGGAAAAGGACGAGGCCTCTGACCTGTCCTACAACCCGCAGACCAAAACCCTGTTTTCAGTGATGGGCAAGAACCCGTTTTTGGTCGAACTGACCCTGCAGGGTGATGTGCTACGCAAGATGCCGCTGGTGGGCTGGAGCAATCCGGAAGGTGTGACCGTGTTGGAAAACGGCCTGATGGCGATCGTCGATGAGCGCGAGCATCTGCTGACCATCGTCAAGGTCGATGCCAGCACCCGCGAGCTGAATATCGCCGATTTCCCGAAATACGACCTCGGTCCGTCGAAAAACCAGAACAAGGCATTTGAGGCAATCACCTGGGATCCGCGCAACCAGCAGTTGCTGCTGGGCGAAGAGCGGCCGCCAGCGCTGTTCACCTGGAAAAGCGACGGCAGCCAGATCCTCAAGGGCGACAAGCAGAAGCTGGCCAATGATGAACTGGATATCCGCAACCTCTCGGCACTGGCCATCGACCCGCGTACCGGCCACACCCTGGTGCTGTCCGCCGACTCGCACCTGCTGCTGGAGCTGGACGAGAAGGGCGAGCAGGTCAGCTTCATGACCCTGCTGGGCGGCTTCAACGGTTTGAAGAGCACCATTCCCCGCGCCGAAGGCGTGACCATGGACGACGCGGGTACGCTGTACATGGTCAGTGAGCCGAACCTGTTCTATCGCTTCGAAAAGCAGAAGTAAGCCCATCGCGGTCGGCTTGTGGTCGCAGGCAAGTGGCCATTAAGCTTCAGTTCAGACAGGCGTGATATTTCATCCGCCTGTTTTGATCCCGAGCCTGCCTGAATGCGTCGACTTGCCCGTCCCAAGCCCCTGTTTGCCATCCTGTCAGTGATTGCCCTGATCGCGTTGATCGCGATCGGCCAATACCTGCGCCTGTTCGAGCGCGCCTGGTTCAACCTGCACAGTGTGTGGCAACCGTTAAGCAGCCAGGCCATCGGTCTGGATCAGTACCGGGTCGAGGTGGAGGCCAGGGTCATCGACGGGTTGAACGACGATGTGTCGGCGTTGACCTACGATCCGCTGCGCAAAAGCCTGTTCACCGTGACCAATAAGCACGCCGAATTGGTCGAGTTGTCGCTCGACGGCAAGATCCTGCGGCGCATCGCACTGATCGGCTTTGGCGATGCCGAAGCGGTGGAGTTCATCAGTGCCGACACCTATGTGATCACCGACGAGCGAGAGCAACGGCTGATCAAGGTGCATCTTGAGCAGGACACGACCTTCCTCGATGCGGCGGATGCCGAACAGATGACACTTGGCGTGCACATGAGCGGCAACAAGGGCTTCGAGGGCCTGGCGTATGACTCGGTGGGCAAACGCCTGTTCGTGGCCAAGGAGCGCGACCCGATGCTGATTTATGAAGTGCACGGATTTCCGCACTTCAATCCGGAAAAATCCTACGCGGTGCACGTGATCAATAATCCCAAGCGCGATGCGGGGATGTTCGTGCGCGATCTGTCGAGCCTGCAATACGACGAGCGCAGCGGCCATTTGTTGGCGCTGTCCGACGAGTCGGGGCTGATTCTTGAACTGGATGTTGATGGACGTCCGCTGAGCACCTTGTCGCTGAACAAGGGCCGGCAGGGTTTGCACAAGAGCGTGCCGCAAGCCGAAGGCATGGCGATGGATGATGACGGAACGTTGTATCTGGTGAGTGAGCCGAACCTGTTTTACGTCTTCAGGAAACCTGCACAGCCTTGACTAACACCACAAAACACTGTGGGAGCTGGCTTGCCAGCGATGGCGGCCTGTCAGTCAACATTGTTGTTGAATCTGACGGCCTCATCGCTGGCAAGCCAGCTCCCACAGGTTTACTCGCCTGCCCATAACTGGTGGGCGGCTGACTTACTCAGCCTTCAGGGTTTTTACACCTTCGCTGGTGCCCAGCAACAGCAGATCCGCCGGGCGCGCCGCGAACAGGCCGTTGGTGACCACGCCGACGATCGCGTTGATCTGCGCTTCCAGCTCCACCGGGTTGGTGATCTGCAGGTTATGCACGTCGAGGATGATGTTGCCGTTGTCGGTCAGCACGCCTTCGCGGTACACCGGGTCGCCGCCCAGTTTCACCAGTTGGCGGGCGACGTGGCTGCGGGCCATCGGGATCACTTCCACCGGTAGCGGGAATTCGCCCAGCACTGGCACCAGTTTGCTGGCGTCGGCGATGCAGATGAAGGTCTTGGCCACGGCCGCGACGATCTTCTCGCGGGTCAGGGCGGCGCCGCCGCCCTTGATCAGGTTCAGGTGCGCGTCGCTCTCGTCGGCGCCGTCGACGTAGAACTCCAGGTCGCTGACAGTGTTCAGCTCATACACCGGAATGCCGTGGCCCTTGAGGCGTGCGGCAGTGGCTTCGGAACTGGCGACCGCGCCATCGAACGCGCCCTTGTGCTGGGCCAGCGCATCGATGAAGCAGTTGGCGGTGGAGCCGGTGCCGACCCCGACGATGCTCTTGTCATCGAGTTTCGGGAGGATGAAGTCGACGGCGGCCTGAGCCACTGCCTGTTTGAGTTGATCCTGGGTCATGCGGGCTCCGGAAGCGGGCAAGGTGAGTTCGGAAAGGCCGGCATTATAGGCCTCGCGACAAGGCAGGGGGAAACACTCCTGTGGCGAGGGAGCTTGCTCCCGCTGGAGCGCGAAGCGGTCCTTTTGCATTCTTTCAGAAAAATCGTATGTTCTGATTTACGACTGCTGCGCAGCCGAGCGGGAGCAAGCTCCCTCGCCACAATAGGTCTCCACACCCTAAAACCCCCTGTTCAGTGTGGTCGCACGGGCAAAAGCCGGGTTAGACTCCTTGGCCCTGCCCAACCGCTCAGTGATGCTTTCCGATGCTCGAACAGTACGTCAAAAAGATCCTCACCTCGCGCGTTTATGACGTTGCCGTAGAAACCCCGCTGCAGAACGCTCGCCAGCTCTCCGAGCGGCTGGGCAATGACATTTGGCTCAAGCGTGAAGACTTGCAGCCGGTGTTCTCGTTCAAGATTCGCGGCGCCTACAACAAGTTGACCCAGCTGACTGACGAAGAACGTGCCCGTGGCGTGGTCACCGCGTCGGCGGGCAACCATGCGCAGGGTCTGGCGCTGGCGGCGAAAGTGCTGGGCGTGAAAGCGACCATCGTCATGCCCAAGACTACTCCGGAGATCAAGGTCGAAGGCGTGCGCTCGCGCGGCGGCAAAGTCGTGCTGCACGGCGATTCGTTCCCGGAAGCGCTGGCCTACTCGCTGAAACTGGTCGATGAAAAGGGCTACGTCTACATCCACCCGTACGACGATCCGCACACCATTGCCGGGCAGGGCACCGTGGCGATGGAAATTCTGCGCCAGCACCCGCAACCGCTGGACGCGATCTTCGTGCCGGTCGGCGGCGGCGGTCTGATTGCCGGTATCGCGGCGTACGTGAAATACCTGCGTCCGGACATCAAGGTCATCGGCGTCGAGCCGGACGACTCCAACTGCCTGCAAGCGGCCATGGCCGCCGGTGAGCGCGTGGTACTGCCGACCGTGGGCATCTTCGCCGACGGCGTGGCGGTGGCACAGATCGGCCAGCACACCTTCGACATCTGCAAAGACTACGTCGACGAAGTAATAACTGTCAGCACCGACGAGATCTGCGCGGCAATCAAGGATATCTACGACGATACCCGCTCGATCACCGAACCTGCCGGCGCCTTGGGCGTGGCCGGGATCAAGAAGTACGTCGAACTGCGCGGCGTCAGTGGCCAGACCTTCGTCGCCATCGACTCCGGAGCCAACGTCAATTTCGACCGCCTGCGCCACGTCGCCGAGCGCGCCGAGCTGGGCGAGGGTCGCGAGGCGATCATCGCCGTGACCATTCCTGAGAAGGCCGGCAGTTTCAAAGCCTTCTGCGAAGCGATTGGCAAGCGCCAGATCACCGAATTCAACTATCGCTACAACACCGGCAGCGAAGCACACATCTTCGTCGGCGTGCAGACGCACCCGGAAAACGACCCGCGCAGCGCGCTGCTGGCGAGCCTGACCGAGCAGGGTTTCCCGGTACTCGACCTGACCGACAACGAACTGGCCAAGTTGCACATTCGTCACATGGTGGGCGGCCATGCGGCGCACGTGATCGACGAAGTGGTGTTCCGCTTCGAATTCCCGGAACGTCCGGGCGCGCTGTTCAACTTCCTCAACAAGCTCGGCGGGCGCTGGAACATTTCGATGTTCCACTACCGCAACCACGGCGCAGCTGACGGCCGGGTGGTCGCGGGCCTGCAAGTACCGCATGACGAGCGCCATCTGGTGCCGGCGGCGCTTGAGGAAATCGGTTATCCGTACTGGGATGAAAGCGAAAACCCGGCCTATCAGTTGTTTCTTGGCTGAGCGGCTACGCTGATGGGCAGGCCCTGAGGAAATCGAACAATGGAAACGTTAACTGCCCTGAAAGCCGCGCACATGGTCGCCACTGTAGTGTTGCTGGCCGGTGCGCTGGGGTTGGGAGTCTGGGTTTTTCTGGCAAAACGCAAAGGTGATGCAACGGCGGGCAGCCGCACCTTGCAACGGCCACGGGTGTTCATCTGGCTGTTGATGGGCCTGGCGTTGTTGAGCATGCCGTTCACCGGCTGGGGCATGGTGCATCTGGTCGGCTGGCCGCTGGGGCAGACCTGGCTGCTGGCCTCCAGCGTGCTGTATACCGTGGTGGCGCTGGCGTGGTTCTGGTTGCTGGTGCGGTTGAATCGCTTGCGCAAGGCGCCTGGCGGGGTTGGCAGGTTCACTTTTGCCTTGGCGTTGTTCAGTGTTGTCTGCTTTATCGCGATTGCCGGGTTGATGGGCGCCAAGCCTGTTTAAGGCTTGAGACCGCGTTGCTTCAATCGCTGGCAAGCCAGCTCCCACAGGATCTGTAGCGAACACAAATGGTGTGACCACCTGAAAAACCTGTGGGAGCTGGCTTGCCAGCGATAGCTATATCAGCCGCGCAGACTAATGACTGGCCATCCGCGCTTCTCGGCCTCGGCCCGCAGATTCGGGTCCGGGTCAACGGCCACCGGGTTCGCCACCTGCTCCAGCAGCGGCAGGTCATTCATCGAGTCGCTGTAGAAATAGCTGTCATCCAGCGAATGCCCGGTTTCCTCCAGCCAGCGATTCAGGCGCGTCACCTTGCCTTCGCGGAAGCACGGAATGTCGGTGCTGCGCCCGGTGTAGCGGCCATCGACCATCTCGCACTCGGTGGCGATCAGGGTTTCAACGCCCAGGCGCACGGCAATCGGCGCGGTGACGAAGCGGTTGGTGGCGGTGATGATCACCAGTTTGTCACCGGCGTCACGGTGCTGTTTCAGCAACTCCAGCGCCTTGGGCAGCATGATCGGCTCAATGCAGTCGCGCATGTAATCGTTATGCCACTGCTCAAGCACGGCCATTTCGGTGCGACCGAGGATTTCCAGGCAGAAGTTCAGGTACGCGGCGTTATCCAGCTGGCCGGCCAGGTAATCCTGGTAGAACTCGTCGTTACGCTGCTTGTACGCCACCGGATCGAGGAAGCCGCGCTCGCACAGATAGTCGCCCCAAGCGTGATCGCTGTCGCCGCCCAGAAGGGTGTTGTCCAAATCGAATAGAGCCAGGCGCATTGCAGTTACCCGCTGAAAAGTCAGTAAAAAGGCGACAAGAATACGGTCTTTTCACAAGAGTGCACATAAGGTAGGAACCTTCGTTGCCGCCTTATCAAGCTTTGTGGAACAATGCGGCGACATGCGTTTGCGAGGTTGTTGCCGTGATCGACCCCGATGGTTTCCGCCCCAATGTCGGGATCATTCTGACGAATGACGCCGGCCAGGTGCTATGGGCTCGCCGTATCAATCAAGATGCCTGGCAGTTTCCGCAAGGGGGAATCAACCCCGAGGAGACGCCGGAAGACGCCTTGTACCGCGAGCTGAACGAAGAAGTTGGCCTGGAACGTGAAGATGTTGAAATACTGGCCTGTACCCGGGGCTGGTTGCGCTATCGTTTGCCGCAACGTCTGGTGCGTACCCACAGCCAACCGCTGTGCATCGGCCAGAAACAGAAATGGTTTCTCCTGCGCCTGATCTCCAACGAGCAGCGGGTGCGGATGGATTTGACCGGTAAACCGGAGTTCGATGGCTGGCGCTGGGTCAGTTATTGGTATCCGTTGGGCCAGGTGGTGACATTCAAGCGCGAGGTGTATCGACGCGCCCTCAAAGAGCTTGCCCCGCGCCTTTTAGCGCGCGACTGACGACGGAGTTCGACCCCGAGCCATGCTCAATACGCTGCGCAAGATCGTCCAGGAAGTTAACTCCGCCAAGGATCTCAAGGCGGCGTTGGGGATTATTGTGTTGCGCGTCAAAGAGGCCATGGGCAGCCAGGTCTGCTCGGTCTACCTGCTTGATCCCGAGACCAACCGCTTCGTCCTGATGGCCACCGAGGGCTTGAACAAGCGCTCGATCGGCAAGGTCAGCATGGCACCCAACGAAGGTCTGGTGGGTCTGGTCGGCACGCGTGAAGAACCCCTGAACCTCGAAAACGCCGCGGATCACCCGCGCTACCGCTACTTCGCCGAGACCGGCGAGGAGCGCTACGCCTCCTTCCTCGGGGCGCCGATCATTCACCACCGCCGCGTCGTCGGCGTGTTGGTCATCCAGCAGAAAGAACGCCGCCAGTTCGATGAAGGTGAAGAAGCCTTCCTCGTGACCATGAGCGCGCAGCTCGCCGGCGTGATCGCCCACGCCGAGGCCACCGGTTCGATCCGTGGCCTGGGCCGTCAGGGCAAGGGTATTCAGGAAGCCAAGTTCGTCGGCGTACCGGGTTCGCCGGGTGCTGCCGTCGGTACTGCGGTGGTGATGCTGCCGCCAGCGGATCTGGACGTGGTGCCGGACAAGCACATCACCGACATCGACGCCGAACTGGCGCTGTTCAAGACCGCCATCGAAGGCGTGCGCGCCGACATGCGCGCCTTGTCCGCCAAACTGGCGACCCAGTTGCGTCCGGAAGAGCGCGCGCTGTTCGACGTCTACCTGATGATGCTCGACGATGCCTCGCTGGGCAGCGAAATCACCACCGTGATCAAGACCGGCCAGTGGGCCCAGGGCGCGCTGCGCCAGGTGGTCACTGAGCACGTCAACCGTTTCGAACTGATGGACGACGCCTACCTGCGCGAGCGTGCGTCGGACGTCAAAGACCTCGGCCGGCGCCTGCTGGCTTACCTGCAGGAAGAGCGTCAGCAGAACCTGGTCTACCCGGAAAAAACCATTCTGGTCAGCGAAGAACTGACGCCGGCGATGCTCGGCGAGGTGCCGGAAGGCACGCTGGTCGGTCTGGTGTCGGTCCTCGGTTCGGGCAACTCCCACGTCGCGATCCTGGCCCGGGCCATGGGCATTCCGACGGTGATGGGCCTGGTCGATCTGCCGTACGCCAAGGTCGACGGTATCGAAGTGATCGTCGATGGCACCCGCGGCGAGGTCTACACCAACCCTGGCGACGTGCTGCGCAAGCAGTTCGCCGAGGTGGTCGAAGAAGAGAAACAACTGGCGCTGGGCCTCGATACCCTGCGTGACCTGCCGTGCGTGACCCTCGACGGGCACCGCATGCCGTTGTGGGTCAACACCGGTCTGCTGGCCGATGTGGCGCGGGCGCAGAAGCGCGGCGCCGAGGGTGTCGGCCTGTACCGCACCGAAGTGCCGTTCATGATCAACCAGCGCTTCCCGAGCGAGAAGGAACAACTGGCGATCTATCGCGAGCAGCTCGCCGCGTTTCATCCGCAACCGGTGACCATGCGCAGTCTGGACATCGGCGGTGACAAATCGCTGTCGTACTTCCCGATCAAGGAAGACAACCCGTTCCTCGGCTGGCGCGGGATTCGCGTGACCCTCGACCACCCGGAAATCTTCCTGGTGCAGACCCGTGCGATGCTCAAGGCCAGCGAAGGCCTCAACAACCTGCGGATCCTGCTGCCGATGATCTCCGGCACCCACGAACTCGAAGAAGCCCTGCACCTGATCCACCGGGCCTGGGGCGAAGTGCGCGACGAAGGCACCGACGTGCCGATGCCGCCGATCGGGGTGATGATCGAGATTCCGGCGGCGGTGTATCAGACCAGGGAACTGGCGCGCCAGGTGGACTTCCTGTCGGTCGGCTCCAACGACCTGACTCAGTACCTGCTGGCGGTTGACCGCAACAACCCGCGAGTAGCCGATCTCTACGACTACCTGCACCCGGCGGTGCTGCAAGCCCTGCAGACTGTGGTGCGCGACGCGCATGCCGAAGGCAAGCCGGTGAGCATCTGCGGCGAAATGGCCGGTGATCCGGCAGCGGCGGTGCTGTTGATGGCGATGGGCTTCGACAGCCTGTCGATGAACGCCACCAACCTGCCGAAAGTGAAGTGGATGCTGCGTCAAATCAACCTGAGCAAGGCCAAGGACCTGCTGGCCGAGCTGATGACCATCGACAATCCGCAGGTTATCCACAGCTCGCTGCAACTGGCGCTGAAGAATCTCGGCTTGTCGAAGATGAATCCGCCGGCGGTCAACAAGGCCCTTTAAAAGGCTGATGGCCCTGTGGCGAGGGAGCTTGCTCCCGCTGGAGTGCGGAGCGCTCCCAATTCGGTCAATGAGATTCTTCTGAGAGATCGCATTGGCTGGGTTGCGGCTGCTTCGCACCCGAGCGGGAGCAAGCTCCCTCGCCACAATGGTTGCTCACTTTCAGGTATTGATCTCCACCTCCCCCAAATGCCCGCCATACGGCCCGAAACTGCGCTCGATCATCCGCCGCGTGCCGTCCGCCTGCACAATCAACGCCGTACTCGCCCGCGTCCCGTAACTCTGGCTGGCAATGAACACGCTCGACAGCAGTGATTCGGTCGCCAGCCCGACTCCGGTGTCCGGCAGTTCGGCAAACGGTGCGGTTTGCGCATCGCCCAGCAACTCCAGCAACCGCGCAGGTTGTGGATCGTCCAGCACCGCGCTCAGGGCAGCCTTGGCCTTGAGCAGTTTCGGCCACGGCGTATCCAGCCCGGCATTCGACAGCCCGTAAACCCCGGGTTGGAGCATCACCGGCTCGGACGTTCGCGCATTGAAGTGCCACAGCTCGTGGGCATTGCCCAGCAGCAGGTTGAACCCGGCGTACTCCGGCGAGCGCGCGACCACATCGCTTAAATAATCATCAATCGACGCATCGCCCGCGAGAAACCGCGCCACCAGCTCGCCCCTCGATTTACGCGCCGGAGGCTGGTGTGGATCGCGGATATTGGTCAGCGCGGCAAAGCGCCCGCTGGCGCCGATCCCCAGCCAGGTGCCGCCCGCCTCAAGATCGCGCCCGGCATGTACGTGCGGCGCGTCGGTCCATGGCGCCAGCGGCAGGCTCGGGCGGGCGTAGAACTCGTCACGGTTGGCCGCGACGATCAGCGGCTGGGCATGGCCCGGACGCCAGGCGAAAACGATCAGGCACATAAGGTGGTCCTTGTGTGTTTTTTGCTCACTCTACGCAGTCGGCGTCCGTGCATCCATCGCAAGTGGAGCCGGAGGGCATGCATCCGTTACCATGCCGCTCCGGTTTTGGGGATGCGTCTGGGAGACGGTCATGGAATTTCTGCTCTATCTGGCGTTGGGCGCCTGTGCGGGCGTGCTGGCCGGGCTGTTCGGGGTGGGCGGCGGGATCATTATTGTCCCGGTGCTGGTGTTCAGTTTTACCTTGCAGGGATTCGATCAGTCGATCCTCACGCATCTGGCGGTAGGGACATCGCTGGCGACCATCATCTTCACTTCGGTCAATGCCGTGCGTGAACACCATCGACGTGGTGCGGTGCGCTGGCCGATCTTCATGTGGATGACCGTGGGCATTCTGCTCGGCGCCGGTTTTGGGGCGCTGACCGCCGAGGCGATTTCCGGGCCGAACCTGCAGAAGATCATCGGCGTGTTCGCCTTGGTGATTGCCGTGCAACTGGCGCTGGAGGTCAAACCCAAGGCCAGTCGAACGGTGCCGGGCAAATTCGGTCTGACCGTGGCCGGCAGTGTGATTGGCTGGGCCTCGGCGATTTTCGGAATCGGCGGCGGTTCGCTGACCGTGCCGTTCCTGACCTGGCGCAGCGTGCCGATGCAGCAAGCCGTAGCGACGTCCTCGGCTTGTGGCCTGCCGATTGCGCTGGCCAGTGCCTTAAGTTTCATGATTCTGGGCTGGCATGATCCGTTGTTGCCGCCGCATAGTCTCGGTTTTGTTTATTTGCCGGCGCTGCTGGGCATTGCCCTGACCAGCATGGTGTTCGCCCGTCTCGGCGCGCGTCTGGCGCACAAGTTGTCGCCGCGCTTGCTGAAACGGCTGTTCGCCGCTTTGCTGTTCTGCGTGGGTCTGAATTTCCTGCTCTGAGCCTCTGGTTCAGAACAGGCCGCAATCCTGGCTTAATCCTGAGGTGGCAGCGTCGCCCGGGAATTTTGGTTTCAACTCTAACGAGGAGTCGCAATGCTGCCTTACCCGCAGATCGACCCGGTGGCCCTGGCCATCGGTCCGCTGAAAATCCACTGGTACGGCCTGATGTACCTCGTCGGCATCGGCGGCGCATGGCTGCTGGCGTCGAGCCGGCTCAACCGTTTCGACCCGACCTGGACCAAGGAGAAGCTCTCCGATCTGGTGTTCTGGCTGTCGATGGGGGTGATTGTCGGTGGACGTCTGGGTTACGTGCTGTTCTATGACCTGAGTGCCTACATCGCCAACCCGACGCTGATTTTCGAAGTGTGGAAGGGGGGCATGTCGTTCCACGGCGGCTTCATCGGGGTGATGCTCGCCGCGCTGTGGTTCGGCAAGCGTAACGGCAAGACCTTCTTCCAGCTGATGGACTTCGTTGCGCCGATGGTGCCGATCGGTCTGGGCGCCGGGCGTATCGGCAACTTCATCAACGCCGAGCTGTGGGGCAAGCCGACCGACGTGCCGTGGGCGATGATCTTCCCGCCGTTCAGCGATCCGGCGCAGCTGCCGCGTCACCCCTCGCAGTTGTATCAGTTCGCGCTCGAAGGCGTCGCGCTGTTCCTGATCCTGTGGCTGTTCTCGCGTAAACCGCGTCCGACCATGGCGGTATCGGGCATGTTTGCGCTGTTCTACGGCATCTTCCGTTTCATCG
Organism: Pseudomonas sp. SCPG-7; assembly: GCF_002156405.1. Classification (NCBI taxonomy): domain Bacteria; kingdom Pseudomonadati; phylum Pseudomonadota; class Gammaproteobacteria; order Pseudomonadales; family Pseudomonadaceae; genus Pseudomonas; species Pseudomonas sp. SCPG-7. Next base: position 74,176 of record NZ_MVOO01000004.1, on the reverse strand, counting down.
TCGAGTTCGTCCGCGTACCGGACGCGCAACTGGGCTACCTGGCCTGGAACTGGCTGACCATGGGTCAGGTGCTGTGCGTACCGATGATCGTCGGCGGGCTGTTCCTGATCTGGCTGGCCTATCGTCGTACGCCGGCAGCGCCGCTCGCGCCGACCGCTTAAACTACGAACCCCGGCGCGCGACGCCGGGGCTCAAAGGACACAGGTAACTCATGAAGCAATATCTCGAACTGGTCTCGCACGTTATCCAGAACGGCACCAAACAGGCCAACCGCACCGGCATCAACACCATCAGTTTCCCGGGTGCGATGCTGCGTTTCGATCTGCAGGAAGGTTTCCCGGCGATCACCACCCGCAAGATGGCTTTCAAATCGGCCATCGGCGAGATGTGCGGTTTTCTGCGTGGCGTGAACAATGCCGCTGAATTCCGAGCGCTGGGCTGCAAGGTCTGGGACCAGAACGCCAACGAAAACGCGCAGTGGCTGGCCAACCCGTTCCGTCAGGGCGAAGACGACCTCGGCGAAATCTACGGCGTGCAGTGGCGCAAGTGGCCGGCGTACAAGCAGATCCCGCTGAGCAACACCGCCGCCATCGAACAAACCCTGAACAACGGCTACAAGCAGATCGCCCAAGGCGAAGAGGATGGTCAGGCCTACGTGGTGCTGTACAAAGCCATCGATCAGGTGCGCCAGTGCGTCGACACGATCATCAACGATCCAGGCAGCCGCCGCATCCTGTTCCACGGCTGGAACTGCGCCCAGCTCGATGAAATGGCCCTGCCGCCGTGCCATCTGCTGTACCAGTTCCACCCGAACGTCGAGACCAGAGAGATCTCCCTGACCCTGTACATCCGCTCCAATGACCTGGGTCTGGGCACGCCGTTCAACCTCACCGAAGGCGCTGCGCTGCTGAGCCTGATCGGGCGCCTGACCGGTTACACGCCGCGCTGGTTCACCTATTTCATCGGTGATGCGCACGTCTACGAGAACCATCTGGACATGCTCAACGAACAGCTCAAGCGCGAGCCGTTCGCCATGCCGAAACTGAAAATCTCCGACCGCGTACCGGAGTTTGCCAAAACCGGTGTGTACCAGCCGGAGTGGCTGGAGTTGGTGGAGCCGAGCGACTTCTCGCTGGAAGGTTATGAGCACCATGCGCCGATGACCGCGCCGATGGCGGTCTGACAGACTGCCATTAAACCTGTGGGAGCTGGCTTGCCAGCGATGACGGCAGCACATTCAACATTGATGTGTCTGTAAAACCGCTATCGCTGGCAAGCCAGCTCCCACAATATTTTGTGGTGTTGTCAGTGGCCGTGACTGCGGCCTACGTGGGAATGTTCGACTTCGGTTGCGACGACGCCACCACTCACCTCCAGCCGCTGCAAAATCCCGCACTGATCCGCCCCCGGCCCTTCGCCACAGCGTTGGCGCAGGTCGAGCAGTTGTGTCTGCAACGCCAGCAAGCCATCAATCCGCGCTTTCACATGCTGGATGTGCTCGTCGATCAGCGTATTGACGCTTGCACACTGATCCTGCGGGCTGTCACGCATGGCCAGCAGGCTGCGGATTTCTTCGAGGGTCATGTCGAGGGTGCGACAGTTGCGGATGAACGTCAGGCGTTCGGCGTGGGCCTGGGTGTAGACGCGGTAGTTGCCATCGCTGCGCGCCGGTTCCGGCAGCAGGTTTTCGCGCTCGTAATAGCGGATGGTTTCCACGGCGCAGTCGGTGAGTTTCGCCAGTTCTCCGATCTTCATGACGGCCATCTCCAAATGGGTGCTTGACCCTATAGTGGCTACAGGGTCTTTACTTGGCAACAGGCACCTTCATGGACGCGACCAATGAGCGATTCCCAGCACACTCACAAGCCCGGCGACGGGCACGATCATAGCCACAGCCATAAATTGCAGCCTGTGCATAAGCACGAACATGGCGGCGATTCCTGCTGCGGGTCGAAAGCCGCAGCACCGGCACCGGTTCATTCGCACGAAGATTCTTGCTGCTCGTCGACAGCGGCTGCGCCTGCGTTGGTGCAACTGAGCGAAAAGACCAGCGCTGACGCCCGACTGAGCAGCTTCCGCATCGAAGCGATGGACTGCCCGACCGAGCAGACACTGATCCAGAACAAACTCGGCAAACTGGCCGGCGTGCAGCAACTGGAATTCAACCTGATCAACCGCGTGCTCGGCGTGACCCACAATCTGCCCGACACCGCGCCGATTACCGAGGCGATCACCTCGCTGGGCATGCACGCCGAGCCTTTGGAGGCGGGCGTCGAAACCCCGGCCCCGGCACCAGTAAAAAAACACTGGTGGCCGTTGGCGCTGTCCGGTGTCGGTGCGCTCGCCGCCGAAGTGATCCACTTCACCAACGCCGCGCCGACCTGGGTGGTGGCGATCATTGCGCTGGTGTCGATCCTCAGCGGCGGCCTGACCACCTATAAAAAGGGCTGGATCGCCCTGAAGAACCGTAACCTCAACATCAATGCGCTGATGAGCATCGCGGTGACCGGTGCGGTGTTGATCGGGCAGTGGCCGGAAGCGGCGATGGTGATGTTCCTGTTTACCGTGGCCGAACTGATTGAGGCGCGCTCGCTGGATCGCGCGCGCAACGCCATCAGCGGCCTGATGCAGATGACCCCGGAACAGGCCACGGTGCAGCAGGCCGACGGCAATTGGGTCGAACAAGAGGTTAAAAGCGTCGAACTCGGCGCCCGGGTGCGGGTAAAACCCGGCGAGCGCATTGCGCTGGACGGCGAGGTCGTCAGCGGCAGTTCGACCATCGATCAGGCGCCGATCACCGGTGAAAGCCTGCCGGTGGAGAAAACCGTGGGCGACAAAGTCTTCGCCGGCACCATCAACCAAGCCGGTTCGCTGGAATACACGGTGACTGCGGCGGCGAACAACTCGACCCTGGCGCGGATCATCCACGCCGTCGAGCAGGCTCAGGGGGCGCGCGCTCCGACCCAACGCTTCGTCGATCAATTCTCGAAAATCTACACCCCGGTGGTGTTCGTGCTGGCGCTGGCCGTGGCGATCATTGCGCCGCTGTTCATGGGCGCGGTGTGGTTCGACTGGATCTACCGCGCGCTGGTGTTGCTGGTGGTGGCCTGCCCGTGCGCACTGGTGATCTCCACCCCGGTGACCATCGTCAGCGGCCTCGCGGCGGCGGCGCGCAAAGGGATTCTGGTCAAGGGCGGCGTTTATCTGGAGGGCGGTTTCAAGCTCGATTATCTGGCGCTGGACAAGACCGGCACCATCACCCACGGCAAACCGGTGCAGACCGATTACCTGTCGCTCGATCCGACCGCCGACGCCACTGCTCCGGCAATCGCTGCCGCACTGGCGGGGCGTTCCGATCATCCGGTGTCGCTGGCCATCGCCAATGCGGCTGTGGATAAAAACCTCGCCGTGCTGACTGTGGATAACTTCGAAGCGCTGGCCGGGCGTGGTGTGAAGGGCCAAGTCAACGGCCAGACCTATCACTTGGGCAACCACCGTCTGGTTGAAGAGCTGGGCCTGTGCTCGCCGCAACTGGAAGAGAAGCTGTTTGCGCTGGAGAAACAGGGCAAGTCCGTGGTGTTGCTGCTCGACAGTTCTGGTCCGCTGGCGCTGTTCGCCGTGGCCGACACGGTCAAGGAATCCAGCCGCGAAGCGATCCGTCAGTTGCATGCCCTGGGCGTGAAAACGTTGATGCTCACTGGCGACAACGTACACACCGCGCAGGCGATCGCCGCGCAGGTGGGTATCGATCAGGCCAAAGGCGACTTGCTGCCAACCGACAAGCTGCAAGCCATCGAAGCGCTTTATGCACAGGGTCATCGGGTGGGTATGGTTGGCGACGGCATCAACGACGCCCCGGCACTGGCGCGGGCCGAGATTGGTTTCGCCATGGCGGCGGCTGGTACCGACACCGCGATTGAAACCGCTGATGTCGCCCTGATGGACGACGATCTGCGCAAGATACCCGCGTTCATCGGCCTGTCGCGCGACACCGCAAGCATACTGAAACAGAACATCGCCTTGGCCTTGGTGATCAAGGCTATCTTTCTTGGGGTAACCTTCGCCGGACTCGCCACCATGTGGATGGCGGTGTTTGCCGACATGGGCGTGAGCCTGCTGGTGGTGTTCAACGGTTTGCGCCTGCTGCGCAAATAAACGATGAGGGATGGTTGTGCTGAGTGCCGAGCTGAAAGCGTTTTACATGGTCGCCCGCCTGGGCAGCATTACGCTGGCGGCGAAAAAGCTCGGACTCAGCCAACCCACCGTGACCACGCAGATCCGCAATCTGGAAAGTCAGTATTCGGTGGAGCTGTTCTACCGTGGCGGTCGCCGCCTGAGTGTCAGTGACGAAGGCGCGCGACTGCTGCCGATGGTCAAGGCGCTGTTGCAGCAGGAGGCCGACATCGAGTTCTTCCTGCGCAACAGCGGTCAGGTGCAGGGCACGTTGCGCATCGCTGCCACTGCGCCGTATTACATCCTCGATCTGGTGAAGACCTTCCGCGAGCGCCTGCCGCAGGTGGAAGTGTCGGTGGAAATCGGCAACTCGCAGCAGGTGCTCGAAGCGCTGGAGGATTACCGGGTGGATGTCGCGGCGTCGTCGCAGTTGCTCGAGGATGCGCGGTTGATTCGCCGGGTATTGGGTAGCGATCCGCTGGTGCTGGCGGTGCATCGCAACCATCCGCTGGCGGCGCAGGAGCATGTAGCGTTGAGTGCTTTGGCCGGTCATACCTTGCTGATGCGCGAGTCCGGTTCGACCACCCGGCGCCTGACCGAAGAGTTGCTTGAAAGCGCCGGGGTCAGTTTTGGCCCGTTGCTGGAGATCGGCAGCCGTGAGTCGATCCGCGAGGCGGTGCTGCGCAATATCGGCATCAGCATCATCGCCCGCCAGGAAGTGCCGCATGATCCGCAGTTGCGCGTGCTGACCATCGAGAATGCGCCGCAGATTCCCGAGTACCTCTATTGCCTCAAGGAGCGCAAGGGTGCGCGGTTGCCGGCGGCGTTTCTGGGGTTGGCTCAGGAAATGTCCCCGGCCTGATTTCTTCACTGCTCGTACTGGCCCCATCGCTGGCAAGCCAGCTCCCACAGGTATTTCAGGTGTTCACAAAATCTGCATTCACTGAAGCTCCTTGTGGGAGCTGGCTTGCCAGCGATGGGGCCAGACCCGGCAACCCATGACTTGAAACCTGAACCAAAATCCCCGAATACCACTATCGGCCGTTTTTGCCTCACTGCCACATGACGGACGCATTACAACTCTAGGATTGGCCCCATCAGCTTGATGAGGTCTGTCCATGAATCCTGCCATCGCAACTGCCCTGATCAACCCCGGTGCGCCGATGAAAGTGCGCGGCGTGCAGAAACGCTTCGGCGCGTTCACCGCACTGGATAACGTCTCCCTCGACGTCGCCGCCGGTGAACTGGTGTGCCTGCTCGGCCCGTCGGGCTGCGGCAAGACCACGCTGCTACGCTGCATCGCCGGGCTGGAAAAGCAGGACAGCGGCGAGTTGTACCTTGGTGACCGCGACGTCTCGCACCTTGCGCCGCAGGCCCGGGATTACGGCATTCTGTTCCAGTCCTACGCGCTGTTCCCCAATCTGACCGTCGAAGCGAACATTGCCTACGGCCTCGCCGGCAGTGGTCGTGACGAAGTACGCCGTCGCGTCGGGCAGATGCTGGAGCTGGTCGGCCTCAGCGGCAGTGAGAAAAAGTACCCGGGCCAGTTGTCCGGCGGCCAGCAGCAACGCGTCGCGCTGGCCCGCGCCCTGGCCCCGGCGCCGTCGCTGTTATTGCTTGATGAGCCGATGTCGGCGCTGGACGCCCGGGTGCGCGAGCATCTGTGCACCGAACTGCGCCAGCTGCAGCGCAACCTCGGCATCACCACCCTGATGGTCACCCATAATCAGGACGAAGCCATGCTGATGGCTGACCGCATCGCCGTGATGCACAACGGTCGGGTCGAGCAGTACGCCACTCCGCAGGACATCTACAACCGCCCGGCCACGCCGTTCGTGGCCGAGTTCGTCGGGCAGGGCAACTGGCTGCCGTTCCAGCGCAGCAGCGCCAGTCACGCCCGGGTTGGCGGGATGGATGTACGTCTGGCGGATGGCAGCGTGAGCGGCGCTTCGGGCCGACTGTTCTGCCGTCCGGAAGCGATCAGCGTCAATCCGCTGGTGCACGAAGAAAACCTGTTCCCGGCCAAGGTTCGCGAGATCACGTTCCTCGGCAATCGCTGCCGCATGAGCTTCGAACTCGACCAGTTGCCGGGCCATTCGCTGCTCGCCGAACTGGCGCCGGAAGCCATGCCGCGCCTCGGCGCCCAGCAGATCATGGTCGCCTTGCCGCCGCGCAGCCTGCAGGTGTTTGCCTGATGAGCGCGAACATCGCACTGCCGCTACCGCACAAGCAGGCGCGGCGAGTGTCCGGGGCCGAGGTCGGCGACCGGATCTTCGTCCTCGGTGGCAAACTCCTGCTGCTGTTGCTGCTCGGTGTCGCGGTGTTGCTGCCATTGCTGGCGATCTTCTGGCGCGGTTTCAGCAGCGAGGCCGGACAGGGCGGCGGCTGGCTCGCCGCCAAGGAACTGGTGAGCAGCGAGAATTTCCACTGGCTGCTCGGCAACAGCCTGAAGGTTTCCCTCAGCGTCGCGGCCATCGTCGTCCCGCTGGCCTACCTGTTTGCCTACGCCCTGCAACGCACACTGATTCCGGCCAAGGGCCTCTGGCGCGGGATTTCCCTGCTGCCGTTGATGGCGCCGTCGATGCTGCCGGGGATTGCATTGGTTTATCTGTTCGGCAACCAGGGCATGCTGCGTGGACTGCTTTCGGACAACATCTACGGGTTCTGGGGCATTGTGTTGGGCGAGGTGATCTACACCTTTCCGCATGCGTTGATGATTCTGCTGTCGGCGTTGTCGCTGGCCGATGCGCGGCTGTTCGATGCGGCGTCGAGCATGGGCGCCAGTCCGGCGAAAGCCTTTCGCAGCATCACCTGGCCGGCGACCCGGCAAGCGGTATTCGCCGCGTTCTGTCTGGTGTTCACCCTGACCATCACCGATTTCGGCGTGCCCGTGGTGGTCGGTGGCGACTATCAAGTGCTGGCACTGGAAGCCTACAAAGCCGTGGTCGGCCAGCAGCAATTCGGCCGCGGCGCGTTGATCGGCATGGTGCTGTTGTTGCCGGCGCTGTTCAGCTTCGGCGTCGATGCCTGGTTGCGTCGGCGTCACGGCGATTCCATGAGTGGCCGTGCGCAAGTATTCAAACCAGCGCCGTCGAAAATGCGTGATGCCTGCTATCTGGCGATTGTTGTGTTGATCAGCGCGGCGTTGCTGCTGGTGTTCGGCATGGCGGTGTTCTCCTCGCTGGTGAAGTTCTGGCCGTACAACCTGTCGCTGTCGCTCAATCACTACCAGTTCAACGAGACTGCCGGCGGTGGCTGGCTGGCGTACAGCAACAGCTTGAAGATGGCGCTGGGCACGGCGCTGATCGGCAGCGTGCTGATCTTCACCGGCGCTTACCTGATGGAGAAAACCCGCAGCCAGCGCGGCCTCAACTTGACGCTGCGCATGCTCAGTTTCATCCCGATGGCCGTGCCGGGGCTGGTGCTCGGTCTGGGTTATGTCTTCTTCTTCAACCTCAGCGGCAACCCGCTGCACGTGCTGTACGGCACGATGACCCTGCTGATCGTCTGCACCATTGCGCACTACCTGACCACCGCACAAATGACCGCGACCACCGCGCTGCGCCAGCTCGACGCCGAGTTCGAAGCCGCCGCGCTGTCGCTCAAGGCGCCGCTGTACCGCCATTACCTGCGGGTCACCGTGCCGATCTGTCTGCCGGCGCTGCTGGACATCGTGCGCTACCTGTTCGTCTCGGCGATGACCACGGTGTCGGCGGCGATCTTCCTCTACAGCCCCGACACCATCCTCGCGGCGGTGGCGGTGCTGAACATGGATGACGCCGGCAACGTCGGCGGCGCGGCGGCGATGTCGACCCTGATTCTGTTCACCTCGGCAGGCGTGTCCTTGCTGCTGGCGTGGGCTTCGCGCGGCTTGCTGCGCCGTTCCCAGGCCTGGCGGCAAACCGCGCCCGGTCACTGATTTTCCCAACCTCAACTCAAGACAGGAAAACGATCATGTTCAAGCCTATGGCCCTGGCCGCTGCTGTGCTCGCTACTTTCAGCCTGAATGCCTTCGCGGCAAAAACCGAGTTGACGGTGTACACCGCCCTCGAAGCCGAGCAACTGACCGCTTACAAAGCCGCATTCGAAAAGGCCAACCCGGACGTCGAAATCAAGTGGGTGCGTGATTCCACCGGGATCATCACTGCCAAACTGCTGGCCGAAAAGGCCCGTCCACAGGCTGACGCGGTGTGGGGCCTGGCCGCTTCGAGCCTGGCGATCCTCGATCAGCAGGGCATGCTGCAAAGCTACGCACCGAAGGATCTGGGCAAGATCGGCGCGAACTACCGCGACGCCGCTAACCCGCCAGCCTGGGTCGGGATGGACGTGTGGGCCGCGACCATCTGCTTCAACACCGTCGAAGCCGAGAAGCAGGGACTGAGTAAACCGGTGAGCTGGCAGGATCTGACCAAGCCTGAGTACAAGGGCAAGATCGTCATGCCTAACCCGGCGTCGTCCGGCACCGGTTTCCTCGACGTCAGCGCCTGGCTGCAAACCTTCGGCGAGAAGCAGGGCTGGGCCTACATGGACGGTCTGCACCAGAACATCGGCCAGTACGTTCATTCCGGTTCCAAGCCTTGCAAACTGGCTGCTGCGGGCGAATTTCCGATCGGCATTTCCTTTGAGTATCCAGCCGTACAGTTGAAGCGCCAGGGCGCGCCGCTGGACATCATCCTGCCGAAGGAAGGCCTGGGCTGGGAGATCGAAGCGACTGCGGTGATCAAAGGCACGCCGCATGAAGACGCGGCGAAAAAACTCGCGGACTTCTCCGCCAGCGCCGAGGCGATGGATCTGTACAAGGAGAACTTCGCGGTTCTTGCGCAGCCGGGCATCGCCAAGCCGCAGACCGAACTGCCGGCCGACTACGAGCAGCGCCTGATCAAGAACGACTTCGCCTGGGCCTCGAAGAATCGCGACGAGATCCTCACCGAGTGGCGCAAGCGCTATGACGGCAAGTCCGAGAAAGTCGTCGCCAAGTAACTGACTCACACAGCCTGTGGCGAGGGAGCTTGCTCCCGCTGGAGCGCGAAGCGGTCCCAAATCCTGCAAACGAGTAGTGTCAGGCACTCCGCGTCTGCTGAATTTACGACTGCTGCGCAGCCGAGCGGGAGCAAGCTCCCTCGCCACACAAGCGGGATTGCTTTTATGACTCAGCACCAAGACCTGCTCATCGTCGGCGCCGGCATCCTCGGCCTGTCCCACGCCTATGCCGCGGCCAAGCGCGGGCTCAAGGTCAGCGTTTTCGAACGCACCGCCACGCCCCTCGGCGCCTCGGTGCGCAACTTCGGTCAGGCGCTGGTCACCGGCCAGCCGCCGGGCCAGATGCTCGAACTGGCCAAGGCCAGCCGCGAGATCTGGGGCGACTGGGCGCAACTCGCCGGTCTGCACATCAAGCGCAACGGCTCGTACCTGTTCGCCCGCAGCGAAGCCGAAGAACACGTGCTCGAAGCTTTCTGCAACGGTCGCGCCGTGGAGCACGGTTACAACGTGGCCTTGCTGCGTGGCGCCGCACTGCGTGATCTGTACCACGGCCAGTTCAGTCACCACCGTGCTGCATTGCACGGCCTGGACGATCAACAGCTGTACTCGCGCGAAGCAATCCCCGCGCTGATTGACTACCTGCGCCGCGACCTCGGCGTCGAGTTTCATTTCAGTACGCTGGTGCGCGACGTCCAACCGGGGCGCCTGCACAGCACCGCCGGCAGCTTCACGGCAAAGCAAATCATCGTCTGCTCCGGCCACGATTATCAGACCCTGTTGGCCGAGCCGATCGCCGCGCTCGATCCGCAGATCTGCCGCCTGCAAATGCTTCGCGCCAAACCGCAGATTGAGCTGAACCTGCAACACGCCTTGCTCACCGGTCTGAGCTGCGTGCACTACGGCGCCTTCGCCGATCTGCCGCAAGCGGCGGCGGTGCAGGCGCAGATCCTGCGCGAACAACCACATCTGCATGACAACGGTATACACCTGCTGATCAGCCCGACGCCGTATGGCGAGCTGATCATCGGCGACTCGCACCATTACGGCAGCGATCCGTCGCCGTTCAATGCCGAGCAAGTGGACAACTGGATGCTCGATCTGGCCGAACAGACGCTGGGCTGCAAGGTGCAAGTGCTCGAGCGCTGGCAGGGCGTCTACGGTGCCCGGGGGCCGGGACCGTTTTCGTTGCTGCGTCCGGCACCGGGGCTGAGTGTGGCGTTGATGCACACCGGCGTCGGCATGAGCGTCGGTCCGGCACTGGCCGAACGCAATGTCGCGCGGTTGCTGGAGGAAATCTGATGGATCACCCACAAATTGTCGCCCGGGTATTCAACTTGTACGAACGCTTCGGTAACAGCGACTACATCGGCGAGCCGGTGTCGCAGATCGAGCACATGTCTCAGGCCGCGCAGTTGGCGATGGCTGAAGGGTTTGATGATGAAGTGGTGCTGGCGGCGTTCTTCCATGACATCGGTCATTTGTGTGCCGAGGGCGCCGAGAACATGGGCGGCTATGGCGTGGTCAGCCATGAGCGATTGGGTGCGGACTACTTGCGTGAGGCGGGTTTTAGTGAGCGTATGGCCCGGCTGGTGGAATATCACGTGCAGGCCAAGCGCTATCTGACCTTGCGTGAGCCTGGGTATTTCGAGCGCCTGAGTGAAGCGAGTCGCCGGACCCTGGAGTATCAGGGCGGGGTGATGAGCGAGGCTGAGGCGGATGCGTTTGAGCGTGATCCGTTGTGTGCCGTGAGTTTGCGCATGCGCCAGTGGGACGAGCTGGCCAAGGAGAGGGCGGTGCCGGTGATGGATTTGGGTGTGCTGAAGCGCAAGGCTGAGGTTTTGTTGTCGGCTGAGTGATTGCAACCCTCACCCCAGCCCTCTCCCGGAGGGAGGGAGCCGACCGTGTTGTTCTTGGGCCCTACATCGATCTGAAATATCCAGTCGAACTCAGGTTTTGAAAAGCCAGAAGATCTGCTCCCTTCCCCCTCTACCCCTTGGGGGAGAGGGCTGGGGTGAGGGGGTAGCGATCTAAAGCTCAAGCACCCGATCAACCAACGCCTCAATCTGCTCCTGCCGCTCCGCCTGATTCAACTTCGCATGCGGATTGAGCGAAGACCACTGCGGATGCGCCCGCGCCTTGTTCAGCGCCTCCGGTAGCTTGCCCTCGCGCCAGGTCTTGTCCTGCGGGGTGGCGACCTGAACCGCGTCCATCGCCGCATGTCCGCGTTGATCCAGCGCTGACAGCAACTGCCGCTGACGCAACGCCAACAGCCGCAGCACCCCGTCATCCACGGTCAATTCGCGCTGGCCCTTGATCTTGCCCAGCAGGCGACTGCCATAACTGCGCGCAGTCTGTAGCGCGCCGCCGGCAATCGCACCGGCCAACGCCGCAGCGCCGAGGGTGATTCCGCCGACCAGCAAATCCACGCCAGCCCCGGCTGCGGCGCCTGCCGCAATCCCGCCGCCGACGCGCACGCCGAGTTGCTTGAGGGTTTCCGGATTGAACAGGTCATCGCCCCAACGCCCATCCAGCAGCGGCAGATCACTGGCCGCCGCGTCCTGCGGGCGAAACGCGTAGAGCTTGAGCAGCGCCTCGACGCACTTCTGTTCACGCTGACGCACGGCTTTGCGCAGTTCGCTGATGGCTTGCTGTTCTTGCTCGGCCTCGCTGACCACGCTGCGCCGGCACGCCGCACAATCGATCAGCAGCTCAGCGATCAAGCGCGCCGCACTTTGCTGGCGCGCTAAGCGCTGGGCCTGTTGATCGGCGATCAAGCGTTCCAGTTGCGGCCGGGCGTTTTCCAGCAGCAGCGCGAGGCTTTCGTACAGGCGCCGCTCGCCATCTTCCGGCGGCGCAACGCTGTCGAACCGCACCAGCGCATGCAGGCCGAGCCGCGCCAACGCTTCGCGCCAGTCCGGTTCGCGATGGTTGGCGCTGCTGACGAAATTCAGCACCGGCAGCAGCGGTTTACCGCAGCTGGCCAGCACTTCGAGTTCGTCGCGATACTTGGCCAGCACCGGCTCACGGGCGTCGATCACATACAGACCGGCGTCGGAGGCGAGCAGTTGCCGCAGCACTTTCGCCTCCTGTTCGAAACGCTGGCGCGCCTCACTGCCGTCGAGAAACCGCGCCAGTCGCGCCGGGCCGTCGAGGCGTTCGCCGGGGCGCTCCAGACGCTCGAGGAAATCCAGCAGGGCAATGGCGTCTTCCAGCCCCGGCGTGTCGTAGAGATCGAGCAAGGGCTCGCCGTCCACCGACAACCGCGCGCCCTCGACATGCCGAGTGGTGCTGGGCCGGTGCGAGACTTCGCCGAAACCGACGTCACGGGTCAAGGTGCGCAGCAGCGAGGTCTTGCCGACGTTGGTGTGGCCGACCACCGCGAGTTTCAGCGGCGCTTTCCGGGCATCAGTCATGACCTGTCTCCAGCCAGTTCATCGGTGCGCAATCGGCGAACGGCAGCTCCAGTTGTTGCAACGCGACGTGCCAGTCGCCGAGACGGGCACTGTCCAGCGCTTCGCCGGGTGGTGCTTGCAGCAGCCAGACGCGGGTGGCGCTGGCGTTGCGCGCCAGTTCGGCAATCAGCGCGAGGCTGCCGCGATCCGGCGAGCGTCGTGGATCGCAGGCGATCAACAGACGCGCCGGAGGGAAACGGCTGAGCTGTTCGAGCAGTTTGTGCCGCGATTCGCGGCTGTCGAGGATCCCGGCGTTGCTCACGGTTTTCGGCAGCGCTGGCGGCCAGGAGCGTTGATCGTCGAGTTCGATGGCGACCAGCAGGGCACCCTCGCTGGCGTGTTCGCTGACGCTGCTTTCGACGCGATGCAACTGCTCAGGCGCCGCGTCGTTAATGCCGAGACGTTCGCTGGTCGGCATCAGCCGTTCGCGCAGCTGGGCGTAGCCGGGCAGGTTGAGGTCCAGCGCCAGCGCGGCTTTGCCGCGATTCCAGCGCCAGAAACACACCAGCGTCAGCAGCAGACGCGGCAGCACGCCGTAGACCACCAGCACACCGACCAGCCAGGTCGCCCAGGCCTGTCGCGCGCTTTCGATACCCAGCGCCGCGTCGCCACTGGCACGGATCATTTCCACGCTGGGTACGTTGAAACCGAGCAGCGCCGGCAGCGCGCCAAGGGCTTGGGTCAGGTTGATGAACGTATCCGCGCTGAGGATCGTGGTTTCCCAGACGAAGCCATAGCGCCGGGTCGCCATCAGCGTCAGCAGCAACAGCAGTGCACTGAGCATCGCCAGTAACCACAGGCCATTGACCAATGTGCCGAGCGCCCAGCGATTGAGTTTTTTGCGCTGCAACATCAGCAGCAGGGCCGGCGCGAGTTGCGCGGCTTTGGCATCGCGGGCGAGTTTTTCGCTGAGCCACAGCCACAAGCGCCCGAGGGTGGCGCCGTGTTCACCGGCAAAGATCAGCCCCAGCGCCCAGCTCAGCAGCAGAATCAGGTTCAGCCCGAGCAGGCTGCCCAAGGCCCAGAACACATTCACCGGTGACTGGCTCAGTGCGGCGAAGGCCAGTCCGGCGCCGCTCAGCAGCGCGAAAATCACCAGCAGTACCAGCGCCAGACGCGCGCCCTGCAGCCAGTGCTTGAGTGCCGTGCTCAGCCCGTCGCGCTCGGCCAGCCACGCCGCCCGGCGCTGAATACGGCTCGGCAGATCGCCGCCGGCCGCGCGGGCCAGTCGATTGGCTTCCAGATCCTCCAGGAGACCTGCGTGTTCTTCACGCAGGCGGATGGTTTCAGTCAGCCAGAGGTTTTGCAGGGGAGTCAGTTCAGTCACGCGCCATTCCGTTGCTCGATTGAGCCGTGAGCATAACCGCTGTGGCGCTTATCGGGTCAAGCGAGGCTCTGGTATCCTCGCCGGCATGACTAAATCACTCCCCCTCAGCCTGATCGCAGCCCTCGGTGAAAACCGCGTGATCGGCGTCGACAACAGCATGCCCTGGCACCTGCCGGGGGACTTCAAATACTTCAAGGCCACGACCCTCGGCAAGCCGATCATCATGGGCCGCAAGACCTGGGATTCGCTCGGTCGTCCGCTGCCGGGCCGCTTGAACATCGTGGTCAGCCGTCAGCCGGATCTGCTGCTGGAGGGGGCGGAAGTGTATCCGTCGCTGGAAGCTGCAGTGGTGCGCGCCGAGGAATGGGCGAAAGCGCAGGGCGTCGATGAGTTGATGCTGATTGGCGGCGCGCAGTTGTATGCGCAAGGGCTGGCGCAGGCCGATCGTCTGTATCTGACCCGTGTGGCGCTGAGCCCGGAAGGGGATGCGTGGTTTCCGGAGTTTGACCTGAACCAGTGGACGCTGGTGTCGAACGTGCCGAATCCGGCTGAGGGCGGCAAGCCCGCGTACAACTTCGAAGTCTGGGAAAAAGCTTAATTAACCTGTGGCGAGGGAGCTTGCTCCCGCTGGCCTGCGCAGCAGGCCCAAGATGTTGGGGTCGCTTCGCAACCCAGCGAGAGCAAGCTCCCTCACCACAAGTGTGTGTTGCTGTCAGGCCTGAGCAAGCTCCGCATGCTCATCGGCATCCAGCAGCGCTTTATCCGTCTGCTGCATCACCTGGCTGGTAATCGCACCGGCCGTGATCGAACCACTCACGTTCAACGCCGTACGACCCATGTCGATCAGCGGCTCCACCGAAATCAGCAGCGCCACCAGTGACACCGGCAAGCCCATCGCCGGCAGCACGATCAGTGCGGCGAACGTCGCGCCGCCACCCACACCGGCCACACCGGCCGAGCTCAGGGTCACAATCGCTACCAGCGTCGCGATCCACAGCGGATCCAGCGGATTGATGCCGACCGTTGGCGCCACCATCACCGCGAGCATCGCCGGGTACAGGCCGGCGCAACCGTTCTGGCCGATGGTCGCACCGAACGAGGCGGCAAAACTTGCCACTGACTGCGGAATGCCCAGACGACGGGTCTGCGCTTCGATGCTCAGCGGAATGCTCGCCGCGCTGGAACGGCTGGTGAACGCGAACGTCAGCACCGGCCAGATCTTGCGGAAGAACCGCAGCGGGTTGATCCCGGCCGCTGACACCAGCAGGCCATGCACCACGAACATCAGGCCCAGACCGAGGTACGAAACCACGACAAAACTGCCGAGCTTGATGATGTCTTGCAGGTTGGAGCCGGCGACCACTTTGGTCATCAGCGCCAATACGCCGTACGGGGTCAGCTTCATCACCAGACGCACCAGACGCATCACCCAGGCTTGCAAGGTGTCGATGGCGTTGATCACTTTCTGGCCTTTTTCGACGTCATCCTTGAGCAGTTGCAGCGCCGCGACACCGAGGAAAGCGGCGAAGATCACCACGCTGATGATCGAGGTCGGCTTGGCCCGGGCCAGGTCGGCGAACGGGTTCTGCGGAATGAACGACAGCAGCAGCTGCGGCACATTCAGGTCGGCGACCTTGCCGGCGTAGTCGGTCTGGATGGTTTGCAGACGGGCCATTTCCTGAGTACCGGCGACCAGGCCTTCGGCGGTGAGGCCGAACAGGTTGGTCAGGCCGATACCGATCAGCGCCGCAATCGCGGTGGTGAACAGCAGCGTGCCGATGGTCAGGAAGCTGATCTTGCCCAGCGACGACGCGTTGTGCAGACGTGCCACCGCGCTGAGGATCGAAGCGAACACCAGCGGAATCACGATCATTTGCAGCAACTGCACGTAACCGTTGCCGACCAGATCGAACCAGCCGATCGAGGCTTTCAGCACCGGATTGCCGGCACCGTAAACGGTGTGCAGGGCCACGCCGAACGCCACGCCCAGCACCAGTGCGAGCAGGACTTTTTTCGCCAGGCTCCACGTCGTGTGGCGAGTTTGCGCCAGACCGAAGAGCAGGGCGAGGAACACCAGCAGATTGAGGATCAGCGGCAGATTCATGAAGACTCCGATAAGACTTGTGCCAGTCGCCTTCTGGGGCAACTGCGAACCGGCAAGCCTAACAGTTTGATTTCCAATGAATTAATACCGAAATAGCAGGTCGTCCGTCGTTTTTGGAATAAGCGCTTGTCGCTCTCGGCAATGCAACTGGCGTTGAGGAGACGTAAGCGGTCGCTGACAGACGAGGACTGTCACACTTATTTGTTAGCGTCGATGTCTTTCAGTCAGGGAGAAAACGTCGATGAAGTTCGCACCGAAAATGCTCGCTGTGGTGCTTGGATTGGGCTTGGCCGCCCACGCATTCGCCACCGATCTGAAGCACTGGCCGGCGGATCAGGCCAAGGCGCTGGACGCGATGATCGCGGCCAACGCCAACAAAGGTAACTACGCGGTGTTCGACATGGACAACACCAGTTACCGCTATGACCTCGAAGAGTCGTTGCTGCCGTTCATGGAAAACAAGGGCCTGATCACCCGCGACAAACTCGATCCCTCCCTGAAGCTGATGCCGTTCAAGGACACCGCCGACCATAAGGAAAGCCTGTTCAGTTACTACTATCGCCTGTGCGAAGTCGACGACATGGTCTGCTACCCGTGGGTGGCGCAGGTATTCTCCGGCTTCACGCTCAAGGAACTCAAAGGCTACGTCGATGAGCTGATGGCGTCGGGCAAACCGGTGCCGGCGACCTATTACGACGGCGACGTGGTGAAGAACCTCGATGTGCAGCCGCCGAAAGTCTTCACCGGCCAGGCCGAGCTGTACAACAAGTTGATGGAGAATGGCATCGAGGTCTACGTGATGACCGCTGCCTCGGAAGAACTGGTACGCATGGTCGCGGCCGATCCGAAGTACGGTTACAACGTCAAACCGCAGAACGTGATCGGCGTGACCACCTTGCTGAAGAACCGCGAAACCGGCGAGCTGACGACCGCGCGCAAGCAGATCACCGCCGGCAAGTATGACGAGAAGGCCAACCTCGGCCTCGAACTGACCCCGTACCTGTGGACCCCGGCGACCTGGATGGCCGGCAAGCATGCGGCGATCCTGACCTATATCGACGAGTGGAAAAAACCGGTACTGGTGGGCGGCGACACCCCGAGCAGCGACGGCTACATGCTGTTCCACGATGTGGATGTAGCCAAGGGCGGCATTCACTTGTGGGTCAACCGCAAGGACAAATACATGACTCAATTGAACGGCATGATGGCCAAGCACGCGGCGGCGCAGGCCAAGGAAGGGTTGCCGGTGACGGCGGACAAGAACTGGGTGATCGTCAAGCCTGAAGAAATTCAGTAAGTCCTGAAATCCCTGTAGGAGCTGCCGCAGGCTGCGATCTTTTGATCTTGTTTTTAAGAGCAAGATCAAAAGATCGCAGCCTGCGGCAGCTCCTACATGGGGTGGTTTGCAAGCATCAGGCAAAAAAATGCCCCGCACTTGGCGGGGCATTTTTATTCGGCGGCTAAAATTTACAGCCCGTCGAGCATCGCCTTGTTACGCACCGCACCCTTGTCGGCGCTGGTCGCCAGCAGGGCGTAGGCCTTCAGGGCGGTGGTCACTTTGCGTGGACGCTGTTCGACCGGTTTCCAGCCTTTCTTGTCCTGCTCGACCCGGCGCGCAGCCAGTTCTTCATCGCTGACCAACAGGTTGATCGAGCGGTTCGGAATGTCGATCAGCACTTTGTCGCCATCCTGAACCAGACCGATCGCGCCGCCGGCCGCAGCTTCTGGCGAAGCGTGGCCGATCGACAGACCGGAAGTACCGCCGGAGAAGCGACCGTCGGTGAGCAACGCACAGGCTTTGCCCAGGCCTTTGGACTTCAGGTACGACGTCGGGTAGAGCATTTCCTGCATGCCCGGGCCACCTTTCGGACCTTCGTAGCGAATGATGACGATGTCGCCTTCCTTCACTTCGTCGGCAAGGATGCCGCGCACCGCGCTGTCCTGGCTTTCGAAGATTTTCGCGTTGCCTTCGAAGACGTGGATCGACTCGTCGACGCCGGCGGTTTTCACCACGCAGCCGTCGAGGGCGATGTTGCCGTACAGCACGGCCAGGCCGCCTTCTTTCGAGTAGGCGTGTTCGAAGCTGCGGATGCAGCCGTTTTCACGGTCGTCATCCAGGGTTTCCCAACGAGTCGACTGGCTGAACGCGGTCTGGGTCGGGATGCCCGCCGGGCCGGCCTTGAAGAAGTGATGCACGGCTTCATCGTCGGTCTGGGTGATGTCCCACTTGGCGATGGCTTCTTCCATGCTGCGGCTGTGCACGGTCGGCAGGTCGGTGTGCAGCAGACCGCCGCGTGCCAGCGAACCGAGGATGCTGAAGATGCCGCCAGCGCGGTGCACGTCTTCCATGTGGTACTTCTGGATGTTCGGCGCCACTTTGCACAGTTGCGGCACGCTGCGCGAGAGACGGTCGATGTCGCGCAGATCGAAATCGATCTCGGCTTCCTGGGCGGCCGCCAGCAGGTGCAGTATGGTGTTGGTCGAACCGCCCATGGCGATGTCGAGCATCATCGCGTTCTCGAACGCCTTGAAGTTGGCGATGTTGCGCGGCAGCACGGATTCGTCGTTCTCGCCGTAGTAACGCTTGCACAGCTCGACGATGGTGCGGCCGGCCTGCAGGAACAGCTGCTCGCGATCACTGTGGGTAGCGAGGGTCGAACCGTTGCCCGGCAATGCCAGGCCGAGGGCTTCGGTCAGGCAGTTCATCGAGTTGGCGGTGAACATGCCGGAGCAGGAACCGCAGGTCGGGCAAGCGCTGCGCTCGTACTCGGCGACTTTCTCGTCAGAAGCGCTGGAGTCGGCGGCGATCACCATGGCGTCGACGAGGTCGAGGCCGTGGGAAGCGAGTTTGGTCTTGCCGGCTTCCATCGGACCACCGGACACGAAGATCACCGGAATGTTCAGGCGCAGGGCGGCCATCAGCATGCCCGGGGTGATCTTGTCGCAGTTGGAGATGCAGACGATGGCGTCGGCGCAGTGGGCGTTGACCATGTATTCGACGGAGTCGGCGATGATCTCGCGGCTCGGCAGCGAATACAACATGCCGTCGTGACCCATGGCGATGCCATCATCCACGGCGATGGTATTGAATTCTTTCGCGACGCCACCGGCGCGTTCGATCTCACGGGCGACCAGTTGACCGAGGTCTTTGAGGTGCACGTGGCCCGGCACGAACTGGGTAAAGGAGTTGGCAATGGCGATGATCGGCTTCTTGAAGTCGTCATCTTTCATCCCGGTGGCGCGCCACAGTGCGCGGGCGCCGGCCATGTTGCGGCCGTGGGTGGATGTTTTCGAGCGGTAATCTGGCATGGAGCACTCCGGGCGGCTAATCAGGTATCAAAAGGGAGTGAGCTTCTATTGACGTCTGGAACACTCAGAAATGGCCGTGTGTCCTGGATGTTGCCGATGACTTTGCGGGATCGCCGCTTGCCTCAGCCTGAGCTCATAAACCCGCCGGGGGATGAATGGCGATGAATCAGCCGATTCTACACCGCTGGCGTCTGGAGGGAATGGCGCAAAGCGTTGTTCCAGTGCCGACGGTGCGTATGGCATGACGACTGGCAGGCTCAATCGCTGCCAGAGGGCGTGACGGCGCCGTTTTCGATGACGCTGGCGCGATGGCTGATCCGCTTGTTCAACGCCAGCGCGATGCAACTGAGCAGGACAAAACAGTAGCCGAGGGTGGCTTGCAGGTTGCTTGGGCTCAGGCTGATCAAGGCGCTGATCAAGCCACCACAAATGAAAATGATCGTACTGCCGGCCGAAGCCGAGGTGCCGGCATTCTCGGGAAACAGGCTCATGGCCCGCGAGGTGGCTGCAGGGCGTGTGATAGTGGTGCCGGCGGTGCAGATCAACATCGGAATCAGCACTGTGGTCGCTGAGAGCGCAAGGTGCCTGGCCATGAACAGAATCACCAGCCCCGCCAGCAGGATCAGGCTCAGCCCCACCACCATTTGCTGTCCGGGCGAGATTAGCCGGCTCAGCAGAGTGGCGACGATCCCGCCAGCGACATAGGCCGCACCGTAGATCAGCAGGATCAGCGAGAAGTCGTAGGCGGACAACTGCAATTGATCCATGAAGATCAACGGCGAAATGACGATGAACGAGAAGTGGCAGGCGAATGCGAAAGCCGAAATCAGCCAGTAGCCGACGAACTCGAAATCCCTGAGCACCCGTCGATAGGCGCTGAGAAAATTGAGCGGTGTAGCCTTGACGGCTGGCCGCCCACCCTCCAGAAACAGCCAGGCTTTGAGCAACACCACTGCCGCCAAAACGATGAACACCCAGAAGCTGCCGCGCCAGCCCAGGGCCGCTTGCAGGAAGCTGCCAGCCAGCGGTGACAGGGAGATGAAGATCCCGGTGGCGGTCACCATCAGGATCCGCAGGCGATCGCGCTCCTTGCCATCGAACAGGTCCTGTACCAGCGCCTGCGACAGGACAAAACAGCCGCAACCGATGGCCTGCACGATGCGAAAAGCCATGAACAGTATGTAGTCACTGGTCATCACGCAACCGATGGCGCCGAGGATCGAGACTCCCATGCCGGCGAGTAAAAGTCCCTTGCGCCCGATGACGTCGGACAACGGCCCGATCACCAGTTGGGCAAAGGAAATGCCCACGGCGAACAGGCTGATCGACAGGGCAATATCGGCTGGAGTGCGGGCGAAGTGTTCGGCCAGCGCCGGGAACGAAGGCAGCAGAACATCCAGCGGAAACACACCCAGCAGCACCATGGCCAACAGCAGACTGACCGCCCCACGGCGTTGTCGGGTTGTTACTGCCTTTCTTCCTTCATGCATCGATCAGTCCTGCCTTGGCGAAAAGTTTGCGGTTGTTGGGTAGCGCGAAAAATCCGGCCCTTTCGAGTGCGGCAAGCGTGGCCACGGCTCCGGATCTGGCACGCTGGCGGCTGGCGTGCTCGTTGGTCAGGCCGTCGAGGATTTCCTTGATCGCACCTTCGCCGATACCGGCGCGGCGCAGGCTTTGGTGCAGCCATTGCTCGTCCACCTCGAAGAAGGTCGCCAGGGTCTCCAGCAAGGTTCTGGCAACGAAGGCGCGCTGGCGGCTGTTCAGGGTCAACCAGAGGTAGTGGAAGACTTCGGAAAAAAACCGGCTGTGGCGCGCTTCGTCAGCGAGGTGATCGCGCAACATGTCATTCACGCTGCTGACCAGCGTTTCCCGACACACATCCAGCAGCTCCCGTGCAATGATGGTTTCCGAGACGAAACCCAGCAGAAACCATGCCAGTGGGCGTTTACTCTCCGGCGTTCGGGCAATCTGACCGGTCAGGCGGGTGATGCGCAGCGGCATCTGCGGGCGACCGGTAAAACCATGCAGTTCGGCGATCTGTTCGGCCAGATGATGGGAGAACAGCGCGTGATAACCCTCGTCGGTATACAGCTGCAGCGCGGCGGTTTTCATCCGTGAAGGAATGTAGGCGGGCAACTCGCCGTGGACGATGGTTTCCACGGCGCGGTTGACGATGCGGTGTTCAAGCAGCGTGGTGTAGTCCAGGAAGTGCACCAGGTGGCTGGCTGCCAGCCGATGCATGACCTTGCTGCCTGCGGCTTCGATGGCCGGATGGGACAGATACGGCAGGAAGGCCGGCGGGAACCAGAAGCGGGTCTGCAGTTGCAGCTGCAGGTCTTCCGGCAACTGGTAGTCGTGCCGGCTGGTGCGTACCGAAGCGTGGTTGTTCCAGTCGCCGAGGGTGAATCGAAGCGCCCAGGACGTTGGCGCTTCGGGAAGATCCGTGGATGGCACGTTCATGTCCGCGTCTCCAGCAACAGCTCGCGCATTTCCTGACACATTGCCTGACCGTCGCTGGCACCGCAGCCGACAAAGAACAACGGTTGTTCAGCGCTGCCTTCGAGCTTGAGCAGGGCTTCGACCTGCCGATCAGCGAATGCCCCGGTCAGCCACGTTCCCAGGCCCAGCGCCGTGGCCACCAGTTGAAAGGTCTGCGACAGATGACCCGCCTCGACGAACGCCATGCGATAGGCGCGCGAGTGTTCATACTTCCACCAGAGCTTGTCGAAACGAGCGGTGATGAACAGGCCCAGAGGCAGGTTATTGATGAAATGCTGGCCCGCCAGCAAATGGCCGAGCGCAGGTTCGGGCAATGGGTTGACCCGGGTGAGCGCGTGTTCTGCCGGGTGATAGGCGTAGAGGCCTGGTTCAAGACCCTCGATATTGCGTGCCAGAAGAAAGCCTTCACAGGCATTCAGTCCACCCCCGGAGGGACTGCTGCGACGGGCGCCGAGGCCTTCGGCGATGCTTTCGTCGCGGTCATGGTCGCGATGGTGAAGAAAACCCAGTGTGAGATACATCAGCGTGCCGACGTCGCCGAGCGTGATCGCTTCGCCAGTAAAGGAGCGGCAGGTTTTTCTCAAGCGCAGGACATTACCCAGGCTGGCGACGGTCAGGGCCGCAGAGGCGGGGAGGGCGATTCGAGGTGCGTCTTCAAGTATCGGGCGATCTTGAGCGGGTGCCGGTGTGGTCAGCACCGCACTGCAATGGTTCAGGTATTGCCTGGACCACTCATGAATATTCTGGGGCGTCTGTTCGCAGGGAATGTTCTGGGTACCAATATGATAAATCTTCGACAGCTCGTCCCAACCCCATGGCGGACTGTCTATTTTTGCAACGGTTAATATGCCTGCGTTTAGAAGTTGTGAGTCTATTATGTTGCGTCTGTCGAACTGTCCCGGATTATTGATTAGTTGTGCAAGTCGACAAGAGTAATTCAGGTCCAGTTCATGTTGAGTGTGGTCTTTGTAGTTCCAGACTATTTGTCCGGGCGTGCGCGGCAATATGAATAAAAAAGGATTGATGTACATGTTGTATTCATCACTCTGGACGTAGTCGAAAGAACGCTGGGGTGCCGGCACTCCCCAGCGTTCAGGTTTACTTAGCGGGCTTTAGGCGCAACCAGAAAAGCCAGGTTTGCGATTTTGTTGGTTTCCAGAATAATTGCTTTCATAAGTATGAACTCCTTGTTCATTGAGAGTGAATGTCACCGTCGTGGTGACAACTTAATAATAGGTTGTAATGAATTATTGGCAAGCGATACTTGGGTAGGAAATTTCTATTAATTTTGTCGGAGTGGATGTGCTGCAAGGTCAAGTTTGTAAGTTTTGGATCTTGAAATTCAATGCGCAGGGAAATGTCCTGCGTACATGTAGGAAGTTAGTTGTAGGAAAAGGAAAGGAATTCGACGATATTGCATCGCCGTAAAGCAACGGGAAGCCCGCAGGCTCCCCGTTTCATGAGCCAATCAGCTGTTCGGCAGCAGACGGCAGGTGATGCTCTTGATGTAGCGAGTCTCGGCGATAGCCGGGTGTACCGGATGGTCCGGACCTTGACCGCCGCGTTCGAGCAACTGGATGTTGCGGTCCAGGTGACGGGCGCTGGTCAGCAGGATGTTCTGCAGATCGTCTTCCGGCAGGTGCATCGAGCACGAAGCGCTGACCAGAATGCCGTCTTTGGTCAGCAGGCGCATGGCTTGCTCGTTCAGGCGACGGTAGGCGCCTTCGCCGTTCTTCATGTCTTTCTTGCGCTTGATGAACGCAGGCGGATCGGCAACGATCACGTCGAAACGTTCTTCGCTGGCCTTGAGTTCCTTCAGCGCTTCGAAGACATCGCCTTCGATGCAGGTCATCTTGTCGGCGAAGCCGTTCAGCGCGGCGTTACGCTCGACGCCGTCGAGGGCAAAGCCCGATGCATCGACGCAGAACACTTCACTGGCGCCGAACGCCGCAGCCTGCACGCCCCAGCCACCGATGTAGCTATAGAGGTCTAGGACGCGTTTGCCTTTGGCGTAAGGGGCGAGGCGGGCGCGGTTCATGCGGTGGTCGTAGAACCAGCCGGTTTTCTGGCCGCCAATGACCGGCGCTTCGAATTTCACACCGTTCTCTTCCAGGGCCACCCACTCCGGCACCAGGCCGAACACGGTTTCGACGTAGCGGTTGAGGCCTTCGGCATCACGGGCGGCGGAATCGTTTTTGAACAGGATGCCGCTCGGCTTGAGCACTTGGGTCAGTGCAGCGATCACAGCATCTTTATGCGCTTCCATGGTCGCCGAGGCGATCTGCACGACGAGGATGTCGCCGAAACGGTCGACTACCAGACCTGGCAGCAGATCGGAGTCGCCGTAGACCAGGCGGTAGAACGGCTTGTCGAACAGACGCTCGCGCAGTGACAGGGCCACGTTCAGGCGGTGCACCAGCAGCGACTTGTCCAGCGGCAACTTGATGTCGCGCGACAGCAGACGCGCGCAGATCAGGTTGTTCGGGCTCATGGCGACGATGCCCAGCGGCTTGCCGCCAGCGGCTTCGAGGATCGCCTGATCGCCGGCCTTGAAGCCGTGCAGTGGCGTGGCGGCCACATCGATTTCGTTGCTGTAGACCCACAAGTGGCCGTTGCGCAGGCGACGGTCGGCGTTGGCTTTAAGGCGCAGGCTAGGCAGGGACATGACGTCGCTCCGGAAAAAAGAGCGGGAGTATAGCGTGTTGATGCGTGTGCAGGTTCAGCGCTGGACATGTGGCGAGGGAGCTTGCTCCCGCCGGGCTGCGAAGCGGCCCCAATTCATGCCACTCGATTCATCAGGAAGAACCGGTTGGCAGGGCTTGCGACTGCTGCGCAGCCGAGCGGGAGCAAGCTCCCTCGCCACAGAGGCGCGTCAGGCCGACAGTGCGTCGATCAACTCCTTGTTGAACGCCGGAATATCGTCCGGCTGACGGCTGCTGATCAGATGACCGTCCTTGACCACTTCCTTGTCGACCCAGTTGGCCCCGGCATTCACCAGGTCATCCTTGAGTGTCTTGAAACTGGTCATGGTTTTGCCGTTGACCAACCCGGCGGAAATCAGCAACCAGCCGCCATGGCAGATCACCGCAATCGGTTTGCCGGCGGAGGCCCCGGTTTTTACCAGATGCTGGGCGTCCTGGTCGATGCGGATGGTGTCGGAGTTCTGTACGCCGCCCGGCAGGACGATCGCGTCGTACTGCTCGCTGCTGGCACCTTGAAAGGTCTGGTCGACCTTGAACTCATCCGCCGGTTTGTCGTGGTGCCAGCCTTTGACCTTGCCGGCCTCGGCGGAAAGGATGTCGACCTGGGCGCCGGCCTGCTCGAGTGCCTGCTTGGGGCCGGTCAACTCGACCTGTTCGAAACCGTCT
Organism: Pseudomonas sp. SCPG-7; assembly: GCF_002156405.1. NCBI lineage: Bacteria > Pseudomonadati > Pseudomonadota > Gammaproteobacteria > Pseudomonadales > Pseudomonadaceae > Pseudomonas > Pseudomonas sp. SCPG-7. Next base: position 48,964 of record NZ_MVOO01000004.1, on the reverse strand, counting down.
GTTACCAAAATGGCAACGCGTTTGCCGGTGAGGGAGGTAGTCATCGATAAGCTCCTGAGTCTGCGGGAAATTACCGCCGAGCCGGTGCTTGATTGTCCGGTCGGCCTTACAGAGTCCGAAGCCTGAGCGCGAATGAAAGTTCCTGACAATTGCCCACTGGTGTGTCGTCGTGCGGTTTTTAGAGGTTAGAATCGCCGCCTGTCCCAGAGTGTGTACTTATGTCCCAAGAGCTGACCACCGAACAGATTCAACAATCCCTGCAAGGCATCAGTGTGCCGGCGCAGCCGCAGATCATGGTGGATCTGCAAATGGAGCAGTACATGCCCGACCCGGACCTGGAGGTGATCGCCAAGCTGATCTCTCAGGATCCCGGCCTGTCCGGTTCGCTGCTGAAAATCGTCAATTCGCCGTATTACGGCCTGAGCAACAAGATCACCTCGATCCAGCGTGCGGTGAACCTGTTGGGCAGCCGTTCGATCATCAACCTGATCAACGCGCAGTCGATCAAGGGCGAGATGAACGACGACACCATCGTCACCCTCAACCGTTTCTGGGATACCGCCCAGGACGTGGCGATGACGTGCCTGACCCTGGCCAAGCGCATCGGCACCCAGGCCGGCGATGAAGCCTACGCCTTGGGCCTGTTCCACGATTGCGGCGTGCCGTTGATGCTGCAGCGCTTCCCCAACTACATGTCGGTACTGGAAAAGGCTTACGCCAACGCCAGCGCCGAATGCCGGGTGGTGGACACCGAGAACAGCGAGTTCAACACCAACCACGCGGTGGTGGGCTATTACACCGCCAAGTCGTGGCGCCTGCCGGAACATGTCAGCACGGCGATCGCCAATCACCACAATGCGCTGGCGATCTTCAGCGACGAATCCTCGCGCAACAGCCAGATGAAGAATCTGCTGGCGATCCTGAAGATGGCCGAACACATCTGTGCGTCGTATCGGGTGCTGGGCAATCAGACCGAGGACCACGAGTGGAACAGCATCGGTGCGCTGATTCTCGATTACGTGGGCCTGTCGGACTACGATTTCGAAACCCTCAAACAGACCATCCGCGACCTCGGCGCGCATTGATTCGAGGACGCCATGCCTGAACTGCCGGAAGTCGAAACCACCCGCCGGGGCATTGCTCCGCACTTGGAAGGCCAGCGCGTCAGCCGGGTGATCGTGCGGGATCGTCGGCTGCGCTGGCCGATCCCCGAAGACCTCGATGTGCGTCTTTCCGGGCAGCGCATCGTGCTGGTCGAGCGGCGGGCCAAGTATTTGTTGATCAACGCCGAAGTCGGTACGCTGATCAGCCACTTGGGCATGTCCGGTAACTTGCGGCTGGTTGAGGCCGGGATGCCGGCGGCCAAGCATGAGCATGTCGATATCGAGCTGGAATCAGGGCTTGCCCTGCGCTACACCGATCCGCGCCGGTTCGGTGCGATGCTCTGGAGTAGCGATCCGCTCAATCACGAACTGCTGATTCGCCTCGGGCCGGAGCCATTGACCGATCTGTTCGACGGCGAGCGCCTGTTCCAGTTGTCACGCGGGCGTTCGATGGCGGTCAAGCCGTTCATCATGGACAACGCGGTGGTGGTCGGCGTCGGCAACATTTACGCGACCGAAGCGCTGTTCGCCGCCGGGATCGATCCGCGCCGCGAAGCCAAAAGCATCTCCCGGGCGCGGTATCTGAAGCTGGCGATCGAGATCAAGCGCATCCTCGCTGCGGCCATAGAGCGTGGCGGCACTACGTTGCGCGATTTCATCGGCGGTGACGGGCAGCCGGGGTACTTCCAGCAGGAACTGTTCGTGTATGGTCGTGGCGGTGAAAACTGCAAGGTTTGCGGCACCGGCCTGCGCGAAGTGAAGCTGGGGCAACGGGCCAGTGTGTTCTGTCCGCGCTGTCAGACCTGAGGCAAAAAGCTGAAAAAGTCCTACGGTCTATAGTGAGTGGTCTCACTGTTCAGCCCGAAGGATCGTGCCATGAAGTCCTTGCAAGCCCTGTTTGTCACACTGCTGCTGTGTTCCAGCCTGGCCGTTCAGGCCACGGAAAACGGCAGCGGTGATCCGCGCTACGCCATCCAGAACCCTCCCGCCTACGCCATGATCGGCGATTTGCTGATTGCCCGACCTTTATTGGTGGTGGCAACGGTGCTGGGTGCGGGGGTGTTTGTGGTGTCATTGCCGTTTACCGCGCTGGGTGGCGGGGTGGGCGATGCGGGGCAGGCGCTGGTGGTGGATCCGGCGAAAGCTGCTTTTGTGCGGTGTCGGGGGTGTACGGGGGAGGGGTTTGAGCAGCGTGAGTGAGCTGATCCGAGATCAGCGGTGTCATTGATGGCCTCATCGCGGGCAAGCCCGCTCCCACAAGGATTTCGGTGTTCACACGATTTGTGTATCACCACACAACCCTGTGGGAGCGGGCTCGCCCGCGATGGCGTCGGAACAGGCGCTGAAGGACTCAGGCCTTGCCGGTGATCTTGCGGTACTTTTCCATCAACTGTTCTTCAGTCTCCGGATGCGCCTCGTCCAGCGGAATGCAATCCACCGGGCAGACCTGCTGGCATTGCGGTTCGTCGTAGTGGCCGACGCACTGGGTGCACAGGTTCGGGTCGATCACATAGATCTCTTCGCCTTGGGAAATGGCAGCGTTCGGGCACTCGGGTTCGCAGACGTCGCAGTTGATGCAATCGTCGGTGATGATCAGGGACATGCTAACTCCAGCCGGGGCGGCAGGCCCGGGCGCAATAAATCAATGCGCGCAATTGTGCCGCATTGGCGCCCGCAGTGCACGCGGGCGCCGTTTGAACGGTCGTTACTTCTTGAAGCGCAGGGTCAGGGCATCGGCCACGGCCGGGTGCACGAACTTGCTGATATCGCCGCCCAGCGCGGCGATTTCCCGCACCAGCGTCGAAGAAATGAACGAATAACGCTCGGACGGGGTGAGAAACAGGCTCTCGACGTCCGGGGCCAACTGGCGGTTCATGTTGGCCAGCTGGAATTCGTATTCGAAGTCCGACACCGCACGCAGACCGCGCAGGAACACATTGGCGTTCTGCTCTTTGGCGAAATGCGCCAGCAGCGTCGAGAAGCCGACCACTTCGACGTTGGGCAGGTGTTTGGTGACCTCGCGAGCCAGCTCAACCCGTTGTTCCAGCGGGAACAGCGGATTTTTCTTCGGGCTGGCGGCGACCGCAATGATCACGTGATCGAACAGGCGCGAGGCGCGTTCGACCAGATCGCCATGCCCTTTGGTAATAGGGTCGAAGGTACCTGGGTACAACACTCGGTTCATCGCGTCGTCCTGGCGGGAGTCCGTTGGGGAGTCGGATGGTATCGCAGCCGTCCCGGTCGGCCAAGTCGCCTGTTGGGTAAGAAAGCACTATAGACGACGCGATAAACCGTTTTTTTCACGGATTTCTCAGCCGATCGGCGAGGGATGTCGCCAGTTGTGCAGTCAGTCCATACACCGACAATTGCGGGTTGGCGCCAATGCTGGTGGGGAACAGCGAGCCGTCGTGAACCGAAAGATTGCTCAGTTGATGATGCCGGCCAAGGCTGTCGGTAACCGCGTTTTTCGGGTCTTCACCCATTGCGCAACCGCCCATCACGTGGGCACTGCCCAGTCGCGTGCGGTAAAGCTCAAGGCTCAGACCGTCGATCAATTTGCGCGCCTCGGCCAGGGTGTTTACGTAGCGCGCATCGGCGTGCATCGGCATTACCGCTTTCGCGCCGCCGGCGAACTGGATCTCGGCCATGCTGTGAAACGCGCGACGCAAGCCCTCCCAGGCGTAAGGCGAGACTTGATAGTCGAGCACTGGTGAGCCGTCGCCGCGCAATTCGACACTGCCGCCGGGGCTGTCCGGATGGAAACCGTCGCGCAGCAGCGCCAGCATCGCGTGGGTGCGCGGCAGATCAGCCATGTGTTCGGCGTTCTGCGTACCGAAACCGCCGAGCAGCGTCGCGGCCAACGCTGGTTGTAGCGGCGGCACTTCGAGTTTGTAGCCCATCGGCCCGCTGGTGCCGTCTTTCCACTGGAAATGATCCGAGTAAATCGACTGCGGCGCGCCGTAGAACGGATTGATCACCTCGTCGAAGCGCCCCGCAGACATGTTAACCAGATGCAAAAAGGTGCGTTTGCCGAGGCGCTGATGCGGGTCCGGCGCGTCTGAACGCAAGAGCAGGGCCGGGCTGTTGATGCCGCCGCCGGCCAGCACGTAATGCCGGGCCTTGACCGTGATTTTGCGTCCGGTCGGCGCGACGCAGCGCTCGTCCATCGCCACGCATTGCAGGCCGGTGATTTTGTCGCCGCTGATCAACAGTTTTTCCGCGCGGGCCAGGTACAGCAGCTCGCCGCCCTTTTCCAGGGTCGCCGGAATGGTCGTGACCATCATCGACTGCTTGGCATTGGTCGGGCAGCCCATGCCGCAATAGCCAAGGTTCCAGCAGCCACGGACGTTGCGTGGGATCACGTGCCAGCTGTAGCCGAGTTGCTCGCAGCCCTTGCGGATCACGTCGTTATTGGCATTGGGCGGGACCCTCCATGGCGCGACGCCGAGGCGCTGTTCCATTTTCTCGAACCACGGCGCCATCTCGGCCGGGCTGTGGCCTTTGACGTTGTGTTCCCTGGCCCAGTGTTCGAGGGTCGGCTCGGGCGTGCGGAAGCTCGACGTCCAGTTGATCAGCGTGGTGCCGCCCACCGCACGACCCTGCAGAATGGTGATCGCGCCGTCCTTGCTCATGCGGCCGATGCCTTCCTGATAGAGGCTGCTGTAGGCCTGGTCTTCAAGCATTTTGAAGTCGGAACTGGTCTTGAGCGGGCCTTCTTCGATCAGCAGCACTTTGTAACCGGCGGCGCTGAGGATTTCCGCCGTGGTGCCGCCTCCGGCACCGCTGCCGATGATGGCCACGTCGGTTTGCAGCGTCAGGTCGTCGGTCAGTTGTGCGCCGTTGTAGGTTTTCCAGCCACGGGCAAGGCCTTCGCGGAACGGGTCGGGTACGGGCATTGATCAGGTTCTCTTTATTATTCTGGGTACGCTGGTGTGCCGACTGGCGCCTTCGCGAGCAAGCCCGCTCACACATTGAAATGCATTCCCTTGTGGGAGCGAGCTTGCTCGCGAACGGCGCGACTCGATTTCAGACCGTGGGCGGGCCGGGGTAACCGCAATGCGCCCAGGACTCGGCGCGGGTGTACCAGGCCATCATCACCATCTGCTGCAAAGAACTGTGGCCCATGCGCAGCAGGCTCAATGAACTGTTCTGCCAACGGTCGAGGAAGTGACGCATCGCCTCGGGGCTGGCGTTTTCCCAACTGCCCCAGATGCCGGTGAGCGGCCCGCGGGTGACGGCCATGCCGAGCACGTCGAACAGTTGTCGGGTGAGTTTGAGCATCTCCGGCGACAGGTGATCGAGGCTGAAGTCCAGCGACTTCAGAGTGGCATCCACCGCACCGGGCATTTTCTCGGTGGCCACGGCGCCTTCGAGCATCACTGGAATCAGTGCGCGCAGAAACAGCAGGTCGCCGTCACGCAAGGTGGCGAAACCATTGGCCGCGACACTCGATGAACAACCACTGAGGCTGGCGCCAAGGCCAGCGGTGGCGAGGAACGCAGTGGCACCGAGGCTGAATTTCAGCAGGCCACGGCGCGACAGGGCAGGTGTTTCGGTCAGGCTTGGGTGCATTGTTGTTATTACCCGGCGGTGACGACGATTAGCGGATGAACAGCGTCTGGATCAGTTTCTGGATCGATTTGCCGTACGGCGGATAGATCAACTTCGCGGCGTTGAAGCGCTGTTTGATCAGTACGCCCTTGGCCTTGCTGAAAGTCAGGAAGCCTTCGTGGCCGTGATAGTGGCCCATGCCCGACGGGCCGATGCCGCCGAATGGCATGTCGTCCTGCGCTACGTGCAGCAAGGTGTCGTTCAGGCACACGCCGCCGGAGTGGGTTTCGTGCAGCACGCGGTTCTGTTCGCGTTTGTCGTAGCCGAAGTAGTAAAGCGCCAGAGGACGCGGGCGCTGATTGATGTAGGCAAACGCCTGATCGAGATCCTGATACGGCACGATCGGCAGCAGCGGGCCGAAGATTTCGTCCTGCATCACGGTCATCTCGTCGGTGACGTTCAGCAGCAGGCTGTGCGGCATGCGCCGGCCCTGGCCTTGTTCGAACAGCGGAATCAGCAGCGCGCCCTTGCTGGTGGCGTCGCTGACATAACTGTTGAGCCGGGCCAGTTGGCGCTCGTTGATGATCGCGGTGTAGTCCGGGTTGTCGGCGAGGGTCGGATAGAAATTGTTCACTACCTGGCGATAGGCTTCGACGAACGCGCCGACACGGTCTTGCGGCACCAGCACATAATCGGGCGCGACGCAGGTCTGGCCGGCGTTGAGGGTTTTACCGAAGGCGATGCGTTCGGCGGCGTCCTTGAGCGGTACGTCTTGGGAGACAATGGCCGGGGACTTGCCGCCCAGTTCGAGTGTTACCGGGGTCAGGTTTTCCGCCGCCGCGCGCATCACATGCTTGCCGATGCTGGTGGCGCCGGTGAACAGCAAGTGATCAAAGCGCAGACGGGAGAACGCCACGCCGATATCGGCCTCGCCGAGCACTACGCAGACCAGGTCTTCGGGGAAAATTCGTCCCAGCAGAGTTTTGAGCAACTGGCCGGTGGCCGGAGTCGATTCGCTGAGTTTGAGCATCACCCGGTTGCCCGCCGCGAGCGCACCGACCAATGGGCCGATGGCCAGATACAACGGGTAGTTCCACGGGACGATGATACCGACCACGCCGAGCGGCTGGTACACGACTTTCGCTGATGCCGGCTGAAAGGCCATGCCGACTTTGCGTCGCGACGACTTCATCCAGCCCTTGAGGTGGCGGCTGGCGTAATGGATACCGTGCAGGCTGGGCATCAGCTCGGCAAGCAGGGTTTCATCGGCGCTGCGATGACTGAAATCTGCGCTGATGGCGTCGATCAAGGCCTGGCGCTCATTGCTGAGCAAGTCGCGCAACGCTTTGAGCCATTGCTGACGCTGGGCCGCCGGTGGCATCGGGTTGGCTGTGTAGGCGGCGCGCTGTGCCGCGAACAGCCGATCCAGCTCTTCCAGGGGCTGTTGCAGCGTTTGCAGATAAGCAATGTCGGCAGTCATCGTCGGCTCCGGATTTATTGTAGTGAGGACTTTTTAGAGTCTATGCTCTAGAAAGTCAAATGACTTCCCGACACAGCTTTGTTTTATCCAATTCCGGTTAAGTCGTAAGATGCCCCTCACCGCACTCTGAATTAAAGCTCAAGCCATGGCCCCACGAATAAAAACCAGCGAGCGCATCGTGCAGAACAGCCTCGAACTGTTCAATCAGCAGGGCGAGCGCAGCATCAGCACCAATCACATTGCCGCGCACATGGAGATTTCTCCGGGCAATCTGTACTACCACTTCCCCAACAAGCAGGCGATCATCGCCGTGCTGTTCAGTGAGTACGAAAGTTTGGTCGACAGCTTTCTGCGCCCGCCGCAGGGGCGTGCCGCCACCGTCGAAGACAAACGCTATTACCTCAAGGAGCTGCTGTCGGCGATGTGGGGCTACCGCTTTCTGCATCGGGATCTGGAACACCTGCTCGACAGTGACCCGGATCTGGCCGCGCGCTACCGGCGTTTTTCCCAGCGCTGCGTGATCCAGGGCATGGCGATCTACGAGGGCTTTGTCGCCGCGGGCATTCTCAAGATGGACCGGGTGCAGATCGAATCCCTGACGATCAATGCCTGGATCATCCTCACCTCGTGGGTGCGCTTTCTGTGCACCACCCGGGAAAACTCCAACCACCTCAGCGAGCAGGCCATCAAGCGTGGCGTGTATCAGGTGTTGGTGCTGGAAGCCGGATTCGTCACCGATCAGGCCCGCGAAGAGGTGAATGCCTTGTTCGACGAGTTCTACGTACCGCTGGCCCAGGCCCTCGAGGAAGGGCGGTAACCCATTTCGAAGTCGCTCACAGGAGTCCGTCATGCCGATTGCGCAACTGCTCAGCCCGACCGCACTGGATGCCCGCAAGGAGCAGCCGGGGCTGGTGATTCTCGATTGTCGTTTTGCCCTCGAAGACCCGGACTACGGGCAGCGCAGCTATGCCGAAGGGCACATCGCCGGCGCCCGCTTCGCCGACCTTGAACGCGACCTCAGTGGCAAAGTGGTCAAAGGCGTGACCGGACGTCACCCGTTGCCCGAGCCGGCGGCGTTGATCGAGCGTCTGCAGGCGTGGGGCATCAATGCCGACAGCGACGTGGTTTTGTACGACGACGGCCCCGGTGCCTATGCGGCCCGGGCCTGGTGGTTGCTGGTGTGGCTGGGCAAGCGCGATGGCGTGTTCATTCTCGACGGGGGGCTCAAGGCCTGGCACGCGGCGGGTTTGCCGCTGAGCCTGGATGCGCCGTCGGTCAGCCGGGGCAACTTCAGTGGTCAGCCAGACATGAAACTGCTGCTGAGCGCCGAGCAATTGCACAAGCGCCTTGCGCAGCCGTCGCTGACATTGCTCGATGCCCGGGCCTTGCCGCGCTTCAAGGGTGAGGTGGAGCCGATCGATCCGATTGCCGGGCACATTCCAGGGGCGCAATGCGCGGCGTTTACCGAGAACCTCGGCAGCGACGGGCGCTTCCTGCCAGCGGAGCAGCTCAAGCAGCGTTTTGCGGCGAAACTCGGCGAGCGTTCGCCGACGGACCTGGTCGCTTATTGCGGTTCCGGGGTGACGGCGTGTCACAACCTGTTTGCGTTGTGCCTGGCGGGGTATCCGCTGGGTTCGTTGTATGCCGGGTCGTGGAGTGAATGGATCAACGAGCCTGCTCGGGGCATTGCCACAGGCGAATAAAATCAAAAGATCGCAGCCTTCGGCAGCTCCTGCATTGGAATGTATTTCCCTGTAGGAGCTGCCGCAGGCTGCGATCTTTTAGCGTTCCACGCGGGCACTGCGATACGCCGCCGGCCCAACCCCGTAAACCTGCTTGAACTGCCGGCTCAGATGACTCTGGTCGGCAAAACCCAACTGCATGGCGACTTCCACCGGCAGGCAACCACTCTGCAATAAACCCCGGGCCGTGGCGATGCGCTGCTGCATCAGCCAGGTGTGCGGCGGCATGCCGGTGGCGCGGCGGAAGACACGGGCGAAGTGGAAGGGCGACAGATTCACCGCAGCCGCCAGTTCTTCCAGCGATGGCGGCGCCGCCAGTTGCGCGTGCAGCAGCTCCTTGGCCATCACCACCGCGCGATGTTCCTTGCCCGGGCTGCCGTTGATCTGCACCGCTGCATGCCGCTGCAACAGCAGCATCATCATTTCGCGCCACACCGTCTGCTGTTGCAGTGCGGTGGCGGGGCTTTCCAGCAAGCGGTGCAACTGACAGAAGCCGTTGACCAGATCCGGGTCGCGGTACAGCGTCGCGCCAAACGCCGGCATCGGCGCGCAGGGCAGTTCCAGTTCTTCGAGCAAGGACACGATCTGTCCGGTATCGGGATAAAACGCCCGGTACAGCCAGCCATCCTCAGTGCCCTTGTGCCCGGTGTGCAATTCGTCCGGATTGATCAGCACCAGCGTGCCGCTGCCGGCCAGGTGTTCGGCGCCGCGATAGCGATAACGCTGGGCACCGGCCATGATCATGCCGATCACATAACCGTCGTGGACGTGCGGGGCGAAGCGATGCTCGATGTAGCGCGCCGACAGCAACTCGACCCCGGCCAGCGGCGCGGTTTGCCAGAAGCGGATCGACTCGCCCTGATCGCTCACGACGTCACACGGGCCAGCCATTGCGGAATGCGCCGTTCCAGGTAATAGCCGGGCTGGCGGAACGTGCCATCGACAAAGCCGACGTGCCCGCCCTTGGCCTGCAATTCGAACTGGGTGCTGGCGGACAGCTCCTCGGCAGTCGGCAAACTGTGCGGAAACACGAACGGGTCGTCAGCCGCCTGAATGATCAGGGTCGGGGTGCGGATTTCACCGAGAAAGTAACGACTCGACGCCCGTCGATAGTAATCCTCGGCATCGGTGAAACCGTGCAGCGGCGCGGTGACCCGGCCGTCGAAGTCCCAGAAGGTGCGCATGTTCTCCAGCGAACCGAGCGCCGCCAGGGCTGCCAGGCCATCCTCACGCCCGTCATGCTGGAACTGGCGCTGCTTGTTCTTGATGTAGGCGACCATCTCGCGCATGAAGTGTGCTTGATAGACCTTGGAGAAACCCTGGCCAATGCGGTCGGCACACTGATCAAGCCGAAACGGCACCGACACGGCCACCGCACCGAGCACGCCGCTGTCGCTGCCGGTCTCGCCCAGATGCTTGAGCAACACATTGCCCCCCAACGAATAACCAACCGCATACAGCGGCGCCAGCGGGCGCTTGGCGCGCAAGTGTTTGATGGCTTCGGCGAGGTCTTCGCTGGCACCGGAATGGTAACTGCGCGGCAGCAGGTTGGGCTCGCCGGAACAGCCGCGCCAGTTCAGCGCGACACTGGCCCAGCCTTGGGCGGCGAGCGCGGCCTGGATCCCGGCGACGTAAGGCGAATTTGAAGAACCGGTCAGCCCATGCAGCACCAGCACCAGCGGCGCCTCGGCGCTGTGCGGGCCATGCCAGTCGAGGTCGAGGAAGTCGCCGTCATCCAGCCACAGGCGTTCACGCTCGCGATCAAGGTGGACGGTTTTGCGCCACAGCGGCCCCCACAAGGTTTGCAGGTGCGGGTTGCCGAGGCCGAAGGCGGGGGTGAAGCGTTCAGTTTCCAGAGGACACACACCTTTTGTGGCGAGGGAGCTTGCTCCCGCTGGGGCGCGAAGCGGCCCTTTTTGGGGACTGCTGCGCAGTCCAGCGGGAGCAAGCTCCCTCGCCACAGGGTTTTTCAATATGTTCAGTTAACGGCCATACGTTGCCACAACGCGTAGTACACCCGCCCGGATTTCTGCTCGCGGTGCAGGCGCCAGTTGCCCGGCAGGCCCAGCGTCGAAGGCGCGGTCTCGCTTTCAGTGTAGATCCACGAATCCGGCGCCAGCCATTGGCGTTCTTCCAGCAAGGTGCAGACCGCTGGCAACAGGTTCTGGTTGAACGGCGGATCGAGAAATACCAGATCGAACGGCGTGGCGACCTGGGTCTCCAGATAACGCAGCGCGTCGGCGGTCTGCACCTGGCCGTTGGTGCAGCGCAGGGTGCCGAGGTGTTCCTTCAGGCTCGACACCGCTACGTGGCTGGCATCCAGCGCCTGGCCCATGGCCGCGCCACGCGACAGTGCTTCAAGAAACAGTGCGCCGCTGCCGGCGAACGGGTCCAGCACCTTGGCCCCGGCCACATACGGCGCGAGCCAGTTAAACAGGGTTTCGCGCACGCGGTCCGGCGTCGGGCGCAGCCCCGGCGCATCGGGGAAACTCAGTTTGCGGCTGCGCCATTCGCCGCCGATGATGCGCAGCTGGTTCACACCGTTGTGGACGTTCTGCGCAGGTTTTTTAGGACGAGTAGCCATTAATGCTCCGGAACCCCGAGCGGTTGCTCGGCAGGTTTATCAGATGGGGCCGGTAACGGCTTTTGCGGCACGGTCGGGCCAGCGCTGACGATGACCAGTCTGTCCGTGCTCAGGTGTTTGTTCATCGCGTCTTTGACCTGCTCGACAGTCAGGCTCTGGGACTGCCGCATGAAGTCATCCAGATAGCTCAGCGGCAGATTATAGAAGCCCATGGCGCCCAGTTGGCCGACGATATCGGCGTTGCTTGCGGTGGACAGCGGGAAGCTGCCGGCCAGTTCGCGTTTGGCGTCGTCGAGTTCTTTCTGGGTCGGGCCGGTTTTCAGGTAATCGGCGAGCACGTCCTGCACCAGTTTCAGCGTGCCTTCGCTCATTTCCGCACGGGTCTGCAGGTTGATCATGAACGGGCCGCGAGCCTGCATCGGGCTGAACCCGGAATACACGCCGTAAGTCAGGCCGCGCTTCTCGCGCACTTCGCTCATCAGCCGGGTGCCGAAACCGCCACCACCGAGGATCTGGTTGCCCATCGACAGCGCCGCGTAATCCGGGTCGTCACGGTCGATGCCCAGTTGCGCGAGCAGCAGGTTGGTTTGCTTGGACGGGAACTCGATGTGATTGACGCTGGCCTTCGGTTCCTGCGGCTGGGCGATTTTCGCCAGCGCCGGGCCTTTCGGCAGGGCGCCGGAGACCTGATTGGCAATCGCCTCCGCCTCGGCGCGCGACAGGTCACCGACCAGCGCGATCACCACGTTGCCCGCCGCGTAGGCCTTGGCGTGGAACTCACGCAGTTGCGCCAGAGTGATCTTCGGCACGCTCTGCGGGTTGCCGTCGCTGGAATGCGCGTAAGGGTGGTCGCCGTACAAACGTTTCATCAGCTCAAGGCTGGCGAGTTTGCCGGGGTTCTGTTTCTGGTACTCGAAACCGGCGAGCATCTGATTCTTGATGCGTGCGAAGGAGTCGGCCGGAAAGGTCGGTTTGCCCACCACTTCGGAGAACAGCTTCAGCGCCGGCTCGCGCTTGTCGGCGGCGCTCAGACTGCGCAGCGAAGCCAGCGCCATGTCCTTGTAGGCGCCGTTGCCGAAATCCGCGCCGAGGCTTTCGAAGCCCTGGGCAATGGCGCCGACGTCCTTGCCGGCCACACCTTCGTTGAGCATGGCATTGGTCAGGACTGCCAGGCCCGGCGCATTGCCGTCCTGACTGCTGCCGGCGGCGAAGATCAGGCGCATATCGAACATCGGCAGCTCATGGGCTTCGACGAACAGTACCTTGGCGCCTCCGGCGGTGTTCCAAGTCTGCACGTCGAGCTTGCGGCTGGCCGGGGCCTTGCCGTCGAGTTCGGCCAGCGATTGCAGCTTCTGGCTGGTCTTGGCGTTGTCCAGCGCTTCGCTGGCGTCGGTTTTGACACCGGGCATCAGATAGAACGCGGCAGAGCCGATCACGGCGATGGCGATCAAACCGAGCAGCAGGCGTGGGGATTTGCGCTCACTCATGAGTCGTCTCCAGTGGCAGGACATGGGCGACGCTGAGACGTTCGCGGGTGAAATACAGCTTGGCGGCGTTCTGGATGTCTTGCGGGGTCACGCTTTCCAGATCGGCAAGTTCGGTGTCCATCAATTTCCACGACAGACCGACCGTTTCCAGTTGGCCGATGGCGGTGGCCTGGCTGGTGATCGAATCACGTTCGAACACCAGGCCGGCAATAACCTGTGCCCGCACGCGTTCCAGCTCTTCGGCGGACGGTGCGGTGATTTTCAGTTGTTCCAGCAGTTTCCACAGACCGGCTTCAGCTTGCGCCATGGTCTTGTTCTTCTGCGTGTTCGGCGTCGCCGACAGGGTGAACAGGCTGTCGCCCCGGGTGTAGGCGTCGTAGCTCGACGAACCGCCGGAGACCAACTCTTCACCGCGCTCCAGTTGCGTCGGGATGCGCCCGCTGTAACCGCCGTCGAGCAGCGCCGAGATCAGGCGCAGGGCGTTGACCGAGCGCTTGTCCTCAGCAGTGGCAATGCTTGGCACGTTGAAGCCGAGCATCAGGCTGGGAAGTTGGGTCTGCACATGCAGGGTGATCTGGCGCTCACCCGGCTCGGCCAGTTCCAGCGGTTTCTTCGCCGGTGGCACGTCGCGCTTGGCAATCGGCCCGAAGTAGCGTTGGGCGAGGGTCTTCACTTCATCGGGGGTGACGTCGCCGACCACTACCAGCGTGGCGTTGTTCGGCACATACCAGGACTGATACCAGTGGCGCAGCTCTTCGACCTTCATCCGGTCCAGGTCCGCCATCCAGCCGATGGTCGGTGTGTGGTAGCCGCTGGCCGGGTAAGCCATAGCCTTGTAACGCTCGTAAGCCTTGGACATCGGCTTGTCGTCGGTGCGCAGGCGGCGCTCTTCCTTGATGACTTCGATTTCCTTGGCGAACTCGTCGGCCGGCAGGCGCAGATTGGCCATGCGGTCGGCTTCCAGTTCGAAGGCCACGCCCAGACGGTCGCGGGCCAGCACTTGGTAGTAGGCGGTGAAATCGTCGCTGGTGAAGGCGTTTTCTTCAGCGCCCAAGTCGCGCAGGATCAACGAGGCTTCGCCGGGGCCGACTTTCTCGCTGCCCTTGAACATCATGTGCTCGAGCGCGTGGGACAGACCGGTCTGGCCCGGAGTTTCGTAGCTGGAGCCGACCTTGTACCAGACCTGCGACACCACCACCGGCGCGCGATGGTCTTCGCGCACAACGACCTTCAGGCCGTTGTCGAGGGTGAATTCGTGGGTCGGTTGCGGGTCGGCCGCCAGGGCCGAAAGGGGCAGGCAGACTGTGCTGAGCAGCAGGCCTGCAGCGCGGCGGGCTAGAGCATTCATTCGTTTTTTAACCTGTTGGGCTGCCCGCTTGGTCTTAGCGTCGGCGGGCGAGAGGGTGCTAGGATACTGATCCGTTTTACCGGCGACCACGCCTATCAGGTTTTCAGGCCTGATGCGGTTGTATAGGTTGGCGGCAGAAAGCTGCGGTTTATCGACTAGACTTCGCTTTTTCGCCGATTTTGCCGGTTTAGTCCTTCGTTAATACGAATCTTTGGGGTGCCGCTGGCGCCTCGACAAAATGTTGCGCGTGAACAAGCTGGATGAAACACAGTCTGTTCTGCATCGAATATTTATTTGCCGGGGCGCCCTTATGGCGCGTCGCTACCGTGAGATAGCCGTCCTCCATGTTTGGTTCCAACGACGACAAGAAGACCCCAGCTGCGGCTGGCGAGAAGAAAAGCCTGTTCGGATGGCTGCGTAAGAAACCGCAGGAACCCGTCGTCGAACAGCCGCCCGCGATTCCTGAACCGGCTCCGACGCCAGCGCCTGCTATAGAAGAAGAGCCGGCGCCGATCGTGCTGCCGATTGCCGAGCCGGTGCTGCAACCGGTCGAGCCCGAGCCTGAAACCCCGGTAGCGGCCGAGCTGCCACTGACCCCGGCGGCCGAGCCGTGGCTGACCTTGCCGGTGGCGGAAGAGCCGGTAGCCTTGGTCGAAGAGGCCGCGCCGCATGTGACGCCGCCGATTCCTGCACCTGCCGCGTTCGTCTCGGAAGTCGCTCCGGCGCCAGTGGTTGAGCCGGTTGTCGAGCCTGCGCCGGTTGTTGCCGAGCCGGCGGCCCCGGTGTTCGTTGCCCCTGTTTCGCCGGTCGTTCAGCAGCCCGAGCCTGCACCTGCACCTGCACCTGCACCTGCACCTGCACCGGTCGTCGCTGCTCCGGTTGTGCCGGTGGAAGTGGTTGCTGAAACGCCAGTGGAAGCCCCGCGAAGCGAAGAAACCAAAGTCGGCTTCTTCGCCCGCCTCAAGCAAGGCCTGTCGAAAACCAGCGCCAGCATCGGCGAGGGTATGGCCAGCCTGTTTCTCGGCCGTAAAACCATTGATGACGATTTGCTCGATGAGCTGGAAACGCGTCTGCTGACCGCCGACGTCGGTGTCGAAGCCACTACGCAGATCATCCAGCGCTTGACTCAGAAGGTCGCCCGCAAGGAGCTGGCCGATGCCGACGCACTGTACAAGTCGTTGCAGGCCGAACTGGCGGCGATGCTCAAACCGGTCGAACAGCCGCTGAAAATTGCCTCGCAGAACAAGCCGTTCGTGATTCTGGTGGTTGGCGTCAACGGCGCCGGCAAGACCACCACTATCGGCAAGCTTGCGAAGAAGCTGCAGCTGGAAGGCAAGAAAGTCATGCTCGCCGCCGGTGACACCTTCCGCGCTGCTGCCGTTGAGCAGCTGCAGGTCTGGGGCGAGCGCAACAAGATCCCGGTGATCGCCCAGCACACTGGCGCGGACTCGGCTTCGGTGATCTTCGACGCCGTGCAGGCCGCCAAGGCCCGTGGCATTGACGTGCTGATCGCCGACACCGCCGGTCGTCTGCATACCAAAGACAACCTGATGGAAGAGCTGAAGAAAGTTCGCCGGGTGATCGGCAAGCTTGATGCCGACGCGCCGCACGAAGTGCTGCTGGTGCTCGACGCCGGCACTGGCCAGAACGCCATCAACCAGGCCAAGCAATTCAACCAGACCGTCGAACTCACCGGCCTGGCGCTGACCAAGCTCGACGGCACCGCCAAGGGCGGGGTGATTTTCGCCCTGGCCAAGCAGTTTGGCCTGCCGATCCGCTACATCGGCGTCGGTGAAGGCATCGACGATCTGCGTACCTTTGAAGCCGAACCCTTTGTCCAGGCACTGTTTGCCGAGCGGGAGCGTTCATGATTCGTTTCGAACAGGTCGGTAAACGCTACCCGAACGGTCACGTCGGCTTGCATGAGCTGAGCTTTCGAGTCCGTCGTGGCGAGTTTCTGTTTGTCACCGGCCACTCCGGTGCCGGTAAATCCACGCTGTTGCGCCTGTTGCTGGCGATGGAGCGTCCGACCAGCGGCAAATTGCTGTTGGCCGGGCAGGATCTGAGCACCATCAGCAACGCACAGATCCCGTTCCTGCGTCGGCAGATTGGCGTGGTGTTCCAGAATCACCAGTTGCTGTTCGATCGCACGGTGTTCAACAACGTCGCGCTGCCGCTGCAGATTCTCGGCCTGTCCAAGGCCGAGATCGCCAAGCGCGTCGATTCGGCGCTGGAGCGCGTGGCGCTGTCGGATAAAACCGATCTGTACCCCGGCGACCTGT
The DNA here is from genome assembly GCF_002156405.1 of Pseudomonas sp. SCPG-7. Taxonomy (NCBI): domain Bacteria; kingdom Pseudomonadati; phylum Pseudomonadota; class Gammaproteobacteria; order Pseudomonadales; family Pseudomonadaceae; genus Pseudomonas; species Pseudomonas sp. SCPG-7. The sequence goes on along the minus strand of NZ_MVOO01000004.1, from coordinate 32,387 downwards.
CCACTGGTCAGCAACAGCGCGTCGGTATCGCCCGCGCCATCGTCCACCGTCCGGCGCTGCTGCTGGCGGACGAACCGACCGGTAACCTCGACCCGCGTCTGGCGGCCGAGATCATGGGCGTCTTCGAAGACATCAACCGGCTGGGCACCAGCGTGCTGATCGCCAGTCACGACCTGGCCCTGATTGCGCGCATGCGGCACCGCATGCTGACCTTGCAACGCGGCCGACTGATCGGCGACGGGGAGGCCGGCGTATGAGTGCGACACGCAGTCCGAAGGTTTCCGAGCGCGTGGCCCCGAAGGCCGCCGACCCGCAACCGCCGAAGAAGAAAAAACACGACGATGACGATGGCCCGGACTTCTCCACGCTGTTGCGTTCGTGGATTGAAAGTCACCGCGCCAGCCTGCTCGACAGCCTGCGTCGCCTTGGCAAGCAGCCGATCGGCAGCTTCTTCACCTGCATGGTGATGGCCGTGGCGCTGAGCTTGCCGATGGGCCTGTCGCTGCTGATCAACAACGTCGAGCGTCTCGGCGGTTCGTGGCAGCGGGCGGCGCAGATTTCGCTGTATCTGCAACTGGACGCCACGCCTGAGCAGGGTGAGTCGTTGCGCGAGCAGATCAAGGGTATTCCCGGTGTCGCTGATGCCGAATATGTTGGCCGTGACCAGGCGCTGGAAGAGTTCCAGCAGCAGTCCGGTCTGGGCGAAGCCCTGCGCGAGCTGCCGGAGAACCCGCTGCCGGGCGTGGTGCTGGTGACCCCGAACGAGGTCGACAAGCCGACCCTGGAAGCATTAAGACAAAAACTTTCCGAGCTGCCCAAGGTACAACAGGCGCAACTTGATCTAGTCTGGGTCGAGCGTCTGGCAGCGATCCTCAAGCTCGGTGACCGTTTTGTCTTCGGTCTGACGGTGCTGTTGGTTTCTGCATTACTTTTGGTGATAGGCAATACCATTCGTCTTCATATTGAAAACCGCCGCACAGAGATAGAAGTGATTAAACTCGTCGGCGGCACCGACAGCTATGTGCGTCGTCCCTTCCTTTATATGGGCGCGTTGTATGGCTTCGGTGCGGGTGTCTTGTCCTGGGGTGTGCTGGCGTTCGGCCTGAACTGGCTGAACGACGCGGTGGTTGGACTGGCCGGCTTGTACGGCAGTGATTTCGCGCTGGCCGGAGTGCCAGTTGCCGACGGTCTGTCGCTCTTGCTTGGCGCGGTGCTGTTGGGTTATATCGGTGCATGGATTGCAGTCGCACGTCATCTCAGGGAGCTGGCGCCGAAGTAGAATCTTTTTTGCGCGTGATTGACCTTGCGGTTTTTTTTGGGAACTTGCACTTGAATTCCCGGTCAATTTTTCGCAGTGCCGAGAGGCACGAGTATGTAAGTGGGAGGTTTTTTCGCATGACCAATTCTTTGCAACCTGCGTACGCGTTGGTTCCGGGTGCGAACCTGGAAGCCTATGTGCACACCGTCAACAGCATTCCATTGCTGACGCCGGAGCAGGAGCGTGAACTGGCCGAGAGTCTCTACTATGAGCAGGATCTTGGGGCGGCTCGGCAGATGGTGCTCGCCCACCTGCGATTTGTCGTACACATCGCCCGTAGCTATTCCGGCTACGGTCTGGCTCAGGCTGACCTGATCCAGGAAGGCAACGTCGGTCTGATGAAGGCTGTAAAGCGCTTCAACCCGGAAATGGGTGTGCGTCTGGTGTCGTTCGCCGTGCACTGGATCAAGGCGGAAATTCACGAGTTCATCCTGCGCAACTGGCGCATTGTGAAAGTCGCGACCACCAAGGCCCAGCGCAAGCTGTTCTTCAACCTGCGCAGCCAGAAGAAGCGTCTGGCGTGGCTGAACAACGAGGAAGTCCACCGTGTGGCGGAAAGCCTCGGCGTCGAACCGCGTGAAGTGCGCGAGATGGAAAGTCGCCTGACCGGCCATGACATGGCTTTCGACCCGGCTGCAGAGGCCGATGACGACAGTGCTTTCCAGTCGCCGGCCAACTACCTGGAAGACCACCGGTACGACCCGGCGCGTCAACTGGAAGATGCCGACTGGAGCGACAACTCCAACCACAACCTGCACGAAGCGCTGGAAGTGCTGGACGAGCGTAGCCGCGACATCCTCTACCAGCGCTGGCTGGCAGAAGAGAAAGCCACGCTGCACGACCTGGCGCAGAAGTACAACGTATCGGCCGAGCGGATCCGTCAGCTCGAGAAGAGCGCGATGAACAAGCTCAAGTTGTCGATCGCCGCATAACCGGCGCTCAGGCAAACAAAAACGCCCCGATCAGCGATGATCGGGGCGTTTTTTATGCGCATATGTCAGGGCGGCATTAATCCCTGTGGGAGCTGGCTTGCCAGCGATGGCGTCGGGTCATTCATGTAGATGGTGGCTGAACTACCGCTATCGCGGGCAAGCCCGCTCCCACAGGAATTTTCAGTGTCTATAAGAACAGTGAGGGCTATCGCGCCCAAGGCGCCCGACGCGAATCATCCAGCCCCAGCAAATAACTGGTTCCGCCCAACTGGCTCATCTGCTGCCGAATCCACCCGGCCCGGCGCGATACATAAGCCGTCGGATGGCTGGCGCTCCACACGCGCGGGTTAGGCAGCACCGCCGCCAGATAACGGGCCTGCTGCCGCGACAGTGACTTGGCGCTGACGCCGAAGTGATGGCGCGCCGCCGCTTCAGCACCAAACACCCCGTCATCCCACTCGACGCTGTTCAGATAAACCTCAAGAATCCGCTGCTTGGGCCAGAACACTTCAATCAGTGCAGTAAACCAGGCCTCCAGGCCTTTGCGCAGATAGCTGCGCCCCGACCACAGGAACAGGTTCTTCGACACTTGCTGGCTCAGGGTGCTGGCGCCGCGAATCGAACCGCCGAGTTCGTTGTGGGCCAATGCGGCCTGGATCGCGCCGAAGTCAAAACCCCAGTGCTCGGGAAACTTCTGATCTTCGCCGGCCATGACCGCGACCTTCAGATCGTCGGAGATCTCGTCCCACGGTTTCCAGGTGCGCTGCAGGTCAATCGGCTCGCTGTCGACCCAGGATTCAACCTTGCGCTCGACCATCAGCGCCGTGCCCGGCGGCGGCACGAAGCGAAACAGCAACACCAGCAATACACTGCCGCCCGCGAACCAGAGCAGGGCCTTCGTGAGACGACGCAAAAGTGAACGCAGCATAGAGATGGCTTGGCCGAACCGATGGAGCGGGCCATTATACAGACCCTGCCGAACGAGTCTGACTGGAGTTCCACATGCTGCGTGGCTTTCTGATGCTGGCCGCTTTCTTTGGTTTTACCGGTGTGGGCCTGGGCGCCTTCGCCGCTCATGGCCTGAAAAACCGCCTGACCCCCGAGTATCTGGCGATTTTCCACACTGGCGTGACCTATCAGCTGGTGCACGCTTTGGCGTTGTTTGGTGTTGCACTGTTGGCCTCGCAGATTCAGGGGCGTCTCGTCGCTTGGGCGGGGGCATCGTTCACCCTCGGTATCCTGCTGTTCTCCGGCAGTCTGTATGTGCTGACTACCACCGGCATCAGCAAGCTCGGCATCATCACCCCATTCGGCGGGCTGGCGTTTCTGGTCGGCTGGCTGTGCCTTGGGCTTGCCGCCTGGCGCCTGCAGTAAACCGCTTGACGCTTGGTGCTGACCTTTAGGTCATGATCGGGCTAGAATGCCACCCCCTAAAAATGATGGCGGCCTGGCGCATGCGCATTCAGTTGAACGGCGAATCCCTTGAACTGCCCGACGGTGAAACCGTTGCGGCCCTGATTGCCCGTATGGACCTGACCGGTCGGCGGGTGGCAGTTGAACTCAATCTGGATATCGTCCCGCGCAGTCAGCATGCCGACACCGTTCTCAATGACGGCGACCATGTTGAAGTGGTGCACGCCATCGGCGGCGGCTAGTCGCCCGGCCCGCAAGGGCACAGAATTCTGCAAGACCCTCACCCCTAAAGAGGATTCCCCATGAGCATCGTTCGCAGCGACAAGCCTTTTGTTCTGGCCGGTCGTACTTACCAGTCGCGTTTGCTGGTCGGTACCGGCAAGTACCGTGACATGGAAGAAACCCGTCAGGCCATCGAAGCCTCGGGTGCCGAGATCGTCACCTTCGCCGTGCGCCGTACCAACCTCGGCCAGATCGAAGGCGAGCCGAACCTGCTCGAAGTGCTGTCGCCGGATCGCTACACCTTCCTGCCGAACACCGCCGGTTGCTACGACGCTATCGAGGCCGTGCGCACCTGCCGCCTGGCCCGTGAGCTGCTCGACGGCCACAACCTGGTGAAGCTGGAGGTGCTGGCCGACCAGAAAACCCTGTTCCCCAACGTGATCGAAACCCTCAAGGCCGCGGAAACGCTGGTCAAGGAAGGCTTCGACGTGATGGTTTACACCAGTGATGACCCGATCATCGCCCGGCAACTGGCGGAAATCGGCTGCATCGCGGTCATGCCGCTGGCCGGTCTGATCGGTTCCGGTCTGGGGATCTGCAACCCGTACAACCTGCAGATCATCCTCGAAGAAGCGAAAATTCCGGTGCTGGTGGATGCCGGTGTCGGTACCGCCTCCGACGCCACCATCGCCATGGAACTGGGCTGTGACGCCGTGCTGATGAACTCGGCCATCGCCCACGCCCAGCAACCGGTGATGATGGCCCAAGCCATGCAACACGCGATCGTCGCGGGCCGTCTGGCCTACCTCGCCGGCCGCATGCCGAAAAAACTCTATGCCAGCGCCTCTTCGCCGCTGGATGGTCTGATCAAGTAAGAGCCATTGATGACTGAATCGAACGACACGCCTATCCAGACGGAAGAGGGCGACGAGCGCCAACACCGCCGCATCAAGAGCTTCGTGATGCGCGCCGGGCGCATGACCGAAGGCCAGCAACGTGGTCTGGACCAGGGCGCGCCGCTGTACGTGCTGCCGCTGGCCGACGCGCCGGTGGATTACGATCAGGTGTTCGGCCGTTCGGCACCGCGCTCGCTGGAGATCGGTTTCGGCATGGGCCACTCGCTGCTGGAAATGGCCGCGGCGGCACCGGATCAGGACTTTATCGGTGTGGAAGTGCACCGTCCGGGTGTTGGCGCGCTGCTCAATGGCGTGCTGACTCAGGGCCTGACCAACCTGCGGGTCTACGATTGCGACGCGATCGAAGTGCTCAACCGCTGCATCGCCGACAACAGCCTCGATCGCCTGATGCTGTTCTTCCCTGACCCGTGGCACAAGAGCCGTCACCACAAGCGTCGCATCGTTCAGGCGTCCTTCGCCGAACTGGTGCGCAGCAAGCTGAAGGTCGGCGGCATCCTGCACATGGCCACCGACTGGGAACCGTACGCCGAGTACATGCTGGAAGTGATGAACGTCGCCCCGGGCTACCGCAACCTCGCCGAAGACGGCAAATGCGTACCGCGCCCGGCCGAGCGCCCGATCACCAAGTTCGAACGCCGCGGCGAACGTCTTGGGCATGGCGTGTGGGATCTGAAGTTCGAGAAAATCGCTTAAGCAACATGCAATAAAAACGGTGGGAGCGAGCTTGCTCGCGAATGCGATGGATCATTCAACGCTGAGTTGACTGACACTACGCCTTCGCGAGCAAGCTCGTTCCCACAGTTGTTTTGGGTGTTCGAGAAATTACAGGGTAGAGATGAAGCGCGCCGGCACCTGTTCTGTCAGCCAGACGCCGTTTTCGGCCTGAAAGAACTTGAAGCCCTGTTCTTCCATCTGCCGTGCGGCGACTTGCAGAATCACCACGGTGCCATAGCGCTTCCCGACGGTCGAAGCGGTGCCGATGTCTTGGGAAAGGTGCACGTGATGGCGTGATCCCGGGATCAGACCCTGTTCTTTGATTGAATCAAGAAAGCGCGTTGCTGTGCCGTGATACAGCGTTTGCGGTGGCGGTTTCTGCTCGAACTGCAGATCCACGCTTTTCGTTGAGTGGCCCTGAACCGCACGAATCAGTTGGCCGTCCTCGGAAATCGAGAAGCGCTTCTTGTCGCTACTTGTCACGACCGCTTCAATCAGTTCGCGATCCAGTTCATGACCGTCACGCGCAGCGCCGCTGATCAGTGCGTCGATATTCGCCCAGCCTTCAGAATCCAGCACCAGACCGATCGCCTGAGGTTCGTGGCGCAATACGAAGCTGAGAAATTTGCTTGTCTCGTCCAACAGTTTTTTGCTCATGAACTTCCCTGTCTCTTGGCGCAATCGAATGTAGGAGCTGCGGCACGCTGCGATCTTTTGATCTTGATTTGAAGATCAAAAGATCGCAGCGTGCCGCAGCTCCTACAGTTGTTTTGGGGGTACTGAAAGATCAGCGGCGGTCAGCGACGACGCCGATCAGCACCAGCACCACCAGCAACACCGGCGCCAGGCTGTAGTTGTTGAACTGGCTCAGGCCCTTGACTACCCACGGCGTGGCGTAGATCAGGGCGGCGCCGCTGCCGATCACGCAGAGCAGGGCCATCAGTGGTACGCGCAGGGCGCCGGCGATGCTGCCCAGGCGTTGTTCGACCCAGCCTTTGAAGTCGGCGCCGAACAGCACCAGCAGGCAGCCCACCAGCGCCAGGGCGATTTCCGAGAGGTTGCTGCGGCTCCAGCGGGACACGGTGGCGAGCAGATCGAGTATCAAATCCATGCGTTTTCCCTTGGGGCTGAAATCAGTTCAGAAATTGTTGCAGCAAGTCGTTGAGGAACAACTGTCCGCGCTCGGTGGCCGCCAGACGTGACGGTTCGACCTGCAACAGGCCACTTTGTTCTGCCGCTGCCCGGCCTTCTGCGAGGCTTTCCAGCGGCAGGCCGGTGCGTTCGGGATACAGGCGTGATTCCACCCCGGCAGTCAGGCGCAGGGCGTTCATCAGGAACTCGAACGGCATCTCGTCATTGCTCAGGGCTTTCTCGCCGGCCTGGAAACTCTTGGCTGGGTTGAGATAGTCCTTTGGCAGGCGTGTCTTCCAGGTGCGCACGATGCGCCCGTCCGGATGGCTGAGCTTGCCGTGGGCGCCGGCGCCGATGCCGATGAAGTCGCCGAAACTCCAGTAATTGAGGTTGTGCCGCGCCGGCCGCCCGGGCTGGGCATAGGCCGAGACTTCGTATTGCGCGTAACCGTGCGCGGCCAGCAGCGCTTGTCCGGCCTCCTGAATGTCCCACAGCGTATCGTCTTCCGGCAGCACCGGCGGCTGGTTCCAGAACACCGTGTTCGGCTCCAGTGTCAGCTGATACCAGGAGATGTGCGTCGGTTTCAGTTCGATGGCCTGACGCAGGTCGCTCAAGGCATCGTCCAGCGACTGATCGGGCAGGCCGTGCATCAAGTCGAGGTTGAAGTTATCGAACCCGGCCTGACGCGCCATACCTGCCGCGCGCACCGCTTCGTCGCCGTTGTGGATACGTCCGAGGGCTTCGAGTTTCTGCTGCTGGAAGCTCTGGATGCCGATCGACAGGCGATTGATCCCCAGCTTGCGGTACGCGACGAACTTCTCTTGCTCGAAGGTGCCTGGATTGGCCTCCAGGGTGATTTCGATGTCATGCGCAAACGGGATGCGCTGCTCGACGCCTTTTAGCAAGCGCCCGAGCGCTTCGGCGCTGAACAGACTCGGCGTACCGCCACCGAAGAAGATCGAGCTGATTTCACGGCCATACACCGCGTGCAGGTCCTGATCCAGGTCAGCCAGCAACGCGTCGACGTATTCCTGTTCCGGCAGCACCGGGCTGGCGGTGTGCGAGTTGAAATCGCAATACGGGCATTTGCGTACACACCACGGGATGTGGATGTACAGCGCCAGAGGCGGCAGCGTCGGCAGCGGCGCCCGAGGCGAAGAGGCGGCGCCGCCGATGATCAGCGACGACGCGGAGGGGTTGTCGGTCATTTCAAACCCAGACGCTGGCGCAGCAGATCCATTGCACGGGCGCGGTGGCTGATCTGATTCTTGTCGGCCGGGCTCAGTTCGGCGCTGGACACGTCACGCTCCGGCACCCAGAACAGCGGGTCGTAGCCGAAACCGTGCTCGCCGCTGGCGGCGCTCAGGATGCGCCCGTGCCACAGGCCTTCGCAGAGGATCGGCAGCGGATCATCGGCATGCCGCACCAGTGCCAGCACGCAGACGAACTGCGCACCGCGCTCGGCTTGCGGCACGTCTTTAAGCGCGTCGAGCAGTTTGGCGTTGTTCGCCGCATCACCCTTGCCGTCGGCATAGCGCGCCGAGTAGATGCCCGGCGCGCCGCCAAGGAAATCCACCGCCAGACCCGAGTCATCAGCCAGTGCCGGCAGCCCGGAGATGCGCGCGGCATTGCGCGCCTTGAGGATCGCGTTCTCGACGAACGACAGACCGGTTTCTTCCGGTTCGACCTTGCTCCATTCGCCGATCGAGCGCAGTTGCACCGAATCGCCGAGCATGGCCTGGAGTTCCTTGAGTTTGCCGGCGTTATGGCTGGCCAGTACGAGTTGCGTGAGGTTCATCATTCGCCGGGAAAGAGTTCTTGGTTGAAGTTGATGGTGTTGATCTTGTCGCCGTTCTGCACCTTGATTTCAAAGGTGCGGGTTTCCTGCTGCTCCACCGGGTACTGCGCGATGTAGTAGATCGCGCCTTGTTCGGTGACCTGGCGGAAGTTCAGGGTCACGCTCTGGCTGGTCAGGTCTTTGATCGTGCCAGTGACGTTGGCGATCAGCGGTTTGCCGTCCTTGATCACCGAGACGTTGATCACGCCCTGGTTCTTGCTGCGGATCAGCTCGGCTGCCTTGGCAATCTCGGGTGTCAGGAAGGTCGAGTTGAAGGTGTTGTAATGCACGGTAACGTCACCGAACACTTCCTTGCGTTCGCCCTTGATGGCATCGGCGGCCACCGCCGACAGACTCAGGCAGGCGGCCAATAGCACAGTAATCAAGCGACCCATGATCGTTCTCCTCGAAATGTCGTGGTTCAGACCGCGACCCGATGATCTGCAAGCACCGGGCTGCTGACGCGGTAGATACCAATCTCACCTAACAGATTAGGCCATAGCTTACTGGCCCACCCGTGGCGGTGCTGTTGATCCACGGCAAGCCGATCAATGACCTTCGCATCACGTTCGCGACAAAGTTCTTCAAAGTCTTCGAAGGTGCAGAAGTGAATGTTCGGCGTGTTGTACCAGGTGTACGGCAGAAATTCCGACACCGGCATCCGGCCCTTGCTTGCCAGGTACCAGCGGCAGCGCCAGTGCCCGAAGTTGGGGAAGGTGATGATGCACTGACGACCGACCCGCAGCATTTCGTCGAGGATCTTGTCCGGGTAATGCACGGCTTGCAGGGCCTGAGTCATGACGACGATGTCGAAACTGTTGCTGGCGAAGTTGCCCAGGCCCTTGTCCAGGTCCTGCTCGATGACGTTGATACCCTTGGCCACGCATTCGGCGATGTTGTCGGCGTCGTTTTCCAGGCCATAACCGGTGACATTCTTGTTGTCGCGCAGCCAGGTCAGCAGTTCGCCGTCGCCGCAGCCGAGGTCGAGCACGCGGCTGCCGGCGGGGATCCATTCCTGGATGATTTCCAGATCAGCTCTCATGGCTTGTTCACACCGTAATTCGGTTCATGTAATTGCCGAACGCCTGCAAATAGCGCGGAATCGGAATCAGGAAGGCGTCGTGGCCCTGGGGTGCATCGATTTCCAGATAGCTCACGTCTTTGCGTGCCGCCATCAGCGCGTCCACCAGTTCTCGCGAGCGGGCCGGGGAGAAGCGCCAGTCGGTGGTGAATGACATCACGCAGAACTTGGCGGTGGCGTTTTCGAAAGTTTTTGCCAGGTTATCGTCGAAGTTCGCCGCCGGATCGAAGTAGTCCAGCGCCTTGGTCATCAACAGGTAGGTGTTGGCATCGAAGCGCCCGGAGAACTCTTCGCCCTGATAGCGCAGATAGCTCTCGACCTGGAACTCGACGCTGTGGAAGTCGTAGTTGAGCTTTTCACTCTTCAGGCCGCGACCGAATTTCTCGCCCATCGAGTCGTCGGACAGGTAGGTGATGTGCCCGACCATGCGCGCCAGCATCAGCCCGCGCTTGGGGATCACCCCTTGTTCCTGGAACGAACCACCGTGGAACTCCGGGTCGGTGAGGATCGCCTGACGCGCGACTTCGTTGAAGGCGATGTTCTGCGCCGACAGCTTGGGCGCCGAGGCGATAGCCAGGCAGTGACGCACGCGATCCGGGTAGGTGATGGTCCACTGCAAGGCCTGCATGCCGCCGAGGCTGCCACCGATCACGGCGGCGAACTGACGAATGCCGAGCCGGTCGGCCAGACGCGCCTGGCTGTGCACCCAGTCTTCTACGGTGAGCACCGGGAAGTCGGCGCCAAATGGCTTGCCGGTTTCCGGATTGATACTGCTCGGGCCGGTGGAACCGTTGCAGCCGCCCAGATTGTTCAGGCTGACCACGAAGAACTTATTGGTGTCGATCGGTTTGCCCGGGCCGATGCAGCTGTCCCACCAACCGGGCTTGCGGTCGTCGGCGCTGTGATAGCCGGCAGCGTGATGATGACCAGACAAGGCGTGGCAGATCAGCACGGCGTTGCTCGCCTGTGCGTTCAGCGTGCCGTAGGTTTCGTAGATCAGGTCGTAGGCAGGCAGCGAACGGCCACAGGCCAGAGCCAGAGGTTCACTGAAGTGCGCCGTTTGCGGCGTCACCAGACCAACAGAATCGGGGGGAAAGGCAGCTGGCATCGACCCTGCTCTCGTTGAAATGAGGCGTAAGTCTAAAGACCGGGGGGGTTAGCGGCAAGCGGCCCTCACCCTAGCCCTCTCCCAGAGGTAGAGGGGACCGACCGAGGTGTTCTTTTGAGCTACACCGACCTGATCTATCCGGGCTGAACTCAGTTTCTGAAAACACCCTGGATCGGCTCCCTCTCCAGGGGGAGAGGGCTGGGGTGAGGGGTACAGACGCCGCAAAACTCAAGACAAGCGCCCAAACAACCCTGGCAAATCCGGCAGCTTCTTCGGCGAGCAGATCTTCACCCGTTTCTGCCGGTTCAGCTCGCCGCTGAGCAAACTGACCTGGCTTTTGGACACCCCAAACGCCTTGGCCAGAAAGCCCATCAGATACGCATTGGCCTTGCCCTCGACCGGCGGCGCGGTCAGGCGTATCTTCAGGCGGTCACCGTGCAGCCCGGCGAAATCATCGCTGCGGGCTGCCGGTTGCAGATGACATTCGAGGATCAAATCGTCCCCGTCCCAGCGAAACCAGCTCACATCAGCAGGCGCAGGATTTCCGGCATCATCGTCATCGCCGCCAGATTGTTGATCACCAGCATGTCGATCAGCTTCAGCGCGAGGAAGGCGAAGATCGGCGACAGGTCCAGACCGCCGAGGTTCGGCAGAATCTTGCGGAACGGTGCCAGCGCCGGCTCGCAGATCTGGTTGACCAGTTCAGCGCCCGGGTTGTGGCTGCCTGGGGCGACCCACGACAGGATCACGCTGATGATAAGGGCGAAGAAGAAGATCTTCAGGAACAGCGCGGTCACGCCGATGATCGACCAGATGAACAGCTGCAGCGGGTTACCGGTGGTGCCGTAGGTCAGCAGCAGGGTCAGGGCCATCAAGGCCAGTTGCACCAGAATTGCCAGCACCAGCGATGACATATCCAGGCCGAACAGGCTCGGGATGATCCGGCGCAGCGGCTTGAGCAGCGGCTGGGTGGCCTTGACCACGAACTGGCACAGCGGGTTGTAGAAGTTCGCGCGCACCAGTTGCAGGACGAAGCGCAACAGCACGATCAGCAGGTACAGGCTGCCGAGGGTTTGCAGCACGTAAACCGCTGCGGTGTTCAATCCAATCATGTAAGGCTCCTTATTTGCCCAGTTGTTCGGCCATTTCGGCCGAGCGGTGCGCGGCGGCGCCGAGTGCTTTTTCCACCAGGGCTTCGAAGCCATTAGCCTGGAATGATTTGATCGCGGCCTCTGTGGTGCCATTTGGCGACGTCACGCGACGGCGTAGTTCGGCAGCGTCGACATCGCTGGATACCGCCATGTGCGCGGCGCCCAGCGCCGTTTGCAGGGTCAGTTGCTCGGCGATTTCTTTTGGCAGGCCGAGTTTGACGCCGGCAGCGGTCATCGCTTCGATCAGCAGGAAGAAGTACGCCGGGCCGGAGCCGGAGACGGCGGTCACGGCATCGAGTTGCTGCTCTTCGTCCAGCCACAGCGCAATGCCCACGGCGGACAGCAGCTCTTCAGCCTGCTGACGCTGTTCGGCAGTCACTTCGCTGGTGGCGTACAAACCGCTGACGCCCTGACGCAGCAGCGCCGGGGTGTTCGGCATGCAGCGCACGATCGGCTGCTCGCCGAGCCACGCAGTCATGCTCGCGCAGGTGATGCCGGCGGCGATCGATACCACCAGTTGCTGCGGTTTCAGGCTTGGACGGATGGCTTCGCACACGGCTTTCATCGCCTGTGGCTTGACCGCCAGCACGATCACGTCGACACCGTCGATGGCCTGCGCGTTGTCAGCGAAGGTTTCGATGCCGTGTTCGGCGCTGACGCGTTGGCGGGTTTCTTCACCCGGATCGCTGGCGCGGATGTGGCTGGCTTGCAGACCCTTGGCGCGCAGGCCGCCGATCAGACTGGCGGCCATGTTGCCGGCACCGATAAAGGCAATACGTGTGTTGCTCATGTCAGGTCCTTTTTCAGATGGCTGTCGGTCATTGCTGACCGTAATCTCTGGCACCAAACAGGGCGGTACCGATCCGCACCCAGGTGGCGCCTTGGGCGATGGCCGACTCGAGGTCGTGGCTCATGCCCATGGAAAGTGTGTCGAGCGGCAGATTCAGGCTGGCCTGCAAACGTTGCACGGCAGCAAAAGCGGCGTCTTGTTCGGCGCGATCTTCGGTCGGCTCGGGAATCGCCATCAGCCCGCGCAGTTTCAATCGGGGCAGGGCGCTGATGGCCTCGGCCAGCGCCGGTAGGTCGGCCGGGGTGCAGCCGGACTTGCTGGCCTCACCACTGACGTTGACCTGAATGCAGATGTTCAGCGGCGGCAGCTCGGCCGGGCGCTGTTCGGACAGGCGTTGGGCAATTTTCAGGCGATCCACGGAGTGCACCCAGTCGAAATGCTCGGCGATAGCGCGAGTCTTGTTCGATTGAATGGGGCCGATGAAGTGCCAGATCAAGGGCAGGTCGGCCAGTTCGAGCTGTTTGCCCAAGGCTTCCTGCAGATAGTTCTCGCCAAAGTCACGCAGGCCGGCGGCGTAGGCTTCACGCAGGTCTTGTGCGGGTTTGGTCTTGCTGACCGCCAGCAACTGCACGCTGTTTTCACTGCGCCCGGCCGCTGCGGTGGCAGCCTGGATGCGCGAACTAACCTGAAGAATGTTGTCTGCTATCGTGGACATCAAGAGGCGCCGGCGGTCTGAAGGTTCGCGGCATTCTACTGGAATTGAGGGACGCTATGGATATCACTGAACTGCTGGCGTTCAGCGCCAAACAGGGCGCTTCCGACCTGCACCTGTCGGCCGGTCTGCCGCCGATGATCCGCGTCGATGGCGATGTACGGCGGATCAATCTGCCGGCGCTGGATCACAAGCAAGTGCACGAATTGATCTACGACATCATGAACGACACCCAGCGCGTCGACTTCGAGAAACACCTGGAAACGGATTTCTCGTTCGAGGTTCCCGGCGTCGCGCGTTTTAGGGTCAATGCGTTCAACCAGAACCGCGGCGCCGGTGCGGTGTTCCGCACCATCCCGTCGAAAGTGCTGAGCATGGAAGACCTCGCCATGGGCGATGTGTTTCGCAAGATCACCGATGCGCCACGCGGGCTGGTGCTGGTGACCGGGCCGACCGGTTCCGGCAAGTCGACCACGCTGGCGGCGATGATCGACTACCTCAACACCCATCGCCATCATCACATTCTCACCATCGAAGACCCGATCGAGTTTGTCCACGAATCGCGCAAATGCCTGATCAATCAGCGCGAAGTCCATCGCGATACCCGCAGTTTCGCCACGGCATTGCGCTCGGCGCTACGCGAAGACCCGGACGTGATCCTGGTGGGTGAGATGCGCGACCTGGAAACCATCCGCCTCGCACTGACTGCCGCCGAGACCGGGCACCTGGTGTTCGGCACGCTGCACACGACGTCGGCCGCCAAGACCATCGACCGAGTTGTCGATGTGTTCCCGGGCGACGAGAAGTCCATGGTGCGTTCAATGTTGTCCGAGTCGCTGCTGGCGGTGGTGTCGCAAACGCTGATCAAGAAGATCGGTGGCGGGCGGGTGGCGGCGCACGAGATCATGCTGGGAACGTCGGCGATCCGGAACCTGATCCGCGAGGACAAGGTGGCGCAGATGTATTCGGCGATTCAGACCGGTGGGTCGTTGGGGATGCAGACACTCGACATGTGCCTGAAGGAACTGGTGACCAAGGGCTTGATCAGCCGCGAGCATGCGCGGGAAAAGGCGCGTACGCCGGATAATTTCTAAAGGCTGGAATGCACCTGTGGCGAGGGAGCTTGCTCCCGCTTGAGCGCGTAGCGCTCACAAGATTTTGGGGCTGCTGCGCAGCCCGGCGGGAGCAAGCTCCCTCGCCACAGTTGATCGTGTTTCAGCGCTGAACCACGCGCATCTGCTTGCCGCCCGGTTCTTTCGGCAGCACACGCTTGGCAACCACGTAGTGCTGTTCCCAGTACGGCTTGTTCAGCGTATCGATGCTGACCGCTTTGCCACGGCGTGGTGCGTGGATGAAGCGGTCGTTGCCCAGGTAGATGGCAACGTGGTTGACCCGGCGGCTCTTGATGTTGAAGAAAATCAGGTCGCCCGGTTTCAGGTCCTTGCGTTCGACTTTCTCACCATGCCCGCTGGCCATGGCGTTGGAGGTGCGTGGCAGGTCGAACGTGGCATCGTTGAACGCATATTTGACCAGACCGCTGCAGTCGAAGCCTTTACTTGGGCTGCTGCCGCCCCAACGGTAGGGAGTACCGAGGACGTTCACCGCACGGCTCAGGACGTTGCTGCTTTCCTTGTTGGCCATCGGTGGCACCAGCTTGCCGTGATTCTTGCTGGCGAGCGTGGTGTGTTTCGTTTGTTTGCTGCTCTTGCTCGAAGGAGCCGAAGCATGGGATTTAGGAGTGAAACCGTTAACGTTGGGAAGACGTTGCTCACGATTGGTGGCGTGGGCGGCCAGTGGCATTAATAGGCAAATAGTTAGCCATGTCTTGAAAAATGGTCGCATTAGGCGTGGCTCTTAGGTGGTAGCGCGCAACTTTATAACAGCTTTTTTGTCCCTTCCGAGGCCGTTGGTCGATTCAATCGGGAGGCAACGGAACCAAACAAGCGGCAAATGGACGCGATTGTCCGACAGAAGTCCGGTGGTATAAGGCTTTGACGGACGACACAGTATCATTTGCCGTACGTCGGCTCCCTGTAAAAAAGTCACAAAGAATTAAAGAAAATTTATCTATCGAGTGAATCGAGGTCTTCATGAACCGCTATCAGCAGGTCGCTGCACCGCAGGATACGCACAGCAAAATCATCGGTTATCTGCTGTGGATTTTTGGTTTCACTGGCGCTCACCGCTTCTATTACGGCAAGCCGGTGACCGGGACGATCTGGTTCTTCACCTTCGGTCTGCTGGGCATTGGCTGGCTGATCGACGTGTTCCTGATCCCGGCAATGGATCGCGAGGCGGATCTGCGTTTCACCGCAGGGCCGATCGAATACAACGTGGCGTGGATTCTGCTGACGTTCCTGGGCGTGTTCGGCGTGCACCGGATGTACCAGGGCAAGTGGATCAGCGGGTTGCTGTATCTGCTGACCGGCGGGTTGTTCTTTGTCGGGGTGCTGTATGACTTCTGGACCCTGAATGATCAGGTATCCGTGCGCAACGCGCAGAATCGCGGCGCTTTCCAGTAATTGTGGCGAGGGAGCTTGCTCCCGCTGGGTCGCGAAGCGGCCCCTCTCTTGATCCAAAAGAAGGTCTGCTGCGCAGCCCGGCGGGAGCAAGCTCCCTCGCCACAGCGTTACGCCTGGTGGCTGATCCGCCCGTCCACCAGCGTATAGCGCACCACTCCCGGCAGAGTGTGACCGAGGAACGGGCAGTTCTCGCCCTTCGACAGCCAGCCTTCGCCGGCCACGGTGGAGGCTTTCGGGTCGAACAGCACGATATCCGCCGCACCACCGACTTCCAGTTTGCCCGCCGGCAAACGCAGCGCGTCCGCAGGCCCAGTGCTCAGGCGCGCCAGCAGGGTCGGCAGATCCAGCAGACCATCCTCAACCAGCGTCATCGCCAGCGGCAGCAGCAATTCCACACTGCTGATACCCGGCTCAGTCGCGCCGAACGGCGCCAGTTTGGCGTCGCGCTCATGCGGCTGGTGATGGCTGGAGATCGCCGAAATCACCCCGGACTTCACCGCTTCACGCAGGCCGTCGCGGTCGGCGCGGGTGCGCAGCGGCGGTTGCACGTGATACAGGCTGCTGAAGTCGATCAGCGCTTCATCGGTGAGAATCAACTGATACAGGGCGACATCCGCCGTGACCTGCAAGCCACGGGCCTGCGCCTGAGCGATCAGGGCCACGCCGCGCGCGCTGGTCAACTGGCTGAAGTGCGCGCGCACGCCGGTCTGCTCGACCAGCAGCAGATCGCGAGCCAGAGCCACGGTTTCCGCAGTTTCCGGAATGCCCGGCAAGCCAAGGAAACTGGCAACGGCACCTTCATGGGCTAGACCGCCATCGGCCAGATCGTGATCCTGCGAATTGAAAATCACCGTCAGGTCGAAAGTGGCCGCGTAATCCAGTGCCCGGCACAGGGTGCGGGTGTTGCGGAAACTCTCCAGGCCATTGCCGAACGCCACACACCCGGCGTCGCGCAGCGCCACCAGCTCAGCCAGCTGTTCGCCGTCCAGGCCTTTGCTCAGCGCGCCGATCGGAAACACCTTGGTGTTGCCGGCTTCGCGGGCGCGGTCGAGGATCAGTTCGGCCACGGCCGAGGTGTCGAGTACCGGTTTGGTTTTCGGCGGGCAGCACAGACTGGTCACGCCGCCCGCCGCCGCCGCGCGGGTTTCGCTGACGATGCTGCCTTTGCGGCTGTAGCCCGGTTCGCGCAGGGCGACGTTCAGATCGACCAGCCCGGGCGCGGCAACGAGGCCTTGAGCGTCGATGGTTTCAACGGCAGTGAAACCGGCGGGTGCGGCGCCAAGGGCGACGATCTTGCAGGCTTCAACGTGGATATCGGTGATTTGATCCAGGCCGCTGCTTGGATCGATGACGCGGGCGCCGAGAATGCTGAGCTTCACTGGGCGTTCTCCTGCTCGAATTGACGTTGCGCTGTTTGCCCGCTCATGGCCATGGACAGCACGGCCATGCGGATCGCGATGCCGTAGGTGACTTGATTGAGGATCACCGAGTGCGGGCCGTCGGCCACCGCGGACTCGATTTCCACGCCACGGTTGATCGGCCCCGGGTGCATGACGATGCAATCGGGCTTGGCTCCGGCCAGACGTGCGGTGGTCAGGCCGAACAGGCGATAGAACTCGCCTTCACTCGGCAGCAGGCCGCCGCTCATGCGCTCGCGCTGCAGGCGCAGCATGATTACCACGTCGACGTCCTTGAGGCCTTCGTTCATGTCGGTGTAGACCTTGACGCCGTACTGCTCGATGCCGATCGGCAGCAGGGTCTTCGGCGCGATCACGCGGATGTCAGGGCAGCCCAGGGTCTTCAGGGCCAGCATGTTCGAGCGCGCGACCCGCGAGTGCAGGATGTCGCCGACAATCGCCACCGAGAGGTTTTCGAAACCGCCCTTGTGCCGACGGATGGTCAGCATGTCGAGCATGCCCTGGGTCGGGTGCGCATGACGGCCGTCGCCGCCGTTGATGATCGCCACCTGCGGGCAGACATGCTCGGCGATGAAGTGTGCGGCGCCGGAATCACCGTGGCGCACGACGAACATGTCGGCGGCCATGGCCTCGAGGTTGCGCAGGGTGTCGAGCAGGGTTTCGCCCTTGCTGGCCGACGAGGTCGACACGTTCAGGGTGATCACGTCCGCCGACAGCCGCTGGGCCGCCAGTTCGAAGGTGGTGCGGGTGCGGGTGGAGTTTTCGAAGAACACGTTGCACACGGTCTTGCCGCGCAGCAACGGGACCTTCTTCACCGCCCGGGCACCGACTTCGAGGAACGAGTCGGCAGTGTCGAGGATTTCCGTCAGCAACTCGCGGCGCAGGCCGTCGAGCGAGAGGAAGTGGCGCAGCTGGCCCTGATCATTGAGCTGCAGCGGGCGCTTGGTATCTAGAGGCGTCATCGCGAGGGGGACTCTCAATAAGGGCGGGTTAGGAATTCAGGTCTTGCAGTTCGAGCGTCAGCGGCTCCGGGCCGGACAGCTTGACCCGCTCATTGGCGGCCAGCGACAGGGTCGCGCCGACCACGTTCGGGCGGATCGGCAGCTCGCCGGCGTCCAGGTCGAGCAGGCAGACCAGGGTCACGCTGGCCGGGCGGCCGTAGTCGAACAGTTCGTTCATGGCGGCGCGGATGGTCCGGCCACTCATCAATACGTCATCGATCAGCACCAGATGCTGGCCTTCGATCTCGAAGGGCAGGGCCGACGGACGCACTTGCGGGTGCAGGCCGTTCTGGCTGAAGTCGTCGCGGTAGAAGGAAACATCCAGCGTGCCCAGCGGCGCGTCACTGCCCAGTTCCTTGAGCAGGGCCTGTGCGACCCAGATACCACCGGTGCGAATGCCGATGTAACGCGGTTCGCTGATATCACGCTGTGCAAGGTGCGCCTTGAGGCGGGTCGCCATCTGGCTGATCAGATCGGCGGGATTGGGCAGGCTCATGGATGCTCCTTCGTGATTCCGAGCCGCGTCCTGCCGGACGTGGCTGGGTTTATAACCAAAAGAAAAGCGCCGAAGCGCTTGTCAGGATTCAAACAATGCAGTGTTTTCATCGAGCCAGCCCTGCAGCAGCAGAGCGGCGGCGATGGCGTCCACCGGGTTGTCGCGGTAACTGCCTTTCTGCCCGCCACGCACCAGTCGCTCACCCTTGGCTTCAAAGGTGGTCAGGCGTTCGTCGTGGGTATAGAAGGGCACATTGAAACGGCCATTGAGACGGCGGGCGAATTTCTCCGCGCGCAGGCACATCTCGCTGGGCGTACCGTCCATGTTCAGCGGCAGGCCGACCACCACGGCGTCGGGTTTCCATTCCTTGAACAGCGCTTCGACCTGATTCCAGTCGGGCACGCCGTTCTGCGCTTTCAGGGTGCACAGCTCACGGGCCTGGCCGGTAATCACCTGGCCGACCGCAACGCCGATCTGTTTGGTGCCGTAGTCGAAGCCGAGAATCAGGCGCAGGGCCATCAGGCGTGCCCCGCCTGACTGGTCAGCAGGCTGAGGTTGATCCCCAGGTGCCGTGCCGCCGCTTCCAGACGCAGCTCGCTGCTGGTGTTGAACAGGATGTCGGCGTCGTACGGGCAGGTCAGCCAAGCGTTGTCGGCCAGCTCGGCCTCCAGTTGCCCGGCTTCCCAACCGGCATAACCAAGGGTGATTACGCTTTTCGCCGGGCCTACGCCGTCGGCGATGGCGAACAGCACGTCCTGCGAGGTGGACAGCGCCAGATCACCGTCCAGTTCGACGGTGGCCTGAAAGGTCTTGCCCGACGGGTGCAGGACGAAACCGCGATCGGTCTGCACCGGGCCACCGATGAAGATCGGCACATGCTGGCACAGCGCTGGCGGATCGATGTCCGGGCGCAATTGCTCGAGGATGTCAGCCAGATTCAGCTCTTGCGGTCGATTGACCACCAGCCCCATGGCGCCATTGGCCGTGTGCTCGACGATGTAGGTCAAGGTGTGGGCAAAGTTCGGGTCGGCCATGTGCGGCATGGCGATCAGGAAATGATGCTTGAGGTAGCTGGGGCTGACGTTTTTCATGAGCGATAGTGTGGCGTTCAAGGGGCGAACTGACAAGCTGGAGATGCGTTGCAAATGGTCTGCCCGCCCCCTGTGGCGAGGGAGCTTGCTCCCGCCCGGCTGCGCAGCAGTCGTAAAATCTGATATCCAGGTGTGTCTGAAAAATGCCAGGGGGCCGCTTCGCAGCCCAGCGGGAGCAAGCTCCCTCGCCACAAAAGCCCTTATGCCGGCGGTCAGTTGCTGGAAAGCTTGTCGCCCCGGGCGAATTTCCAGGTGCGGATGATTTCCAGTCGGTCGATATCCGACAGATCGCCGGTAAACGGCGCGAACGGTGCCGCCAGTCGGACGATGCGCTGCGCCGCCTGATCCAGCAGCGGCTGGCCGGAGGACTCGAGCACCAGCACTTCATACAGCGAGCCGTCGCGGTTGATCGAAACCATCAGGCGCAGGTTGCCGTAAATCTGCTTGCGCCGCGCTTCTTCCGGGTAATTGAGGTTGCCGATGCGCTCGACCTTCTTGCGCCAGTCGTCCTTGTACCAGGCGCCCTTGTCGCGCATGGTCGAGGCCGCGCTCAAGCGGTGAATCCGCGGGCGTTTGGCGTACAGCTGTTGTTCGTTGGCCAGTTCGGCTTCGAGGCTGGCGATGTCGCTGGACAGCTGCGAGCTGTCGAATGTCGGCGCGTTGACCGCAGGCTTGGTTTCGGTTTTGGTTTCTTCTTTCTTGGTCGGCGCCTTTTGCTGTTTCGGCGCCACCGTGGTCACCGCAGCTTTCGGCGCGGCCTCGCGTACTTCTGGCTTGGCGGCCGGAGGCGGGGTGACTTTCTTGACCTGATTGTCCTGGAACGGCGCGACCTCGGTGGTCTTGGGAATCGCCTTCTTGTCGAGGGTGCCGCTGCCTTCCTGGTTTTCCTGAGCGAGAAAATCCGCCTTTTTCGGCTTGGTTTCGCTCTTGAAGGTGGCGAGGGTGATTTCCAGGGTTTTGCTGATTTGCTTGGGCTCGACCATGGTGAAGCCCACGCCGAGCAGCAGCGCCAAATGAATCAGCGCCGCGAGAAACAGGGTAAAACCGAGGCGATCGGCCGGGCGCACGCCACGCTGGGCGAGTTCTGCGGGCAGATCGGACGGGAGGGTCATGACAAGAAAACCAACATCGCGTTTTTCAGAGGCTGCGCATGATAACGCAATGTTGGTTTCACGCCTTGGGCTTCACGCTTCAAGCGACAGACTGCATGTGACGTGCATCAAGCTTGTGGCTTTTTGCCGGCGGCTTGCAGCTTCTTGTCGATCGCGTCCATCAGCATGCCGCCGATGTCGGTGCCGAATGCGTTGTCGATTTCGCGGATGCAGGTCGGGCTGGTGACGTTGATTTCCGTCAGGTGCTCACCGATCACATCCAGACCGACGAACAGCAGGCCTTTCTCACGCAGGGTCGGGCCGACTTGCGCGGCGATCCAGCGATCCTTGTCGGTCAGCGGCCGCGCTTCACCACGACCACCGGCGGCGAGGTTGCCACGGGTTTCGCCCTGGGCCGGAATCCGTGCCAGGCAGTAATCCACCGGCTCGCCGTCGATCATCAGGATGCGTTTGTCACCATCGACGATGGCCGGCAGGTAACCCTGAATCATGATCTGCTGCTTGCCGTGCAGCGTCAGGGTTTCAAGGATCACCGACAGGTTCGGGTGACCGGCGGTATGACGGAAGATCGACGAACCGCCCATGCCGTCCAGCGGCTTGAGGATGACGTCGCCATGGTGGTCGGCGAATTCACGCAGCAAGTCCGGACGACGGCTGACGATGGTCGGCGGGGTGCACTGCGGGAACAGCGTGGCGAACAGCTTCTCGTTGCAGTCGCGCAGGCTCTGCGGTTTGTTGACCACCAGCACGCCGGCGGTTTCGGCCTGTTCCAGCAGGTAGGTGGAGTAGACGAACTCCATGTCGAACGGCGGATCCTTGCGCATCAGGATCACGTCCAGGTCGCTCAGCAGGTTGTCCTGCTCGGCGTCCAGTTCGAACCATTTTTCCGGGTTGGCGAAGACTTTCAGCGGCTTCATGCGCGCCCGGGCCTGACCTTCGGCCTGATACAGGTCGCGCTGTTCCATGTAGAACAGTTCCCAGCCACGTTTCTGCGCGGCCAGCAGCATGGCCAGCGAGCTATCCTTTTTATAGGAAATGCTGGCGATAGGGTCCATGACAATCCCGACGCGAACGCTCATTGGGTTTTCCTCGAAAATTGGCTACCGGATCGGTATTGAAAAAGTGCCGCCAGAGTGGCTCCGGGCGGGTTTTCGGTCAAGGAAAAACCCGTCGATAGATTGCATCTGGAGACTGTGCTAAAAAGGCTGGCATAGCGTGCTGGCCCTTGAGCATCAAGGGTTTCCAGCCATTACTCATCGCAAAACGGACAATTTGATTCGCAAAGGCGACGGTAGAGCCCCCTTATGGAACAGCAGTCCAGCGCCTTGAAGGTCATGGTGATCGACGACTCGAAAACGATTCGTCGCACCGCCGAAACGCTGTTGAAGAATGTGGGCTGCGAGGTCATCACGGCCATCGACGGCTTCGACGCGTTGGCCAAGATCGCCGACAACCACCCCGGGATCATTTTTGTCGACATCATGATGCCGCGTCTGGATGGTTATCAGACCTGCGCTTTAATCAAGAACAACAGTGCGTTCAAGGCCACGCCAGTGATCATGCTGTCGTCGCGTGACGGGCTGTTCGACAAGGCCAAGGGGCGGATTGTCGGTTCTGATCAATTTTTGACCAAGCCTTTCAGCAAGGAAGAACTGCTCGACGCGATTCAGGCCCACGTTCCGGGCTTTGCCGCCGTTTTGCCGCAGTAAGACACGTACAGTGACGCTCGGCCAGCGGGCCGGGAGTCGACAAGAAAAATGGGGAAGACCATGGCACGTATCCTGATCGTCGATGATTCGCCGACTGAAATGTACAAACTCACCGGCATGCTGGAAAAGCACGGCCATGAAGTGCTCAAGGCCGAAAACGGCGCCGACGGCGTGGCCCTGGCCCGTCAGGAAAAACCCGACGCAGTGTTGATGGACATCGTCATGCCCGGCCTCAACGGCTTTCAGGCCACCCGGCAACTGACCAAGGATGCCGAGACCAGCCATATTCCGGTGATCATCATCACCACCAAGGATCAGGAAACCGACAAGGTTTGGGGCACGCGCCAGGGTGCGAAGGATTACCTGACCAAACCGGTCGAAGAAGACATGCTGATCAAGACCCTGAACAACGTGCTGGCCGGTTGATCGCGCGGCCATGAACCAGTCGCTGACCGCGTTCGAGCTGTTGTGGCAGATCGACCAGCGCTGCCGTCTGCTGGCGGCGGACCTGCCGTCGCAGCCCGGCCGTCAGGATCGCTGGAGCGGCATCGGTTTTCGCCTCGGCGAGCATTGGTACGTGACGCCGATGGGCGAAGTCAGCGAAGTGCTGCACGAACCGCGCTGCACTCAGTTGCCCGGGGTCAAGCCGTGGGTCAAAGGGGTGGCTAACCTGCGTGGGCGCTTGCTGCCGATCATGGACCTGTGCGGCTTTTTCGGTCACGAACTGTCACCGCTGCGCAAACAGCGGCGGGTGTTGGTGGTGGAGCACAACGACGTGTTTGCCGGGCTGCTGGTGGATGAGGTGTTCGGCCTGCAGCACTTCGAGCAGGACAGCTTCGAACCGATCTCGATCAGCAAGCGCCAGGGCTCCAAGGCCGAGTTCGTCAAAGGCTATTTCCGGCGTGAGCAGAACTGGCGGGTGTTCAGCCTGTTTGCGCTGGCCAAATCGCCGGTGTTCATGAGCGTCGCGATTTAGTCGAAACACCACCCAAATCTGTGGGAGCGGGCTTGCCCGCGATGGCGTCAGATCAGTCGCCATAGATGTCGGATGTGCCGGCCTCATCGCGGGCAAGCCCGCTCCCACAGGGTTTTCGGTGAGCATTAAATGGCGCGGGAATAGGCGAGGACCGATGACAAAGGCAAAAACAGGCAAGTCGGCAGAAGGGTCGCGCAGTCGTTCGCAGATCATCGTGCTGTTCATCGCACTGATCGTGTTCATCATGCTGCTGTTCGCCAACTTCGCCTACCTCAACACCCAGGCCAATTACGACAAGCAGTACATCGGCCACGCCGGTGAGCTGCGCGTGCTGTCGCAACGCATCGCCAAGAACGCCACCGAGGCCGCCGCCGGCAAGGCCGCCGCGTTCAAGCTGCTGAGCGATGCGCGCAACGATTTTGCCCAGCGTTGGGGTTATCTGAAAAAGGGCGACCCGGCCACCGGCCTGCCACCCGCACCAGCCGCCGTGCGCCCGGAAATGCGCGCGGTGCAGCTGGATTGGGAACGCCTGCTGAAAAACACCGACGCGATTCTCTCCAGCGAACAGACCGTACTCTCGCTGCATCAGGTCGCCGCGACCCTGGCCGAAACTGTGCCGCAGTTGCAGATCGAATACGAAAAAGTCGTCGAAATTCTCCTGCAACGCGGCGCCCCGGCGGCGCAAGTGGCGATGGCCCAGCGCCAATCGCTGCTGGCCGAACGCATTCTCGGCGCGGTCAACACCGTGCTTGCAGGCGACGAAAACTCGCAGCAGGCCGCCGACGCTTTTGGCCGCGACGCCACCCGTTTCGGCCAGGTGCTCAACGGTATGTTGCAGGGCAACCCGACCCTGAAAATCAGCCAGGTCGAAGACCGCGATGCCCGTGCGCGCCTGAGTGAAATTTCCGAGCTGTTCCAGTTCGTCTCCGGCTCCGTGGACGAAATCCTCGAAACCTCGCCGGAGCTGTTCAAGGTCCGTGAATCGGCGAGCAACATCTTCAGCCTGTCGCAGACCCTGCTTGATGAGGCTTCGCACCTCGCCAGCGGTTTCGAAAACCTTGCCGGCGGGCGCAGCACCGACACCATTGGCGGCTACGTCCTGGGCTTGCTGGCACTGGCCTCGATCATCCTGATCGGCATGGTCATGGTCCGCGAAACCAACCGCCAGTTGCGCGAGACCGCCGAGAAGAACGAGCGTAACCAGAACGCGATCATGCGCCTGCTCGACGAGATCGAAGACCTCGCCGACGGTGACCTGACGGTGACCGCCTCGGTGACCGAAGACTTCACCGGGACCATCGCCGACTCGATCAACTACTCGGTCGACCAACTGCGCGATCTGGTTGCGACCATCAACCTCACCGCCGGCCAGGTGGCTGCCGCCGTGCAGGAAACCCAGGCCACTGCCATGCACTTGGCCCAGGCCTCGGAGCATCAGGCGCAGCAGATTTCCGAAGCCTCGACCGCGATCAGCGACATGGCCCAGTCCATCGATCAGGTGTCGGCCAACGCCGCTGAGTCCTCGGCGGTGGCCGAGCGTTCCGTGGAAATCGCCAACAAGGGCAACGAGGTGGTGCACAACACCATCCACGGCATGGACAACATCCGCGAACAGATTCAGGACACCGCCAAACGCATCAAGCGCCTCGGCGAGTCGTCCCAGGAAATCGGCGACATCGTCAGCCTGATCGACGACATTGCCGACCAGACCAACATCCTTGCGCTCAACGCGGCGATTCAGGCGTCGATGGCCGGGGACGCCGGGCGCGGCTTTGCCGTGGTTGCCGATGAAGTGCAGCGGCTGGCCGAGCGCTCGTCCGCCGCCACCCGGCAGATCGAAACGCTGGTGAGGGCGATTCAGACCGACACCAACGAAGCGGTGATTTCCATGGAGCAGACCACCACCGAAGTGGTGCGTGGCGCGCGACTGGCGCAGGATGCCGGTGTGGCGCTGGAAGAAATCGAAGGTGTTTCGAAAACCCTTGCGGCGCTGATCCAGAGCATCTCCAACGCGGCACAGCAGCAGACCTCGTCGGCCGGGCAAATCTCGCTGACGATGAACGTGATCCAGCAGATCACCTCGCAGACTTCGTCTGGCTCGACCGCCACCGCCGAGAGCATCGGCAACCTGGCGAAGATGGCCAGTCAGCTGCGCCGTTCGGTATCCGGTTTCACCTTGCCGTCGGCGTCCGCGACGGACAAGGCGTGAGTGGAGTGGTTATGGGTGACCGGCACGACTACGTGGCCCTCGAATGGGTCAAGGGTGAAATTGCCGAAACGCTGAGGCAGGCGCATCAAGCGATTGAAACCGTGCTAGATGACCCGCAGGCCGCGCCGGGGCTGGATGAGTGCCTGGGCTATATCCATCAGGTGCACGGCAGTTTGCAGATGGTCGAGTTCTACGGCGCGGCGTTGCTCGCCGAAGAAATGGAGCATCTGGTCGAAGCCTTGCAGCAGGGGCGCGTCGCCCATCGCGATGAAGCCCTGCACTTGCTGCTGCAAGCCCTCGGGCAACTGCCGATTTACCTCGATCGGGTGCAGAGCGCCCGCCGCGACTTGCCGCTGGTGGTGCTGCCGCTGATCAACGACCTGCGCAGTGCGCGCGGCGACAGCCTGCTCTCGGAAACCAGCCTGTTCAGCCCGCCACTGCCGGACTTGCCGCCGTTGAGCGCAGAAGCGCTGGCCGCGCTGGAGCCGGCCGAGTGGCCCAACATGCTGCGCAAGTTGCGCCAGATGCTGCAAATGGCGCTGGTCGGGTTGCTGCGCGAGCAGGACGACCAGACGCACCTCGAATACCTGGCGAAAGTCTTCCAGCGCCTCGAAGCGCTCAGCGGCGATGCGCCGTTGAGTCCGCTGTGGCAGGTCGCTTCAGCGCTGGTCGAAGGCATGCGCGAAGGCTCCATCGCCAACAGTCCGGCACTGCGCAGCCTGTTCAAGGACGCCGACAAGGAACTCAAGCGCCTGCTTGAACAAGGCCCGCGCGGCCTCAATCAGCCGGCCCCGCCGGAGCTGCTGAAAAGCCTGCTGTTCTATATTGCCAAAGCCGAACATCCCACCGGGCAGATGCTGACCATGAAAGATCGCTACTCCCTGGACGACGCGTTGCCCGACAGCGCGATGGTCGACGAAGAACGCGCGCGCCTGGCCGGCCCCGACCGCGATGCGATGCGCTCGGTGCTGGCGGCGCTGTGCGAAGAGCTGGTGCGGGTCAAGGAGCGCCTCGACCTGTTCGTGCGCAGCGACCGTCAGCACACTGCTGATCTGGAGAGCCTGCTGGCGCCGCTGCGGCAGATCGCCGACACCCTTGCGGTGCTCGGTTTTGGTCAGCCGCGCAAAGTCATCATCGATCAACTGGCGGTGGTCCTCAGCCTCGCTCAGGGCCAGCGCGAACCGAATGACGCGACCCTGATGGACGTTGCCGGCGCGCTGCTCTACGTCGAAGCCAACCTTGCCGGAATGGTCGGCACCGTAGAGCCGGAAAGTCCCGAAGACGCGCGCCTGCCGACCACCGACCTGACACAGATCCACCAGATCGTGATCAAGGAAGCGCGCATCTGCCTGCAACAGGCCAAGGACATGATCGTCGATTACATCGACGCCGACTGGGATCGCCAGCAACTGCAACCGCTGCCGGAGTTGCTGACCCAGGTGCGCGGCGCGCTGGCGATGATTCCGCTGAGCCGCGCGGCGAGTCTGGTCGAGGCCTGCAATAGCTTCATCCGCGAACACCTGCTGCTCGATCCGCATGAGCCGGGCTGGCAGCAACTGGATCACCTCGCCGACGTCATCACCAGCCTCGAGTATTACCTCGAACGCCTGAGCGACGACCCGCAAGCGCCGAATGAACAACTGCTGGATGTTGCACAGAAGAGCCTCGCCAGCCTCGGTTTCTTTCCTGACGAGCCCCCCGGCGAACCTCACGTGCCGTTGCTCGACGATGTACTCAGCCCCAGCGAAGCGCTGGTGATGCAGGATCTGCAGGCGCTGGACGATCCGCAGACCGTGCAGTCACTGGCGGAGGTGCTGGCCAGTCCGGTATCGGCAGTCAACCCGCCGGCCTTGATCACCCCCGGCAGCCTGATGCCGCCGCCGCTCGATGAAGCACCGGTGGACGATGAACTGCGCGAAGTGTTCCTCGAAGAGACCGACGAGGTGCTCGAAGTCCTGCACGAATACCTGCCGCGCTGGACGGCTGACACTCACGACCGCGCCGCCCTGACCGAACTGCGCCGCGCTTTTCACACCTTGAAGGGCAGCGGGCGCATGGTTCGTGCGCTGATCCTTGGCGAGCTGGCCTGGGCCGTGGAAAACCTGCTCAACCGCGTGCTGGAACACAGCGTCGAGCCCGGTGCGCAGGTGCAGCAGTTGCTCACCGACACGGTGTTGCTGCTGCCGGAACTGATCAGCGAATTCGCCACTCAGCGCCAGCGGCAGCGCAGCGATGTCGATCAACTGGCAGCCCGCGCGCATGCGCTGGCCAAAGGCGTCGAGCCGCTGGCAGCCGAAGACGTCGACGATGTGGCGGCCCTCGATCCGCTGTTGCTGGAGATATTCCGCAACGAGGCCGAAACCCACCTCGCCAGCCTCAACCGCTTCCTCGATCAGGCCGCCGAGCATGTGCCGCTGCCGGCCAGCGACGAATTGCAGCGCGCCTTGCACACGCTCAAGGGCAGTGCGTCGATGGCCGGCGTATTGCCGATTGCTGAACTGGCCGCGCCGCTGGATAAACTGGCGCGCGAGTTCAAGGCGCATCAGTTGCCACTGGATCTGGATGAAGTGGAATTGCTCCTCGAAGCCGAAGGCCTGTTCCGCGTTGGTTTGCGCCAGCTCAAGCACGATCCGCTGGCGCCGATTGTCGGTGCGCAGTCGCTGATCAAACGCACCGAAACGCTGCAGGCCGAACGTCTGGAAGCGATCCTTAACGCGCCGAACACCGGCCTGCGGATCAAGCGCGATCCGCAACTGATCAACAACTTCCTCGCCCAGGGCATGGACATCCTGCTCGATGCCGAAAGCCTGTTGCAACGCTGGCAGCAACACCCCGGCGAGCGCCAGGAACTCAGTGCGCTGCTGGATGAGCTGACCACGTTGGGCGAAGGCGCACACCTCGCCGATCTGCTGCCGGTGGATGTGTTGTGCGAAGCCTTGCTCGACCTTTATGGCGCCGTCGAAGAAAGCAGCCTGGCGGTCAGCGACAGGTTTTTCCACGAAGCCCAGAGCGCCCACGAAGCGCTGATCAACATGCTCGACGAACTGGCTGCCGGCCAGGAAATTACCCCGCAGCCGCAGCGCATCCGCGCCTTGCACGAACTGCTCGATGAAAGCCTCGACCCGTCAGCGATGGGGCTGATCCGCAGCGACGGCAGCCGCACTTTGAGCATCAGCGAACTGGGTGCCGCCACCGCCGAACTGTCCCGCGCCAATGTCGAGACTGCGCCGGACGACGAGATCGTCGAGATTTTCCTCGAAGAGGCGGTAGACATTCTCGACAGCGCAGGGCAAGCCTTGCAACGCTGGCTGAGCGACCCGGACAACGCTGCGCCGCTGTCGTCGTTGCAGCGCGATTTGCACACGCTCAAGGGTGGCGCGCGGATGGCCGAGGTCGACGCCATCGGCGATCTGGCCCATGAGCTGGAAAGCCTTTACGAAGGGCTGGTGGATCGTCGCTACAGTCACAGCGATGCGCTGGGCCGCTTGCTGCACAAGGGCCATGACCGCTTGGCCTTGTTGCTGGAGCAGTTGCAGGCGCATCAACCATTGCGCCCGGCGCAGGATCTGATCGAGACGATCCGCCAGTTCCGCCAGGGCGCCGCCGGTACTGCCGAAGCGGCGCAACCGACGGCTGAATCCGACAGCGCGGCGCATGATCCGGAGCTGCTGGACATCTTCCTCGAAGAGGGTTTCGACATCATCGAAAGCTCCGGCGCGGCGCTGCTGCGCTGGCAGGCCGAGCCGGGCAATCGGCAGGAAGTGGAAACCCTGCTGCGCGATCTGCACACGCTCAAGGGCGGCGCGCGGATGGTCGAGATCGGCCCGATCGGCGACCTCGCCCATGAGCTCGAATTCCTTTACGAAAGCCTCGCCACCGGCGTGCTGCAACCGTCCGCTGAACTGTTCGCGCTGGTGCAGCGCGGGCATGACCGCCTGGCGCAAATGCTCGACGGCGTGCGCGCCGGGCAGCCATGCCCGCCGGCGGATCGGCTGATCAACGCGATCCAGAATTTCAGCCATCCGGCGACCCCCGACACGCCGCCGTTGCTGCCGATTCCGGCCAAGACCGAACCTGCCGCACCCGCCGCCGATGCTGGCGCGGACATGGTCAAGGTCTCCGCCGAACTGCTTGATGAACTGGTCAATCTGGCCGGCGAAACCTCGATTTTCCGTGGGCGTATCGAGCAGCAAGTCAGCGATGCGCAAACCGCGCTGAACGAGATGGAAACCACCATCGAACGCATGCGCGATCAGTTGCGCCGGCTCGACACCGAAACCCAGGGGCGGATCCTCAGCCGTCAGCAAGTCGATGCCGAACGCCTCGGTTACGAAGAATTCGACCCGCTGGAAATGGACCGTCATTCGCAGTTGCAGCAACTGTCGCGGGCGCTGTTCGAATCCGCTTCCGACTTGCTCGATCTCAAGGAAACCCTCGAGCGCCGCAACCACGACGCCGAGAACCTGTTGCAGCAACAGGGGCGGATCAACACCGAGTTGCAGGAAGGCCTGATGCGCACGCGCATGGTGCCGTTCGAACGGATGTTGCCGCGCCTCAAACGCATCGTGCGGCAGGTCGCCGAAGAGCTGAACAAAGACGTCGCGTTCATCATCGGCAACGCCGAAGGCGAGATGGATCGCAACGTGCTGGAGCGCATGGCCGCGCCGCTGGAGCACATGCTGCGCAACGCCGTCGACCATGGCCTGGAGTCGGCCGAAGTGCGGCTGGCGGCGGGCAAACCGGCGCAGGGCACGATCACCCTCGACCTGACCCGCGAGGGCGGCGACATCGTTTTCGATATCCGTGACGATGGCGCCGGGGTGCCGCTCGAAGCGGTGCGGCGCAAGGCGATCAAGCGCGGCCTGCTGGCACCGGACGCCGAGATCAGCGACCGCGACGTGCTGCAGTTCATCCTGCAGCCGGGCTTCTCCACGGCGGAAAAGATCACCCAGATTTCCGGACGCGGCGTCGGCATGGACGTGGTTCACGAAGAAGTCCGCCAGCTCGGCGGCACCATGAGCATCGACTCGGTGCCGGGGCAGGGCGTGCATTTTCGCATTCGTCTGCCGTTCACCGTGTCGGTCAACCGCGCGCTAATGGTGCAGTGCGGCGAGGATCAGTACGCGATTCCGCTGAACACCATCGAAGGCATCGTCCGGGTGTTGCCGAATGATCTGGAAGGGCACTACCGCAATGATCCGCCGAGCTACCACTACGCCGGTCAGCGCTACGAGTTGTGCTATCTGGGCGAGCTGCTGAAAACCGCGCCACGCCCGAAACTGCTCGGCCAGAGCCTGCCATTGCCGGTGCTGCTGGTGCAGTGCAATGATCGGCACATCGCGGTGCAGGTCGATGCGATGGCCGGCACCCGCGAGATTGTGGTCAAGAGCCTCGGCCCGCAGTTCGCGGCGGTGCAGGGCGTGTCCGGGGCGACGATTCTCGGCGATGGCCGGGTGGTGCTGATTCTTGATTTGCTCGCGCCGATCCGCGCGATGCAGGCGCGGATCGCCCAGCATCCGGCGCAGGCGGACATCGACAGTGAGCCGCAGAAACCCCTGCTGGTACTGGTGGTCGACGACTCGGTCACCGTGCGCAAGGTCACCAGCCGTTTGCTCGAACGCCACGGCATGAACGTGCTGACCGCCAAGGACGGCGTCGATGCCATGCTGCTGCTGGAAGAACACATGCCCGACCTGATGCTGCTCGACATTGAAATGCCGCGCATGGACGGCTTCGAAGTCGCCACCCAGGTGCGCCACGACGAACGCCTGCAACACCTGCCGATCATCATGATCACCTCGCGCACCGGGCAGAAACACCGCGACCGTGCGATGGCCATCGGCGTCAACGACTACCTCGGCAAGCCGTATCAGGAATCGGTGCTGCTCGAAAGCATTGCCCACTGGAGCAAGAAACATGCATGAGCGCCGCCACAACGCGCGCAGCAGCCAACTCACCGGCCTGCTGCTGCCACTGGCCGACCGCAACCTGATCCTGCCCAACGTCGCCGTCGCCGAGCTGATCGACTACCAGGCCAGCGCCTTCGACCTCGATACCCCGCCGTGGTACCTAGGGCGGGTGAGCTGGCGGGAGCGGCAGATTCCGCTGCTGAGTTTCGAGTCGGCCTGCGGGCAGAAAATCGTTATCGGCGAACGCGCGCGGATCGTCATCCTCAACGCCCTCGGCGGCTTGCCGCAGCTGAAATTCATTGCGCTGCTGGTGCAGGGGATTCCGCGCTCATACAAGCTCGACAGTCAGTTGAGTTATGTCGATGTGCCGTTGTGTGCGCTGGAGCAGGCGGCGGTGCAGGTCGGGGAACAGGTGGCCAAGGTGCCGGATTTGTTGGGGTTGGAGCAGTTGTTGGTGGAGGCTGGGCTGGTTCACTGATTTAGAGGTTTGTGGTGCTTTGACTGGCCTCATCGCTGGCAAGCCAGCTCCCACAGTGTCCGCGTCGTATTCGGATTTTGTGAATCACACAAAACCCTGTGGGAGATTCTATGGTTGAGGAAAAGCCCTCAACCGGCCTT